>NZ_JABZEO010000009.1 GCF_013385175.1 Allochromatium humboldtianum | reverse complement strand
CCCAGAACTATGTCAACGTCTCATCGTCCTGTATCGACAAGACCTACCCGTCGATCTATTACCATCTGAAGAAGGGGGCGGCTGAGGATGGCAGCGACGATGTCATCATGTTCCGCTGGCGAGTGGAGCAGATCGCCAACAATTACGCGACCGGCCCCAATGCCGGTAATTACAGCGCCACGAGTCCCTGGAGTTCGGCACTCTGGACCGTGCTGTTTGACGTGGACGGTGACGGTTATCGTGATCTCGCGGCGCATCTGAATGGCTCTTCGGGCAGCCCATCAGAGCCGATCGACATGATCGCCGGCATCTGGGGCAACATCCCGACTCAGTCCATCGACTATCTGTCCGATTCTAATAACATCAAGCTGATCGCGCACAATCCGACGGCATTCGCGTCTGGTAGTCAGCTGCTGAATTTCAACAGTAACTATCCAACAGCCCAGCCCAATACGACATGGCCATCCGGTTCGAGCACCAATAGCTGGGACTACGGCACTACCCGTGCCAAGCTGGTCTATACCGATTCCTGCACCGAGTATTTCATCGACTACCAGATTCCGGTGAAGATGCTGGATGCTTCCGGGCTAACCGGCTCCAATGGACAGCCTGGTCCAAAGATCGATCGCAATACACCTATCTCCATGCTGTTCTGCACCGCGAACAGCCTGAACAATCCGTTTCAGAAGGACTGCTCGCTCAATAGAACCTATATCGGGGATGCTTCCAAGCCGGGGCCGTTTGGCGATTATCTGTCGTTCAACAAGACAACGCCCTACGCCCAGCCGATTGTCTCCAGCGTAACAGCGACGGGGCCGAGTACCTGTTCGGGCAGCTACAGTCTGACGGCCAAGGTGCAGGATACGCTCTACGTCAATGATAGCGGCGCGATCGAGTCTTCGATCAAATCGGTAAAGTTCTATTATTGGCATGATCGGGATGGCGACGGCACCACGGCCGGCGATACCGGCAGCGTCTGGACTGAGGCGGCGCCCGGCAGCCTGAAAGCGGGCACGCTCAACACCTGGACCGCGACCTGGAACGCCACCAGCCTGGCCAAGGGCAAGTATCTGATCGGCGTGCAGGCGGTGGACGACAACACCAAGGTCGACGATGGCATCACGCCTTCCGGGATCGACAATCGAACCTTTTCCTATCTGAGCGGGAATACCGATGGTCAAATCTCCGTCGGTAATACCTTGGTCTCCGGAGTGACATTTCCGACGCATTCGCCGGAGATGTCTCCGGTTGCGACCGAAGATTGGTACGGTAATCCCGATGTCACCGGCATTCAGACGGCCCTGATCGGCGTGGCCATCAATGCGTGCGGCGTGGCTCCGACCATTGCCAAGATCGCCAGTAGCAGCAGTGTCGTCGCGGGCGGGACGGTGGATTACACCATCACCATCACGAATCCATCCAACAACAGTGATGCGATAACGGTCAGCAGCATCACCGATACTCTGCCAGCGGGGTTCAGTTTTGACTCGAATCAAGGCGGATCTCTGAATCCATCCGCATCGCCGGATAGCGGCAGCTATTCCTTGACCTGGACCTTTTCGCCGGAAGTCAGCATCCCCAAGGGCGAAACAAGAACCCTGATTTTTCGCGCAAATGCCAGCAGCGTCGCCGGTACCTATCAGAATACCGCCGGCGCTGCGACCAGCTTCGGCACCATCACGAGTGAGCCGGTGGCGATCGGCGTGGATGCGGCGCGGTTGTCGTTGAGCAAAACGCCGGATACCTACAGCGTAGCCGCCGATGACACGGATACCCTGACCTATACGTTGCGCTACAGCAACGATTCGGCGGTGACGGTCACGGCTGCCGGAATCACGGATGTTCTGCCGGCGGGCGTGACCTATTTCGGCTGCACGGGCGGAACACCTTCTTGTAGCGAGAGCGGGGGTTCCGTCACCTGGACACTGGGTGATTTGGCTGCTGGCGCCTCTGGTAGCGTCACCCTGACCATCAAAGTACCGACCAGTTATGGCGCCACGTCGCTGACCAACTCGGCCACCATCAGCGCCACGCCGCCGGGCGGTGGTGCGGCAGTCAGCTCGACGGCCAGCAGCACGGTGGCGGTGACGGGCGTGAACGTAGCCGGTACGCCGGCGTTTACTTTAGAGAAGACGGCGAGCGCGGTGTCGGTGGCGCCGGGTGGGTCGGTGACCTGGACGATCACCTATAAAAATTACGGAACGGCGGCGGCTAGTGGGGTTGTCGTGACCGATACATTGCCAGCGGGCCTGAACTATGCCTCAAATACTGGAGGAGGCACGCATAGCAATGGCGTCGTCACCTGGAATATCGGAACCGTTGCAGCCAATACGACTGGTTCAGTTACCGTGACCGCGACGGCGGCTGCGGCTCCGTTTACGTATCCCAATCCAGCAGCAAATAAAGCAAAAATAGTATGGACAGGTGATGCTACCGGAGTTACATCAACAAATGATGTTGGAATAACTGGACAGTATTGTAGTGCAGTCTTTTATTTTCGTCAGGGAAGCGATAACTTGCTTTCTACTATCAGACCAGCAATTTTGACGGAGCCGTCTAGCGCTTTGGATTATACAACAACTGTTACGGGAATAACGGATAACTCCTTTGAAGATTATACGTCAGAGCCAAATCAAATTATTTTTGAGCAACAGTCAGCTCTTGGTTTGGCGTTAGATTTGTCAAATAAAACATTGACCGTTAACTATCGTTTAAGTGCTCAGCAGGGAGGGGCAAGATCGCGTGTTATTCTGCGCAATGCCACGACGAATCAAACGATTGCAACAAGTGATGAAATTAACGTCTCTACAGGCACGGGAACATGGTACACTTATAGCGTAATAATACCAAATGGAACTACTTTAGGCGCAAATGATAAGCTTCGCTGGTATTTTCAATTCCGCGCGTCTGGTGGGAAAGACATTACTTTTCACTACGATAGTGTTACATCTAATTCTAGATCCTCGTTTTGCCAGACATCAGCGCCAGCAAATCTCTCGCTATCCAAAACCGTCGATAAGCCCTCGGTTACGGCTGGCAGCAATACGGATATCGCTTACACTCTAAAATTCGCTAACACTGGTGGAGTCGATGCCACTAGCGCAACCATTGCAGATACCCTTCCAGCGGGTGTAACCATCGCTTCGGCAACGCTTAATGGGGTTACGGTCAACCCTATGCCGACGCCGACATCGAATACTTACACTTTCAGCATCAAATCGACGACCTCGGATACCGCTGGCACCGTCAAGTTTGGCGAGAGCGGCACACTGGTCATCAACGCCACTGTCGGATCAGGCGTGGCGGCAGGCACCACGCTGACGAACAGCGCGGTCATAGCGGCGACTGGCCTGACCTCACCGCCTGCAGCAACGGCTACAACCACCGTCATTGCTGAAGGCGCAACGCCCACGCCCGCGCTTGCCCTCAACCTCTCCACCGACAAAACCAATCCCCTGCTTGGCGAGACCGTCACCTATACGCTGACCGTCGTCAACACTGGTGGGTCAGATGCGACGAATGTCGTGGTCAGCAATGTCGTGCCGACGGCAACTGGTTATACCTATGTCAGTTGCACAGGCGGTTGTACGAATAGCGGCGGCACCCTGACCTGGCCGACCATCGCAACCCTTGCGCCCGGCGCTTCCCAGTCCTACACCTACACCATGCAGGTGGCCATCACCGGCCTGCTCGATGGCGCTACCGTCATCCCCGATACGGCCCAGGCATCCGCGACGAGCGTCACCGAGGTCAACAGCAACGAAGTCAAGGTCACCCTCAACGCCAGCCCGCGCCTGACCCTGACCAAATCCGCCAGCCCGACGACCGGCCTGGCGCCCGGCAGCGAGATCGAATACACCCTGACCGTCGCCAACACAGGCAGCTCGTCCGCCAGCGGCGTGACCGTCAGCGACACCATCCCCGCCAATACCAGCTTCAAGGCGGTCACCGGCGGTACGGGCAGTTTCAACCCGCTGACCAATCGGGTGACATTCACCGAGGCATCGCTCGCCGGCAATGCCAGCGCAACGGTCAAATTCACGGTTACGGTCAACGACCTGCCGGCGGGGACGACCACCATCTCCAACGCCACGGCCACCGCCAGCGCCGGCAATGCCGCCAGCGTGACGGCTCCCACCGTCGACGTGAGCGCCAGCGCCTATCCGGTGCTGACGCTCACGGCCGCCGGCCCCTCGACCCTGGCCTATCCGACCGCGAAACTCACGGCGGCGGCCACCGGGGCGACCACCATCTTCGTCGACGACACCTCGGTCTTCGCCGTCGGCCAGTATGTCAACGTGGGCGGAACCAACGCCCAAATCACGGCGGTCTCCGGCAATTCGCTGACCCTGTCCGCGAGCGTCACCGGCACTCTGGGCGCCTCGGTCATCGGCAGCGTCACCCACAGCCTCACGCTGAAAAACACCGGCAACGCCACCGCGACCGCCGTTGGCATCGTCGATACCCTGGTTGGTACCGTCACTCCCGCGACCCCTTGGCCCGCCGGTTCGAGCGTCATCGCCACCAGTCCCAACGGCAGCCTGTCCGGAGCCGATAGCAACATCGTCACCTGGACCAACCTCGCCGATCTGCCGCCCGGCGCCTCGACCAGCGTCCAGGCGATCATCATGCCCGGCACGACCGGCACCCTGACCAGCAGCGGCACGGGCAACACCAGCAGCACCTGCAACCCAAACCCCTGCACCCCGACCGCCACTGTCACCACCGAAATCGGCGGACTCAAGATCACCAAGCGCACCACCACGCCCATCAGCACGGCGGGCGGAACCGCGACCTGGGTCATCGATGTCGTCAATTCGCTCGCCAGCAGCACCGTCACGACGGTGAGCGACATCCTGCCCTCCGGTTTCAGCTATGCCTCGACCGCCAGCGTCGTCAAGTCGGATGGTACCGCCGTGGTGCCGACAGCCTCTCCGACGGCGGGCAGCATCGAGCCGGCTTGGTCGCTGACCGTCCCCGCCAACGACACCGTGTCGATCACCTTCACCGCCAATGTTTCGGCGGATACCGGCGGCGCCCTGGCCCAGAACCCGGCCACCGCCGCGGGCGCGGCGGTCACGCCCTATGAGCCGCTCAACTCGACCCAGGAAGACGTGACCGTGCTCGGTTCCGGCATGGGCAACCTTCAGGGCTATGTCTACCAGGACAATGACAAGGACGGCTTCTACGACGCGACCATCGACACCGCACTGCCTTGGCAGACCGTGACGATCGTCGTCTCCGGGACGACCTATACGGCGTACTCCAACGAGGCTGGTTATTACAGCCGCGTGGTGCCGCAGGGCAGCGCATCCGTGACCGTACCGGACCAGTCTGGATTGACGTTGACGGTTCCGGCCACAAATCCGGCAACGGTGACCATCCCCGAGGGCGGCACCGCGACTCAGAACTTCGGCTTCAAGTCGGAAGGCTATCCCACCAGCGCCACGATTACGGGGCGAGTCTATTTCGACGCGAACAACAACGGCACTTTCGACGCCGGCGAGACCGTCTATTCCGGCATGCCTCTGACCGTCAGCGACGGCACCAATACCTGGACGGTCTATACCGACAGCTCGGGTATCTACGCCAAGGGCGGCCTGCCGACCAGCGGCAGCGCGACCGTGACGGTGAAGACGCCACCCGCCGGACTCAATGGCGCCAGCACGGCGAACGTCACCCTGGCGGCGGGCACGTTGACCCAGAACTTCCCCTACACCAGTACCGCCGGCAATCCTCCCGTCAATACGGTTCCGGACGCGCAGACGATCGTCAGCGGCGTCCAGACGGCGATCAGCGGTATTTCGGTGGCGGACACCGACACTAACCTGGCCACGGTTCGGTTGACGGTTGGCGCGGGCGCGCTGAATGTCACCCTTTCGGGCGGCGTAACCATCAGCGCTGGCGCAGACGGTTCGACGACCCTGACCCTAAGCGGCTCCCAGGCCGCCATCAATACCGTCCTCGGGACGCTGAAATTCACCGGCGCCGCCAATACCACGCTGACCGTTCTGAGCACCGATGCCACCAATCTGACCGATACGGATACGGTCGTGATCACCGTCACGGCGGCTCCGGCGCCCGATGTCCAGGCCCAGGTCGATGCGCCCGCGAGCGCCGCTGCCGGCGGTCTGGTGACTACTCTCCTGACCTTTGCCAACCAGGGCACGGACACGGCGGAGGACGTGACCTACACCGTGACGCTGCCGGCCGGCCTGACGAGCGTCGATTGCGCCGGCGCGACCTGTAGCTACAGCGGTACGACTCTGACGCTCACGGGCCTGCCCGCCGTGCTGATTCCCGGTCAGGTCGAGCATGTGCTCGTGAGCTATACGGCGCCGGCGTCCGGTTCGGCCTCGGTAACGGCGACGATCGCCACCACGACCTCCGGCGAGACGCCGACCGCCAACAACACCGCCACCGACAGCACGACCGTCTCTACGTCGGTCGTCGATGTCGCCGCCTGGCTGACGGTTCCGCCGAGCGCCACGACCGGCACCACCGTCACGGTCCCGGTCGGCTTCGTCAACCTGGGTGCGACTTCGGCTACAGGCGTGACTTACAGCCTGACTCTGCCTGCCGGTTTGACTGGCGTGACCTGCACGGGCAGCGGCGTCAGTTGCAGTTATAGCGGCACCACGGTCACCATCACCGGCCTGCCGGTCACCCTCGCACCCGGTCAGGCGGTCGATCTGACCCTGACTTACATCGCTCCGGCGACGGGACCGGTGGCCGTGACCGCTACCGTCAGCGCCACTGGAGATCCGGACACAGCCGGCAACAACAGCGCCACCGACAGCACCGCCATCACCGCATCCGCCGTTCCCGATGTCCTGAGCAGCGTCGCTCCGCCCGCCAGCGCCCCGGCCGGCGCCACCGTGACCGTCCCGCTGGTCTATCGCAACCTCGGCCCGGCCGCGGCGCCGGTGACGACTTATAACCTGACCTTCTCGGACGCGGCGGTTGCGGCCAATAGCATCGAAATCCGCAACAACGGCGCCCTCTGCACCTATGCCGGCAATGCCCTGACCGGCTGCGGCCTACCCGCCACGCTCAACCCCGGCCAGGCGGTCGAACTGGTCCTGACCTACACCTCCCCCGCCAGCGGCACGGTGACGGTGACATCCACCATCGCGGCGACCGGCGAGACCCACACCGCGAACAACGCCTCGACCGGTTCCACGGACATCAGCGCCACTGCGGTGGCCAACGTCTACACCACGGTCGATGTCCCGGCCAGCGTGCCAGCGGGCGGTAACGTCCAGGCGCGGGTGACCTTCGGTAACCAGGGCGAGTCCCAAGCCGATGGCGTCACCTACGCCGTTGTGCTGGCGCCCGGCCTGAGCGGCGTCTCCTGCTCGGGCGCGGCCTGCGTCTACGACAGCGCCACGGGCATCCTGACTCTCACCGGCCTGCCGACCAGCCTGCCTCCCGGCCAGAGCGCCACGGTGCTCATCGACTATCTGGCGCCGGCCACGGGCGCGAGCAGCCTGGAGATCCAGTCGCGCATCGACACCGCCAGCGCCGAGGCCACCACCAACGACAATGCCGCCGGCGCCGGCACGGCGGTGACGGGATCGGCGGTGGCGGATGTCACCACCTGGATCGACGCCCCGGCGGCGATCGCCAGCGGCGCGACGTCCACGGTCAACGCCGGCTTCACCAACCTGGGCACCGCCAGTGCGACCGGCGTCACCTATACGCTGACCTTCACCGGCGCGCCCACCAACGTGTCCGTGACCCATCAGGGCACTGCCTGCACCTACACTGCCGGAACGGGCGCGGTGACCGGCTGCGGTCTGCCGACCACCCTGACGGCAGGGCAGCGGGTCGATCTGGCGGCGACCTATACGGCGCCGACGACCGGTCCAGTGGTGGCCACCAGCACCGTCGGCGCCGCGAACGATAGCGACACCGGCAACAACACCGCCAGCGCCAGCACCGCCATCAGCGCCGCCACCACGGCCGATGTCACCGCTGCGGTCGCGCCGCCGGCCAGCGCCACGGCCGGTAGCACGGTTACGGTGCCGTTCAGCTTCGCCAATCTGGGACCGGCCGCGGCGGCGGACGTCGGTTACAGCCTGACCCTGACTGGTTCGCCCACCAATCAGGTCATCACCTACAACGGTGCTACCTGTACCTACAGCGGCGGGGCCATCACCGGCTGCGACCTGCCGGCGACCCTGGCCCCCGGCCAGACCCTGAATCTGACGTTGACCTATACCGCCCCCGGCAGCGCGGTTGGCGTGACCGCCGCGGTCACCACCTCGACCAGTCAGAGCAGTACCGCCAACGACAGCGCCTCCGGCAGCACCGGCATCGTCGCGGCGCCGACGGTCGATGTCTATGCCCTGGTCGATGCGCCGGCCACGGCCACCGGCGGCGCGGCGGTCGATGTCACGTTGACCTTCGGCAATGCGGGCAACAGCACTGCCAACGGCGTGACCTACAGCGCCCTGCTGCCGGCGGGCCTGACCGGCGTCTCCTGCACCGCCGGCGCCACCGCCTGCACCTACGACAGCGCCAGCGGCGTGGTGACGATCACCTTTGCAACCAACACCCTGGCAAGTAGCGCTACACAAACCGCCACCCTGCGCTATACGGCCCCGCTGACGGCGGGCACCGTGGATGTCATCGCGCGCGTCAGCGCCACCGGCGATCCCGGTACCGGCGGCAACAACAGCGCCAGCGACACGACCCTGGTGAACGCGGCGCCGACGGCGGCCGACATGGGCATCGCCTTTAGCGGCTTCCCGGCGGCGGCCAGTCCCGGCGCGACGGTAACGGGCACGGTGACCTGTCCCAATGCGGGTCCGGCGGCAGCCACGCAGGCGACCTGTAGCGTAACGGGCGGGACGCTGTCGAATTGCTCACTCGCCCTCCCGGTCGCCAGTCTGGCAAATGGCGCGAGCGTTAGTTGCACGGTGACGGCCACAGCGCCGACCACCGGCCTACTGAGCCTCTCCGGCAGCACCTCGACGACGAGTACCGATGGCAATGTTGCCAATAACACCGCCGGCGTCTCCGCCAAGGTCGTGGATGCCGTCGATGATGCCGCCGCGACGCTGACCCAGTCGGTCAGCGGCACAGAGACGTATGATTTGCTGACGAACGATAGAGTCGGCACGGATCCGGCGACCATCGCCAATGTCACTCCGAGCCTCGTCGGTCTGACCAAGGATGGGCAAGCCTTTACCGATACCCGTGGCTGGTTCACGCTGAATGCTGGCGGGCAGTTCGTGGCGGCGAAAACCGCCGATGTCGGCGTCTATGTCGTGACCTATCGAATCTGCGCAAATCCTGCGACGACCCCGCCGGCCTGCGACACGGCGACCAAGACGATCACTGTCAGTCTAGCCGCATTGCCCGACCTGACGCTTGCCAAAACCCATACGGGCGATTTCGTACAGGGCCAGACCGGAGCACAGTACATCTTAACGGTCACCAATAGCGGTACCGGACCGACCACCGGAACTGTGACTGTGAGCGACACACTGCCCACGGGCCTGACCGCCACGGCGATCAGCGGCAGCGGCTGGGCGTGCGTTCTGAGCACGCTGACCTGCTCGCGCTCGGATGTACTGGAGGCCGAATCCAGCTATCCGGCCATCACCCTGACAGTGGACGTCGCAGCAGACGCCCCTGCCAGCGTAACCAATACGGCGAGCGTCAGCGGCGGCGGCGATGTAACCCCTGACAACAACACCGCCAGCGATGTCACGACCATCGGCTCTGGACCGGATCTGGTGCTGATCAAGAGCCATACGGGTGACTTCAGCGCCGGTCAGCGCGGAGCGATCTACACCCTACGAGTGACCAACCAGGGCGGTCAGACCACCAGTGGTTCCGTGACCGTCACCGATACCCTGCCGACCGGTCTGACGGCCACCGCGTTTTCGGGCGGCGGCTGGACCTGCACGCTCACGCCCCTGAGCTGTAGCCGCGCCGACGCACTGGCCGCCGGGGCAAGCTATCCGCCCATCACCCTGACAGTGGACGTGGCCGCCGAGGCTCCGACGAGTGTGACCAACAGCGCCGGTGTCAGCGGCGGCGGCGATATCAACCCCGACAACAACAGCGCCGAAGACGAGACCCGCATCCTGGGGCTGAACGGACGCATCAGCGGTCGTGTGTTCGCCGATCTGGACGGTGACGGCGTGCAAGGCCCCGGCGAACCCGGTATCTCCGGAGTACTGGTGACGCTTACATCCGTCAGTGACGGCTCGA
Source organism: Allochromatium humboldtianum (assembly GCF_013385175.1). GTDB lineage: Bacteria > Pseudomonadota > Gammaproteobacteria > Chromatiales > Chromatiaceae > Thermochromatium > Thermochromatium humboldtianum. Next base: position 184,386 of record NZ_JABZEO010000009.1, on the reverse strand, counting down.
ATTCCAGCACGACTCTGACTGATTCAAGCGGGCGTTATCAGTTCGACCCGGTCGTACCTGGTTCCTATATCCTGGTCGAAACCGACCCGCCCAATTACGCCAGCACCACGCTGAACAACATCCCCGCCTCAGTGGCAGCCAACGGTGAGGTCGTGGTCGATTTCGGCGATCAGCCGCTCGGCACCATCTCGGGGCGCGTGTTCGAGGATATCAACGGCGACGGTCTGCTCAATGGTGCTGAGACCGGACTGGCAGGCGTAACAGTGATACTGACGAACGAACAGGGCGCGACCCGGACCGCTGTGACCGATGCCAATGGTCTCTATCTGTTCGATCAGGTCAGCGTGGGCCGCTACAGCGTGCGCGAAACCGATCCGGACGGCTATGTAAGCACCACGCTCAATTTGTTGCCGGTCCGAATCCAGGCATTCGTGCTCAATGGCCAGGCGGTCGCGAGCGCGGCCAATGCCAACTTCGGCGATCAACGCAGCTCATCGGTCTCCGGGCGTGTTTTCGCTGATAACAATGGCGATGGTCTGCAGGATGGCGGCGCGCTGGGCATTGCCAATGTTCTGGTCGAACTGCGCGGACAGTCCGACACGCTCATCCGGAGCACTCGCACCGGGCCTGATGGAAGCTATCGTTTCGATGGCTTGGATGCCGGTGCCTACAGCGTCGTCGAAACCGACCTGGATCGCTGGTTCAGCACTACCTCGAACCGGGTCGCGATCAATCTGGCCGCCGGCGGCGGAGCCACGGTTAATTTCGGCGACCAACTTCGCGGCACGGTCTCAGGACGGGTGTTCCGCGATCTGGACGGCAATGGCCAGCAGGGTAGCGCCGAATACGGTCTGGCGGACGTCACTGTGACTCTGCGCTCTCTGACCGGATCAGGTCTGCTTCTGACCGCGATGACCAACACCGTCGGTGAATACCTGTTCGATTCGATTCCAGCCGGTGCCTATGAGGTCGTGGAGACCGATCCGGTCGGCTATGTCAGCACGACCACGAATCGCGTGGCCGTCAGTCTGGCCGCCGAGCCCAACGGTCAGGTCGGTGCAGCCACAGCTAATTTCGGCGATCAACCCCGTCTCGCCATTTCCGGGCGCGTATTCATGGATTTGAGCGGCAACGGCGTCCAGGAACAGGGAGAGAATGGCTTGGGCGGCATCCTCGTCACGCTCAAGCGCGATGGAGTGGTGCTAGCCACGGCCCTGACCGCCGGCAATGGCGCCTATCTGTTCAGTGATCTGCCGCCCGGCGTCTACCGTGTCGAACGGGATATCATTCCGGATCATCTGGCCACGAGTCCTACTCCCTTGACCGTCAGTCTCAGCATTGATGGAAGCGCGACGGCCAATTTCGGCGTGCAACCGATCGGACTCGTCTATGGTCGGGTCGTCATAGATACCAACGGCAACGGTCGCGTCGATACAGGCGAGTTGGGTGTCGGAGGAATCCGCATCGACCTGCTATCAACGAACGCGGCTTCCGGTTGGCGATCCCTGTTCGGTACGGCGGCTTCAGAAGCGTTGCGCCTTGAGATCACGTCTGGTGATGGGCGCTATCTGTTCCTCGATGTCGAGCCGGAAAACTACACCGTCGTCTCCACGCCGCCTGCGAATTTCGTCAATACCACACCGATCCGTCAGAACGTGACCGTGACCTTGACTACGCCGGGTCGGGCGGATTTCGGCCTGATTCGCTATGGCAGCATCACGGGTCGCGTCTTCCAGGATCTCAATGACAACGATGTCGACGACGATGAACCCGGTTTGGGGGGCGTACTGATCGAGCTGACCGATAGCACTGGAACATTGATTTCCAGTACACGTACATCGGGGGATGGTTACTTCCTATTCGAGGATCTCGATTTTGGCGACTATATCCTGATCGAGACCGATCCGAGCGGGTTCACCAGCACATCCGGTCTCAACCGTGTGGAGGTGCGTCTTGACGAAGAACGCGCGGCAACGGCCTTGAGTTTCCCGGATCGGCTTGAAATCGATGATCCTGTGAGACCGCCGCCCTCGCCGAATCCGATTCCGACCCTCTCGGAATGGGCGCTCATACTGCTGATGCTGTCGATGCTCGGCCTGGCCCTGCGCTTTCACAGAACGAGACCGCAATCCGTGAATCGGCGATGATGCGCTCGCAAATGCCTATGCTCAGGCGTTTCGTGCTCGAACTCTGCTTGTGGCTGCCCGTGTGTGGGCAGCGCAGTTCCAGAGCTTCGTGATGAGCCTCGCCGGATTCGCGCCAGGATCGGTCTCTGCGGCGCGCTGATCGAGGCTCACCACTGGCGTCAAGCGTGCCCGATCAACTCATCGATATGGGTGCTCACACAGCGCCCGAGCGCCGAGAGCACATAGCCGCCCTCCAGACAGGACACCACCCGCTCCTGACTATGGCGCTTGGCCAGCTGATGGATCTCGCGCGTGATCCAGCCATAGTCGGCCGTGTGCAGATTGAAGTGCGCCATGTCGTCCTCGATATGCCCATCGAAGCCGGCTGAAATCATGATCAGCTGCGGCTGGAAGTCCTCCAGCCGCGGCAACCAGGCCTGTTCGACCGCCGCCTTGAACGCCGCCCCATCGGTCAGGCGCGGCAGGGGCAGGTTGACGACATTGGGCGCGTCGGTATCCGCTCCCGTGCCCGGATAGAAGGGATGCTGGAAGCTGGAGCAGAACAGAATCCGCTCGTCCCCGATCACGATCTCCTCGGTGCCGTCGCCGTGATGGACATCGAAGTCGACGATCGCCACCCGTTCCAACCCGTGATGTTCCAGGGCGTGCAGCGCGCCGATGGCGACATTGTTGAAGATGCAGAACCCGCTCCCCTTGGCGCGTCCGGCATGATGACCCGGCGGACGCACGGCACAAAACGCGGCATGATGCCGTTCACCCATCACCAGATCCACGCCCAGGATCGCCGCGCCCGCCGCATGTAGCGCCGCCTCCAGCGTGTGACTGTTCATGGCCGTGTCGCCGTCGATCCAGGCCAGCACGTCCTCGGCCTGGGGCGCGGCGGCCATGATGGTCTCGATATAGTCGCGATCGTGGGCGCGCGCGATCTGCTCGACGCCGGCCTTGGGTGCGTCATAATGGGTGAGTAACATCTCCATGCCGGAGGCGATCAGTCGGTCCTGGATCGCATAGAGCCGTTCGGGGCATTCGGGGTGATGGGCCCCCATCCGATGTTCGCGACAGGACGGATGTGAGATGAAGGCGAGGTTCATAGAAGGCTGTCCTCAAGACTCGATCGCCACGCTTGACCCATGGGGGTAGGAAGCGATTCTTTTCTTCAACTGGCTTGCGGCCAAACTCGTGGCCGCCGTGCGGTGGCCATGCCACAGATTAAACCCTTTTTCGGCTCGGAGTGCGGATCTCATGCGTTTGACGGATATCGACCAACTCTTCACGCCGGGGGCCGTGGCCGTCTTCGGCGCCAGTGACAACGACGGCTCGATCGGCGGCCTGGTCTTTCGCAACCTGCTCGCCGGCGGTTACAAAGGCCAGTGTTACGCCATCAATCCCAAATATACCGAGGTGGCGGGCCAGCCCTGCTACAGCGACCTGAACGCGCTGGACAAGCAGATCGATCTGGCCCTGATCGCCACGCCGGGCGAGTGCGTGCCGGCCATCCTCGACCAGTGCGGCAGCTATGGCGTCAAGGCCGCCGTGGTGCACTCGGCCGGATTCGGCGAGCACGGTGAGCGCGGCATCGCACTCCAGGAGAAGATGGTCGAGGCGGCGCGGCGCAACCGCATCCGCGTCATGGGGCCGAACTGTCTGGGCGTGATGCGTCCGCAGCACGGCCTGAACGCCAGCGTCGGCGAGGATCTGCCGCGCCGGGGCAATGTGGCCCTGGTCTCGCAGTCGGGCGCCATCTGTACCGCCATGATCGACTGGTCGGAGTCGCGCGGCGTGGGTTTCTCGGCGGTGGTCTCGATCGGGGCGGCGGCGGATGTGGACTTCGGCGACATCCTCGACTATCTGGCGCTCGACACCCAGACCCAGTGCATCCTGCTCTATGTCGAGGGCATCCGTCACGCGCGCCACTTCATGAGCGGTCTGCGCGCGGCGGCAAGGCTCAAGCCGGTGGTCATCGTCAAGGCCGGACGCCATCCGGCCGGGACGCGGGCCATCAAGTCGCACACCGGCGGCTTCGTCGGCTCGGCCGAGGTGTTTCGCGCCGTCACCGACCGCGCCGGCGTGGTTCAGGTGGCCAATCTGGATCAGCTCTTCGCCGCTGCACAGGTGTTCGGCACCCGGCGCCGGCTGGCGGGGGATCGCATCGCCATCATCACCAATGGCGGCGGGCCGGGCGTACTGGCGGCCGACCGCACGGTGGAGCTGGGTCTGACCCTGGCACAGTTCACCGAGTCCACGCGCCAGAAGCTCGAACAGGCACTGCCCGACTACTGGTCGCACGGCAACCCGATCGACATCATCGGCGACGCGCCGCCCGAGCGCTATCGGGTCGCACTCGAAGCCTGCCTGGCCGACCCAGAGGTCGATGGCGTGCTCTGCATCCTGGCCCCGCTGGTGTTCGGCGATCCGGTGGCCACCGCCCAGCAGGTCATCGAGGCCGCCAAGGGCAGCCGCAAGCCGGTGTTGGCCTGCTGGATGGGCGGCAAGCGGGTGCTGGAGGCCCAGGCGCTGCTCTCCGAGAAGGACGTGCCCCAATTCGACAGCCCGGAAGCGGCGGTCGAAGCCTTCTCCTTCCTGGCCATCCATCAGCGCAACCAGAAGCTCCTGATGCAGTCGCCGGCACCGCTCTCCTACGAAGATCCGCCCGATGTCGAGGGCGCGCGCCTGATCATCGAGGGCGTGATGTCCGAGGGGCGCAAGGTGCTCGGGACCATCGAGGCCAAGGCCATCCTCTCGGCTTTCCGCATCCCGACCATGCAGGCGATCCTGGCCCGCACCCCGAACGAGGCGCTGATGGCGGCTCAGGCGCTGGGCTTTCCGGTGGTGATGAAGATCAACTCGCCCGATCTGGAGCACAAGTCGGACGTCGATGGCGTCAAGCTCAACATCGACGACGCTCAGTCGGTGCGCCGAACCTTCACCGAGATCATGGAGCGCGCCAAGCGGCTGCGCCCGGATGCGCGTTTCGACGGCATCACGGTCGAGCGCATGGTCTCCACGCGCGCGGCGCGCGAGCTGATGATCGGCGTCTTCCGCGACAAGATCTTCGGCCCGGTGATCCTGTTCGGCGCCGGCGGCACCAAGGTCGAGGTGCTGGGCGACCGGGCGCTGGGGTTGCCGCCGCTCAACGCCTTCATCATCGAGACCATGATCGATCACACGCGGGTGGCGCGGCTGATGGGCGCCTTCCAGCACATGCCGCCGATGAACCGGGTGGCGCTCGCGCGCATCCTCCAGCGCGTCTCGGAGATGGTCTGCGAATTGCCTGAACTCATCAGCATGGACATCAACCCCCTGATCGGCAACGACAAGGAGGTGATCGCCGTGGATGTGCGCATCAAGGTCGACTACCGTCCGCCGCAACAGCCGACCTATGGTCACATGGCCATCCATCCCTATCCGAGCCATCTGATCGAGCGCGTGCAACTGCCCGACGGCCGGGATCTGGTCATCCGCCCGATCCGGCCCGAGGACGCCGAGATGGAGCAGGCGTTCGTGCGCGGACTCTCGGAGCAGACCAAGTATTTCCGCTTCATGCAGGCGATCAAGGAACTCACGCCCGAGATGCTGGTGCGCTTCACCCAGATCGACTACGACCGCGAGATGGCCCTGATCGGCGTGCTGGAAGAGAACGGCGTGGAGATCGAGGTCGGGGTGGCGCGTTACATGAGTCGTCCGGGCGGTGAGAGCTGCGAGTTCGCCATCGTCGTTTCGGACAACCATCGCAACCTGGGCATCGGTGCGCGCCTGATGCGCTCGCTGATGCAGAACGCGCGCCTACGCGGGTTCCGCCTCATGGACGGCGAGGTGCTGACGGCCAATTCGCGCATGCTGGCGTTGATGAAGTCGCTCGGCTTCCGCATCGAGAGCGATCCGCAGGATCTGGCCGTCAAGCTCGTGACCAAGGTGCTGTAAGGGCCTGTCCCACAAGGCCGGTGGTCCGCTGGGTGATGATGTCGAACGCCAGATGCACCATGGCCGGATAGGTATCATCGTGTTTCCCCCAGCGCACCGGCCGGCGACGGAAGCGGTTTTGTGTGCGATCTACGACCCAGCGCCGGGCCTTGAAGCTCGGGCAGCGTACGATCGCCTCAGCTTCTTCGCCAAGCGGGCGAATGTGGAGCGTGAAGCCCTCCGCTTGAACGCGACTTCGCACCAACCTCGGCGCCCACTGGCTGAGAACGGTTGTTGCGTGCAGGTCATCCCACATAAGCGACGGATACGAGCATGTTATGATGGCGCTCGTTACAGCGACTGTTCGAGACCGCTCCGCCCTTATGCCAGCCTCAAACGCTCCCTATCCTGTACTGCCGGGACGACGCTATCCGCCCGGCGCGACCGTCGAGGATGCGGGCGTCAACTTCTCCGTCTACAGTCGGCACGCCACTGGAGCCGAGTTGCTGCTCTACGAGTCGGCGACCAGTCCCGAGCCCTTCCAGACCATCCGGCTCGATCCGCGCACCAATCACACCTTCTTCTCCTGGCACCTGATGGTCGAGGATCTGCCGCCGGGCACCCATTACACCTGGCGCCTGGAAGGTCCGAACGACCCGCATGGCCACGGCTGGCGCTTCGATCCGAGCATCGAGCTGGTCGATCCCTGGGCGCGCGCGGTCAATGTCGCCGGCTGGGATCGCTGGCAGCGCCAGCGCAAGGGTGTCCAGCCGCACGACTCGCCGCGCGCCATCGTGCTCGCCGAGGAATACGACTGGGAGGGCGACGAACCCATCCGGCTGTCGAGCGAGCAGATGATCATCTACGAGCTGCATGTCGGCGGCTTCACCCGCCATCCCAGCTCGGGCGTCCGCCATCCGGGCACCTTTCTCGGCCTGATCGAGAAGATCCCCTATCTCAAGGAACTCGGCATCACCCATGTCGAGCTGATGCCGGTGATGGCCTTCGACGAACAGGACGTGCCCGAGCCGGTCTGGAAGGCCGGTCTGCGCAACTTCTGGGGCTACAGCAGTTTCGGCTTCTTCTCACCGCATCCGGGTTTCTGCGTCACGCCCGAACAGGGCACGCACAGGCGCGAGTTCCGCGACATGGTCAAGGCGCTGCATCGCGCCGGCATCGGCGTCATCCTCGACGTGGTCTTCAACCACACCAGCGAGGGCGGGGCGGGCGGTCCCACGCTCACCTTCAAGGGCTTCGGCAACGAGACCTTCTACTGTCTCGACGCCATCGACAAGGGGATCTATCTCGACTTCACCGGCTGCGGCAACACGGTCAACGCCAATCATCCGCTGGTGACCAACTTCATCATCGACGCGCTCGAATACTGGGTGCGCGAGATGCACGTCGACGGTTTCCGGTTCGACCTGGCCAGCGCCATGGCGCGCGATTCCGATGGACGTCCACTGGCCAACCCGCCGGTGATCTGGGGCATCGAGCTGTCCGACACCCTGGCGGCGACCAAGATCATCGCCGAGGCCTGGGATGCCGCCGGGCTCTATCAGGTCGGCACCTTCCCCGGCTATCGCTGGATGGAATGGAACGGACGCTATCGCGACAGCATCCGGCGCTTCGTGCGCGGCGATCCGGGCCTGGTGCCCGAGATCGCCACCCGGATCTCGGGCAGCAGCGATCTGTACGAGGCCAATCTGCGCAAGCCGATCAACAGCATCAACTTCGTCACCTGTCACGACGGCTTCACGCTCTGGGATCTGGTCTCCTACAACCGCAAGCACAATCTGGCCAATCACGAAGGCAACCGCGACGGCACCGACGACAATCTGAGCTGGAACTGCGGCACCGAGGGCGAGACCCCGAACCTCGAGGTGCTGACCCTGCGCCGCCGTCAGGCCAGGAACCTGCTGACCCTGCTGTTCCTGAGCCAGGGCATCCCGATGCTGCTGGCCGGCGACGAGGTGCTGCGCTCACAACAGGGCAACAACAATGCCTGGTGTCAGGACAACGAGACCGGCTGGCTCGACTGGTCGTTGATGGAGCGCAACGCGGCCATGCTGCGCTTCGTGCGCGGACTGATCGCACTGCGCAAGCGTCATCCCAGTCTGCGTCATCGTCACTTCCTCGCCGGGCGACCGCTGCCGGGCGGTGAGATCCCGGACGTGGTCTGGCACGGTCTGGAACTGGAGGCCCCACCCTGGGACGATCCGGAGAGCCGGATCCTGGCCTTCACGCTCGCCCCGGTCTGTCCCGATGAGGCGTTGCTGCACGTCATGATCAACATGAGCGATCGCGCTCTGCGCTTCGCCCTGCCCGAGATCGCGCCGGCGCGCTGGCATCTGGCCCTGGACACTGCGCGCGCCTCGCCGACCGACGTGGTGCCGCCCGAGGATCAGTGCCCGGTCGAGGACGGGCGTCAACTGGTGCGCTCCAGGAGTATCCTGGTACTCGAAGGGCGGTCGGCATCGGATCCTTCCGCCATCCAGCCAACCTAGGGGGACAGCCGCTCAGGCGACGGGAGAATCCATGGCAAGGGCACAGCTCTTTCACGCACTCGGGCTGCACATGCATCAGCCGCCCGGTAATCTGCGCCTGCTGTTCGAGGTCAACCCCTGGGAGGCCGAGCAGATCCTGCGCTGCTACGAGCGCGCCGTGCGCCATGCCGAACAGTACGCAGACGTGGCGCGGCTGCATGTGAGCTTTTCGGGTGTGCTGCTGGAGCAGTTGCTCGACCCGGCCATCGTCGATCTCTACCGTCACATCGTCGACATCCCCGAAATGCTCGAGCGCTACCGCGCGGCCGACAACATCGAGCTGCTCGGCCTGGGCTACTATCACCCGATCTTCCCGCTGATCCCGCGTGCCGACTGGCCCGAGCAGCTCGAACGCGGGCGCGCCGTCATCGAGCGCGTCTTCGGGCGCAGTCCGCGCGGCTTCTGGCCGCCCGAGCTGGCTTTCTCGATGGAGATGATCCCGGCACTGGTCCAGGCCGGCTATGAGTACGTCATCGTCGATGGCGTGCATGTGCTTCCCGTCGACGGCGTCAACGACATCTTCAGGCCCTATGTCGCCTGCCACGATGGGGCCTGCATCACCATCGTGCCGCGCGACCGTGACGTCTCCAATGCCCAGGGGCATGGTCTGAATCCACGCTGGCTGCGCGACGAGTTGTCCTGGCGCTCCACGGTCTCCCCGCGTCCGGACGAGGCGCGGCTCGTCACCACCTGGTCCGACGGCGAGAACGGCGGCTGGTTCAGACAGACGCACGAGCCGTCCGGCTTCTTCGGTCACTTCTTCGCGCCCTATATGGAGCAGTGTCGCGACGGCGACTATCCGATCACGCCCGTGCTGCTCGGCGACTATCTCGCTCGACAGCGTCCGACCGCGCGCGCCCAGGTGCAAACCGGCTCCTGGAACGTCGGTGAGTCCTGCCGGGATGATTTCTCGCCCTGGATCGGATCCGAATGTCAGCGCCAGGCCGTCGACGAGGTGCGCCGGTTGAGCGAGCGCTACTGGTCGCTCTGTCAGTCGTGGCCGGACGTCTATCAGGTCGCGGGCGAGACCCTGGTGCGCGCGCGCCGCCAGATCCTCGAGGCCGAGACGAGCTGTTTCCTGTGCTGGGGCGATGCCTGGATTCCGCATCTCCAGGCGCGCACCCGACCGGCCGCCGCCGCGCTCGACGCGGTCGAGGCTGTCCTGCGTACCCATCCCGGCCTGTCCGGGGTGTGAGCGACCGCGATCCGATGCCCAGTGTCACGCCCGATCTGGTGCCGCCCGCCGCGCCGCTCGTCCCCGTCTTTCCGCTCGCCGGCCCGGTCGAGCCGCTGACGCTCTATCCGGGCGCGGAAGGCGAGGTCCGGGTGCGCTGGCGGTTGCGTGCCGATGAGGTCGTGGGGCATGGCGCGTCTTTTCCGCGCGCCGACGGCGCGCCGCAGGCCGTGCTGAGGCTCGGACGTGTGAACATCGGCGGCGGCTCCAAGCCGGTCCGCGAGCAACCTCTGCATCTGTCCGGCTTGAGCGGGAGCGGTGAGGTCGCCTTCCAGGTCGGCGACGGCTCCGGCCTGTTCGAGGCCGAGCTGGGCCTGATGAATCCCGAGGGCGGCTGGCTGTTGCTGGCGCGTTCCAATCGGCTCCAGCAGGCGCGGGGGCTGGGACTGGAGTCGCTGCGGCCTGCGCCGCCCGGCATGGACTGGAACCACGTCGCTTCACCTGAGCCTGAGCCCGAGCGTGCTCCCTCGCGCCTTGAGGAAGAGGGTTGGGGAGAGGGGGGGGAAACCATACCCGGCGCGTTCAAGTCGCCGCCGGAGGGTTCGACCTCGGTCGGTGGCGCACCCCAGGTCGCGGTTGACTCGATCTTCACGCCCGTCGCTGGAGTGCCTGTCGCGACAGGCCCGTCGGTTCCGGCGGTCGCCGCCCTCATGCACGCCATCCCGAGTCTGACCTATGCCGATCCCGCGCCCGCGACCGCAGGGCTCGTCATCGAGGCCGAACTCCGCCTCCATGGCTGGAGCACGCCCGACACCGAGATCGATCTCTTCGGTCATCGCTATCGCGTGGGGCCGGGCGGACGCTTTCAGCTCAGTGTAAGGGTCGACGACCCCGAACTCATCCGGCGCGCCCTGGCGCGGCATCCGCCGCCCGAGTCGGATGATCCTCGATAACCGCCATTCCGATTCCCAATCTTCGAAACAATGCATATCGCCATGGTCAGCGCCGAGTGCGCGCCCATCGCCAAGGCCGGCGGTCTCGGTGACTTCGTCCAGGGGCTGGCGCGCGAGTTGGCGCGTGTCGGCGAGCGCGTCGAGGTCATCCTGCCGGCCTACGACGTCCTGAGGTTCGATGCCCTGGAGCGACCGCGTCCGCTCGGCATCGAGTTACAGGTTCCCTTCGGGGGCGAATCCATCGTCTGCCGGGTGCTCGGTCTGAGCCTGGATGGCTATGAATGCCGGCTGATCGCGCCCAACTCGACGCATGGCTTCTTCGAGCGCGGGCGAATCTATGGCGAGCCGGACGACGCCGAGCGGTTCGCCTTCTTCTCGCGCGCCCTGGTCGAGTATGTCTCTCGCCCTGAGTCGCGGCCGGACGTGCTGCATTGCAACGACTGGCAGACGGGGCTGGCGCCTGTGCTGCTCGCCGAGCGCCGTGAGGCGCTCGGGCGGATTCCGGTCTGCTACAGCCTGCACAACGTCGGCTATCAGGGCTGGGTCGAGGCCGATCTGCTGGCGCGGGTCGGTCTGGATGCGGCGCGTCTGCTCACGCCCGATCGGCTGGCCGACCCCGGCGATCCGCGCCGCGCCAATCTCATGAAGGGCGGCATCGCGGCGGCGGATGCCGTCAACACCGTCTCGCCGCGCCATGCCTGGGAGATCCGGAACACTGAACAGGGGATGGGACTGCAATCCTGGTTCCAGCGCTATGACTACAAGTTCGGCGGCATCCTCAACGGCATCGACGAGGCGGTCTGGAACCCGCTGACCGATCCGCTCATCCCGGCGAACTTCGGCCCCGAGTGCCTGGAGCGCAAGGCGCTCGACCGTCAGGCCTTGCGCGCGCGTCTCGGGTTGGAGGAGGCCGCCGACCGGCCGATCATCGCCATCGTCAGCCGTCTGGATCGGCAGAAGGGCGTCGAACTCATCGCGCACGGCATCCGGTATGGGCTGAACGCCGGCGCCCAGATCGCGCTCCTGGGCAGCGCGATCGAGCCGGCCATCGCCGAGCGCTTCGCGCGCCTCGCATCGACACTGGAGACCCACCCGCACGCCCATCTCGAACTCGGCTATGACGAGTCGCTGGCCCATCTGATCTATGCCGGGGCCGACATGATCCTCATCCCCAGTCTCTACGAGCCATGCGGGCTGACGCAACTGATCGCCATGCGCTATGGTACGGTTCCGATCGCGCGACGGGTCGGTGGACTGGCCGATACCATCCGGGACGCCAACCACTCGACCGCGCCCTTCGAGTCGCGCAACGGCTACCTTTTCGACGAGCCGACCACGGAATCGCTCGAGACGGCCATGGACCGCGCGCTCGGACTCTGGCGCGATTTCCCTGAATACTTCAGCCGGTTGCGTCTCAACGGCATGCGGGGTGACTATTCCTGGCGCCGGCCGGCGCGGGAGTATCTCGCACTCTATGCCTACGCGCGGGAGGCTTCCGGCGTCGGCGCCTCGACCTCGTCCAGGATGTGACGGATACCGGCCCGCGCCAGATCACCGACGTCCGAGAATTCGATGCCCAGACACCAGGGTTCGTCGCGCATCGCCGGCGAGATCCAGGCCACAGAACCGACGGCCTGGATCCACGCGGAGGTCTCGTTCGACTCCAGTTCCACCAGCAGTCGGGAGTGGATCGGCACCATCTGCGCGCTGCGTACCTGGATGCCGCCCTCGCTGATATCCTGCGAGGTCACTTCCTGGATGCCTGGAAGCGTGCCGAAGGCCTCCAGACTGAGCGGAAAGATGCGCGCCTGTCCCGTCCAGGGTACCCGTCGGAAACTACGTCGCTCGTCGACAGTCTTGTCTGGGATCATGGTCTCGACCCTCATTACCTGAATCCAAGGAAGCTTTATCATCGAACCCTTGCCCTCGCGGGCGCGATCGAATCGCCATCCGGTTCAATCCCTATACTTCAGTATAGAACCATTGGGCCGATCAAGGATCACTCGACCTCCAGCCTGCACAACTCCAGACACCATGTCCATCGCTCATCCATCACCTTCGTCACGTCCACCGCGCCTCATGGGCATCCTCAATATCACACCGGACAGCTTTTCCGACGGCGGCCGTTACCTGGAGCGCGAGGCCGCCGTCGCGCGGGCGCTGAGGATGCTGGAGGAGGGCGCCGACATCCTCGACATCGGCGGTGAGTCGACCCGCCCCGGCTCGGCTCCGGTTCCGCCCGAGGAGCAGGAACGGCGCATCCTGGATGTGGTCCGGCAGTTGCGCGACCGCATCCCCGCTGGAATCCCGCTGAGCATCGACACCACCTGGGCGCGTGTCGCGCGCGCCGCGCTCGCCGCCGGCGCCGACTGGATCAACGACACCTCGGCCGGACTCGACGATCCCGACATGCTGCCCCTGGCCGCCGAACTCCAGGCGCCCATCGTGCTCATGCACCGTCGCGGTACGCCGCAGACCATGCAGCGCGCCCCTGAGTACCTGGACGTGGTCGCCGAGGTCCGCGATCATCTGGCCGCGCGCGCCGAGGCCGCCCTGGCCGCCGGTGTGCGCGAGTGCGACATCCTGCTCGATCCGGGCATCGGCATCGGCTTCGGTAAGGATCAGGAGCACAACCTGACACTGCTGGCCGGACTGGGTCGCCTGGTCGAACTGGGCTTCCCGGTCCTGCTCGGGACGAGCCGCAAGCGCTTTCTCGGCGCGCTCTGTGGCGATGTGGCCGCCGATGAGCGCGTGGCGGCCACCTGTGCCACCACGGCCCTGGGTGTGATGCAGGGTGTGGAACTCTTTCGCGTGCACGATGTGGCCGCCAACCGGCAGGCCGCCGACGTCGCCTGGGCCATCTCATGCCGCTCGACAGGTGATTGAACCTTGAACAAGACCAAAGACACGGCTCGATCGAGCGACTTGGACACCGCGAAGCGAGGGGTGGGGACAGCGAGGCGCGCCGGCTCGCGTTCGGCGAGCCACTGGTTCTTCCAACTCGTCAGCTCGGGACTCGGCGCTCCCTTGCAGGTGCTGACGCTGGGGCTGGTGGGCGCGGGCGTCTTCGTTGCCGTCACCCTGCCCGAACTGCCCGACGTCCAGACCCTGCGCGACGTCCAGCTCCAGGAACCGCTGCGCGTCTATAGCGCCGATGGACGTCTGATCGGCGAGTTCGGCATCGAGCGCCGGCGTCCGGTGTCGATCCGCCAGATCCCGCCTCTGGTCATCGAGTCCTTCCTCGCCACCGAGGACAGCCGCTTCTTCGAGCATCGCGGCATCGACACCCAGGGGCTCGGGCGCGCACTCCTGAGCTATCTGAGTACCGGCGAGAAGGCGCAGGGCGGCAGTACCATCAGCATGCAGCTCACGCGCAACGTCTTCCTCTCACCCGAGAAGACCTTCCAGCGCAAGCTCGCCGAGGTGCTGCTGACCCTGCACGTCGAGCAGACCCTGACCAAGGAGGAGATCCTGGAACTCTATCTGAACCAGATCTTCTTCGGGCATCGCGCCTATGGCATCTCGGCAGCGGCGGCCTTCTACTACGATAAGCCGCTCGACCAGCTCACGATCGCCGAGGCGGCCATGCTCGCCGGCGTCCCCAAGGCGCCCTCGACCAACAACCCCATCACGAATCCCGAGCGCGCCCTGGAACGGCGCGACTACATCCTCGGACGCATGCTCGAACTCGGCTACATCGACGCCGACCAGCACGCCGCCGCCGTCGCCACGCCCGACACGGCCCAGGCCCACCGTCCAGGCCCGGATCTGGAGGCCGGCTATGTCGCCGAGATGGCCCGCGCCGAGATCGTGCGCTTCTACGGCGAGGACGCCATCAATCGCGGCTATCGCGTCACGACCACGCTCGAACCGCGCTTGCAGCTGGCCGCGCAGGACGCAGTGCGCACCGCGCTGCGTCAGTACGATCGCCGTCACGGTTATCGCGGCCCGGAGGCGACCCTGGACATCGCCGGACTGAGCGAGGCCGAACTCGACGCCTATCTGGACGAGGTCACGCGCGTCCCCGAACTGGCGCCCGGACTCGTGACCCGCGTCTCGTCGTCCGGAGCCGAGATCTACGTCGGACGCGGCGAGCGGGTCGAGCTGCCGCGCAAGGCGCTCAGTTGGGCGCGCACCCAGCGCAATCTGGCGCGCTGGCGCGGTGAGCGGCGGCGCGGTCCGAATGCGGTCGCCGTCGGTGATCTGGTGCGCCTCAGACGCTCATCCAAGGGCGATTGGGTGTTGACGCCGATCCCCGCCGTCTCAGGGGCGCTGGTCAGCCTCGATCCGCATGACGGCGCCGTCCGGGCGCTGGTCGGGGGGTACGCCTTCAGCGACTCCAAGTTCAACCGCGCCGTCGACATGCGTCGCCAGCCCGGCTCCAGCTTCAAGCCCTTCGTCTATGCCGCCGCGCTCGAACGCGGCTGGACGCCGGTCAGCCTGGTGCGCGATCAGGCCGTCAAGCTCAAGGGCAATCAGCGTTGGAATCCCAAGAACGCCGACCACAAGGAACTCGGCCCCATCAGTCTGCGCCGCTCGCTGGCGCTGTCGCGCAATCTGGCCAGCATCAATCTGCTGCAGAGCGTCGGGCTGGAAGAGGCCCAGAACTACATCCGCCGTTTCGGCTTCGACACCCAGGCCCTGCCGCTCGGACTGTCCATGGTGCTCGGCACCGGCGAACTCTCGCCGGTCAAGCTCGCCGAGGGCTATGCGGTCTTCGCCAACGGCGGCTATCACGTCACGCCCTATTTCATCCAGCGCATCGAGGATGGGGATGGCCAGATCGTCTTCGAGGCGCGTCCGGCGCGCGCCTGTCCGGATTGCTGGTACAAGACCGGCGACACGTCCGCCGCCACCCGTGGACTGGCCGCCCAGGGGCAGGGGCTGGCCGAGCGCGTGATCGATCCGCGCACCGCCTATCAGATGACCTCGCTCCTGCGCGAGGTCATCGAGCGCGGCACCGGCGCCCGTGCCAAGAAGCTCGACCGGCCCGACATCGTCGGCAAGACAGGCACCACCAACGACATCCGCGACTCCTGGTTCGCCGGCTATCAGGCCGAGTTCGTCACCATCGCCTGGATGGGCTTCGACGACTTCGGCAAGCTCGGCCGGGGCGAGGAGGGCGGCAAGGCGGCGCTCGGCCTGTGGGCCGACTTCATGGAGCAGGCACTCAAGGATCGCCCCGTCGCCACGCTGGAGCCGCCGCCCGGGCTGGTCGAGGTGCGGGTCGATCCGGCCCGGGGGGTCGAGACCAAGGCCAAGAGCGGTGTCGTGGAGCTGGTGCAGGAGGAGTATCGCGACGCTCTGCTCGGTCCCGAGCCGGTCCGGGTCGCGAGTCCGGCCGGTGATGGCGCGCGCCGTGGCAGTGGTTCGGGTCAGCGCTCGGCGCCGCGTGTCATGGACGATCTCTTCTGAGTGATGATTTCTCCCGATCGCGGCGGTAGACTTGACCGCTTTCATCCACCATTACCCCATGAGGTTTCGCCGTGGTCGCCCCCGAGTCAGACTTTCACCGCATCAAGCGGTTGCCGCCCTATGTCTTCAACATCGTCAATGAGTTGAAGGCCGAGGCGCGAGCCCGGGGCGAGGACATCATCGACTTCGGCATGGGCAACCCGGACCAGGGCACGCCCAAGCACATCGTCGACAAGCTCGTCGAGTCGGCCCAGCGTCCGGACACCCATCGCTATTCGATGTCGCGCGGCATTCCGCGTCTGCGCCGCGCCGTCTGCAACTGGTATCGCGATCGCTTCGACGTGCATCTCGATCCCGAGAGCGAGGCGATCCTGACCATCGGCTCCAAGGAGGGTCTGGCGCATCTGGCACTCGCCACCATGAGTGCCGGTGATACCGTGCTGGTGCCCAATCCGGCCTATCCGATCCACCCCTACGGCTTCATCATCGCCGGGGCCGATGTGCGTCATGTGCGTCTGACGCCGGACGTGGACTTCTTCGAGGAGCTGCAGAAGGCGATCCAGGAGTCCTGGCCCAAGCCCAAGATGCTGGTGCTCAATTTCCCCGGCAATCCGACCACGCAGTGCGTCGAGCTGGACTTCTTCCAGAAGGTCATCGACATCGCGAGCGAGCACGGCATCTGGGTCATCCATGACCTGGCCTATGTCGACATCGCCTTCGACGGCTACAAGCCGCCCTCGATCCTCCAGATCCCTGGGGCCAAGGACATCGCGGTCGAGTTCTTCACCCTGTCGAAGAGCTACAACATGCCCGGCTGGCGCGTCGGCTTCATGTGCGGCAACAAGACCCTGGTCTCGGCGCTGGCGCGTATCAAGTCCTATCTCGACTATGGCACCTTCACGCCGATCCAGGTCGCGGCCATCGCCGCGCTGGAGGGTCCGCAGGAGTGCGTGCGCGAGATCAGCGACATGTATCAGAGCCGGCGCGACGTACTGTGCTCGGGTCTGAACGCCGCCGGCTGGCCGGTCGAGCCGCCGAGGGCGACCATGTTCGTCTGGGCGCCGATCCCCGAGCCCTATCGGGCCATGGGGTCGCTGGAGTTCTCCAAGAAGCTCTTGCGTGATGCCAAGGTTGCCGTTGCGCCCGGCATCGGCTTCGGCGAATACGGCGACACCCATGTGCGCTTCGGTCTGATCGAGAACGAGCACCGCACGCGCCAGGCCATTCGCGGCATCAAGGAGATGTTCCGGCGCGACGCGCGTGCAGGCGCCTGATCCGGAGACCCATTGCCTGAAGAGGTTGCAATGAACCCCGTTTACACTGCTGTCGTAAAACAAGAAGGTGACTGGTGGCTTGGCTGGATCGAAGAGGTCGCCGGCGTCAACTGCCAGGAAAAAACACGTGAAGAATTACTGAATTCGCTACGTGTCACCCTGCGGGAAGCCCTGCAATTCAACCGGGACGATGCCATTGCGGCAGCCGGCTCGAATTATGTGGAAGAAGCGATAGCGGTATGAAGCGGGGCGCATTGCTGAAATATTTGCGCTCACACGGCTGCGACCTGCTCCGCGAAGGCGGAAATCACTCTTGGTGGTGGAATCCCGCTCAAAACAAGCGGTCTTCCATCCCAAGACACAAGGAAATCAGCGACATTCTTGCCGTGAAAATCTGCAAGGATCTTGGTGTCGAACCCATCAAATAGCATCCAACAGGCGTCTCAAGCCGAATCCGCACTGTCGTTCGCTGGGCATGACGTGTAGTGGCGCGCTGTTGGTTACAGTCAACTCGCAACGCCACTTCCGCGAAACGACTTTCAACGACATATCGAAGAAACAGAATCAGGTGATTGCATGGATCCGGTGAAGATCGGTCTACTGGGCTTGGGAACCGTCGGCGGCGGCACGGTGACGGTGCTGACGCGCAATGCGCGCGAGATCGCCCGCCGCGCCGGTCGCGGCATCGAGATCGCCCGCGCGGCCGCGCGCGAGTATCGCCCCGAGCTGATCGAGGGCCTGGACCAGATCGGTCACATCGGCGACGACGCCTTCGATCTGGTCGAGGATCCGGACATCCAGATCGTCGTCGAGCTGATCGGCGGCTACTCGCCGGCGCTGGAACTGGTGATGCGCGCCATCGACAACGGCAAGCACGTCGTCACCGCCAACAAGGCCCTGATCGCCAAGCACGGCAATGAGATCTTCGCCGCCGCGCGCGAGAAGGGCGTCATGGTCGGCTTCGAGGCGGCGGTCGCGGGCGGCATCCCCATCATCAAGGCCCTGCGCGAAGGCTTGGCCGCCAACCACATCGAATGGATCGCCGGCATCATCAACGGTACCGGCAACTTCATCCTCAGCGAGATGCGCGACAAGGGGCGGGCGTTTGCAGACGTGCTGGCCGAGGCTCAGGCGCTCGGCTATGCCGAGGCCGATCCGACTTTCGACGTCGAGGGCATCGACGCGGCGCACAAGCTCACCATCCTCGGCTCGCTTGCTTTTGGTATCCCGCTGCAATTCGAGCGCTGCTTCACCGAGGGCATCTCACGCATCGACGCCCAGGACGTGGCCAATGCCGCTGAACTCGGCTATCGCATCAAGCATCTGGGCATCGCGCGCCGCTCGCCCGGCGGGATCGAGCTGCGCGTGCATCCGACCCTGATCCCCGAGCGGCGGCTGCTGGCCAATGTCGATGGGGTCATGAACGGGGTGCTGGTCAAGGGCGATGCGGTCGGTCCGACGCTCTACTACGGGGCTGGAGCCGGCGCGCTGCCGACCGCCTCGGCCGTGGTCGCGGATCTGGTCGACGTGACGCGCGCCCTGACCACCGATCCCAACAACCGGGTGCCGCATCTGGCCTTCCAGCCCGATGAGCTGGCCGACACTCCGGTGCTGTCGATGGACGCGGTCCAGACGTCGTATTATCTGCGGCTCACGGCGCTCGACCGTCCAGGCGTCATGGCGCGTATCGCCAGTATCCTGGGTGAGGAGGGCATCAGTATCGAGGCGATCAAGCAGAAGGCGCCGAACAAGGGTGAGACCCAGGTGACGCTGGTCATGCTCACTCATCGCGTGATCGAGGGCCAGATGAACACGGCCATTGCGCGTATCGAGGCGCTGGACTCGGTTCAGGGGGCGGTGGTGCGTATTCGCATGGAATCGCTTTCAGGGTGAATCAGAGATAGAGCAGCCCCAGGATGACCCCGCCGAGCAGCAGGCGATAGAGCGCGAAGGGCAGCATACTGATGCGCTCGATGAAGCTCAGGAAGAAGCGGATGGTGAGATAGGCGACCAGATAGGACACCATGGCGCCGAGCACCAGTCCGCTCCAGTCGACCGGCTCGGCGGTCTGAACCAGCTCCAGCGTCTCCAGTCCGCCGGCCATGAGAATGGTCGGGATGGCGAGCAGGAACGAGAAGCGTGAGGCGGCCTGGCGCGTGAGTCCGAGCAGCAGGCCCGCCGTGATGGTGATGCCCGAGCGCGAGGTGCCGGGGATGATGGCGACGGCTTGCAGCAGACCGATGACGAGCGCATCGCCCCAGCCGAGTCCGTATTCGTCGCGCTCGCGCCGTCCGCGCCAGTCGGCCCACCACAGCAGCAGACCAAAACCGATGGTCGTACCCGCGATCACCAGGGCGATGAGCTGATCGTCTTCGCGCAGCCATTCCAGCACCGACTTCAGCGGCAGTCCCAGCACCACCACCGGCAGCGTGGCCAGCACGATCATCCAGCCGAGCCGCGCGTCCGGGTCGTCGAAGCGTCGCGTGCGCAGCGAGTCCAGCACCGCGACCAGCATCCGCGCGATCTCACGCCGGAAATAGAACACCACGGCAGCGAGCGTACCCAGATGCACGGCCACGTCGAAGGCCAGACTCTGAAGCTCGTAACCGAACAGTAGCGGCGTGAGCACCAGATGGCCCGAGCTGGAGATCGGCAGGAATTCGGTGAGGCCCTGGACGAAGGCCAGGACGAGGATTTGGATGGTTTCCACTGACGCAGCGCTCTCGGAGACAGGGCGCGTAGTATAGCGCCGGATCAGTCGCAAAGTTCCAGCATTCGCCAGGTCTCGACGGGCGGCAATCGGGCGCACGCCACGGCAGCGATATAGCCGGGGGCCGGGACAAGGTGAGCGATCTCGGGGGCGGCGCTTCCGGGCGGGCGCGGGCGGAAGAGTCCGCGCCCATCGCATTTGACGTCGGCTTCCAGAGCCGTCCAGGCGAGGTGGAAACACTCCAGCCGCTCAGGCTCGGAGAGCGCTTCCAGTTCGGCGACCGTCGCCGGCTCGAACAGACGCCGGGCGATGGCCGGCAGATTGGCGCGCGGCCGGACCCACTCGCAATCGACGCCGAGTGCGGCGTCCGGGCCGGCGCTCAATGCCACCAGCGCCAGATCGCCGCTATGGCTGAAGCTGAAGGACAGCCAGCGATCGGCGCCATCCAGATAGGGCTTGCCGGTCGGGTGGCGTTCGATCCGGATCTGTGCGGGCGGCCGGTCCAGGTAGGTAGCGAGGATGCGGTTGAGACCGGCCAGGGCGCGGGTATAGCGCGCCCGGTGCGTGTCATGACGCAGGGCGTCGACACGCGCGCGCTGCGCCTCGCTCAGCAGTGTCCCGCACCTGTCCGGATCTGCCCCGCCTTCACCTGTGTCGATGCGCCACAGATGCAGCTCACCCGGTTCGAGTCGCGCGTCGAAATCCGGATTCGGTCGATTGGGCGCCGGGCGCCAGGGAGTGATGTGACGATTCATGTGTCCAGTCGGTCGATCGAGTGTGTCCGCCGTTCGTGCGATGGCCGTATCCATCCGCGCGCGGATGAAGCGCGGCGCGTGTCGCCGTATAATCGCGCATCCAGCCATGATAGGGGATGGACGTGCGAAACCCGGATGACTCATCGCTCGAAGCGCGTCTGGAGGCGCTGTGCGCCAAGGGCTGTCGTCAGGTCCGGCGCGACATCGCCGCGCTCGAATCCGGCGCCGAGCTGCCCGAGACCCAGGGACTGACCGCCGACGAGCGCGTCCGGTTGCTCGCCGAGCTGAAACAGATCATGGCCGTCTATGGCGATACCTGCCGTCTGTGATCCAGTGACCGTCCTGCGTCGCCCATCCGTCCCCAACCCCCGCTTCCGATCCTTCAGACAGAGTCCGCTCATCCATCATGACCCCGATCATCGAGACCATCAGTCAGGAACTCGCCGCGCGTCCGGCCCAGGTCGAGGCGGCCGTGCGGCTGCTCGACGAGGGCGCCACCGTGCCCTTCATCGCGCGCTATCGCAAGGAGGCCACCGGCGGTCTCGACGATATCCAGTTGCGTCATCTCGAAGAGCGGCTCGGCTATCTGCGCGAACTCTCCGAGCGCCGGACGGCGGTGCTCAAGAGCATCGAGGAGCAGGGCAAGCTGACCGCTGAACTCCAGACCGCCATCGAGGCCGCCGACACCAAGCAGCGGCTCGAAGACCTCTATCTGCCGTTCAAGCCCAAGCGGCGCACCAAGGCGCAGATCGCGCGCGAAGCCGGACTGGAGCCGCTGGCCGATGCCATGCTCGCCGATCCGTCGCAGTCGCCCGAGTCGCTGGCCGCCGGTTTCGTCGATGCAGGCAAGGGCGTGGCGGATGTCGCCGCCGCGCTGGAGGGCGCGCGTCAGATCCTGATGGAGCGCTTCGCCGAGGACGCCGAGCTGGCCGGACGCCTGCGCGATCATCTCTGGGAGCAGGGCATCCTGGTCTCGACCGTGGTCGCGGGCAAGGAGCAGGAGGGCAACAAGTTCTCAGATTACTTCGACTATCGCGAGCCGATCGCCAGGGTGCCCTCGCATCGGGCGCTGGCGCTGTTTCGCGGGCGCAATCAGGGCGTGCTCAATCTGGAGCTGCTGGCGGGGGAGGGCGAAGATCCCGAAGCGGTCTGTCGCGGGCTGGTCGCCGCGCGCTTCGGCGTCCGCGATCAGGGGCGTCCGGGCGACGGCTGGCTCATCGAGACAGTGCGCAAGGCATGGCGCGTGAAGCTGTTCACCCGGCTCGATCTCGAACTCAAGGGGCGGCTGCTGGAGTCGGCGGAGGACGAGGCGATCCGCGTGTTCGGGCTCAACCTCAAGGCGCTGCTGCTGGCCGCGCCGGCCGGACGACTGCCGACCCTGGGGCTGGACCCAGGGCTGCGCACCGGGGTCAAGGTCGCGGTGGTCGATGCCACCGGCAAGGTCGCCGCGACCGATACGATTTATCCGCATGTGCCCAAGAACCAGTGGGATGCATCGATTGCTCGGCTGGCGCAACTGGCCAGGGCGCATGACGTCAAGCTCATCAGCATCGGCAACGGCACCGCCTCGCGCGAGACCGATAAGCTCGCTCGCGACCTGATCGCGCGCCATCCCGAGCTGGGGCTGAAATCGCTGGTCGTCAACGAGGCGGGCGCCTCGGTCTATTCGGCCTCGGAGTTCGCCTCGAAGGAACTGCCCGAGCTGGATGTCTCGCTGCGCGGCGCGGTCTCGATCGCGCGCCGGTTGCAGGATCCGCTCGCCGAACTGGTCAAGATCGAGCCCAAGGCGATCGGTGTCGGCCAGTATCAGCATGACGTCAACCAGACGCGGCTGGCGCGCACCCTGGACGCCGTGGTCGAGGACTGCGTGAACGCGGTCGGCGTGGATCTCAATACCGCCTCGGTGCCGCTGCTCACTCAGGTCTCGGGGCTCAACCGCAGTCTGGCCGAGAACATCGTCGCCTTCCGCGAGGCCAATGGCGCCTTCTCCAGCCGCAAGAAACTGATGGCTGTGCCGCGTTTCGGCGACAAGGCGTTCCAGCAGAGCGCGGGCTTTCTGCGTGTCCCCGATGGCGAGGAGCCGCTCGACGCTTCGGCGGTGCATCCGGAAGCCTATCCAGTGGTGCGGCGCATCGCCGAGTTCACCGGCAAGGATGTGCGCGGTCTGATCGGCGACACCGCGACCCTGCGCCGGCTCGATCCGGCCGCCTTCACCGACGAGCGTTTCGGTCTGCCGACCGTGAAAGACATTCTGGCCGAGCTGGAGAAACCCGGCCGCGACCCGCGTCCCGAGTTCAAGACCGCGCAGTTCAAAGAGGGCGTCGAGACCCTGAAGGATCTGGAGCCCGGCATGATCCTGGAAGGCACCGTGACCAATGTCACCAACTTCGGCGCCTTCGTCGACATCGGTGTGCATCAGGACGGGCTGGTGCACATCTCAGTGCTGTCCGACCGCTTCGTGAAAGATCCGCACGAGGTCGTCAAATCCGGCGATCTGGTCAAGGTCAAGGTGATGGAAGTCGATCTGGAGCGCAAGCGAATCGCCTTGAGCCGGCGTCTGGACGAGCCGGCCGAACGCGCGCGCTCGGGGCGGTCGGAGACGGGGGAGCGGGGCGGTCGTCAGTCCCCGCCCAAAAACACCGCTTCGGAAAAGGCACGCGGTGGCGGCAAGGAGCGTAATCGTCCGGGCAGCGCGCCAGCGTCCGGTATGGGTGGCGCCCTGGCCGATGCTTTTGCCAAGGCGCAAAAGTCTTGAGTCCTGGCTGTCAACGAGCGCGCCCCGTTTGGGACGCAATCAGCGTATCCCGAGCAAATCCAGAACCAGCGGCCACTGATCCAACAATGTCTGCGGTGAGATGAACCAGAGGCTCCAGAAGGCGACATGCAGACAGACGATGATCCAGTAGACCGCCTGATAGCTGGTCTTGACAGTCTTGTGACGCATGGTTTGCTGGGCGATATAGGCACCTGGCCAGCCGCCCAGGGCTTCGGCTAGATGGAGCGTGGATTCGGGGACACGCCATTGTCCACGAATGGCGCTCAATTTGTCGCGGGCGTACAGCAGAAAGGCCGCCAGACTGGCGGCTGGATAAGCGATCAATGGAATTGGACTGATGGGAAACAGCGTGATAGCGCCGGCGATACAGCCAAGCGCCAGCAGTGAGACGAACAGCGTTTTGGCGTCGAACTTCAGGGGCCTCAATGTCTCGTCCTGCCGCCTGTCGCGCCGTGCACCTTCCCGCTGTCGATCGCGCGCGCGGGATTCATGCGTGGAAAATGGCTGTCTGTTGTCCTCCCGTGCCGGTCGACGGCGACTGATTTCACCCGCAGGTTGGGGGCGGTCGATTCCAGGTACTGCATTGGCCAGGACCGCCTTGAGTACACGCGGCCCGCGTCCCTGTGGGTCATCGGTCGCACTGAAGATCAATCGGGTGCCAATATCCGGAACCGGGCGCATCGGCAAGGCGCTGATATGCACAAAGACATCTTTGCCGCCGTCGTTGGGCCGGATGAAACCGAAGCCCTTGGCATCGTCCCAGCGAACCAAAGTTCCTTCACGCAACGGGTTCCTGTCTGTTTGGAGATCCATGAACTGATGCCACCCTTGGAGTACGAGTCGATTGGATAAGTCTCGCTATTGTGCCGCTTCGCCGCTCAGTGGCCAATGTCGTTCGCCGCATGAGATCGCGAGGAGTGGGCGATGAGTCGCAAGCCGGTGTGTGATCGGCTGGATCGTCGGCTACTGGCAGCACCTTCGTCCATCCACGGCCAAGGCTGTTTCGCCCGAATCGGTTTCGAGCCGGGCGAGGCGATCGGCACGTTCGAGGGCGTGGAGGTCGCGGAGGACGGTCCCCATGTACTCTGGGTCTATGATCCCGAGCGCGGTCGCCTGACCGGCCGACGCGGAACCAATGTGCTGCGCTGGCTCAACCACAGCGATGATCCGAACGCCGAGTTCGACGGGTTCGAACTCTATGCGCGGCGGACGATCGCAGTCGGGAGTGAGATCACCATCGACTATGGCGCCGGATCATCATGACCGATCACCCTGCCTCCCTCGCGCCGCCACCCGCTGGCTATGCCGACTGGCTGGCCGAACTGAAAGGCCGTATCCACCACGCCCAGCAGCGTGCAGCGCTGGCGGTCAACCGCGAACTGGTGCGGCTCTATTGGCAGATCGGCCGCGATATTCTGGAGCGCCAGGCTCGCGAAGGCTGGGGCGCCAAAATCATCGACCGACTGGCCCAAGATCTGCGCAACGCCTTCCCGGACATGAAGGGCTTTTCACCGCGCAACCTCAAATACATGCGGGCCTTTGCCCAGGCATGGCCGGATGCCGAATTTGTGCAAGACGTGCTTGCACAATTACCTTGGTACCACCAGCTCGCCTTACTCGATAAGCTCGACGACACGCAGGCACGACGCTGGTATGCCGCGAAAGCCATCGAGCACAACTGGTCGCGCAATGTGCTGGTGATGCAGATCGAGACCAACGCCCGTGCCCGTTCCGGCCAAGCCATCACCAATTTCACCGAACGCCTGCCGGCGCCGCAATCCGATCTGGCTCGCGAATCGCTGAAGGATCCTTATCGCTTCGACTTCCTCGGTCTGACCGACGACGCTCAGGAGCGGGAGGTAGAGGGCGCGCTGGTGCGGCATGTCACCCAGTTCCTGCTGGAGCTGGGGGCTGGCTTCGCCTTCGTTGGCCGCCAGGTGCTGCTGGACGTGGGCGGCGACGAGTTCTTCATCGACCTGCTGTTCTACCACCTGAAACTGCGCTGCTATGTGGTCATCGAGCTCAAGGCCGGCAAGTTCAAGCCTGAACATCTCGGCCAACTGGGCTTTTATCTGACCGCTGTCGATCGCCAGATCAAAACCGAGCACGATGGCCCGACCATTGGTCTGCTGCTGTGCAAGAGCAAGAACGAGGTGGTTGCCGAGTACGCACTCAGCGACAAGACCCAGCCGATGGGCATTGCCGAATACAAATTGCTCGAATCCCTGCCTGCTGAACTGCGGACGGCACTGCCGAGCATCGAACAGATCGAGAGCGAACTGGGTGCACTCGATAATGCCGGCGAAGTCGAGTCCGAGTCGGATTAGCTTTCATGTGAACGGTTCAAACCCACGAGGTCACCGACATGCAGGAACGTCCCATCATCAAGACCGCCATCCCCAAGCGCCGCTATCAAGCCGGACGCCATGCCGCCTCGCTGCTCGGCGAGATCGAGAGCGGCGATGGTCGGAGCTATCGCTACATCTGCGCCTTCGTGGCCCAGGGTCAGGCCGAACCCGTGCTCTATGTCTGCTCCGAACAGACACCCCCGGCCGAACGGGCCGATGGCGCCTATCGCTTGCGGGTCGTGAGCGAGGCCATGACCGAGACACTCGACACCGACGACGGCTGGGGCGATCTCGACCGCTTCGCTGATCAGGCGCTCAAGGTCGGCGTCCAGATGCTGGGGCTGCCCGAGTCCGGTATCGTGCGGCTGCTTTGAGCAGCGTCCAGGACAGTGGATCTCTCCATGGTTTCAGGCCGCTCGGTCCAATGGCGCTTGAATGGCCCGCTTGCTCACGGAGAGGATTTCGAGTCCGACCAGATGGCCGTGCTCGTCATAATCGGCGAGGATGCCCGACTCGATCTCCTTCGTCGTCACCACATCAGCCGAGGAAATCTCAAAATAGGCGGCATCCGCTTGTGGATCGAACTCGAGTTTCATACGTCTTTGGCCTCATCGTCAAAGTAGGCAGTCACGATGACTACCGGCTCTCGTGTCTCATTGTAGATCACGCGCAGTACGCGAAAAGCGCGTTCGGGCACAGCATAGAGCGCATGTACCAGGCTTTCATCTTCAGCGTCGCTTTCGAGGCGGGCCGGATGATTCAGGGCCGCTCGAAGCCACTCGATCGAGATTCGCCGCCTGATGCAACGCTTTCTTGCATGGTCACTCAGCACGAATTCCATGCCGTCGGATCCGTCAATCACCGAGCAGATGATGGAAATTGGCCAGCCGCTCCGGCGCGATCAACCCATCCTCGACCGCCTGACGAATCGCGCAATCCGGCTCCTGATCGTGCCGACAATCGCCGAAGCGGCAGCGCCCCAGATGCGGCCGGAACTCGCGAAATCCCTGCTGGAGGTCGGCGCGGTCGATGTCCCCGAGCCGGAAACTGCGCACGCCCGGCGAGTCGATCAAAAACCCATCGCCGCTCAGACGATAGCAGGTCGCCGCCGAGGTGGTGTGACGCCCAAGTCCGGTCGCCTGCGACAGACGCCCGATCTGGATCTCCTGATCGGGCAGCAACCGCTTGACCAGCGACGACTTGCCCACGCCCGACTGGCCGACCAGCACACTGGTCTGCCCCGCCAGCTCGGCGACGAGCCCGCCGATCGACTCGGGTTCGAGCAAACTGATCCAGAAGGTCCGGTAGCCGATGGCGCCGTAATGGGCAAAGCGCGCCTGAAAGGCCGTGCGCTCCTCGGCCCCGGTCAGCAGATCCATCTTGTTGCCGACCAAAATCGCCTCGACACCGATGAGTTCGGCGGCGACCAGATACTGATCGATCAGATAGCCGCTCGGCTCCGGTTCCGGGGCGATGAGGATGGCGAGCCGCGTCAGATTGGCCGCGAGCGGCTTGTCGCGCCCGCTGTAGTCGGGTCGGCTCAGGGTGCTGATGCGCGGCAGGGTGGCTGTCACCACACCCTGGCCATCGGGCAGACGCTGCCAGACGACGCGATCACCGCACACCACATGCCCGATGTTCTGGCGCGCCAGACAGTGGATCAGATGGCCGTGCGCGTCCTCGACCGCCAGATTGGCGCCGTGTCGGACGACGACTCGTCCTTCCTCCGGCTCCAGCTCGTCGTCGAGTTCGGCCAGCGCCCGTTCGGGCCGCGCGGCGAGCCGTTCGCGGCGGCGTTCCTGGATGGCTTGAATGCGCTCGATCTGGCGCGCGGAGAGTCGTCGCTTGGCCACGGGGTCAGCCGACCCGGCCGGCGGCGCAGGGCCGAGGGTTCAAACCGCTCACGGCAGCGTGACCGGCGCCGGCGGCTGCCAGTCAGCGGCGCGATGCTCGGCGACCACCGTGGTATAGATGCCGCCGCGCACGTTGAATTCGGCGGTCAGGCGCATGAAGCGCGGTGCCGTGGCCTCGACCAGATCACCGAGAATGCGGTTGGTGACGGCCTCGTGGAAGGCGCCCTCGTCACGATAGGACCAGACATAGGTCTTGAGTGCCTTCAGCTCGACGCACTTCTGCTCGGGGACGTATTCGAGCATCAGCTCGGCGAAGTCCGGCTGGCCGGTCTTGGGGCAGAGACAGGTGAACTCGGGCACCCGGATGCGGATCGTATAGTCGCGCTCGGGCTGGGGATTGGGGAAGGTTTCGAGCGACTTGCTCGGGGCGCTGGGCATGAAGAGACTCTCCACTGAACTGACAGGAATAGGCCGAGCGTCGACTCGGTCGGCTGATTGGGCGCCTATTATATAATCTTTCGTCCCGCGTCTCGCCGGACGCGGTCGCTTTTCCAAAAACATGAGTTCAGACGGGGGACTTCCATTTCATGGACAACAGCAGTGAGTTGGCCCGCTTCAACATGATCCAGCAGCAGATCCGGCCCTGGGGCGTGCTCGACGACCGGGTGCTGGAGGTGATGGGCACGGTCGAGCGCGAGCGCTTCGTACCGGATGCCTATCGGGCGCTGGCCTATGCCGACATCGAGATCCCCAACGGCAACGGCACCCTCATGCTCGCGCCCAAGGTGGTCGGTCATCTGTTGCAGGCGCTCGCCGTCCAGCCGGGCGATCGGGCGCTGGAGATCGGCACGGGGTCGGGTTATGTCGCCGCCTGTCTGAGCCGGCTCGGTGCGCGCGTGATCAGTTTGGAGATCGACCCGATGCAGGCGGCCGAGGCGGCCGAGCGGCTCGAAACACTCAAGTTCGACTGGGTCGAGGTTCGCGAGGGGGATGGTCTGGCCGGACCCGTGAGCGGGGCGCCGTTCGACGCGATCGCCGTCAAGGGCTCGATGCCGACCGAGGACGCGCTGCCGATGCTGCGCGAGCAGCTGACCATCGGCGGACGGCTGTTCTGCATCCTGGGCACGGCGCCCGCGATGGAGTGTGTGTGCGTGACCCGCGTCGGGCGCCACGACTATCGGCGCGAGTCGCTGTTCGAGGTCGAGGTGGCGCCGCTGCGCAATGCGCCCGAGCCGGCTGGTTTCGAATTCTAGTCGTGGTTCGAGGCCCCGGATCTCCGGGGCCTCGACGTTCCGTCAGCCGCTGATCTCGGCCGTGGCACTCTGGCTCTCGCCCGTGTTGTCGGTCCAGGCGATCTCGATCGGATCACCGACGGCGCCGCCCTTGAACTTGAACGACAGATAGGGGTTCTTGGAGACGCCGCCGCTCCAGGACGTCTTCATCACCACGGCTCCCTTGACCTTGCACACTACTTCCCGGATGAAGTGCGCCGGGATGACTTCGTTGGTCTTGCTGTCCTTGCGCAGACCGGTCTCCATCGGGTGGCTCATCAGACACTTGACGGTCGTCTCGTCACCCTCGAGCTTGGCGCGGATCTTGATGTCGGACATCGTCTCGACTCCTCGTGTTCGTTATGTAGTCTTGGATACCTGAGAGGCGCGCGCGGCCGGTCAGCCGCCGCAGCCGCCGATCGTCACCTTGACGTTCTTGGCGTTCTTGTAGAGCTTGTCGCCGGCCTTGACCACGGCGATGACGTCGGCGGTCTCGGCCATCTTGATGCGGGTGGAGACGAAGGGGATCACGGACGGGTCGACGAATTCGAAGGAGGCGATCAGCGGGGTCTGGTTCTTGGACGCGATGATGCTGATGGAGGTGACGCCCTCCAGATCGGTCTCGACCGTCACCGGAACCACGGCGCCGTTTTCGGCGATGTCCGGCGCCTTGATCTTGATCCTGTCGCTGACTTCCGCCGAGTCGCTGCCGAGCAGGCCGGTCATGGCCGTCGGGATGTCCTTGGCCTGGAAGGCGGCCGCGTTCCAGTCGGCGAAGGCGCGCGGCGCCATCAGTCCGGCGCCGACGACCGCTCCGGCGGCCAGCGAGCCTTTGACGAGTGTCCGGCGTTTGGCATCGATCATGATTTATCTCCTCTCTTGTCTTTGCGTTTGGCTTCGCGTTCTTCTTCTTTCCAGATTTCGAGCCGCGCCTGGATGCGCGCCGCCTCATGGTAGGGGAGGTCGCGCTGACGCAGTGCGATCTCGAGCTGACGGATCGCCGGCTCGCGGTCGCCCTCGGCATAGAGCTTCTCGGCGCGGAAACGGTGGGTCGCTGCCTGATTGCCCGCGCGAAAGGCCGCCTGCTCCAGCCTATCGTACAACATGGGGTTGCCGGGACGCAGCCGCGCGACCGTGGTCAGCTCGTCGATGGCCGGTGCGGGCCGCCCAGCCTTCATCAGCGCCTCGGCATAGGCCACGCGCAGCGGCCAATGGCTCGGCGACAGACCCACGGCCTGCCCCAGATGACGCACGGCACGCTCGACCTGCCCCTGTTCGAGATCGAGCCGGGCCTCCAGGACGATGAACTCGGGCAGGCTGGAGTGCGATTTCATGGCCGTGGCCAGGGCCGCGCGTGCGGCGTCGAACTGACCCGCGCGCGTCAGAGCCAGCGCATAGCCATAGTGTTCGGCGACGGCATTGCGATGCCGGCCTTCGCGCAATGTGTCGCGGAAATGGGCGACGGCCTGTTCCGGGCGTTTGTAGGAGCGTTCGCGCAGGGCCGCGCGTGCGAGTTGGAAGCGCAGACTGTCGGGGCGCTGCTGGGCGCCGAAGTCGTCGGCCCGGCCGAGCGCCTCGGCGATACGGTTGGCGTTGACCGGATGGGTGCGCAGGAACTCAGGGGCGTTGTTCTCGTAGACACGGCTGGACTTCGACAGCCGCTCGAAGAAACCGGCCATGGCATAGGGATCGAAGCCCGCCTTGTCCAGGGTCGTGATGCCCAGCCGGTCGGCCTCGTGTTCGTTCTCGCGCGTGAAGTTGATCTGGCGTTGCAGGGCGGCGGCCTGGACGCCGAGCATCGCGGCGGCTCCAGCGTCGGCCGAGACTTGGGCGCCGAGGATGGCGGCGGCGACCATCAGGGCCATGGTCGGGACGGTCATCTTGCTCTGATCTTCCAGTCCGCGCAGCAGATGGCGCTGAGTGACGTGCGCGATCTCGTGGGCCATGACGGCGGCCAGCTCGCTCTCGGTCTCGGCGGCCAGGATGAGTCCGGCATAGACGCCGATGTTGCCGCCCGGTCCGGCGAAGGCATTGATCACCGACTGGTCGATGACGAAGAAGTTGAAGCGGCCCGTGGCGTCGCGGTCGGCGGCGACCAGGGTGTTGCCGAGCGATTCGATGTAGTCGGTCAGCAGCGGGTCGTCGAGGACCGGCAGGGACTCACGGACGCTTCGCATGAAGGCCTGACCCAGACGCGCCTCGGCGCCCGTGGTCATGAGCGTGTCGGCCGAACTGCCCATGTCGGGGAGACGGTAGTCCTGGGCCTGGAGCTGGGGCAGACCGGCCAGCAGCAGGGCGCCGAAGGCGATCAGTGGCCGTATCGAGCGGGGTCGGGGGGCTGTCCGTTTCGTCATGGATTCTCAGTTGAGCTGGATGCGTTGTCCCCAAGGCACTGTGGCGCGGCCCTTGACCAGCCAGATCACCGGATAGGACGGCTCGCGCTCGGGGAATTCGCCCTGGGCATCGGTGAAGTAAACCAGCAGATCGGGGTGTCTGTCCTGGCGGTCGATCCAGTCGAACACGGGGCTGAAGCTGGTTCCGCCGCCTCCCTGTAGACGTTCAGGGCGCGTGAAGGTTTCCCAGGGTTCGAACTGGAAGGGCGCTCCGGGCGCCAGCGCACGATCACAGGGCAGCAGGGTGATACGCGCGCGGATCTGGCCCTTGAGCGCGTCGATCTCCTGGATGAACTCGCTCAGCTCGCCGTCCTGGATCGAACCCGAGGTGTCGATCGCCACCGCCAGCTCGGCCTGCTGACCGCGCAGTCCCGGCAGGATGAAATCACCTTCGCGACGCGAGGGACGCTGATAACTGTAGTCCTCGCACGCGATCGCCGTCAGATGACGCGCCAGCAGCATCCGCCAGGGCAGGCTGGGCTGGAGCAGATGGTCGATCTGACGTGCCAGCTCGCCGCCGAGCTTGCCGGCCTGGAGCGCCTGCTGAGCCGCGCCGGCCAGTCGCTGACGCCATTGTACGGCCAGTCGCTCGCGTTCGTCCGGGGTCAGTGGCGCGGGCGGTTCATGGGAATCGGGACGCAGCGGCTCTTCGGTCTGTGGTGTCGACGTGTCTGATTCGGCCTCCGACGTCTGGGACTTGCCGGCGTGCGTTTGGCTGGACGAACTCGGCGGCTTCGGCTGATGTCCCGCCTGACTCTCGGACTCGGCGCGCGACGGCGAGCGTTGCCGACGTTGGCGTTCGTCATCGATATCGCGTTCGTTCAGCCCGGACTGGCTGCCGCCCTGACGCTGGTCGCGGTCATAGGCATGGGTGTCGAGCGTCTCCGAGTCGTCCCGTTCGTCGATGAGCGGATAGATCTCCTCGGCGGTCAGTCCCCGGTAGAGCGGCATCACCAGGGCGTTCGGCGGCGGTGTCAGGCCGTCCTCGATCAGCAGCGGGTTGATCGCATAGTCACAGGCCAGATCCCAGCGATGACGCTGACGATGACCGCGCCGCGCGAAATGCGACAGCGCGCAGTGCAACGCCTCGTGGGCGAGCATGAACTGGGTCTGCTCCAGGCTCAGTGCATCGATGTAGGCCGGATTGTAATAGAAGGCGCGCGCATCCGTGGCCGTGGTGCGGCACCAATCACCCGTGGCCGCGCACAGCGGCAGACGCAGCACCAGGGCGCCGAGAAAGGGCTTGTCCAGGATCAGCCGGGTGCGCGCCGCCGTGAGCTTGGTCTCGATGGCGACCGGATCGGGCGCGGTCGAAGGCAACGTCTCAGGCATGGAGCATCACATCCGCGACCGACTGCGCCCAGCCGGCGAAGGCCGGCGCCTCGAACAGCCGTCCGCCGATCGCCCGGTGCAGGTCCGAGACCAGCATCACGCCCATCTCGCGCTCGGGGAAGCGTCCGGCGTAATCGAGGATATGGCCGATGACCGCCTGTCCGTCCGGCGTGTCGAGCGCGCGGATCGCCCGTCCGACCAGCGCGGCGGCGACGGCGTACTGGAGGTCGATCTCACGCGGCACGGAGACCGGCTCTCCGCGCGTGATGGCGTCGAGATCCGGCATCTGGTCGAGGTTGGCGACGAAGGCGCTCAGCTCGATTCCGGCCGCCGGTCCCACGCAGGCTTGCAGCGCGCCCGGCAGGAGATCGGGCGCATCGGCGAACTTTCTGAGCGCGCGATGGGCAAACTCCCAGGAGCGCGGCGAGGGGAAAGCAACCGGATTGTGCGCGGGATCGAAGTCGAACAGCAACTCGGGCCGAAAGCGCAGAAAGGCGATGACCCGTTCGTCGATCCCGCTCGCATAGGCCCAGGCCGCCCAGTCGTCGAGATGGGTCTCGACCTTGAAGTGCGAGAAGCGGTTGGCGAGCGGCGCGGGCATACTGTAGGTCACGCCGCGATCGCCCTGGCGGTTGCCGGCGGCAAAGATCGCCCAGCCGTTCGGGACGCGGTACTCGCCGAGCCGCCGATCGAGGATCAACTGATAGGCCGCCGCCGAGACCACGGGCGGCGCCGAGGTGATCTCGTCGAGAAAGAGCACGCCGTTTGGTCCGTGACGCTCGACGTCCGGCAGCATGGCGGGCACGGCCCATTCGACCCGTTCCCCCTGGCGGAAGGGGATGCCGCGCAGATCGCTCGGCTCCATCTGCGACAGCCGGATGTCGATCACAGGCACGGCATGGCGCGCGGCGATCTGGGCCACCATCTGTGACTTGCCCACGCCCGGCGGTCCCCAGAGCATCACGGGCGTGTGGTGGCCGTCGGCCGTGCTGAGGAATTCGCGATCCAGAACGCGGAGCAGTTGGGCGGGGCGCATGATGGGGCCGAGTCCTCCGGTCGGGCAGGGTATGGATTCCAGCCAAGATGCGTGCACTGTCGGCGCTTCGCAAGTCCGGGCGTTGCGGTCGATACCGGAACCGGGCGCGGTG
This sequence comes from Allochromatium humboldtianum, assembly GCF_013385175.1. Lineage (GTDB taxonomy): Bacteria > Pseudomonadota > Gammaproteobacteria > Chromatiales > Chromatiaceae > Thermochromatium > Thermochromatium humboldtianum. The sequence continues at coordinate 150,391 of NZ_JABZEO010000009.1, read as the reverse complement.
CGCCATTCATCCAAGCATACTTGTCGCCTATTAGAAAAACGCTGTATTCTTATCCCCCTTCTCGTCCCCGTGATCGCGCCCCGTGCTCGGGCGGCGTTCCGTCCGAGAGTTGTAGCGAGAGAGGACAAGGCGGCCACGACCGGTGACGATCGGCCCGCCTCATAACGAAATCGAGTTGGCGAAGTCCCCCGACGACTGAGCCCTCACCCAATGAAATTGCTCGGAGACCGGAAATGAATCAGTTCTACTACGATGCCGTCACCAAGATGGAACAGCTGGGCGTCGACGACGAGTACATCCAGGGTTGGCAGTGTGGTTTCCTGCAGAACCCCAAGCGTGAGGAGCAACGCCTCACCGAAGCCTATGAAGCCGGTTACAGCGACGGCGAAGAGAAGACCACCGACAACTTCGAGCAGTGGGTCACGGCCTGATTGCCGTCCGGCTTTCCCGTTCGACCCTCCCGCGTCCAGAGCCACGCCGACCATATGCGCGGCGCCCCTTGGCGGGGCGCGGTTTCATTCAAGACTCCAGATCCTTACAACGCCGCGATCTTTGCGCGCTGTGATTGCAGATTGGCGATCGCCGCCGCGTGATCGGCGAGCTTGGCCCGCTCCTTGTCGACCACCGCCGCCGGGGCCTTGTCGACGAAGGCCGGATTGGCGAGCTTGGCCTCGGTGCGGGCGATGTCGTCGGTCAGACGCGCGATCTCCTTGTCCAGACGTTTCAATTCAGCGTCCTTGTCGATCAGGCCCGCCATCGGGATCAGGATCTTCATCGATCCGACCAGCGCAATCGCTGACTCCGGGGCTTGAGCTTCGTCGTCGAGCACCGTGATCGACTCGGTGCGGGCGAGGAAATCGAGATAGGGCCGTGCCGTCTCCAGCCAGCAGCGTTCCTGTTCGGTCGCGTCGACGACCAGGATCGGCAGCGGCTTTCCGGGAGCGATGTTCATCTCGCCCTTGATGCGCCGGATGCCGAGGATGCACTGCTTGACCCAGTCGATCTCGCCGACGGCCTGCGCGTCCTCAGCGGACGGATCGCGCGCGGGGTAGGGCGCCAGCATGAGGGTGTCGCCCTCGACTCCGGCGAGCGGCCGTACCTTCTGCCAGATCTCCTCGGTGATAAACGGCATGATCGGATGGGCCAGACGCAGCAGAGTCTCCAACGTCCGAACCAGGGTGCGGCGGGTGCCGCGCTTGGCCGCATCCGAAGACTGCGCGCCGGTCAGCACCGGCTTGGACAGCTCCAGATACCAGTCGCAGAACTCGTTCCAGGTGAAGTCGTAGATCGCCTGCGCGGCCAGATCGAAGCGGTAGACGTCGATGGACTCGGTGACGGTGCCGATGGTGCGGTCGAGTTCGGCGCGAATCCAGCGATCCGCCGCGCTCAGTTCGACCGGCTCAGACCCCAGGCCGCAGTCCTGCCCCTCGGTATTCATCAGCACATAGCGCGAGGCGTTCCAGAGCTTGTTGCAGAAGTTGCGATAGCCCTCGGTGCGTCCTAGGTCGAACTTGATGTCGCGTCCGGTGGTGGCGAGCGCGGCGAAGGTGAAGCGTAGCGCGTCGGTGCCGAACGCCGGGATGCCGTCGGGGAAGTCCTTGCGCGTGTCTCGGGTGATCTTCTCGGCCAGATGCGGCTGCATCATGCCCTTGGTGCGCTTCTCGACCAGGGATTCCAGGTCGATGCCGTCGATCAGATCGATGGGGTCGAGGACGTTGCCCTTGGACTTGGACATCTTGTCGCCGTTCTTGTCGCGCACCAGTCCGTGGATGTAGACCTCGCGGAAGGGCACGTCGCCCATGAACTTCAGCCCCATCATGATCATCCGCGCGACCCAGAAGAAGATGATGTCGAAGCCCGTCACCAGCACCGAGGTCGGATAGAAGGTCTTGAGTCGCTCGGTGTCTTCCGGCCAGCCGAGGGTACTGAAGGGCCAGAGTGCGGAGCTGAACCAGGTGTCGAGCACGTCCTCGTCCTGGCGCAGTTCGACCTCGGGGCCGAAGTCGTGTTTGGCGCGCACTTCGTCCTCGGAGCGTCCGACATAGACGTTGCCTTCGCTGTCGTACCAGGCCGGGATGCGATGGCCCCACCAGATCTGGCGGCTGATGCACCAGTCCTGGATGTTGCGCATCCACTCGAAATAGGTGTTCTTCCAGTTGTCGGGGACGAAGCGGATGTCGCCGTTCTCGACGGCGGCGATGGCCGGCTCGGCGAGCGGGGCGACGCGCACGTACCACTGGTCGGTCAGATAGGGTTCGATGACCGCGCCCGAGCGGTCGCCACGCGGTTGCTGGAGGCGGTGATCCTTGACGGCGGCCAGGAGTCCGGCGGCTTCGAGATCGGCGACGATGCGCTTGCGGGCTTCGTAGCGGTCGAGTCCGATATAGGCCGCCGGCAGCAACTGGCCTTCTTCCGGTTCGTTGGCGCGGATGGCGGCGTCGGGCGTGAAGATGTTGATCAGACCGCCGTGCGGCTGTTCGGCGATGGCGGTCTCGTCGCGATGGCGCAGCCAGACCTGATGGTCGTTGAAGTCGTGCGCCGGGGTGATCTTGACGCAGCCGGTGCCGAACTCGGGATCGGCGTGCTCGTCGGCGACGATGGGGATGCGTCGTCCGGTCAGCGGCAGCTCGACGAAGGCGCCGATCAGGTGTTTATACCGCTCATCTTCCGGGTTCACCGCTACCGCGCAGTCGCCGAGCATGGTCTCGGGGCGGGTGGTGGAGACGACCAGATATTGCGGGCCGGCAGCGCCCGGCGGCTGGACGATGGGATAGCGCATCTCCCACATGAAGCCGCTCTCTTCCTCCGACAGCACTTCGAGATCCGACACCGCTGTGTGCAGCACCGGATCCCAGTTCACCAGTCGCTTGCCGCGATAGATCAGGCCTTCCTCGTAGAGCCGCACGAAGACTTCGCGCACGGCCTCCGAGAGACCCTCGTCCATGGTGAAGCGCTCGTGCGCCCAGTCGAGCGAGGCGCCCATGCGGCGCAACTGGCGGGTGATGGCGCCGCCGGATTCGGCCTTCCACTCCCAGATGCGCTCGATGAAGGCGTCGCGTCCGTAGTCGTGGCGGGTCTTGCCCTCAGCCTCGATCAGGCGCTCGACGACCATTTGCGTCGCGATGCCGGCGTGGTCGGTGCCGGCCTGCCAGAGTGTCCGCTCGCCCTTCATACGGTGATAGCGCGTCAGGGCATCCATGATGGTGTCCTGGAAAGCGTGGCCCATGTGCAGGCTGCCGGTGACGTTCGGCGGCGGGATCATGATGCAGTAGGCGCTGTTGCCGGCGTCGCTCGCGGCCGGGACGAAATGGCCGCGTTCCTCCCAGTGGCGGTACCAGTGGGCTTCCAGGGTCTGTGGGTCGTAGTTCTTGTCCAGCATGGTGCTCAGGCTCGTGGTCGGACAGAGGGCGAAAACGAAACAGTATAACTCGCTCCGCCAAGGGTGAATCGGTCTTGCCGCGAACGCTTCGAACCGTCTTGATGACGCTAGCGGGCTTCGGTTAATCTGCACGGTCCCCAATCACCCGCGCTGGCTCGCCCCAATGGCGCGGCCGAGGCTTTAATTCATGTGTGGAATCGTCGGAATCGTCGGCCAGGCTCCGGTCAACCAATCACTCTATGACGCGCTGCTCGTCCTGCAGCATCGCGGCCAGGACGCGGCCGGGATCGTCACCTGCGAAGGCGGCAGACTCCATCTGCGCAAGGACAATGGTCTGGCGCGCGACGTGTTCCAAGCCGAGCACATGATCCGCCTGCGTGGCGACATGGGTGTGGGGCACGTGCGCTATCCGACCGCCGGAGCCTCCAGCTCGGCCGAGGCCCAGCCCTTCTACGTCAACTCGCCCCACGGCATCGTACTGGCCCACAACGGCAATCTGACCAATGCCGAGGAACTCAAGCGTGACCTGATCGTCGAGGATCTGCGTCATCTCAACACCGAGTCCGATTCCGAGATCCTGCTCAACATCCTCGCCCACGAGTTGCAGATCCAGGGCCGGTTGCGCATCGACGAACAGGACATCTTCCGCGCCGTGGCCGGTGTGCACCGGCGCTGTCGCGGCGGCTACGCGGCCGTGGCCATGATCCCCGGCTTCGGTGTCTTCGCCTTCCGCGATCCTCACGGCATTCGACCGCTGGTCTATGGCCGGCGCGAGACGCCCGAGGGGGCCGAGTACATGATCGCCTCAGAGAGCGTCGCGCTCGACACCAGCGGCTTCGAGCTGGTGTCCGATGTCGCACCGGGCGAGACGGTGCTGATCACGCTCGACGGTCAGCTCCACACTCGTCAGTGCGCCGCCAATCCGGTGCTCTCGCCCTGCATCTTCGAGTTCGTCTACTTCGCCCGTCCCGATTCCATCATCGACAACATCTCGGTGCACAAGGCGCGCTCGCGCATGGGCAAGAAGCTGGCGGCCAAGATCAAGCGCGAGTGGCCCAACCACGACATCGATGTGGTGATCCCGATTCCGGACACCAGCCGCACCGCCGCGCTGCAACTGGCCAATCAACTCGGCGTTCATTATGCCGAGGGTTTCATCAAGAACCGCTACATCGGCCGCACCTTCATCATGCCGGGCCAGAAGGTACGCAAGCGCTCGGTGCGCCAGAAGCTCAACGCCATCGATCTTGAGTTCCGCAAGAAGAACGTGCTGCTGGTCGACGACTCCATCGTGCGCGGCACCACCTCGCAGCAGATCATCCAGATGGCGCGTGATGCCGGCGCCAACCGGGTCTATTTCGCCTCGGCCTCGCCGCCGGTGCGTTTCCCCAACGTCTATGGCATCGACATGCCGGCGGCCAGCGAGCTGATCGCCCATGGCCGCACCGAGGACGAGGTGGCGCGCGAGCTGGGTACGGACCGGCTGATCTTCCAGGATCTGGAGGATCTCATCGACGCGGTGCAGAAAAAGGGCAAGTCGCACGTCGACCGCTTCGACACCTCGGTGTTCGACGGTCAGTATGTGACGGGCGACGTGACGCCCGAGTACCTCCAGGCGCTCGAAGATCGCCGTAACGATGGCGCCAAGGAGCAGCGCGCCGCCCGCAGCGAGAGCATCCTTGACCTCCACAACTCCAACTGATCCGCTGCCGGACGACTGGGATGGCGCGGAGGACGCGCCCGGATTCGCCACGCGCGCCATCCGCGTCGGCCATCGGCGCACCGAGGAGAACGAGCACAGCGAGCCGATCTTCGCCACCTCCAGTTTTGTCTTCGCCAGTGCCGCCGAGGCCGCCGCGCGCTTCGGCGGCGAGCAGGCCGGCAACATCTATTCGCGTTTCACCAACCCCACGGTGCGTGCCTTCGAAGAGCGGCTGGCGGCGCTGGAGGGCGGCGAGTCCTGCGTGGCCACGGCCTCGGGCATGGCGGCGATCCTGGCCGTCTGCATGGGGCTGCTCAAGACGGGCGACCGGATCCTGGCGGCACGCAGTCTGTTCGGCAGCACCACCATGCTGTTCGACAAATATCTGGCGCGGTTCGGCATCCGGACCGACTATGTGCCGCTGAGCGATCTGTCGGCCTGGGAGGCGGCGCTGGAGCGCGACGGCGAGCGGCGCACGCGGCTGCTCTTCTGCGAGACGCCATCCAATCCGCTCACCGAGATGGTCGATCTGCGCCAACTGGCCGCGCTCGCCCATCGGCATGGAGCGTTGCTGGCGGTCGACAACTGTTTCTGCACCCCGGCGCTTCAACGTCCGCTCGAACTCGGCGCCGACATCGTGGTGCACTCGGCGACCAAGTATCTCGATGGCCAGGGGCGCTGTGTCGGCGGGGCCGTGGTGGGGGACCGCAAGCAGGTCGGCGAGGAGGTCTACGGCGTGCTGCGCACCGCCGGCCCGACCCTGAGTCCCTTCAATGCCTGGGTCTTTCTCAAGGGACTGGAGACGCTGGAATTGCGGATGCTGGCTCAGTCGCGTGCCGCGGCGGAGCTGGCCGAATGGTTGCAGAGGCAGCCGGCGGTCGAGCGCGTCCATTATCCGGGACTGGCGAACCATCCGCAGCACCATCTGGTCGGGTCGCAGCAACGCACCGGCGGGGCGATCGTCGCCTTCGAGGTGCGCGGCGCTCGCGAGGCGGCCTGGCGGGTGATCGATGCGACGCGACTGCTGTCGATCACCGCCAATCTGGGCGACGTCAAGACCACCATCACCCATCCGGCGACCACCACCCACGGTCGTCTCACGCCCGAGCAGCGCGCCGAGGCCGGGATCGGCGAGGGTCTGATCCGGTTGGCGGTCGGCCTGGAGGATCTGGCCGACATCCGGGTCGATCTGGCGCGCGGACTGAGCGGCTCGAATCAGGATGTTTGCGCCTAGCCGGCGATATGGACTAACGCCGCCGCAGTGAGAAACCGGCGATCACCACCGCCAGCGCGACCACGGCGACCACCAGGGTCGCGAGCGCATTGATCTGGGGCGAGACGCCCATGCGCACGCTCGAATAGATCACCATCGGCAGCGTGGTCGAGCCGGGGCCGGAGACGAAGCTGGCGATGACCAAGTCGTCGAGCGATAGGGTGAAGGCCAAGAGCCACCCGGAGAGCAGTGCCGGGGCGATCAGCGGCAGGGTGATGCGCCGATAGACCGTCAGCGGACGCGCGCCCAAATCCATCGCCGCTTCCTCCAGCGAGGCGTCCATCCGCGCCAGACGCGAGCGCACCACCACGGCGACATAGGCCAGACTGAAGGTGATGTGGGCGATGGTGATGGTGCTGAAACCGCGTCCGTCCGGCCAGCCGATGGTCTGTTGCAGCGCGACGAACAGCAACAGCATCGACAGACCGATGATGACGTCCGGCATCACCAGCGGCGCGGTCAGCAGCAGCTCCAGTCCGGTGCGGCCGCGAAAGCGTCCGTGACGCACCAGGGCATTGGCCGCCAGCGTACCCAGTACCAGGGCAATGGTGGCATTGACGGCGGCGATGCGCACGCTCAACCAGGCGGCATCCAGCAGTTGCCGGTTGTGCAGCAGCTCGCCGTACCACTTGAACGAGAAGCCCGACCAGACCGTCACCAGCCGTGATTCGTTGAACGAATAGAGGATGAGCAGCAGGATCGGCACATAGAGAAAGGCATAGCCGAAGGCCAGCACGCTCAATAGCGGCCAGGAGCGTCGTTTCATGTCCGCCCGTCCTCGTCGTTCTGTTGCAGGCGCTGCATGAGCACGAAGGGCACCACCAGCACCGCGAGCAGCACGATCGCCAGCGCCGAGGCCAGCGGCCAGTCCTTGTTGGCGAAGAACTCGGTCCACATCAGTTTGCCGATCATCAGACTCCCCGGACTGCCGAGCAGATCCGGGATCACGAATTCACCGACCACCGGGATGAACACCAGCATGCTGCCGGCGACGATCCCCGGCATCGACAGCGGCAGGGTCACGCGCGTGAAGGCCCGAAACGGCCGACAACCGAGATCCGCCGCCGCTTCCAGCAGGGTCGGGTCGAGCCGGGTCAGATTGGCATAGAGCGGCAGGATCATGAACGGCAGATAGGAATAGATCACGCCGATATAGACGGCCGTCTGGGTGTGCAGGATCTTCAGCGGCGTGTCGATGACCCCGAGCTGGAGCAGAAAATTGTTGAGCAGCCCATTGGCGTTCAGCAGCCCGATCCAGGCATAGACCCGGATCAGGAACGAGGTCCAGAACGGCAGGATGATGAGCATCAGCAGCGGAATGCGCCGCCGCTCGGGCGCGGTGGCAATGGCATAGGCCATCGGGTAGCCGAGCAGCAGACAGCCGAGCGTACCCATCAGAGCCACCCAGAGCGAGTTGAGCAGGGCGGCGAGATAGATGTCGTCCTCGCGGATCAACTGGAAGTTGCCCAGATTGAGGCGGATTTGCAGGATGCCCTGTTCGACCCACTCCCAGAGCGCGGTGTAGGGCGGCTGGGCCAGCTGCGGCTCGGCCAGACTGATGCGCAGCACGATGACAAAGGGCAAGAGGAAGAACAGCCCCAGCCACAGATAGGGCAGGCCGATGTTGACCAGTCGGCTCAGGCGGTGTTCGTCGCTGGCGTGTCGAGGCTTCATGGACGGGCGCTCAGTCGGTCAGAACCACGCCGCTGGTCGGCGACCATTCGACCCAGACCTCCTGCTCCCAGGTCAGGGCCTGCTCGGTGCGCGGCTGGATGTTGGTCAGGGTCATCTCGACCAGGGTGCCGCCGCCAGTGCGAATCCGGTAGATGGACACGTCGCCGAGATAGGCGATGTCCTCGACCACGCCCTGGAGCCGGTTGACGCCGTCATCGCTCGGTGTCTGGCACAGACGCAGCTTCTCGGGCCGGATCGCCACTACCGCCGGGGTGCCGATCGGATGCGGCTGGAGACTGCGCATCCGCATCAGTCCGCCGAACTGGGCCTCGATCAGGACGTCGTCGCCCTGGATCGCGACGATCTTGCCCTCGAACAGATTGACCGAGCCAATGAACTCGGCCACGAAGCGGCTGTTGGGGAACTCGTAGATCGCCGTCGGCGTGTCGACCTGCATGATCTGGCCAGCGTCCATGACCGCGATGCGACTCGACATGGTCATGGCCTCTTCCTGATCGTGGGTGACGGTGACGAAGGTGATGCCGAGACGCTCCTGGAGGTTGACCAGCTCGAACTGGGTGTTCTCGCGCAGGCGCTTGTCGAGCGCGCCGAGCGGTTCGTCGAGCAGCAGCAGCTTGGGATGCTTGGCGAGGCTTCGCGCGAGTGCGACACGCTGGCGCTGACCGCCCGAGAGCTGATCCGGTCGGCGTTTGCGCAGTTCGGTGATCCGGAGCAGGTCGAGCATCTCGCCGACGCGCTCGGCACGCTCGCGGCGCGGCAACCGATCCTGTTTCAGCCCGAACTCGATGTTCTGCTCCACCGTCATGTGCGGAAAGAGCGCGTAGGACTGGAACATCATGTTCACCGGCCGCGAGTAGGGCGGCACGTCGGTGACATCCACGCCGTCGATATAGATGCGCCCGCTGGTCGGATACTCCAGACCGGCCAGCAGTCGCAGCAGGGTCGACTTGCCGCAGCCCGAACTGCCCAGGAGCGAGAAGAACTCGCCCTGGAAGATGTTCAGACTGACATCGTCGACGGCATAGACATCGCCGAACTGCTTGGTGACGCGGTCGATGCGCACATAGGGCGCGGCCTTGGGATCCTGCCAGGATTCCAGCGGACGGCGATCGGAGGGACTGGGCACGCAAGGACTCGCCGGCTTACTGGTTGGACTTCAGGCGTGTCCACAACCGATTGAGGTTGCGGATCTCGCGCTCACTGCGCTCATCGGGCGTGAACAGCCGCGCCCGGACTTCAGCCGGCGGATAGATGCCGGGATCGTCGCGCAGCTCGGCCTCGATCAGGGGCGTGGCCGCCTGATTTGGGTTGGCGTAATAGACATAGTCCGAGACATCGGCGATCACCTCGGGGTCGAGCAGATAGGCGATCAGCGCCTGAGCGGCTTCCGGGTTGGGCGCATCCTTGGGGATGGCCATGACATCGGTCCAGAGCACGGCGCCCTCACGCGGAATGCGATAGGCGACCGTCACGCCCTTGTCGGCCTCCTCGGCCCGCTCGCGCGCCTGGAGCACATCGCCCGAATAGCCATGGGCCACGCAGGTGGCGCCATTGGCCAGGTCGCTGATGTATTGCGACGAATGGAAGTAGCGGATGTGCGGACGCACGGCCTTGATCAGCTCGGCGGCGGCGTCCAGATCCTCGGGCGCCTGACTGTTGGGATTCTTGCCCAGATAGGCCAGGGCGGCGGCGAACACCTCGGTGGGGTCGTCGAGCAGGCTGATGCCGCAGCCGGCGAGCTTCGATGCCTTCTCGGGATCGAAGATCAGCGCCCAGGTATCGAGCGGGGCGTCCTCGCCGAGCGCGGCGCGGACCTTGTCGGGATTGACGCCGATTCCGGTGGTCCCCCACAGATAGGGCACCAGATGGGCATTGCCCGGATCGATCTTGGCCAGACTGGCCATGATGGCCGGATCGAGCTGGTCCAAGCCAGGGAGCCGGGACTTGTCGAGCGGCAGGTAGAGTCCGGCCTTGACGTGACGCGCGGCGAAGGGATGCGCGGTCGGGAACACCAGATCATAGCCGCTCGCGCCGGCCAGTAGCTTGGCCTCCAGCACCTCGTTGGAGTCGTAGAGGTCGAGCACGGGGCGGATGCCGGTGCGTTCCTGGAAGCCGGAGAGCGTATCCTCGGCGAAGTAGTCGTTCCAGTTGTAGACATGGACCTGCTCCTCGGCCAGCGCGGTGGCGCCGACGGTCAGCAGGAACAGGGACAGCAGCAGACGCGGGGTTTTGGTGGCTTGACTGGACAATGGATGCTCCTCGCGACGAATCGGGGATGAGATCACAGGGCGCGCGGGGAGGAGAGCGCCCGAACCGGCGGCAATGCTAACGCATGGCGCGGGTGAAGGATATGGCGGATTCGTGGCGACGCGACGGCGACGCCCCTCGGCGCGCGCGGCTCGTCGAGGGGCGTCGGGGTCTCTGGGGGTATCAGGCGCGGGCGCGTTTCGCGCGGGGGTTGCGACGGACGAAGGTCATGCCGACGAGGGCCGAGACGAACATCCAGAGCGCGCCGGGCAGCGGAACCGCCGGCGAGTCAGCGGCCAGCGACTTTCGGTCGTATTTCATGTAATTCATGGCATAGGTCTCCTTGAGCGCGGGCCTGTCGCCATGGGTCATGACGATTTCGTCGAAGACGTTCTCCGAGACGAGACCCCAGAAACCCGTGCCGCCCTTGAAGTAAGCGACCTCCGTGCTGAAGACCGTCTTGCCGCCGTGATTGAAGGTCATAAGGATACTGGTGCCCTTGCTGGCGGGCAGGATGTCGAACAGGGCGCCGAAACTCGTGACGTCGATGTCGAAGCGGATCGTCGTCCTGGCCAGACCGCCCGGACTGCCGTGCTTGGTCAGCACGTCTCGCCATTGGCCTTCCTCGGGACCGAAATTGAGGCTGTTGGACTTCAGCAGGCCGCTCGTCTCAATGGTCCAGGGGCCGCGCTCGATACGTCCGATTCCGGTCTTGGATTCGATGTTCTGCAAACCCTTGGCCAGGGCGGAGTCCTCGAAGTCCTCTGTCGTCCAGTTGACGACGCGTTCATCCCACTGAGTTTCATCGTTGAAGACATCGAATGTGGCCGCTGAGGCGCCTGTCGCCGTCAGTGCCGCAGTCAAGGCCGTCAGCAGAATCGTCTTTTTGCGCATGACACCATCCCCTGTCGTGGCCCCTGACGCCGTGCGCCGGACCCAGTGTTCAATGAACTTGCAAATAATTAAGCAAGAATTGCTCCAGTATTTACTGATTTGATTCGAAACGATTTACTCGGCGCCAGAGTAGCGGATTTGTCCCATGCGTAAAGTGTCCGGGGTCACAAAAATGTGACATCTTAAACGTGGCTGCTGTCGTGACCTGTGCCCATACTGGAGTCGCGGCAGCCAAAACCGATGCATTCATAACGTTTTTGCATCCCACTTTTCGTCGCCGACCGCGCGACCAGTCTCTGCGCGACTTCGCGCCCGACACACGCCCCTTCCGCTCGAATTGTCCAACTGTCATACTGGGTTCAGCGCGCGACCGGCTCGAATCGACGAGTCCGCCCTTGGACAGACGGCCTACATCATGCTCAATACTTCTCCTGAACACCCGGATCGCCCCGCACTCGACGTGGAGGCGATCCGCGCCCAATTCCCCATTCTGACGACGCCGACCGACGACCAACCGCTGATCTACCTCGACAGCGCCGCCAGCACCCAGCAGCCCGAGTGCGTGATCGACGCCGTGGCCGACTATCATCGCGGCCATCATGCCAACATCCATCGGGGCGCCTACCGGCTCTCGCGCACCGCGACCCGGATGTACGAGGCGGCACGCGAACGAGTCGCCCGCTTCCTCAACGCCGCCGATCCGGTCGAGTGTCTGTTCACGCGCGGCACGACCGAGTCGATCAATCTGGTCGCCGCCACCTGGGGCCGCGCCAATCTCCAGCCCGGCGACGAGATCCTGATCTCGACCCTGGAGCATCATTCCAACATCGTTCCCTGGCAGATGGTCGCCGCGACCACGGGCGCGTGCCTCCGCGTCATCCCGATCGACGATGCTGGTGATCTGGATCTGGACGCCTATCGACGTTTGCTTTCGCCGCGCACGCGGCTGGTGGCGGTCAATCAGGTCTCCAACGCGCTCGGCACCATCAATCCGGTCGGCGAGATCACCGCCGAAGCCCATGCCGTCGGGGCGCTGGTGCTGATCGATGGGGCGCAGTGGGTCGCGCACGGCCCGACCGACGTCCAGGCGCTCGACGCCGATTTCTATGTATTCTCCGGCCACAAGCTCTATGGACCGACCGGCATCGGCGTGCTCTACGGCAAGCGCCGGCTGCTGGAGTCCATGCCGCCCTATCAGGGCGGGGGCGACATGATCGAGCGCGTCACCTTCGAGCACACCACCTATGCCGGACTGCCAAACCGCTTCGAGGCCGGCACGCCGCACATCTCGGGCGCGGTCGGGCTGGCGGCGGCCATCGACTGGGTCGAGTCGATCGGACTGGAGGCCATCGGCGCGCACGAGCAGGCGCTATTGCATCAGGCCACCGGACGGCTGGCGCAGATTCCGGGGCTTACGATCAAGGGCACGGCCCGGCACAAGAGCGGCGTCGTCTCCTGGGTGATGAACGATCCGCCGATCGCCACCCTCGACATCGGCACCGCGCTCGATCTGCGCGGCATCTGCATCCGCACCGGGCATCATTGCTGTCAGCCGCTCATGGACCGGCTGGACGTGACCTCGACGGCGCGCGCCTCCTTCGGCGTCTACAATCGCCCGGACGAGGTCGAGGCGCTCGCCGAGGCGCTGAGCGAGATCCGCGCCTCGGCGAGTCGTCAGCGGCACGCATCGGGCGCGTCTCAGGTGACATTGGGAGCCGCTGGGGAGAGTGCAAGCCCTGGAAGCGGGGAGGGGACGGGACCAACCCTGAGCTACCCGGCCGCCGTGGCCGATTCCCCGCGAGCCGCCGCCGACGAGATCGCCGAGGTCTTCGAACTGCTGCCCGACTGGCCGATGCGCCATCAGCACATCATCGACCTGGGCGATCGATTGCCGCCCATGCCCGATTCGCTCAAGACCGAGGCCAACGCGGTCCACGGCTGTCAGAGTCAGGTCCACATCGCCGCGCGGGTGCGGCCCGGAACCACGGATGTCATCGAGTTCCTGGCCGACAGCGACGCGAACATCGTGCGCGGTCTGATCGCGCTGCTCCAGCAGCTCTACTCAGGGCAGCGGGCGTGCGACATCCTGGCGTTCGATGTCGAAGCGTTCTTCAAACAGATCGGACTCGACCAGCATCTGAGCCTGACACGGCGCAACGGACTGGAGGCGATGGTGCGGCGTGTGCGTCAGTTGGCGGGGTCGATTTCGGATTGATGAGGCGGGGAAGCGGATGTTGAACCGCCAGGGCGCGAAGGACGCTAGGGATGGCGATGCCCGGCTTCGCGCCTCGACGGTTGCGGGGGTTAGTAACCGCCCTTGCGCTTGACGGCCGGCAGCCCGGCGATCTTGGTGCCCTGCTTGGTGGGCGCCAGCGGGAAGAGCAGGTAGAGATCCTTGCTGGTGGGTTTGGTGCCCCACATCTTGCCCATGTCCTTGAGCACCACGCGCTCCATCGGCTGGTTCTGGCCGTTGTTGATGTATTCGTCGCGCAGATAGTTGATCACGTCCCAGTGCTTGTCGGTCAGCTCGATACCTTCGATCTCGGCGAGCTTGCGGGCGACGTCCTCGTTCCAGTCGGCGTGGTTCTCCAGATAACCTGTATCCGTCGTGGCGATGGTGCGGCCGTTGACCTCGATGGCCATGTCTTGCTCCTCTCTGTCATCAGAATTGTCGTGTGGTTGGCCTAGATAGCGGCATTGCCTGCCGTTCTCAATTCAGAACATTCGAATTCTATGATGCTGAATGGCAGGACGTCATCAGTTCCTCCGCGAGAAACCCCGTCCTTCAGGGCGGGGAGGGATAGCGGCCACGACAGTGCAGCCGCCGGAAACAGGTGCAGGCTTTCCACCTGCCGGGCCGTGAGGCTCTGCCCGTAAGGGCCTGGTGACGGACGACGCCTCGCGGCGTGGTCGCTCCCCTCGCCAATGTGCGCCACCGGCTCCCACCGGGCGGCGGCGACCCGAACCTTCGACGCTTTGCCTTTCGTCAGCGTGATCCGGGCCTTTCAGAGCGGCGGACTGAGGAAGCATCCGCCGGTGAGTCTTAACGACCTGTGGCGCACGTAGCCCCTTTCGACCCTCCTGGTCAGGCGGGCTGAGGCTGGTCAACCCAGCTTGCTCTCACAAGCTCCGCCCTTCAGGGCGGGGTAGTTGACCCGGTTTGCCAGGGATTGATGACCCGAACGCCCGGCAACGCGAAATCATCCAGGTTGCGCGTGACCAGCGTCAGGCCATGTTCGAGGGCCGTTGCAGCCAACAGGCTGTCGATAGCGGGAAGCGGGCGGCCCGCCTCGGCGCACAATCGCCCCCAGCGATCCGCCACACGCGCACCGACATCGAGAATGCGACTGGAGAAATAGCGCGGAACTTCGGTGTCCAGCCAGGCGGAGAAGGACGTCTTGCGCGCGCCTTCCGGCATCGCCGCGATCCCCTTGCGCAGTTCGCCCAGCGTGAGCACGGACAGATAGAGCGAGGTCGCTGGCTGATCGGCGAACCAGCGCTCCACGTTGGCATTGGGCTGGCGCTTCTTCAGCTCCGAGAGCGCGTTGGTGTCGATGAGGTAGCTCACAGTTCGATCTCGCGTGTCAGGCTGGGATTGCGCGCAAAATCGAGGTCATCGGCGCCATACAGCGGCGAGCGGCGCATGAATTCAACCAATGATTCGCGCGGCTTGGTCAGGTGGTCGTAGTCCTCACGCGACAGCACCACGACGGCCGGCTCGCCGCGCAATGTGATCTCCTGTGGCTCGTGTTCGAGCGCCAAGCGCACGACTTCGCTCAGACGCGCCTTGGCGTCTTGTAAGGCCCATTCACGCATCATCGCCTCCAGTATCAGACTAGTCTGTCTGGTCAGCAGTATAGTCTGAAATGTCGAGAGGGTGATGCCTTCTCGAAGATCGCCTCACAGCAGGATCGCCACCACCGCCCCCGTCATCAGGGTCGCGAGCGTGCCGGCGAGGATTGACTTGAAGCCGAGCGCGACGATCTCGGGGCGGCGCTCGGGAGCCAGGGCGCCGAGTCCGCCGATGAGGATGCCGAGACTGCCAAGATTGGCGAAGCCGCACAGCGCATAGGTCAGGATGATCCGGCTGCGCTCGCCGAGCGCTTCGGGCGGCAGCGCGGCGAGCTGGAGATAGGCGACCAGTTCGTTGAGCACGGTCTTGACGCCCATGAGCGCGCCGGCGGTCTGGGCCTCGGACCAGGGAATGCCGATCAGCCAGACCACCGGCGCCATCAGCCAGCCGAGCAGCCGTTGCGCCGTGAGCGGTTCACCGGCGACCTCCGGCAGCAGACCCAGCGCCTGATTGAACAGACTGACCAGCGCGACCATGACGATCAGCATGGCGATGATATTGAGCCAGAGCGGAATGGCCTCCAGCGCGCCGCGCGTGATGGCGTCCATGGCGCCGTGGGTTGAGCGCTCGATCCGAGTGTCGAGAACCGGCGTGTTTCCGGCCGGCTCAGGGATCAGGAGACCGGCGATCACCAACGCCGCCGGGGCGTTGATCAGCGAGGCGGTGAGGATATGGCCCATGGCGTCCGGCACCACCGGCCCGATGAGGCTGGCATAGAGCACCATCACGGTGCCGGCGATGGTGGCCATGCCGCAGGTCATGAGTCCGAACAGCGCCGAACGCGACTGGCTCGACACATAGGGCCGGATCAGCAGGGGCGCCTCGGTCATGCCGACGAAGACATTGGCCGCTGCTGCCAGACCCAGCGGCCCGCCTGTGCCCAGGGTGCGGCGCAGCAGCCAGGCGAAGCCACGCACGACCAGCGGCAGGATGCGCCAGTGGAAAAACAGGGACGAGAGCGCGCTGATGACCAGGATCAGCGGCAGGGCGCGAAAGGCCAGCACGAAGCTGTTGTGCGGATAGACCGTCTCGAACGGTGCAGCCGCGCCGCCGAGATAGCCGAACACCAGCTCGGTGCCGGCCTGGGTGGCGGTCTGGATGGACAGCACCAGTTGGTTGAGCAGCAGAAAGCCGTCCTTGACCCCCGGCAGCTTGAGCAGCGCCAGTGCCATGAAGAATTGCAGCCCCAGACCGGCGAGCACCAGCCGGGGGCGCACGGCGCGCCGATTCTCGCTCAACAGCCAGGCGAGCGTTAGCAACGCCAGCAGACCGAGCAGCGGCTGGAGTCGCGTCAGGATGTCAGGATGGTCCATGAGGCGGCAGTGGGCGCTACAGGATCATTGCTGAGTCGCCGGCGGGGCATGGCGGGTGAGGCTGGCGAAGAGCTGGCGCGCGTCGACCGGGTCGAAGCGATAGAGCCGGTTGCAGAACTCGCAGGTGACTTCGATGGCGCCTTGCTCGTCGAGCAGGCTGTCGATGTCGGACTCGCCGAGCAGCTTGACCATGTCGGCGATACGCGAGCGCGAGCAGCCGCAGCGGAAAGAGACCGGCTCTGATTCGAACAGCCGCACGGTCTCTTCGTGGAAGAGCCGGTGCAGTAGCGGTTCGGTCGCCAGGTCCAACAATTCGCCGGGCGTGAGCGTGTCGGCGAGCAGGGTCACGCGGTTCCAGTCCTCTTCGGTTGCGCCGGCCTCGGGCAAGCGTTGCAGCAGCAGGCCCGAGGCGCGCGACGGACCCGCTGCCAGCCACAGTCGGGTCGGGATCTGCTCGGAGTCGGTGAAATAGTGCTCGATGGCATCGGTCAGACGCGCACCGGCCAGCGGGATCACGCCCTGATAGGGCTGGCCGCGCCCCTGGTCGATGGTCAGCACCAGTTGTCCGGCGCCGAACTGATCGCTCAGCGACTCGACCGCCGGAACCTCGCCCTCCCAGCGCGCCAGACCGCGCACCGTGCGCGCATGCGTGGCCTGAGCGACCAGGGTGCGGATCGGGCCTGAGCCCTGAATCTGGAGGATCAGCGACCCTTCGAACTTGATGGTCGCCGCCAGCAGTGAGGCCGCCGCCAGCGCTTCACCCAGCCGCGCCGCCACCGGCTCGGGGTAGGGATGCGCCTCCAGCACGGCGCGCCAGCTCGCGTCCAGATGGACCAGATTGCCGCGAATGCCGGCGTGTTCGAAGAGAAAGCGTGAGAGTGTATCCGAGTCGTTCATGTTTGGAGTGCGTTCAATCTGTAATCGTGCAACAACCGGCAGCGCTTACCCACCCTCTCCAGCGAGGGAGGTGAGGGGACTCTGATAGGTCGCCTCGAAGACCGTCTCTGTGAGCCAGTGCTTGAAGTTCGGATTATCGCTGAATTGCTTGAAAAGTTCGGTATGGTCGGCGAGCAGTTCCAGCACCACGCGGTTGAGCGCCTTGTCGTGCTCCAGCTTGGCGTTCTGCTTGTCGGAGTTCGCCTGCGCGTTCCGGTACGCCTTGTCCTGCGCCACACGCGCCGGGATCTCCACGGCGATGACCTTGCGGATCTTGTCCTCGTCCTTCCACTCGATGTTTCCGAAGAGGTCGTTGAAGGTCTTGATGATCGCGGAGAGCCTGTCGATGTCTGCCTCGCCCTTGCCGCCTCCACCGCTGGGCGGCACCGGCTCGACTGAGGCATCCGCGTCGTCCATCGCCATCTTCAGCGCCGCGTTCGCCTCCACTCGGTAGCTGTCCATGTCGATGGTCTCCAGCACCCCTTTGGAGAGGTCTTCCTCCTTGGGCGCGGGCAGCTTGGGGATGAGGAAGTTCAGGAAGATCGACAGCTTCTCCCACGTCGGGTGGCCATAGCTCAGGATCGCGGCAAGAAAGCCGTAGCTGCGCACGAAGGCCTTGGCTTTGCCCTTGAACTTGACCTGATCGTCCTCGCCGAGCTTGTCCGTGTACTCGGCCACACAGGCATCGAGGATGGGGTCGAGTTTGTCCCGGTCAGCGCCGCTCAAGTACAGCGCCACCAAGTCTTCCACTTGCTGCCGGCTGTACACCTGCTGCCCGTCGAGTTCAGCCTTCAGATCGTGCAGCTTGTTGGCGTCGGTTTCGCCGGTCTGGATGGTGGCGCGGTAGTAGTCCTGAAACGCCGCCTTCACCGCCTCGGCGTTGTCGGCGAAGTCGAGCACGAAGGTGTCGTGCTTTTGCGGGTGCGCACGATTCAGGCGTGACAGAGTCTGCACCGCCAGCACGCCCGCCAGCGGCTTGTCCACGTACATCGTGTGCAGCAAGGGCTCATCGAAGCCGGTGACGAACTTGTTGGCGACGATCAGGAAGCGATACGGGTCTTGTTTGAGATTGGCCGGAATGTCCTTGCTCGGAAACCCGTTCAGATCGGCTTCGGTCTTCTTCTCGCCCGCGATCTCGAAATCACCCGAGTACGCCACGATGGCCTTGTACGGGCTCTTGATGTCATCCAGATAGTCCGACACCTCGCGCCAGTAGTCGATGGCCCGCGCGATGCCGTTGCACACGATCATGGCCCGCGCCTTGCCGCCGATCTTCTGTTTGCCCGCGACCTGTGCGATGAAGTGATCGACCATGATCTCGGCCTTGCGGCGGATGGCCTTGTCGTGCGATTCGACGTAGCGGCGGATTTTCTTCAGCGCCTTCACTTTGTCGAATACCGGGTCGTCCTCCACCGTTTTGGCCACTTGGTAGAAGCTGTCGTAGGTGGTGTAGTGCTCCACCACGTCGAGGATGAACTTCTCCTGGATGGCCTGCTTGGTGGTATAGGTCAGTTCTTTGGGCGAGCGGAACTGCACCGTGTCGCCGACGAGGAACTTCTCGCCGAACAACTCCAGCGTCTTGTTCTTGGGTGTGGCGGTGAACGCAAAGTAGCTGGCGTTGGCCAGAAGCTTGCGCGAGGCGATGCGCTGCTCGATTTCCGCGTTGACCGCATCCTGCGTGCTGTCCTCCTCGAACGCCTCCTCGACCACCTTGCCGCCGAGGGCTTCGTGCATCCGTGCCGTGGTCTTGCCGCCCTGGCTGGAATGCGCTTCGTCGATCAACAGCGCGAAGCGCTTGCCTGAGAGGTCGCCCAGCTCGTCGAGGATGAACGGGAATTTCTGCACCGTGGTGACAATGATCTTCTTGCCCCGGTGCAGGTACTCGCGCAGTTCCTGCGCGTTGTCGGAGTGGCCGAAGATCGACGCCACATGGTCGTAACCCTTGATGGTGCGGGCGATCTGCGTGTCCAGCGCGCGCCGGTCGGTGATGACGATGATGGAGTCGAACTGCGCCGTCATCGGGTCGTCCTTGCGGCGCAGCTCCACCAACTGGTGCGCCAGCCAGGCAATGGTGTTGCTCTTGCCGCTGCCTGCCGAATGTTGAATCAGATAGCGCTTGCCCACCCCATCGGTATGGGCGCGGCGCAGCAGGGCACGCACCGTGCGCAACTGATGGAAGCGCGGAAAGATCTGCTTGCGCTTCTTGCGTTTCTTGCCTCTGGCGTCCGCTTCTTCCTCCTCCACCACCTGCGCGTAACTCTCGATGATGTTGGCCAGCGATTCGCGGGTCAGCACCTGCTTCCACAGGTAATCGGTCTTCAGACCCTCCGGGTTGGGCGGGTTGCCCGCGCCGCTGTTCCAGCCCTGGTTGAACGGCAGGAACCACGACGCCTTGCCCTTCAGTTCGGTGCAGAAAGCCACTTCGGCGTCGTCCACGGCCATGTGCGCCATGCAGCGCCCCGGCTGGAACAGCAGCTCCTTCGGGTCGCGCGTGGTCTGGTACTGGACGATGGCGTCGGCCAGGGTCTGCTTGGTCAGCGAGTTCTTCAACTCGAACGTCAGCACCGGCAGGCCGTTGATGAAGATCACCAAGTCCAGTGCGTTGCCGGAATCGTTGCTGTAGCGCACCTGCCGGGTGACGCTGAAAATGTTCTTGCCGAAGGCGTCCGCTGTGGCCGCATTGCCCGGCGTGGGCAGCAGCTTGTAGAGATCGACGTGTACCGGCCCATGACTGACGCCCTTGCGCAAGACATCGACCACGCCGCGTTTGGTGATCTCGCCCTGCAGCCGATGCAGGAACTGGGTGCGCTTGATGCCGTCCGCCGCCAGTTCCAGCGTGTCCACCGCCTTGGGCTGGGTGGCCTGCAAGAAGGCCAGCAACTGCGCCACATCCAGCGCCACGTCGCGGTTGTAGTCGCTGGCCCGGCCCAGGACATAACCGCCCGGCGCATACACCGGCCCCGGCTCCTGCGCTGCATTGGTCGCAACGGCTGAATGCTCGCTGATGCCCGCCAGATGGCGCACGATCAGCCTTTCCAGTTCTTTTTCACTGGTGTCGGTGGGCTTCATTCGCTGGCCCCCCGCTTCTCGTTCGACAACATGCCCCGCGCCGCGCGTTCGCGTGCAAGCTCCACAGCGCGGTGCAACTGCGCCTGCAACACCTTCATGTCTGGGATGTGCGCCAGATACTCTGCTACGCGGATGTTGGACGCTTCCATGTCCATCAACTGCACCTGTTCGGCGTCCTTGCTGGCGCACAGAATCAGCCCGATGGGCGCTTCCTCGCCTGCGGCGCGGTCGTACTGGTCAAGCCAGCGCAGGTAAAGCTCCATTTGCCCCTTGTGCGCGGGCTGGAATTTCTCCAGCTTTAGCTCCACCGCCACCAGTCTTTTCAGGTGGCGGTGATAGAACAGCAGGTCGAGGTAGAAGTCGTCCGCGCCGACACTGATGCGTTTCTGCCGCGCCACGAAGGTGAAACCCACGCCCAGCTCCAGCAGGAAGCGCTCCATCTCCCGCAGGATGGCGTCCTCCAGATCACGCTCGCTGTAGTCCTGCGGCAGGCCCAGAAAGTCCAGCATGTAGGGGTCGCGGAACACCAGGTCTGGGGTCATCTGGCCGCCGTCGCGCAGGTGGCTGATTTCCGCTTTCACCACCGCTTCGGGTTGTTTGGCGATGGCCGTGCGCAAATACAACTGGCTGCCGATGCGCTCGCGCAGGGTGCGCACGCTCCAGCGCTCGACGCGGCACAACTCGGCGTAGTACTCGCGCTCCAGCGGCTGTTTGAGCGGCAGGATTTCGATGAAATGGCTCCAGCTCAAATGTCGCGACAGCGATACGACAATTTCCTCGTCCGGAAACACCTCGGCAAATTTGGCCATGCGGGTTAATGCCGACATGTTGAAGCCCTTGCCGTAGTCCTTTGCCAATTCTTGCGACAGTGTCGCAAGAATCTCCTTGCCATACCCTGCGCGTGTCTCCTTCAAAACCTCGCCCCGGATGCGCTGCCCCACATGCCAATACAGCATGGTCAGCGTGGCATTGGCGGTCTGCGCAACGTGCTGGCGAGCAGACTCGATCAGGTCACGCAGTTCGGCAAGCAGTGCGTTCGAGGCCACAGCAGATTCAGTCTTCTTCCCCATCGCCATCTTCCTCTCCTTGCGGTGCACGGTTCTCGATCAAGGCCCGTTCGCGTTGCAGTTCGCGCTGCAACTCCTCCTCGCTGGGCAAGGTCAGCCGGTAGCGCGAGGCGAAAAGCTGCTGGCTGTCTTGCAGCACGGAATAGCGGGCGACGGCCTCGTTCTTCTCCGAGCACAGAATCAGGCCAATCGTGGGGTTATCGCCGTCGATACGGCGTTGCTCCTCATACATCCGCACATAGCCGTCCATCTGGCCGATGTCTTGATGTGTCAGCTCGCCAATCTTCAAATCCACCAGCACGAAGCATTTGAGCAGGTAATTGTAGAACACCAGATCGACATAGAAATCCTTGTCCTCGAAACGCAGCCGCTGCTGCCGCGCCACGAAGGAAAAGCCCCGTCCCAACTCCAGCAAAAACTGCTGCAAGCGGGTGATGATGGCGTCTTCAAGCTGGCTTTCACGCAGGCGCGGCACGTCCGGCAGGTCAAGGAACTCCAGCACATAAGGGTCTTTGAGCACGTCGATGGGGCGTAGCAGATCCGCATCGCTGCGCGCTTCGGCCAGCATTCCCGCCTTGTCGCTGCCGGCGAGCAGGCGTTCGTAGTACAGGCTGTTGATCTGCCGCTCCAGGTCGCGGCGTGACCACTGGGCGCGCACGCACTCCTGCTCGTAGAAGCGCCGCGCCTCGGGCTTGTCCACGCGCATGAGCGCCCGGTAGTGCGACCAGCTCAACTGGGGGTCGAAGGCGGGCCATTCGCCGCCCGGCGGGTGACTCACTGGCAAGTCCAGGGATTCGCTACCCACCGGGTAGCGAATTGGAGCCGCCGATTCTCTACTCGGCGGGGAGAGAATCCGGTCGGCATAGACCAGATAGAACTGGCGAAAATTCTTCAGGTTGGCCGCCGAAAAGCCCTTGCCGTAACGTGCCGTCAGTTGCTCCGCCAGCTGTGCGATGAGCGTTTGACCGTAGGCGGCGCGTTGCTCGCCGTGCTGCATGGCTTCGACCAGTTCACGCCCTATCAGCCAGTAGGCGGTGACGGTGGAGGCATTGACCGCACGAACAACCTGTCCGCGCGCCCCCTCCAGAATCTCGACAACACGCTGCATCAGCGCGTCCGGTGCGGGCGCGGCGGTGGTTTCCTGTGCCGCTGGCGCGGGCTTCTTGGCGGTGGATTTCTTACTCGTCGCCATCGCCATCTTCCGCTTCGGTCCCATCCTCCGGGTCATCGCCGAGCGCAGCCAGCGCCGTATCATCCACAACGTCATCCGGGCCGGGCTGCCAGCCGCGCACGTCCACTTGGCCCGTGACCACATCGGCAATCAGGCGGTCGCGGTATTCGCGGATCAGGGCGATCTCGCTCCGAGTTTTTTCGATGATGATGTCTTGTTCTGCTGTTGCAGTTTGGAGCGCGCCCAGAATCCGGTCCTGTTCGTCCAGCGGGGGCAGAGCGATTCCGAAGTTCTTGACGAAGCTGAGCGGCACGCGCTGCTGACCAGCTGCTCCCGTCATCGCGTCGGTGCCAAGAGCGCGGAATATCCTGAGCGACAACAACGTCGCCAAGAACGCCGGTCGAATTCGCCGCTCCATCGCCCTGAGCACAATGAACTCCGTTGTGCCAAAGCCAATTTCGGTCGGTAGCGTGTCAAGCAATCCGCCTTTCCCGTTCTCGAAGCACGGCGTGATTTTCGCCATCACCACATCGTTGCGACGGAAGTAGGTGTAGCCCTCCCAAACTTCCGAGGTCTTTCTGTTCTCAACACGCTGTAGTTTTCCATCTGTCGTAATGCACTCCATCGGCAGGAACGACACCGAGGCGTCGCTAAGGCGAAACGCAGTGCTCTCCGATCGCGATGGATTGAAAATCGCAACATGCTTGAGCTTACACGTTTCCCAATGTGCCGGGATATGCATCATCCAGCCGATGTCTGAATCACGCTTCTCCGTGGCGGCATCAAGACCTTGCGTTACCGCTCCCTCAATGATGGTTTGCTTCTGCTCAGTGAGCAGCTTTATGAGTTCGCGCTTGACCTTGATGAAGCGGGCGATGTGCGCGTCCTGCGCGCGCAGGTAGGCAACGATCTGGTCTTGTTCGGGGCGCGGAGGGAGTGTGATTGGAAGCGCGCTTAGCGTTGCTGGATTAAGATTGGCCATCGTTGAGCCAACGGATGAAGCAACCAACATCCCTTTGTACATCGGCGTTTGTATTAAACGAGAAATGAACTCCGGGTGCCCATCGTGCAGTGGGCGAAAAAGCACTGAGCCAGTGCCACAAAGCCAACCGACCTCAGATTCTGTGACGACCGCTGAACGCCCCAAGTCTCCACGGCGCGCAAAGACAATGTCACCAAACTGCAGTTTGTGACGAGAAAGTTCCGCCACTTTTTCTTTCGATACTCTTGCTTTGGCATTTGGCTTGATACGCCCTGCCACCAAATGCAATGGATTGATGACAGGAATTCCGCCAGAAACGTAGTCATCGCTATGTAATTGGGAGCCAAACGGGCCTGTTTGAATAAGCGAAGCTAGATTCTTTGCCCTGACCGTCGCCCAGTGGCTGGGAATGCTTGGTAACCATGTCAGCCCAGACTCCCGATAGCTCGGGTAAGGGCTTGCAAACGCCACTGCCATCACGCGCCCCCCACGATCCGATGCAGCAACCCTTCGCTCTGCTGTTCCAGCGCCAGGATGTCGGCGCGGATTTCGGCCAGCGTGCGCAACGGCGCGGGCTTGTAGAAGTAGCGAGCGAAGGAAATTTCGTAGCCGATCTGGGTCTTGTCCGTGGCGATCCAGGCGTCCGGCGCATGCGGCAGCACTTCGCGAGCGAAGAAGGCGTCGATGCCGCCCGGTTCCTTCAACGGCACCTGTTCGGTATCGCGCAGCTCGCTGTCGGGTTCGTACTCGACCATGAAGCGATCCTTGCCCACGGTTTCCAGGTACACGCCATCGAAGCCGGACTCGAAATGCTCGCCCGCCTTGAGCTTGCTGCGCTTGGCGACGACCGGCGGCGCAGTTTCGTCGCGCCAGCTCACCGCCTTGTAGATGGCCTTCTTCTCCGACGCCCCGAGCTTGTCGCCCTGCGCCTTGAGCGCCGCATCGAAGCGGGAGCGGAACGCATTGTGATCGTCGAACACGGCGCTGCCCAAAGCCTTCTGCGCCCGTCGCGCCACCTCCATCAGCCCCTTGTCACGCTGCCACGTCGAGGCGTCGAGCAGCTTCTTGCGGCGCTTGGCGGGCACAGCCTTGCGCGCGACGGGCGCCTCACTGTCATCACCGCTGTCATCGCCGTCGTCGTCTTCGTTCTCGTCCTCAGCCTTGAGCCACGCCTCGATGGCCGGCTTGCGCTTGGCGAACTCGGTATAGAGCGCCTCGCCGTGGGTGGCGTAGATCTCAGCGCGCAGCGCCTCATCGCCGGAGGCAAAACGCAGCGGCTCGATGCGTTCGTCGGAGAGCTGGCTTTTCAGGCGCAGCGGGCGCTCGACGGTGATCTTCCAGTAGCCGAAGTCCAGGGTGTCGAACCATTTGGACTGGGCGGTTTCCTGCACTTCGCCGAGGTAGAGGTCGAGGATTCGCCGGATGTCTCCATCCGAGAGTTCGCAGTTCTTCTTGCCTAGGTTGCGGCGCAGTGGCTGGAACCACGGCGAGGCGTCGATCAACTGCACCTTGCCACGACGCGCTTCGGCCTTCTTGTTGGCCAGCACCCAGATATAGGTGGCGATGCCGGTGTTGTAGAAGATGTTGAGCGGCAGGGCGATGATGGCTTCGAGCCAGTCGTTTTCCAGCACCCAGCGGCGGATGTTGCTCTCGCCCTGGCCGGCGTCGCCGGTGAACAGCGCCGAGCCGTTATGCACCAACGCAATGCGGCTGCCCAATAGCGTGTGGTGCTTCATCTTTTGCAGCTTGTTCACCTGAAACATGAGCTGCCCGTCGCTGGAGCGGGTGATGAGCTTGAACTCGTTGTTGCCCGCGTGGCTGACGATGAAGCGCGGGTCGTCGAATCCCTTCTTGCCGCCCATGCGCTCCAGATCGGTCTTCCAACTCTTGCCGTAGGGCGGGTTGGAGATCATGAAATCGAATTCGCGGCTGCGGAACTGGTCGGCGGACAAGGTGGATTTGTCCGCGCCGCCGACGATGTTCTCGGCCTCCGCGCCTTCGCCCTTCAAGAGCAGGTCGGCCTTGCAGATGGCGTAGGTTTCGTCGCTGATCTCCTGTCCGAACAGGTGGATCGACACGTCCTTGCCGTGCTGCTCGGCCAGTTCATGCAAGGCTTCTTCGGCAACGGTCAGCATTCCACCCGTTCCACAGGAGCCGTCATAGAGCGAATAGGTGCTGGACTCGATCCGGTCGGCCACCGGCAGGAACAACAGCTTGGCCATGAGCTGCACCACGTCGCGCGGGGTGAAGTGCTCGCCGGCCTCTTCGTTGTTGTCTTCGTTGAAGCGGCGGATCAGCTCCTCGAACACCGTGCCCATGCCGTGGTTGTCCAGCGCGGGCAGCTTGATGCGGCCGTCGGCATCCTTCACCGGCAACGGCGCGAGATTGACCTCAGGGTCGAGGAAGTCGTCGATCAGGTAGCCCAGGACGTGGGAATCCACCAGCTTTTGAATCTGGTTGCGGAAGTTGAACTTGGTGAGGATTTCCTGCACGTTGGGCGAGAAGCCGTCCAGATACGCCATGAAGTCATCGCGTAGGCGCTGGCCTGCCGCACTGGCTTTCAGCTTGGCCAGCGTGAATTCCGAGACGTTGTAGAAGGCTTGGCCTGCCGCCATACGCAGCGCGCCGTCCTGCTCAGCCACCTTGTGCGTGTCGAGGAACTTCTTGCGCTCCAGCACCGCGTCCTTCGTCGCTTCGAGCACGGCGTCGAGCCGCCGCAGCACGGTGAAGGGCAGGATCACGTCACGGTACTTGCCGCGCACATAGACATCGCGCAGCCGATCGTCGGCGATGTTCCAGATGAAGTCAGCGATCCACTTGAGTTGGCTCTGATCCTGCGGTTTTCCGTTGCTCATCGAGGCGTTGTGTCGGCGTATCGTTCAGTACATTGCAATCGTTCGATGCCGCTCAGTCGAGCGTCGACAGGAATTCATCGACCGCCGGTTGCAGCGCGCGCTCGCCGGCCAGCACCGCCGTCTCAAAATCGCGACGCCACAGCGGCATCAGCGGTCGGGCGCGTTTCCATTCCTCGAACAGGATGCGCGCCAGCGGCCCGCCGTGCTCGATGAAGCCGAGGTCGTCGAAGTCGCGCGCGGCCTGTTGGCGATCATAGGCGAAGCGCACGATCTTCCAGTTCCAGGCGTCGCGCTCGAACGTCAGCAAGGCAAAACTCCCGCGCGGATCGCCATCGAAAGGCGAGCCGACCGAGCCGACATTGAGGATGGGCAAGCCGTCGAGCACCCGCTCCAGCGGGCGATGGGTGTGGGCGGTGACGAAGAGCGCTAGATCGTCGGGCACGGTGCCGCGCAGTTCTTCATCTGTTGAGCGTGCACCGATGCCGTGACGATTGCTGACCATGGTGCCATGGGTAACATGCACCCAGGAGTCGTTGGTGCCGGCGTTGAAGCAGAGATGATCCGGCCAGTCGACGAGCGCGTCGAGCCGGGGTTCGATCTGCCGGTAGGTCCAGTCGGCGAACAGCCGCATCTCGGCTTCGAGCGCATCGCGCGGCGGTTCACGTCCGCAGCGTAGAATCCAGGTCTCGTGATTGCCATTGACCGGCAGCCAGCCGCACGTGCGCCTCAATTCATCGAAGCGCTCTAGACAGGCCAGACTGCTGGGGCCGCGATTGATGAGATCCCCGGCCATGACCACCAGATCTGGCCCCCAGTCGAGGATATGGCTGATGGCCTCGTCCATGGCGGGCAGGTTGCCCTGGACATCGGAGAAGATGGCGACCTTCATGACTGGCCAGCCGCCGATGCGTCGAGCCGGCGGCGTACCGAGTCGAGCTTGCCGGTCAGACGTCCGCTCGCTCCGGGGCGGATGTCGAATTTAGCGACCACATAGACGCGCTCGGCGCCGAATCCTTCCAGGATGGCGTTGGCGCGCTCGATGATGGCCAGCGCCTCGGGCAGAGTGTCGGTTTCGACCTGGGTGCCCATAGGCGAGAGCTGATGCTCGAATCCGCTGTCGCGGATCATGGCGATCACGGGTGCGACGAACCGGCTGAGACTGCTCCCCTGATCGGTCGGGAAAATGGTGAGATCGAGGATCACGGACATGGGTTCGCCACCTCTGGTGGACGAACGCCTGTGATGTCGGCGTTCGAGTGATGTTGAGTTGATCCGTGCTGAACCGGCCCGTGGGACCGGACTTCGACGACCGGGTTCCCGCAAGCGTAGGCTTGCCGGCCACGGTCGTCGGGCGGGATGGCCGATCAGGCCGCGAGCTTGCGCAGCACGTACTGGAGGATACCGCCGTGACGGTAGTAATCCACCTCGTTCGGCGTATCGATGCGCACCCGCGCCTGGAAGGTCTTCACCGAGCCGTCGGCGCCGGTCGCACGGACTTCGACCTGCTTGGCCTCGCCGCCGTTCAGACCGACGATGTCGAAGGTCTCGGTGCCGGTCAGACCGAGCGACGCGGCATTGTCACCCGCCAGGAACTGAAGCGGCAGAATGCCCATGCCGACCAGATTGGAGCGGTGGATGCGCTCATAGCTCTCGGCGATGACCGCGCGGATGCCGAGCAGACGCGGACCCTTGGCCGCCCAGTCGCGCGAGGAACCCGAACCGTACTCCTTGCCGGCGATGACGATGGCGGGCGTGCCCTCGGTCTGATAGCGCATAGCCGCGTCATAGATCGACAGCTGTTCCTGACTGGGCTGATGCAGGGTCACGCCGCCCTCGGTGCCCGGCGCCATCAGATTACGCAGGCGGATGTTGGCGAAGGTGCCGCGCATCATGACTTCGTGGTTGCCGCGCCGCGAACCCAGGCTGTTGAAGTCCTTGGGATCGACGCCCTTTTCGATCAGATACTGGCCGGCCGGCGAGTTGGGTTTGATCGAACCGGCCGGCGAGATGTGGTCGGTGGTGATGGAGTCGCCGAGCACGGCCAGACAGCGCGCGCCGCTGATGTCTTCGACCGGGGCGACCTCCAGGCTCATGCCCTTGAAGTAAGGCGGTTCCTGGATATAGGTCGAATCAGCCGGCCAGTCGTAGGTCTGGGTGGCCACGGCGTCGAGCGACTGCCAGCGCGCATCCCCGGCGAACACATCGGCATAGGCCGCCGTGAACTCAGCCGGCGTGACGAACTCGGCAATCGCCGCGTTGATCTCGTCCTGGGTCGGCCAGATGTCCTTCAGATAGACCGGTTTGCCGTTGGCATCCGTGGTCAGCGGGTCGTTGTAGGGATCGATGTCGATGCGACCGGCGATAGCATAGGCCACGACCAGCGGCGGGCTGGCCAGATAGTTCATGCGCACCTCGGCATGGACCCGGCCCTCGAAGTTACGGTTGCCCGACAGGATCGAGACCGCGCACAGCTCATGGTCGGCGATAGCCTTGGAGACCGGCTCGGGCAGCGGGCCGGTGTTGCCGATACAGACCGTGCAGCCATAGCCGACGTTGTGGAAGCCGAGCGCCTTGAGCGGTTCGGTCAGCCCGGCGCGGTCGAGATAGCGGGTGACGGCCATCGAGCCAGGACCGAAGGCGGTCTTGACCCAGGGCGCGCGCTTCAGACCCAGCGCCACGGCTTTCTTGGCCACCAGTCCCGCGCCGATCAGCACGCTGGGGTTCGAGGTATTGGTACAGGAGGTGATGGCCGCGACCACGATCGAGCCGTCCGAGATCTCGACCTCCTGGCCGTCGATCACCGCCTTGGCCGCGCCCTTGGTGGGCAGATTGCGTTCGGCCTTGAGCGCGGCGAGTGCCTTGGGGAAGTGGCTCGCCATGTCGGTGAGCGCGACGCGATCCTGCGGACGCTTCGGTCCGGCGAGCGAGGGCGCCACATCGCCCAGATCCAGCTCCAGGGTCTCGGAATACTCGGCCTCGGGCGCATCGGCGGTGTGCCACACGCCCTGCGCTTTGCAGTAGGCCTCGACCAGCGCGATCTGCGCCTCGTCGCGTCCGGTCAGACGCAGATAGTCGAGCGTGACCTGATCGATGGGGAACAGGCCACAGGTCGCGCCGTATTCAGGCCCCATGTTGGCGATGGTGTTGCGCTCGCCCATCGGCAGGCTGGCGATCGCCGGGCCATAGAACTCGACGAACTTGCCGACCACACCATGCTTGCGCAGTTGCTCGACGATGGTCAGCACCAGATCGGTCGCGGTCACGCCTTCCTTGAGCGTACCTGTGAGCTTGAAGCCCACGACCTTGGGCACCAGCATCGACACCGGCTGACCCAGCATCGACGCCTCGGCCTCAATGCCGCCCACGCCCCAGCCGAGCACGCCGATGCCATTGACCATGGTCGTATGCGAATCGGTGCCGACACAGGTATCGAAATACGCCTGGGTCGTGCCGTCGACCGGCTTGGGGAAGACCACCCGCGCCAGATACTCGACATTGACCTGATGCACGATGCCGGTATCCGGCGGCACGACCTTGAAGCCGTCGAACGCCTGCTGGCCCCACTTGAGGAACTTGTAGCGCTCCTGATTGCGCTGGAACTCAAGCTCCGCGTTGAGCGCGAACGCCCCATCCGAACCGAAGTGATCGACCTGCACCGAGTGATCGATGACCAGCTCGGCGGGCTGGAGCGGGTTGATTCGGGTCGGATCGCCGCCGAGCGCGCGCATGGCATCGCGCATCGCCGCCAGATCCACCACCGCCGGCACGCCGGTGAAGTCCTGCATCAGCACCCGCGCCGGGCGGTACTGGATTTCCTTGTCAGGCTCGGCCTGGGGGTTCCACTGGCTGAAATACTCGATGTCCTCGCGCGTGACGGTCACGCCGTCCTCGTTGCGCAGCAGGTTCTCCAGCAGGATTTTGATCGAGAACGGCAGGCGCGCACTGTTCGGCACGGCGTCGAGCTTGAAGATCTCGTACTCCTGGCCGGCGACGTTCAGGTTGGACTTGGCGTTGAAGCTATTGGGCATCGAGGGCTCCGGTGGCATGGATCGGCTAGTTATCGTTTGGAGCGCTCGATTCTAGCGTCCGGTGCTGGGATATTCCATATGCTGCACTGCAACGAAAGGCTGTCGTTTGGATAGGCGAGCGCTCGGGGAGGGTCAGGGCGTGTCCTCGGCCGGCTCCACCCGGTTGCGTCCATTGGACTTGGCCAGGTAGAGGTTGCGGTCGGCCAGTTGTACCAGCGTTTCGGGCCGATCACCGGGGCTGGGGATCAGGGTGGCGCAACCAAGGCTGGCCGTCAGTGCCGGACCTTCTCCCTGCTTGGCCGGTTGCGCAAATCCAGATTCGATCCCGGCGCGGATGGCTTCGGCCAACTGTCTGGCCCCATGGGCATCGGTCTCCGGCAGTAGCAGCACGAACTCCTCGCCGCCGTAGCGCGCCAGCAAGTCGGCCGGACGCCGGATCTGCGAAGCGGCCAAATGGGCGATGCCGCGCAGACACTCGTCGCCCATCTGATGCCCCCAGGCGTCGTTGACGTCCTTGAAGTGATCGGCATCGATCATCACCAGCGATACGGGGCGGCCACTGCGCTGAGCGCGTCGCCACTCCTTCTCCAGAATCTGATCGAAACTCCGCCGGTTGGCGACATTGGTGAGACCATCGAGGTGAGCGAGTCGCGCGAGCAAGTCGGTCTTGCGCTTGAGCAGGATATGGGTGCGCACCCGCGCGCGCAGCACGGCCGCCGAGTAAGGCTTGGTGACGAAATCCACGGCTCCGGCCTCGAGTCCGGCGGCCTCCAGGACCGGATCCTGATCGGCGGTGATGAAGATCACCGGGATGTCGGCACTGGCCGGATCGGCTTTGAAGCGGCGGCACACCTCCAAACCGTCGATGTCCGGGAGCTGGTAGTCGAGCAGGATCAGCTCAGGCGTTTCGGCCACCAGATCGAGTGCGTCACGACCGCAGGTGGCGAAGATGAGGGTGTAGTCCGATCCGAGGATGCCGGCGGCCAGACGCAGACTGCTCGGATCATCGTCGATCAGCAATAGGCGTGGGAGTTCGTCGGCGTCCACGGCCATGCTCGGGGGCTGGGTCCAGTCGAGGTTCGAGGTGGACAAGGGTGGTGTGGTCATGCGTTCAGGATTCGATCGTTCGTTGCAATGCGTCAAGTTCGTCCAGCGCCGCCTTGAAGTCGAACGACTGGATCCGCTCGATCAGCCGCTCCAGCATGGTCGCGGCCGGATGGACACCGAGATGTTGGCGCAGACGCTGAAGCAACGACTCCGGCACCAGCCGATGCCGGGTCAACAGCGATTTCAGTTCAGCGAGATCGGCCAAAGCGGCCGTGAGCGCGGTGTCGGTTTGATACAAGACAGGTGTCGGCAGATCGTCGACCAAGTAGTCGCGTAGCGCCTCGATGGCGGCAGTCAGCGCGGTCAGACACCGTGTCTGGAGCGCGTCGATCCGGTGCGCTTCAGCCCCTTCGATCAGCGCCTGTTCAAGGGCCACGGCCGTCGTCGCGACCTCGACGGCGCCGACATTGGCGGCGGCCCCCTTCAGTGTGTGGGCCTGATGTTGCAGGCGGCTCGTATCGTTCTCGGCGCGCGCGGCGGCGAACTCGGCAGGCCAATCCGCAAAGTCGCGCATGAAGCCACGCAGAATCCGGATCAGCAAGGGCTCATCGCCGTCCAGCCGGCGCCGGGTCGCGGTCAGATCGAATCCGGCGAGCCGGATCTCCGGCTCTGGCGGCGCAGCGACCAATGGCTCGGTCGTGGCAGAGGGCATTGCCGTGACCGTCGGTGCCGGGGCGCCCGTATCCGCTCGCTCCGGCAGCCAGCGCAGCAGGGTGACGAGCAGTTGCTGGGGGTCGACGGGCTTGCTGACATAATCGTTCATGCCGGCGTCGAGTACACGCTGACGGTCGTCCGCAAAGGCGGCGGCGGTCATGGCGATGATCGGCAGTTCCCGCCCCCGATCCGTGGCGCGAATGGCGGCCGTGGCTTCGAGTCCGCCCATCACCGGCATCTGCAGATCCATGAGGACCAGGTCGGCCTCGTGCTCGGCGAGCCAGTCCAAGGCTTCGCGACCATTGTTGGCCAGGCTCACCCGCAATCCCATCTTGCGCAGCATCGCTTGGGCGATCTCCTGATTGGTCGGGTTGTCCTCCACCAGCAGCAACTCAGCCCCTCGGATACGCGCGGCGCGGGTCTGGAGATCAACGACACCGGACTCGGTCTCGGGCAGATGCACGAAACCGTGGCGCTGCAAGTCGGCGATGGTGTCCAAGAGTTGCGAGGAGGTGACGGGCTTGCTCAAAACGGCATCCGGAAGCACCGGCCCGTCGGCCGCCGCCCGCAACAGAGCATGGCGCTCGTGCGCCGTGACCATGACCACGCTCGGCGTGCGCTTGAGTCGTCCGGTGGTCTGAGCGGCGTGCAGCTGCGCCAGCAGCCACAGACCATCCTTGTGGGGCATTCGCCAGTCCACGAGCAGCAGCGAGAAGGGGCGCCCGGTGGTCGCGGCCTGAAGGATCGACTGGAGCGCGCTTTCGGCATCCGCCAGACAGTCGACATCGAACCCCCACTTCACCAGACGGCGTTCCAGGACGGCCCGCGCGCCGTCGTGATCGTCGACCACCAGTACGCGCTCGCGTCTGAGACGCGACGGCGGTGCCGCCTCTCCGCCCGCCTCGATCTCGAGCGGCAGCTCGAACCAGAACGTTGCCCCGGCGCCCGCCTCGCTGTCGACGCCGATCGCTCCACCCATCAGTTCGACGAGACGCTTGCAGATGGTCAGTCCGAGACCCGTGCCGCCGAAGCGGCGCGTGGTGGAGACATCGGCCTGAATGAAGGGTTGGAACAATCGCGCGGTCAGTTCGGAACTCAGACCGATCCCCGTGTCGCGCACCTCGAAGCGCAGCCGGCGCTGTCGGTCTTCGTCGTCGCCGCAGGCCTGCACGGCGATCACCACGCTCCCGTGCTCAGTGAACTTGATGGCGTTGCCGAGCAGGTTGTTGAGGATCTGGCTCAAGCGCAGCGGATCACCGCGATAGCGTCCGATGAGTGCCGCCGGGGCGTCGATGATCACCTCCAGACCTTTCTCGGTCGCCGTGATATCGAACAGCTCGACGCATTCACGCAGTACCTGTTCGAGCCGGAACGGCGTGGACTCCAGTTCCACCTTGCCGGCGTCGATCTTGGAGAAGTCGAGAATGTCGTTGAGGATACCCAACAGCGCCCGTGCCGAGTGCTTGACCTTTTGCACCAGAGTGCGCTGTTCCTGATCGAGCGGGGTGTCGAGCAGCATGTCGAGAAAGCCGAGCACCGCGTTCATGGGTGTTCGCACTTCATGACTCATGTTGGCCAGAAAGGCGCTCTTGGCCTCGTTGGCCGCCTGTGCCTCGGCGGTTTCGCGATGCGCCAGCGTCTGGTGCGCCTCGATCTCGCGTTGCTGACTGCGCCGCAGCGAATACGCCGCCCCAAAGACGATCGCCAGCAGTCCGAGCAACAAACTGCCATAGCGTAGCCAGACCGCCTGAAGCTCGGCCCGGTATTCGGTCCGGGGCACATTCTTGACCACTTTCCAGAAGGCGTCGCCCTGGCCGGTGAGCGAGGTGTCGCCCGGCCATGCGTCGGTTCCGGACTGGAGCGGGCGCGCACCCTGATCGCCGGCCATCACCACCGCCGGGACCACGGTATCGAAGCTCCAGATCCCGTTTGCCGTCTCGAACTGCCCGCTTCGCTCCTGGAGGATGCGCGCCCAGACCATCGGATAGCGTCGCGCCAGCGAGAGATCCGGACGCTCGAACATGAAGCCCCATTCGTCGGCCGCATCAGGGCCGCGAAGCCAATAGCCGTCCGGATTTAGCAGCCAGATGTTGGAGCGGTGTTGATTGGCCAGGGCCTCGAGCAGATTGAGCGCCAGATAGTTGACGATGACGATGCCGCGACTGTGGCCGTCACGGTCGAACAGACGCTTGGCCAGACGCAGCATTGGCTTGCGCGG
Source organism: Allochromatium humboldtianum (assembly GCF_013385175.1). Taxonomy (GTDB): domain Bacteria; phylum Pseudomonadota; class Gammaproteobacteria; order Chromatiales; family Chromatiaceae; genus Thermochromatium; species Thermochromatium humboldtianum. Next base: position 115,948 of record NZ_JABZEO010000009.1, on the reverse strand, counting down.
CTGTTCGATGATGCCGTGCTCGATGTTCAAGTCCAGCGGCGAGACATAGATGTCGCCGGGTGACAGCCGCATGGCCTCGACGAAGTAGTAGCGATCGGCCTTGTTCTGTAGCTCAGCCTCCGCGACGGCCACCGGGCCGTTCGGCGACTGATTGACGCGGACGCGTTCCTGTCCGTTCTCGTCGATCCAGCGGATCTGGTCGTATTGCGGCTTGGCCGAGGCGAAGAGGCGCCAGTCATGCTGCACGCTGTCGAGTTTGCCAGGGATGGTGTCGGCAATCGCTTCGCTCAGTGGACGGCCGCGCGCCAGATAGCCCAGGTCGCGGCTGACCTCGATCAGCATCCGTTCCAGATTTTCCGTATTGAGCGTGACGACTTGTTCGCTCTCGAAGGCGAGCTGATCGAGGGTCTGCCGGGTGGCTGCATGGGTGGCAAGACCGATGCCGACGACCACGGCCAGGCCGGCGGTGGCCAGCCAGATGAGCTGCGAGGCGGGTAACGCGAGCGGTTTCATTTTTCAGGCTCAGAACCCGAACCCGAGTATGAGGCTCCCTGTAGATAATGCTGTGCGTCTTCCAGGATCGGCCGGTTGCGAAACAGCAGTTGCCAGCGCGAGCCGCCGACCTGACGCCACAGCCGCGCCGCGCGCACCGCCGCCAGCAGCAGCGCGCGCAGCCGGTTCTGGTTGTCTGGATTGCGCAAATGCAACGGGTCGCCGTGGATCAGGATACGCGGTTGCAGATGACTGAGCGTCTGGCTGTAGAGATCAGCGAAATGGGCCAGCAGATTGGGGTGGAGCAGGTCGAAATGGACGCGCTTGGACTGCGCCTCGCGGATGCCCTCGGCGATGATGTCGAGCAGGTCGGGCCGTCTGGCCAGCTCGCGTTCGAGCTTGATGACCTGGACCGCATAGCGCGTCAGCTCCAGGTCGCGCTCGGGCCGGCCGGTCAACTGGGCGACGAGCCGGCGCGCGCCATTGGCCAGCACGCCCGGCTCGCCGAAGACCGACTCGACGTTCTCGGCATCGACCTGGAACAGACTGTAGATGCAGGGCTGCATGATCTCGGCATCGACCGAACCCTGGCGGGCGATGCGGATGACGCAGTTGACGGCCTGATAGAGGCCGGCGAGGGCGATGGTGCGCTCCAGGTTTGTATGGGGCATGGACAGGGATCTCGATCGCAATACGTTGTGGCAGATGACGCCATCTTACAACGCATTCGAGGCTCAGGACGCCAAGCCACGCTCGATGACGGCCCCGCCCAGACACTCAGTTCCCTGATAGAAGACGACCGACTGACCGGGCGTGACCGCACGCTGCGGCTCGTCGAAGCGCACCCGGCATCCATCGGCCCCGATCTCGACCAGTTCGCAGGCTTGCAACGCTTGGCGATGGCGCAGGCGCGCCAGACAGCGAAACGGCGTCTCGGGCGCCCGGCCGCTGATCCAGTGGGGCTGGAGCGCCTCCAGCCCGGTCGACATCAGCAGCGGATGCCGGCTGTCCTGGACCACGATCAGCCGGTTGTTCGCGCTGTCTTTGACAGCGACATACCAGGGCGCCTCGCGTCCCTGACTGACTCCGCCGATCCCGAGTCCCTGACGCTGGCCGAGGGTGTAATAGGCCAGCCCGTGATGCTCGCCGAGCCGCACGCCTTCGGGCGTCTCGATCGGTCCCGGCTCGCGCGGCAGATAGCGGGCGAGGAAGTCGCTGAAACGCCGCTCGCCGATGAAGCAGATGCCGGTGCTGTCCTTCTTGGCGGCATTGGCCAGACCGAGTCGGCGGGCCAGGGCGCGCACCTCGCCCTTGGTGAGATCGGCGAGCGGAAACAACGCGCGCGACAACTGCTCCTGGTCGAGCAGATGCAGGAAATAGGTCTGATCCTTGTCGGCGTCGACGGCGCGATGCAGGTGATAGCCGCCCTGCGCGTCGGCGACGACCCGGGCATAGTGTCCGGTCGCGATCGCCTCGGCGCCCAGGCCGAGCGCATGGTCGAGGAAGGCGGCGAACTTGATTTCGCGGTTGCAGAGCACGTCCGGGTTGGGCGTGCGCAGCGCCTGGTATTCGCGCAGAAAATACTCGAAGACCCGATCCCAGTACTCGGCCGAGAAGTTGACCGTATGCAGCCGGATCCCGAGCCGCTCGGCCACCGCGCGCGCGTCGGCCAGATCCTCGGCGGCGGCGCAGTAACCCTCGGCGTCGTCCTCCTCCCAGTTCTTCATGAACAGCGCCTCGACCGCATAGCCCTGTTCGAGCAGCCGATGGGCGGCGATGGCTGAATCGACGCCGCCGGAGAGACCGACGATGACGCGCCGGGGGGAAGGGGGTTGGGTGTTTGGAGACATAAACGCAATGACGAGGCGATGGTTGAACTTGGGGAGATCCAGAATCGACAGGGCGTCCGCGAGGGTTCATCCTTGGAACCCGATCACAGACCAAACCGCGTCGGGAGCCGACTCGCTGGCGCGAACCACCCGAGATCCGAGTGCCGGCCCGTGGTCGGTTCACGACGATGTCACAAGGATACAGCACGAGAGAGACTGTCATGTCAGAGGCGACTTTCGATCTGGTCGATGCCCGGGATCCGTTCATGGATACCGATTGGTTCCATCATTGCCGCCAGACACGCACCCCCTATATCGTGATCCGCAGCGCCGAGACTTCGGCCGACGTGCTCTGGGACTATGTCACCCTGTCGCCCGAGGCCGATGTCCGGATTCGCACCGATTTCGCGGCCTTCGAGCGCGAGGCGCGCGCCATCTTCGAGCGTTGCGCCGGTCCCGATTCCTATCTGCGCGTCAAGCCGACTCAGATCTGCTTCGACCGTCTGGCGCTCGACCGCGCCAAGCGCGCCGCGCTCGAACTCTATGCACTGGTCGAGACCTATCTGTCCGCGCGTCCGGTGATCCGTGAACACGAGCGGGTGAGGGCGAGTGTCCGCGAGACGGCGGCTTCGATCGCCTGAGGGACGCCGATGTTCACGCCATCCAGGCCGCGCGTTTCGATACTCATGTACCAGCCGAATCGACAGCTATAACTTATAAAACAACAGCATACGCCGCGCTCGCTGTTCAACTCCAGCCCAGAACCACGGATTTTCCATGCTCGACCCATGCTGTACCGGCACAGTTTTCGGCACAGCCAACAACGACACACGGAGGCAGGACCATGCGCAAGACCACGCTCGCACTCGCCATCATCGCCACACTGACCGGCGGCTCAGTTCAGGCCCAGATGTTCAAATGCACCGACCCGGCCACCGGCCGGACAATCTTCTCGCAGACGCAATGCGCGACTGAGGCTCAGTCGATCGATGTCGACGTCCACCGACCGAGCGCCGACCAGATCGAAGCGCATCGGCAGCGGGTCGAGACGCATCAGCAGATGATCGAGGACGGGATCGATCGGCGGCGCGCGATGCGGATCGAGGCCAATCGGCGGCTGTATGAGGCCGAATTGGCCGCTGAGCATCAGCGCACGCTGGCCGAGATCCAGGCAAATCGGGCACGCGCCAACAACAATCAGGCCGGCGCAACCTACCTCCAGGCGCTCTCCCAGGACGAAGCCAACGCCAATGCGCGCTATCAGGCCGAGCTGGAGCGGTTGCGCGGCGGGCGCTGACCGCTTAACGACCGCCCGCTGAAGTTGACCACGAGCAGCAACCGCGCGCCACGGGTCGGCCACACTGGCAGGGCATAACAACACACGGAGGCAGGACCATGCGTAAGACCACAATCATCATGCTCGCCGTTCTGATCGCAACACCAGCGGCAGGGCAGTCCATTTCGGCCAGCGCCATGAAAGCCGAGCGCGACCGAATGGAAACCGGAGAGGGCGTCCGTTTTCTGGATGCGGTCCCGGCATGGGGCGACCCAGCGCGCGTCGAAGCGGCAAATCGATCCGCGCAAGAGACCTACAATCAGCAGGTCATGGAGGCTGAAGCCGCTAACTCGATCACTCAAATGCGTGCGACTCAATATCAGGCCGATCAAGCTGACCAGCAAAGTCGGCGGCGCACTGAACGCTTGCTGGACGACATGGGCACGCCGTCGAGCGTCTACCGGAGCGGCTCGTATGAGAGCCGGACGTATCAGAGCGGCAACACGATCCAGACGATCCGCATGAAGGACGGCAAGATCACCGGCTCATCGACCTACCGCTCGAATCGATAGGTGACACCCGCGCGCCTTCGGGGATAGCCTGTCCCGGTCGCTGCACATCAGCGATCGGGATTGGTCTCCCGGAGAATAGGCGCACCAACCGCGCCTCGACAGTGCGGTTTTTTATGTGCGCAGCATAGCGGTTCCTATGGGGCGGCTGTGTGTGGGGCATCGCAAGATGCGCCTGTTCCTATTCCAGGTAGACCAACCCGCCACAGTCGACCCACCATCCTGATTGGTCTCAGGCGGTGGGCGTTGATAACCCTGAATAGGAGCCTGTCATGGCATCTTCAGCCACCAGCGCGACCGCGCCCTTGTCCTTCTCGTTCGACCAATCCTTCAACGTCCGTGTCTCATGGTCGACGGCGACCCTTGGTTCGTCGCGACTGATGTTTGCGCGGCGCTCGGCATCGTCAACAACCGCGATGCGCTTGAGAAACTGGACGACGACGAAAGGGGTGTCGGTTTAACCGACACGACGGAAGGTGTAAGAAAAGTCGGCATCATCAACGAATCCGGCCTCTACACCCTGATCCTGCGTTGCCGCAACGCCACCAAGCCGGGGACAGTTCCGCACCGGTTCAGGAAATGGGTCACGTCCGAAGTCCTGCCCTCGATCCGCAAGACAGGCTCCTACCAGATCCCGAACCCCGAGATCCCGCAGGCGATGGAGACGGTCAACAGCGCCGATCTGGCCAAGCTCTCCCAGATCGTCTATCTGCTCAAGACCAACTTCCACATGGAGGGCAGCGCCAGTCACGCCGCCTATGCGCGACTGCGCAAGGAGTTCGGCCTGGAGAAAGGCATCAGCAGCCTGCCGACGTTCTATCTGGATGCGGCAAGGGGCGCATCGAATGGACGCCCATGCGTCGCGCCGATCACGCGACATTCACGAAGGCGTGTCGAGCGACCGAGATCGAGAACTTCCGCTGGCACGATCTGCGGCACACCTGGGCGAGCTGGCACGTCCAGGCTGGGACGCTACTGCATGTGCTCCAGGAGTTGGGCGGATGGTCGACGATTGCTATGGTCCAGCGGTATGCGCATCTGTCACCGGAGCACCTGGCCGAGCACGCCGCGCGCATCGAAACGGGTCTGCGAATCGTCGGGGACATAGCAAAAACAGGCACAGGGGGATAACAGAACCCGCATGAAACCTAGCTTAAACAGGGTGTCGATTTTGATGTACCATCAGGTCGGCGTGTTCGCGCCGATGCGTGCACATCGCGCCAACTATTGCGACCATCGGCGCTTCGCCGCTCAGATGGATCTGCTCGCGCGCCTCGGCTATCGGGTGCTGGGTCTCGACGACGCCCTGGCCGGTCTGCGCGGTGAGCGTCCGCTACCGGCGCGTGCCGTAGTTCTGACCTTCGACGATGCCTATGACAACTTCGCCGAGTATGCCTGGCCGGTGCTGGAGCGTCATGGTTTTCCGGCGACCGTCTATGCCATCAGCGGTTGGCTTGGACGCCGCGCCGAATGGTTCGCCAAGGATCCGGGCCGCCCGATCCCGACCCTGATGAGCGCCGGGCGTCTGCGCGAGCTGCACGCGGCCGGCATCACGATCGGTTCTCACAGCGTCGATCATCTCAAGCTCGGTACGCTCGATCCCGAGGCTCAGCGCCGTCAGCTCGTCGACAGCCGCGCGGCGCTCGAAGACGTGCTCGGCGCGCCCGTGCTGCATCTCTGCTATCCCTTCGGCAGCTTCGACCAGACGACGGTGCAACTGGCCGGGGAGGCCGGCTACCGGAGCGCGACGACCTGTCTGCGCGGCGCGGCTGGGCCGGACGATCACCCGCTGGTACTGCCGCGCAAGGCGATCTCCTTCGGTGACGATCGGCTCGGCTATTGGTGGAAACTCGCCGTCAAGCACGCGCCCAAACCCGAACTGATCGAGTGGCGTCGGCGTCTGGCTGCCGGGACCGCATCCTAGACGCGATCCATGACCGATCGGGGCGCTAGCCAAATCCAGGTCGCCATGTTTAAACTCGATTTAAACCATCCGGCCAGGTGATCGATCGTGACTCAAGCCTTTCTCGATATCAAATACTGGGGTAACAGCCTCGGGGTGCGACTTCCGGCGGCGATCGCGCGCGAAGCGCATCTGCAGGTCGATCAGCGGGTGCGTGTCTTTGCAGAGGATGGACGTGTGATCATCGCTCCGGTCGACGACAGACACCCCACACTGGAACAACGGCTGGCGCGCTATGACCCGACCCGCCATGGCGGCGAGGTCATGGCCGAGACCGAGCCTCTGGGGGCCGAGCGTTGGTGAGTCGGACCACAGCGGCGAACTGGTCGCCCGATCGACGGGACATCATCTGGATCGACTGCAACCCGCAGGCTGGACGTGAAATGCGCGATCTCCATCCCTTTCTCGTACTGTCGCCACGCCTGTTCAACGAACGCACGTCGCTGGTCATCGGTCTGCCCATGACCACGGCCGAATACAATGCCGACAACCCATTTGCCGTCGCCGTTGGAACCGCGCGCAAACAGGGCGCGCACAAAACCAGCTTCGTGCTGTGCCATCAACCGAAGTCCTTCGATTGGCGTGTCAGGCAGGCCCGGCCCCATCCGATGAAGCGACTCGGCGAGGCCCAGTTCACTGAAGTTTGTGCGATTCTCAATCAAATCGTGCAGATCGCTTGATCGATCTCCGGAGCTAGGATGACCGCCTGCAAACTCCCCCTCGGTCTCCAGACCTTCCCTGATTTCGCGCGCGCCCGAGTGCTGGTAGCCGGCGATCTGATGCTCGACCGCTACTGGACCGGCGCCACACGCCGCATCTCGCCCGAGGCGCCGGTGCCTGTGGTGCATGTCGAGGGCGTCGAGGATCGGCCCGGCGGCGCGGCCAATGTCGCGCTCAATCTGGCCATGCTCGGCGCGCGCGTGACGCTGGCCGGCGTGACCGGCGACGACGAGGCCGCCGCGATCCTCGAAACGCGCCTGAGCGGGCAGGGGATCGCCACCCGTTTCGAACGCCGCGCCGGCGTGCCGACCATCACCAAGCTGCGCGTGCTCAGTCATCATCAACAGCTCATCCGGCTGGATTTCGAGCGCTCGCTGGCGCCGAATGGGCCTGACCCGCTGCCGGGACTGGTCGCGCCCGCGTTCGCCGACTGTGATCTGCTGCTGCTCTCGGACTATGCCAAGGGCACGCTCGACGATCCGCAAGGACTCATCCGGATGGCTCGCGCCCAGGGCAAGCCGGTCCTGATCGACCCCAAAGGCCGCGATTTCAGCCGCTATCGGGGCGCCACCCTGCTGACGCCGAACCGTGCCGAGCTGGAGGAGATCGTCGGCGCCTGCCCGGATGACGCCACGCTCATCGAACGGGCCGAACGTCTGCGCGCCGAACTGGGACTGGAGGCGCTGCTGGTGACGCTCGGCGAGCGCGGAATGCTGCTGGTGCGCGCAGGCGCCGAGGCGCTGCATCTGCCGACCCGCGCGCGCGAGGTCTTCGACGTCACGGGCGCTGGCGATACCGTCATCGCGACCCTGGCCGCCGCGCTGGCCGCCGGCGCCGAGCTGGCCGAAGCCTGCGCCCTGGCCAACTGTGCCGCCGGTCTGGCCGTCGGCAAGCTGGGCACGGCCAGCGTCGGCGCGGCCGAACTGGAGCGCGCCCATCGCGGTATCGAATGGCGTCCGATCCTCGATCGCGCCGGGTTGATCGCAGCGGCTGAGGCCGCGCGCGCCGCCGGTGAGCGTCTGGTCATGACCAACGGCTGCTTCGACATCCTGCACGACGGGCATGTGGCCTATCTCCAGCAGGCCAGGCGACTCGGCGACCGGCTCATCGTCGCCGTCAACGACGACGATTCGGTGCGCCGGCTCAAGGGCGAGGGCCGTCCGATCAATGGCGTCGAGCAGCGCATGGCGGTGCTGGCCGGGCTGGCCTCAGTCGACTGGGTCTGCCCCTTCGGCGAGGACACGCCCGAGGCGTTGATCCGCGCCGTCGGGCCGGACGTGCTGGTCAAGGGCGGCGACTATCAGCCCGAGCAGATCGCCGGCGCCGACGCGGTGCTGGCGCGCGGCGGCGAGGTGCGCGTACTCGATTTCGTGCCCGGACGCTCGACGAGCCGTATCATCGGCGCCATCGGTCGGCGCGGCGACGGAGCCTGAAGGAACGTCGGCGGCATGTCTGGATCGACCGACCGCGCGCAGTTTAGACTCAGCCGGGGACGATGGGCATCACGACGCGCTGCCCATCCTACGATGATGCGCTGTTCCGGACATCGCCTCAGTGTCCGGCCGTGCGTCGACCGCCTTCTCACTCATCGCCAAGGGTTCGCTCTGCCATCATGTCCTCCGACACCCTGATTCTCATCCTGGCTCAGGATCGCGGCCTGGGGCTCGACGCCCTGACCCGCCAGCGTACCAAAGCCGCCGTGCCCTTCGGCGGCAAGTACCGGATCATCGATTTCACCCTGGCCAACTGTCTGCATTCGGGACTGCGTCAGGTGCTGGTGCTGACGCAGTACAAGAGCCATTCGTTGCAGAAACATCTGCGTGACGGCTGGTCGATCTTCAATCCCGAACTCGGCGAGTTCATCACCCCGGTTCCGCCCCAGATGCGCGAGAGCCAGGATTGGTACAGCGGCCCCTTCGATGCCATCCGCCAGAACCGCTATCTGATCGAGCGCAATCGCGCCAGCCAGGTGTTGATCCTCCAAGGGGAGGCCATCTATCGCATGGACTATGCCGAGCTGGCGCGTGCCCATCGCGAGACCGGAGCGGCGATCACGGTGGCCGTGCGCGCCGTGTCGGCTCCGGGCGCCGGACGTCAGGCGCGAGTCGTGCTCGATGCCGATGAGCTTATTCGAGAACTGCACGCGCCCGGTTCGGGGGCCGATGATGCGGAGACGGCGGAGGGCGAGCGCCAGGAGACCATGGGCGTCTATCTGTTCGACAAGTCCGTGCTGCTCGACGCCCTGGCCGGCTACGAGCGCGGTGTCTCGCCCGATGCGGATCTGGCGCTCGACGTCATCGCGCCACGGCTCGCGGCGCATCCGGTTCGCGCCTATCGCTTCGGTCAGGCGCGCGGACGGGTGACGCCGGACCGCTACTGGTGCGATCTGGCCTCGGTCGACGCCTACTATCAGGCCAACATGGCGCTGCTGCGCGCCGAGCCGCCGCTCGATCTCTATCAGCCCGACTGGACCATCCACACCTATCAGGGGCAGTATCCGCCCGCCCGCACCGTCCCCGGACCGCAGACCGGCAACGAGGGCGTCTTCGTCAACTCGATGCTGGCGGCCGGCACCGTCATCAGCGGCGGCGGCGTCAATCACTCGATCCTGTTTCCCCAGGTGCGGGTCGAGGACGGCGCCATCGTCGAGGCGTCTATCCTCTTTCATGGAGTCCGGGTCGGGGCGGGCGCGCATCTGCGTAACTGCATCGTCGAAAAGGACGTCAGGATCGCGCCCGGCGATCGGATCGGTTTCGACGCACGGCGTGATCGCGAACGCTTCGATGTCTCGCCCGACGGCATCGTCGTGGTCACGAGTGAAGAGGCCTCATCGCGAGGGTTGGCCACATGAAAGAACACATCGAAAGACCCGTGTTCGAAGGCTTGGCAGGCGTGTCGGAGTCGGACGCCTTCGAACTGCCGGATGTCCCGCTGCTGTTCGGGCGCTTTCTGGTGCTCGGCGGTCACATCCCGGAGTCCGATATCATCGAGGCGCTGCGGGTGCAGCGCGACCTGAGCACGATGTCCGCCTTTGCACTGATCGCGCAAGGGCTGCTGTCACTGGAGGAACTCGGGCGTCTGTGGGACTGCCAGCGCCGTGAGCTGGTCAGCTTCGAAGAAGCGATGCGCCGGCAGGGTCTACCGGCGGGCACTGACCCTAAAACGGTTTTGAGGGCACTGAAGGGGCAGCGCACCCCGCTCGGCGAGATCCTGGTCGGGCAGGGCAAGATCAGCCGCGAGGCCCTGATCTCCCTGCTCGACCAGCACGCGCGCCATCAAAAGGAACATCGCCAGGACTGAGGATCTTCGCCGCCGTCACTCGATGCCGCTGTAGATCTTGGTGTACTCGCGTCTCAGGGTCTCGTAGTTGCGGTTCAGACGCGCGATCACCTTGTCCTTGAGTTCGAGCTGGGTGATGAACTGCTGCTTCTCCTCGATGAGCAGGTCGCGCTCGGTGACGAGCTTGTGCACGGATTTGCGGTAGTTGTTGACCGAGACCTGCAGGTTGTGGATGCGCTCCTCGAAGTCGTCGAACTGTTGCTCCAGCGAGTTGATGTTGCGCTCGGCGTTGTAGGCCGCCTGCATGAAATCCAGATTGCTCTGCATGAACAGATCGAGCTCCTGGCGTAGCGCCAGCATATCGGCCTCTCCGCCGCCCTTGCCGACGGTCGCGATACGGGCCAGGAGTCCTTCGCTGACCTGCTTGAGCGCGCCGTATTTCGACTTGAGATCGACATCCGTGGACTGGCTGGAAGCAATCGCCGAGCGGCCCTGCTGATACTGTTGCAGCAGATCGTCGATGTCGGCTTCCATGTTGGGCGAGGACAGCCCGGCCTCCTGAAGCAGGATCGTCGAGGTCTCGGGTTTCGCGGTCGCCGCCGGACTCGGGGCGATGCGCGCCAGTCCCTCGAAACAGCGGTCGATCGCACTGAAGACCTCCTGCCAGGCGGCTTCCTCGGCCAGACGTTCATGACGAAACGGCTTGGCAATGGCGTGCAGGGTGGCGATCCAGCCGTCGCGCAGTTCGGGGCGCTTGGTGCGGGTGTCGCGGGCGCGCGCGATCTCGTCGGCGATCATTTGATCGATCCGCTCGGCGAGCTTGAGCCAGTCCTGACGCTCCTTGCGCAGCCGCCACCACTTGACGCCCAGCACGATGGTCACGATCAAGACCAGGGCGAGCGCCTCGGCCAGTCCGTAGATCCAGACATAATGGCTCATGGTCATGGCTCAGGCTCCCGGAAGGTCGTCGATGTCCCGCTGTGCCTCCAGCTTGCGCCGGCGACGCCGCCACCACCAGATCCCGCCGGCGATCCCGCCGATCACGAGCAGGACCAGATTGGCGCCGACCACGATCGCGATCGCCGCGCCCTGTTCATCGTCGAACAGCAGATCGTCGCTGGTCGCGGGCGGCTGGTCGGCCGGGAGTACGCTCATCGAAAGGATCTTGGTGCGCTGGAAGCTCTCACTCTCGGCCGTGACCCGAACCTGATAGGGGCCGGGAGCGGTGAAGCTCAGCGGCCCCTGATGGCGGCGGGTCGCCTGGGGCGCGGACATATCCGGCCTGAGATCGATGCGTTTCAGGGGCGTCCCCGCCGCATCGAGCAGGGTGGCGCTGAAGGCGGTATTGCTGGCGAGCCGCTCGTCGACGCCCTGGCCGCGATAGATGAGCCGAGCCGCGACGGTCACGGCTTCGTCGACCGTGGCCAGCACCGGCAGCTTGGCCTCCAGATCGAGATCGCTCTCCAGATAGGCGCGCTTGTCCTGGTTCTGGCCGCTGATCTGCCAGGAACCGGCCTCCGGTTGCTGGATGGTGATGTGATCGAAGTGCTCGGTGCTGCGCCAGGTCACGCCCTCGACCTGATCGCCGGCGGTCAGCTCGCGCTGGCTCGGATCGGTCAGGCGGGTCGGTGCGCCGTTGGGGTCGCGCTGGACCAGGAGCTTGAGTTCGCGCACATTGGCGTCGACCTCGACCTGTCCGTCGACCACAGGCGCCGTCAGCGGCTGGTCGGCCTGCTCGAAGAGCTTGACGAAGGCCGGATAGATGTCTTCCGGGCGCTCGGCGCGGAAAGCCTGTCCGCCGGTCGAGTCGGTGAGCAGACGCAGGAAGTCGATGTCGCCCTCGGGTGAGAAGGCCACGCCGTGGATCTGGAGACCGGCGGCCTGGAATCTGGGAATCAGCTTGTCGATGATCTCGGCGCGCGCCTGGGCCGTGGCCGCCTCCGACCCCAGGTTGAGCTGACCATCGGTGAAGATCACCAGGATCCGTTTGGCCTCCGGATCACGCCCGCCGGCAGTGAGGGTTCTGTAAGCACTGCGGAGCGCGGCGCTGAAATCGGTGCGCGTGCCGTCCATCACGATCCCGCGCACGAGGTCGAGCGCCTGATTGCGCCTGGACGGATCGTCGAGCGTCTTGAGCGGCATCAGGATTTGTGAGTCATGCCCGAAGGTCAGCAGCGAGAGCCGGTCGCCGGTCTGGAGCAGTTCAGTGAAGAGCTCGGCCCCTTTGAGGCTGTCGCGGCGCGGATCGTTGCTGTTCATGCTGAGCGAACGGTCCAGGGCGAGAACCACATCTACTGCCGCGAGAGCGGGCGCCGGCAGTGCTCCGAGCAGCAGACAGAACAGCGCCAGACCGATCACGGTAAGATTCACTGGAGCCGGGGATGTGCGTATCGTGCTGTTGCGAAGATTGACCATGGGGGCTTCGTGTGGCATTCGACGATCATCACGTTGAGTCGACGTGGAAATGAGTTTAACCGATCCGAGCCGAGGGGGATTCGATGAGTGATGAGCGGCTGCTCGCGGTCAAGGGCAGCAGCCGACGACATCCTGCTCTACGCCTTCGAGCAGGCGCTCGAACCTGACGTGCCGCGCTACAAGGAGTACCATGCGTCGCTCGTCGAGCACGCCAAACAGGTCTGCCGGAGTCGACCGCGCTGTTCGGACTGTGTCCTGAAGCGCGCCGTACCCTGTAGTCAGGCCCTGTTGGCCGAGGCTTGAGACATCCCCCGAGAATCACGTCCCAGGAATGCAGTTGACATGCCCAGAGTCGATACCGAGATCTTCTATGGCAGCGCGCTCGACACCCACGGCGAGACGGCCGAGGGCGTGCAGTGGAATTCGACCGAGACCCAGGAAGTCCGCTTCCGGGTGCTGCGTTCCTTTCTGCCGCCGGATCTGTCCCGGTTGACCCTGGCCGACGCCGGCTGCGGCTTCGGCGATCTCTTCGCCTATCTGGACCGCACCGGCGACCGGCCGAAGCGCTATATCGGGCTCGATGTCATGCCCCCCATGGTCGAGGCCGCGCGCCGGCGCACCGGCTGCGAGATCCATGTCCTCGACATCCTCGACGAGGACAGCGTGCTGCCCGAGGCCGATGTCTATCTCTGTAGCGGGGCCATGAACACCTTCACCCGCGAGGAGACGCGGCGCTTCATCGAGCGCTGTCTGGAGGCGAGCCGTCACGGCTTCGTCTTCAACCTGCTCAAGGGTTGGGACACCTCGCCGATCTACAACCTCTATCAGCCACGCGAGATCAAGCATCTGGCCCAGGCGCTGGAGGTTGACTATCAGATTCATGAAGGCTATCTGGCCGGCGATTTCAGCGCCGCGTTCTGGAAGGTTCCGTTCGGCGTGCGCGCGCCGGGATAGCCTCCGTATCCGTCTTTTTTCTCATTCACGCCGAAGGAATCATCGATGCTAGACCCACGTTCGTTGCGCACCGAACTCGATCAGGTTGCCGAGCAACTGGCCCGGCGCGGTCTGGTGCTCGACACCGCGCGGATCGAGTCCCTGGAGACCGAGCGCAAGGCGCTCCAGATCCAGGTTCAGGAACTCCAGAACACGCGCAACACGCGCTCCAAGTCGATCGGGCGCGCCAAGGCGGCTGGCGAGGACATCGCGCCGCTGCTGGCCGAGGTCGCCGATCTGGGCGACCGACTCAAGGCCGCCGAGTCGCGGTTGAGCGCGATCCAGGACGAGCTGACCGACATCAGTCTGAGTCTGCCCAATCTGCCCGCTGCCGAGGTTCCGGACGGGCGCGACGAGTCGGACAACCGCGAGGAACGCCGCTGGGGCACGCCGCCGGCGTTCGACTTCGAACCCAAGGATCATGTCGATCTCGGGGCGCGCAACGGCTGGATGGACTTCGATCTCGCGGCCAAGGTGACGGGGTCGCGCTTCGTCACGCTCTCCGGCCCCATGGCGCGGCTGCATCGGGCGCTGATCCAGTTCATGCTCGACGTGCACACCGGCGAGCATGGCTATACCGAGACCTATGTGCCCTATCTGGTCAATGCCGACAGTCTGCGCGGCACCGGCCAGTTGCCCAAGTTCGAGGCCGATCTGTTCAGGGTGCCGGGCGAGCGCGATTTCTATCTGATCCCGACCGCCGAAGTGCCTGTGACCAATCTGGCGCGCGATCTGATCCTGGAGGCCGACAGCCTGCCGCGCAAATGGGTGGCGCATACGCCGTGCTTCCGCAGCGAGGCCGGCTCCTACGGCAAGGACACGCGCGGCATGATCCGTCAGCATCAGTTCGAGAAGGTCGAGCTGGTGCAGATCGTGCGGCCCGAGGATGGGGCGCAGGCGCTGGAGGCGCTGACCGGGCATGCCGAGTCGATTCTGCAACGGCTGGGACTGGCCTATCGGGTCGTGACACTGTGCACGGGCGATCTCGGGTTCTCGGCGCGCAAGACCTATGACCTGGAAGTCTGGCTGCCGGGGCAGGGCGCCTATCGCGAGATTTCGTCGTGCAGCCATTTCGGGGATTTCCAGGCGCGTCGGCTCCAGGCCCGCTGGCGCAATCCCGAGACCGGCAAGCCGGAGCTGGTGCATACGCTCAACGGCTCGGGGCTGGCGGTCGGACGGACCCTGGTCGCGGTGCTGGAGAACTATCAGCAGGCCGATGGGAGTGTGATCATTCCCGAGGTGTTGCGGCCTTATATGGGTGGGATCGAGCGGCTGTCTTAGCCTGGATTGTGAACAGGACCGCCCCCGCTGGACGATGCCGGGGGCGGAGTGAACATCCCCGAGAGTCGTCGGGTGATTCGCCGCACCAGTAAATGCGCAAGCGGCCAGTTCGCAATTCCGCCTAGTCGACCCGTCTGCTCAAGATAGCCGGTCACGTCCTCGCGGGTGTGTTGCTTCAGGTGCTTATCCGGGAAAGCCGTCAGATACGCCTTCGCGCGGCGCACCTGCCACTGAAGCGCATTCTGTATAGCGTCGAGGATCTTGTCTTTGACGCCGGACTGACTGGATTTGGCAATGAATCGATCCCAAAACGATCATTGGTGGCTTTGTCTGTTGTTTGATGTTACGGCATGTGCTATAAGTCGAATCCGCAGACAAAGAGTGTAGAATCGATCCAGCGTCGCTCGAACAGATTACTTTAGCTGTTAGCTTTCGTGAAGTCCAGACCTGAGCAGAATAGGGGGCGTGATTGATTAAGCTTGTGCAGCCGGGAATCATAGGGGACTTGAAATCTTATTGGGCCATGCATTTTTGTGCTGTACTGGAAACTTTATACGAGCATAAAGGGTTGGAGTATTCGTTTCAGCGTAGCATACCGGTGGATCAGCCAAAGACATTAGCCTCGCTGAACGCCTATACGGAACAGGGCTTTTTGGCGCGCATGCGGAAAAATGTCCACAACTGGGGTTTGCAGTATTTTCTCTGTCACTACCTCATGAGTCGTGAGGGTAGCCCCGTGCTTTATGCCATTCTAGACGAAATATCGAACAACTATGATTTCGACTTGCGTAGAAATATGTCGTCTTATGGTGTTTTCGTGTGCGGCGTCGATTCATATAGTGGGGAGCAATTCCTAAGAACGACAAGCGCTGCCATATTCGGTTACGACGAGCGCACTATTTTAAATGCGTACAAAGACATAAAGTGGGTAGACCTTTGCATTCTGATAGCTCGGTTTAAGGGCGACATCTTGGACACTGCCATTTTAGGAGAGGTTGAAGGAAACAAGTTTGACCCACTACTGCGGAATAGTTTTTGGCGCAGAAAAGCCAGCTTCTGTTCATTCGGTATTGGTGTTCAGTTAGCTAGTAGCAATATCGGGATTCAGAATATAAAGACCGAGTCAGGCATAAAAACTGTTGTCTCTTTGGGTAGTGAGTTTGATGTTATTGAAGATTTTAAAATATCAATTGGAATAATGGAGGCTTTTTTCTCGATTTCTCCAGCACACCGTCTGCAGTTCGTTCCTGGTCAAAGAGAGGTTGTTGATATTGTTCGGGAGCACTGGGGGAAGTCCATTGAGGATCTAATAATGCTGCTAAGGGGAATGGTTCAGAGGTTGGACGTCGCTAGCATGGGCACAAACACACTATCACTAAATACGGTGCCAAAAATTGTGATAACTTTTTAAATCTAACAAACAGGTAAACCCGACAAATTTTTTGCGGTTACTCCGCCTCAGACTGTGCAGGTCAGCTCAGCGTTAAATTATAAATCAACAATTACTGGAGAATATAATTATGCCTTTGCCGTTAATTCCAATTATTTTAGGTGGAGCATCCCTTGCTGCAGCAGCGCTTGGAATCAAGAAAGGCGTGGATGCGAAATCTGATTTCGATTCTGCTAAAAGTTGGAACAAAAAAGCTCAGAGTTTATACGACGAAGCAAGTAATGAGCTTAAATCGGCTCATGATGACGCGCAGGAAGCAATAAAGCTTTTAGGTGAGTCAAAATTCGAAATCTATGAAGATTCGATTATTCCATTTGTGGAAATTTTTTCTAAGATAAAAAACATTGACTTTAAGGACAGTCGTCTGCTTGAGGCAGCTAACTTGCCTCAAATAACGAATGCCGAGCTTAACGAGATCAAGCAAGCTGCTTTAGAAATGAAAGAAGTTGTTGGAGGAGGTATCGCTGCTCTTGGATCAGGCGGTTTAGCAGGATTAGCTGCATATGGCAGCGTTGGTTTGTTAGGGACGGCTTCAACAGGTACAGCAATTGGCACACTTAGTGGTGTGGCGGCAACAAATGCTACTTTAGCTTGGTTAGGTGGAGGTTCTCTTGCTGCGGGTGGTCTTGGTATGGCAGGCGGAACAGTCGTTCTTGGAGGCATAGTCGCTGGGCCTGTCCTGGCTGTAGGTGGAATGATGTTGGCCTCAAAAGCAGAAGCGGCGAAACATGATGCTTATGCAAACTACGATAAAGCCCAGCTTGCAGCGGAACAAATGAAAACTGCAACAGTAGCAACAAATGGTATACATAAACGATTTAATGAAATAAACGAGGTTTTAAATGCTTTAAATGATAGATTTGTTCCCTTGCTTAATTCTTTGGAAGAATTGGTAGCATCTAACGACAACTATTCAACATACACAGAAATCGATAAAAAGGGTGTTTTTATAGTCGCCTCTACCGCAAAAACTATAAAATCCATTATGGAAGCACCATTAATTGACGAAAGTGGAGCGCTTACTCCTGATTCGCATAAGGCGCTTGAGTTTGCAGAAGAAAGACTCTCCTCCTTGTGAGTGGCAACAAAATCAAAGGATGAAAGTTTTGGCGAGCTTTCATCCTTTTAATTTGGTGAAAAAATGGCTAAATCAGATAGGGATAAAAAAATAGATGCAATGGCAGGTGGATACCTATCCGCAGGTATTACGCAACGTTTTACTGAAAGAACATTTGGTATTTTTAATGATGCCGACCAACTAATGCAACTTGCCGAAAAATGGAAAAATGTTGCTGCTGATAAAGCGCAAGGCCATATGTTTGAGCAGCTTGAAGTTGTAAAATTTAATTTCGATGCTTTAAAAAAAGATAGCGATCTGTTCGCAAAAACAACTGCTAGCATGGGCATGCCTCATGATAAAGTCGATATTCTAATTAAAAACGGAGAAGAAATTGTCAGAGAGGCACAAGCCAAGTCTTGTAATAGTGCTGCACGAAGTGCTTTTGCATTATCTGATGCAGAATACAAAGAGATGCAAAGGCTTGCGCCAAGCGATCAGTTCGAAAAGATTAAGGAGCTATTAAGAAAACGCATTGATTCGGGTGCTCTCAAAGCTGAGGATTACGAACAAACATTGCGTAATATTGAAGAATCTTTAAAGCATGAAAACGTTTCTTCTTCTGGCACTACATATCAAGAGGCGCTTAATGCTACTGATGTAAAAACGGCGCAAGACATTGCAGATAAATTTAAGCTTAAATCGGCATTAACCGATATGCACGAATCAGGGAAACGTGCTGGCAAGGTTGGTGCATTGCTTACGGGTAGTATAAGTGCTGTAACCGGTGTTCATTCATTACACAAAGGTGAGATTGAAGTTGGAGAGCTTCTTTCTCGTGTTGCTGTTGACTCAGCAAAAGGATATGCGACGGGATACGTCGTAACCGCAATGAGCAAGGGGATTACTTACTCAACCACCTATCTTCTTGGAGAGTCTGTTGCCCGCTCATTTGCTCGTTCCAACGCGCCAGTTGCTATTGCGGCAGGGGTTGTCAATGCTAGCAAATCTTTTGTTGCTTACATAAATGGCGATATTGGTGGCGAACAGCTATTAGATGAAGTTAGTCATACTGCAATAACAAGCACATCCTCTTTTTATTATGGTGCGCTTGGGCAGGTGGCAATACCTATTCCAATTATTGGAGCTTTGGTGGGTGCTGGGGTTGGTTATTTTATTGGAAATATGCTGCACCAATCAGGATTAGTTGCGCTCGGTGACAGCAGAGTTGTCAAAGAAGCAAAAGAGCGGCGTTACGCTGTTCAGGCCATGTGCTTAGCTGTTATACCAGAGATACAAAAAAATCGCCTTGAGCTGGAGAGCTATTTAGAATCATATTTCTCGCAAAGAAAAAATGACTTTTTGGCTTCTTTTTGTGTTCTAGATAATTCATTATATAGCTGGAATCCTGATGAATTTGTACTTGGCCTGGAAAAAATAAATAATCAGTTTGGCATAAGCCTACAATTTAAATCATTCGCAGATTTTGATCTGTTTATGAGTTCGGACGAAGTTTTTGAATTTTGATGAAGTTTGAGAAGAAGCGTAGCTTTCGGAGCTTTAAAGTCTAACAAGGGGCTGCGCTCGGACGGCAATTCCGCTGCGCTTCATTGCCGCTGGTGAGCTTGGTCGTTAGCGCCATGGCTTTGAAGGTGCAAAAATACAACATTAAGAATCAATCGCTTGTGATGTCGAATCTGGTGTAAACCGCCCAACTTTCCCTAGCCTGGGCTTTGCTAACCCAGCAAAATCAAGACATTGAGCGCAAGCACTTTTTGTGACCTTCAAAGCCATGGTCGTTAGCGCCAAAAAAATTGCTTTATCAAAGCGTTTTAGGTGGCCTATGAAATATAAAGTCGCTCTTCGAAAAACAGATGAAGGTTTTAGCATTTCCTGTCCAGGTCTACCTGGATGCTGGTCGCAGGGGAAGACAGAGCAGGAAGCCTTGGAAAACATTGCGGATGCAATAAATGAATACGTTGCAGTTTCGGCAGAATTGGCCGCAACGGCAGACACTGAAATGCGGGAAGTCGAAGTGGCCGCGTAAAGATGCCTAAAATTCCAGGTATCAATCACCGCGATGCTGTACGGGCTTTACAGAAAGCAGGGTTCCGAATCGTCCGTGAAAGCAAGCACATCATCATGTCTGACGGCGCGCGAATCCTAACTAACCATTCCAAGGGGGAATCCAGTTGATGCTTGCACGCTCGGCGGAATCGTTAAGGATGCCGGCTTGACTGTAGAGCAATTCAGGAAACTGCTTTGATGTGAAAAGCCGCTAACACGGCGCTCCAGCCGAAAGGTGGCCTAATGTCACAATTTGGAACAGGCCGCGTGAGTCTTTGATATCGCGCTGGTTCAGACGGCACTGTCGCTCTGGTCATCCGTCACCGACCACGCAGACCGTTAAAAAGCCGAAGGTTACGAGGATGCGTTTTTTCAATACCGAGGGTCCGGTCCGGCCCGAGGATCATTACCTCCTGCCTCCGCTGCAACGCTGGGATCTGGACGAGGTGCTGACCCTGATCGAGCAGAAGAAATACTTTCTGCTCCATGCCCCGCGCCAGACCGGCAAGACCTCCTGTCTGCTGGCGCTGGTGGAACATCTCAATCGCGAGGGGTGCTATCGGGCGGTCTACGCCAATCTCGAAACGGCCCAGGCCGCGCGCGAGGATGTCGCGCTGGCTATGGCCGACATCGTGCAAACGATTGCCGACGAAGCCCAGCGCCAGACGGGAGCCTCGGGACTCGACGCCCTTGCGCGCGAAGTGCTGGCGCTCAACGCTCCCACTCGCGCACTGCGGGCCTTTCTCAACCAATGGTGCGAACGCTCCCCGCAACCGGTGGCGCTCTTGCTCGACGAGGTCGACGCCCTGGTGGGCGATACCCTGATCTCACTGCTGCGCCAGTTGCGGGCCGGTTATCCGCAACGCCCCGAAGCCTTCCCGAGCACCCTGGTTCTCTGCGGCGTGCGCGACCTGCGCGACTACCGCATTCACGCCAGTTCCGAGTCCGAACCCATCACCGGCGGAAGCGCGTTCAACATCAAGGCCAAATCGCTGCGTCTGGGAGATTTCTCGTCCGATGAAGTCATGGCGTTGCTCGACGAGCACACCAAAGAGACGGGGCAGGTCTTCACCGCTGAGGCCAGGGATCGAATCTGGACCCTGACCCTGGGGCAGCCCTGGCTGGTCAACGCCCTCGCTTATGAAAGCTGCTTCGATATACCCGAAGGCCGCGACCGAACCCGCCCCATCGATATCGCCCTGATCGACCGGGCCAAGGAGAACCTCATCCAGCGCCGCGTCACCCATCTCGACCAACTGGCCGACAAGCTGCGCGAACCCAGAGTGCGCCGCATCATCGAACCCATGCTGGCCGGAACGGCACTGGGCGAGATACCGGTCGACGAACGTGATTACCTGATCGACCTGGGTCTGCTGCGTCGCTCCGGCGGTAGCGGACTGGAAGTGGCCAATCCCATCTATCGCGAGGTGCTGCCGCGCACGCTCGCCGGCGGACCCCAGGACTCGCTGCCCCAGATCAGCCCGAGTTGGCTCACGCCGACGGGCGATCTCGATCCCGAGGCGCTGCTCGACGCCTTCCTCGCCTTCTGGCGCCGGCACGGTGAAGCCATGCTTGGGAGCGCGCCCTATCACGAGATCGCCCCGCATCTGGTGCTCATGGCCTTCTTGCAACGGGTGGTCAATGGCGAGGGCGCGCTGGAGCGCGAATACGCCATCGGGCGCGGACGCATGGATCTATGTCTGCGCTACCGGGCCGTGACGCTGGGGATCGAGATCAAGGTCTGGCGCCCAAGCGCGTCCGATCCGCTGCCTGACGGGTTGGTGCAACTGGATGCCTATCTCTCCGGTTTGGGAGTGGATCGCGGCTGGCTGGTGATCTTCGACCGTCGTCCGGGGCTGGCGCCGCTGGCCGAGCGACTCAGGGTCGACGAAACCACGAGTCCGTCCGGGCGCCGGGTGTGCGTGGTGCGGGCCTGACTGCATGACGGCTCTCGATGTCCTGGGCATCATCGCGCTGTGCGCCGCGCTCTGGGCCGGCTTTCACCTGATCGCGGGCTATGTGGCGCAGCGCCTGCCGCTGGACTGGCTGACCCGTCAGCCGATCATCGGCTCAAGCTATACCTGGGAGCGCGGCGGGCGCTGCTATGAGTGGCTGGGCATCCGGGTGTGGAAGGATCATTTGCCCGAAGCCGGGGGCCTGTTACGCGACGGCTTCTCCAAACGCCGACTCGCCTCCGCTGAGCCGGACTATCTCGACCGCTTCGCGCGCGAGACCAGCCGCGCCGAGTTCGGACACTGGCTGACCTGGGCGCTGGCGCTGACCTTCTTCCTCTGGACGCCCGTGTGGATGGGCCTGTTCATGGTCGTCTATGGCGGTCTGATCAACCTGCCCTTCATCCTGATCCAGCGCTACAACCGCGCCCGACTGCGCCGGTTCATCGCCCGCTCGACACGTCGATCCGCGCGCGCCGATTGAGTTTGACGCGCGCCGCGACTATCCTAGCGGATTCACTTTTTCTTGAGGTAGGGCCATGGTCGCCAAGACCCTCTACGACAAACTCTGGGACGAGCATGTCGTCCGTGTCGACGACACTGGCACGGCACTGCTCTACATCGATCGTCAGCTGATCCACGAAGTCACCTCGCCGCAGGCGTTCGAGGGGCTGCGTCTGGCCGGGCGCCAGCCGTGGCGTGCCAGCGCCAACCTGGCGGTGCCGGACCACAACGTCCCCACCACGGATCGCGCCGCCGGCATCGCCGATCCGGTCTCGCGCCTCCAGGTCGAGACGCTCGGCACCAACTGCCAGACCTTCGGCATCACCGAACTGAGCATGGGCGACAAGCGTCAGGGCGTGGTGCATGTGGTCGGCCCCGAACAGGGCTTCACCCTGCCGGGCGCCACGGTCGTCTGCGGCGATTCGCACACCGCTACCCACGGCGCCTTCGGCGCGCTGGCCTTCGGTATCGGCACCTCCGAGGTCGAGCATGTCCTGGCCACCCAGACCCTGATCCAGCGCAAGTCCAAGTCGATGCTGATCAGCGTCGACGGCCAGCTCGGCGCAGGCGTCACCGCCAAGGACATCGTGCTCGCCATCATCGGCGAGATCGGCACCGCCGGCGGCACCGGCTTCGTGATCGAGTTCGGCGGCGAAGCCATCCGCGCGCTGTCGATGGAAGGACGTATGACGGTCTGCAACATGGCGATCGAGGCCGGCGCGCGTGCCGGTCTGATCGGCGTCGACGAGAAGACCGTCGACTACATGCGCGGACGTCCGCTCGCGCCCGAGGGCGAACTCTTCGAGCGCGCCGCCGCCCACTGGCGCACCCTGGTCAGCGACGCGGGCGCTCAGTTCGATCGCGTGCTCCACATCGACGCCGCCAGCCTCAAGCCGCAAGTCACCTGGGGCACCTCGCCCGAGATGGTGCTGCCGGTCGACGGTCGCGTGCCCGATCCGGCCGCCGAGTCCGATCCGGTCAAGGCCAACGGCATCCGTCGCGCACTCGATTACATGGGCCTGACCGCCGGCACCCCGATCAGCGAGATCCGCCCGGACAAGGTCTTCATCGGCTCCTGCACCAACTCGCGCATCGAAGATCTGCGCGCCGCCGCTGAGATCGCCAAGGGGCGCAAGGTCGCCGACTCGATCAAGCTGGCGATGGTCGTGCCCGGCTCGGGTCTGGTCAAGGAACAGGCCGAGGCCGAGGGGCTGGACAAGATCTTCGTCGAGGCCGGTTTCGAATGGCGCGAGCCGGGCTGCTCCATGTGTCTGGCGATGAACGCCGACCGCCTGGAGCCGGGCGAGCGCTGCGCCTCGACCTCCAACCGCAACTTCGAGGGGCGGCAGGGGCAGGGCGGTCGCACCCATCTGGTCAGTCCGGCGATGGCGGCGGCGGCTGCCGTGACCGGTCGTTTCGTCGACGTGAGGACGCTCTGATGCAGGCTTTCGCGAATTTCACCGGCGTCGTCGCTCCGCTCGATCGGGCCAATGTCGACACCGATGCCATCATCCCCAAGCAGTTCCTGAAGAGCATCAAGCGCAGCGGCTTCGGTCCCTATCTGTTCGACGAGTGGCGCTATCTCGATCACGGCGAGCCGGACATGGATTGCACCCACCGTCCGCGCAACACCGAGTTCGTGCTCAATGACGCGCGCTACCAGAGCGCCGAGATCCTGCTCACGCGCGAGAACTTCGGCTGCGGCTCCTCGCGCGAGCACGCGCCCTGGGCGCTGACCGATTTCGGCATCCGCGTCATCCTGGCGCCGAGCTTCGCCGACATCTTCTTCAACAACTGCTTCAAGAACGGTCTGCTGCCGATCCGCCTCGACGCGGCCGTGATCGACGGACTGTTCGCCAAGGCGACGGGCGCCGAGCCGCTGCGCATCGCCGTCGATCTGCCGGCCCAGACCCTGACCCTGAGCGATGGTCAGGTCATCGCCTTCGAGGTCGAAGCGGGCAGCAAACATCGCCTGATCGAGGGGCTGGACGACATCGGCCTGACCCTTCAGGAAGCCGACACCATCCGCGCCTACGAAGAACGCCGCCGCGCCGAAGCGCCCTGGCTGTTCATCTGAATTCTGTCTGGAGACTCCATTGAGCAAGAAGATTCTGGTTCTCGCCGGTGACGGCATCGGTCCCGAGATCGTCGCCGAGGCGGTGAAGGTGCTGAATGCACTGCAAGCCGAGGGCGCCATCGACGTGACGCTCGAAGAGGCGCTGGTCGGCGGCGCGGCCTATGACGCTTACGGCGATCCGCTGCCCGAGGACACGCTCGCCGCCGCCAAGGCATCGGATGCGGTGCTGCTCGGCGCGGTCGGCGGCCCGAAGTGGGAACCGCTGCACATCTCCAAGCGTCCCGAGAAGGGTCTGCTGGGTCTGCGTGCGGGCCTGGGCCTGTTCGCCAACCTGCGTCCCGCCGTGCTCTATCCGCAACTGGCCGCCGCCTCCACGCTCAAGCCCGAGATCGTCTCCGGGCTGGACATCATGATCGTGCGTGAGCTCACGGGCGACATCTACTTCGGCCAGCCGCGCGGCATCGAGACCCTGCCCTCCGGCGAGCGTCGCGGCCTCAACACCATGGTCTACACCGAGTCCGAGGTCGAGCGCATCTGTCGCGTCGCCTTCGACATCGCCATGAAGCGCGGCAAGAAGGTCTGCTCGGTCGACAAGGCCAACGTGCTCGAATGCACCGAGATGTGGCGCGAGGTCGCGACCAAGACCGCCGCCGACTATCCCGAACTCGAACTCAGCCACATGTACGTCGACAACGCCGCCATGCAGCTCGTGCGTGCGCCCAAGCAGTTCGACGTCATGGTCACCGGCAACATCTTCGGCGACATCCTCTCCGACTGCGCCGCCATGCTCACCGGCTCGATCGGCATGTTACCCTCGGCCTCGCTCAACGAGCACGGCCAGGGCATGTACGAACCGATCCACGGCTCGGCCCCCGATATCGCCGGTCGCGGCGTGGCCAATCCGCTCGCCACCATCCTGTCGGTCGCGATGATGCTGCGCTACTCGCTCGGCGCGCCCGAAGCCGCCGACCGTATCGATGCCGCCGTCTCCAAGGTGCTCGACCAGGGTCTGCGCACCGCCGACATCATGTCCGAAGGCATGCGCCAGGTCGGCACTGCCGAGATGGGTGACGCCGTGGTCGCCGCACTGTCGGCCTGAGCGATCGGCCAAGAGACCCAGCGCACGTCATCGCTCGATGATGGCCACGAGCGGATCGGGTGGCGGCTGGCGGGGGTGTCGACGGCATGGATGCCGTCGTCAAGCCTCCATGGATGGATTCACGGCGTCCCCCGACAGCCGTCACCCGATTCGCGCCCCAGTGTCATACGTCGTGCGCAAAGAATACAGTTCGAATAACGCTTTAAAGTTTGGCGAGGCATAAAGATGAAGCGGGTTGGTTTCGTCGGTTGGCGCGGCATGGTGGGCTCGGTCCTGATGGAACGAATGCGCGCCGAGAACGACTTCGCGCGCATCGCGGAGCCGGTCTTCTTCACCACCTCCCAGGTCGGCCAGCCTGGCCCGGACGTCGGCCAGGGCGCTTCGCCCCTGCTCGACGCCGAATCGCTCGACGCCCTGCGCGAAATGGATGCGATCGTCACCTGTCAGGGCGGCGACTACACCAAGTCGATCCATCCGCGTCTGCGCGCCAGCGGCTGGAACGGCTACTGGATCGATGCAGCCTCGTCACTGCGCATGGAACCCGACGCCACCATCATCCTCGATCCGGTCAACCGCCCGGTGATCGATGCGGCCCTGGACGCGGGCAAGCGCGACTTCATCGGCGGCAACTGCACCGTGAGCCTGATGCTGATGGCCATCGGCGGACTGTTCCGCGAGGGTCTGGTCGAATGGGTCAGCGCCATGACTTACCAGGCCGCCTCGGGCGCGGGCGCCAAGAACATGCGCGAACTGCTGGCCCAGATGGGCGCGCTGCACGGCTCGGTCGAATCGCTGCTGGCCGATCCGGCCTCGGCGATCCTCGACATCGACCGGCGCGTGACCGAGACCCTGCGCGACCCCGGATTCCCCACCGAAAGCTTCGGCGTTCCGCTCGCCGGCAGTCTCATCCCCTGGATCGACACCCAGCTCGACAACGGCCAGAGTCGTGAAGAGTGGAAAGGACAGGCCGAGACGAATAGAATCCTTGGCCTGACCGACCAACCGATCCCGGTCGACGGACTCTGTGTGCGTGTCGGCGCCATGCGCTGCCACAGCCAGGGTCTGACCATCAAGCTCAACCGCGACATCGCCCTGAGCGAGATCGAGTCACTGATCGCAAGCGCCAACGATTGGGTGCGCGTGGTGCCGAACGACCGTACCGCCACGATGCATGACTTGTCGCCCGCCGCCGTGACCGGTTCGCTCCACGTCCCGGTCGGGCGCTTGAGAACGATGAATCTGGGGAGCCGCTACCTGTCGGCCTTCACCGTCGGCGATCAGCTGCTCTGGGGCGCGGCCGAACCCTTGAGACGCATGCTGACGATCCTGCTGGATCGCTGATCTGGGTGTCGGGCGCGGTTCGTGTGGATGTCTTTCGCTGCCTGGAGCACGAGGGGGGAGGATGACTCGCAAGCTGATGTTGGCGTCCGCTATCGCCGCGGCCTTGACCGGCCATCCAGCCCTCGCGTTGGAACTGGGCGCCTTGCGCACCGACTCCGCGCTTAATCAGCCCTTCCAGGGCGAGATCGATCTCGGTGACGTCAGACCGGACGAAATCGACGCCCTGCGCGTCTCCATCGCCTCGCCCGAAGCCTTCGAGAAGGAGGGGATCGAGCGTTACTACGCGCTGACCCAACTGCGCTTCACCCCCGAGGTGACAGCCGATGGCCGTGTGCGGGTGCGCGTCTCCAGCCAGGATCCGGTGCGTGAACCCTATCTGGACTTCCTCGTCGAGGCCGTGTGGCCGGCGGGGCGTCTGATCAAGGGCTATACCGTCCTGCTCGATCCGCCGGCACAGACCGAGCGTCGCGCGCCCAACGTCCAGCCCGCACGGGCCAGAGCCGCGGTCAGCGGTCGGGATTCCGGCCTGCCGCCCGTGGCGAGCGGCTCGGGAGGCTATATCCCGGCCCCAGGCGAGGGCTTTCCGCTCTACATCGGTCCGGTGGGCGGCGGCGAGGGACTCTGGTCGCTGGCGCGTCGAAACGCGGCGGCCGGCGCCACCGATGCCCAGACCGCCATGGCGCTCTACCGCTCCAATCAGGGGGCCTTCGTCCGGGGCGACATCAATCGTCTGATCGCCGGCAAGACGCTGGTCATCCCCTCGCGCGCCGAACTCTTCGCCCTGGATGCCGAGGAAGCGCGACGTGAACTCCAGGCGGCCATGAACGGCCGTCCCGCGCGGCGCGCACCCATCACGGATGTCACCCCCGAGATGCTCTCGCGTCTGCGTCTGGTGGGCGCGACGCCCGGTACGGGCGCCCCGGCCGCCGCCATGCCCCAGCCCGGAGCCGCACCGGGCGCCGGAACCGGCGGCGTGCAGTCGCCGGACGTCCTGCTGGCCATCGAGACGAGCGAGACGGCGCGACAGGAGGCGCTCGAACTGCGCAACCGGATCAAGGAACTGGAGACTCAGCTCGCCGATATCCAGTCCCTGCTGCAAGTGCGAAACGCCGAACTGGCCCGCGCCCAGGCGGTCGAGTCCGAGATCCCGACCGAACCCGAGTCCGAGCCCGGAGCCGATCTCGCACTGGAGCCGATCGAATCTCCAGATACCCTGGCCCAGGAAACGATCGATGTACCCGAGCCGGCGACCGGCGAGCCATCCTTGGCCGTCGAGACCGAACCCTCGGAGCTCCAGGCGCCGCCGACGGGTGAGACGCCGGAGACCGACTCCCCGCAACCGGACACCGGAGTCGAGCCCACATCCGAACTCGAACCCACGCCCGAGTCGACGGAGTCGGGTTCGACCATCGGTCTGGTGCCGATCCCGACGCCGACGCCGGTCATGCCCGAAACACCGGCAACGACCGGGGCGCCGGACGCCGCCAAACCCGTTGAGCCCAAGCCGAAGCCAGAGACGACCGAGAAACCGGCGCCAGTCACCACGCCCAAGGAACCCGAGCCACTGCCCGCGTCACCCTCGACCTGGCATGCGCTGCTGTTGCCCTTGGCCGGTCTCGCGGGCGTGACGGCGCTCGGAATCCTGCTCTTCTCGCTGCTGACGGCGCGCCGCCGTCGACAGGAGCAGGAAGAGGAGGAGGACATCGCCGAGGACGACATCGAGTCGGAACTCGTGCTCGACCGGCCGTCCGAACTGGAGACCGCACCCGAGCCGAGCGCGGCCTCACGCGCGGCCGGACCCGCCGATGCCGTGTCACTGGACAAGCGCCGGCCGGCGCATCGACGTCCCGTCGAGCCGGCCTCGGCCCCCGTCATACCGGATCTCGACGAGGCGAGCGAGCCGCCCATGTCCGGTCTCACCGACTTCGATGCCGAGACCGACGAGGCCGACGTGCTCTCCGAGGCCGACATCTACATCGCCTATGGCCGTCATCGCGAAGCCTGCGATCTCCTGAACAAGGAACTCAGACGCTATCCGCAGCGGCTCGACATCAAATACAAGCTGGCCGAGGCGCTCGCGGCCGCCGGCGAGGCCGAGGCCCTGCGGGATCTGCTCGACGACATCCGCGCCTCGGGTGGAGACAGCGAGGAGCCGGCCCAATGGGAGCGGATGCAGCGCCTGCTGCATGAGCTCGCACCGAACGCGCCGCTGGCTCCGGCGACGCCCTCACTGACCCGCACGGCCGTGGCGGCCGCCAGTGCCGGTCTGGCCGGCGCCGCCGCGGCCTCAGCATCGAGCGAATCCATTGCCGTGCCGGAGCTGGAGTCGATGGTCGCTCTGGGGCCGGAATCCGGATTCGAGGAGGATCTGCTGCTCGACCTGGGGGATTCCGGGCCGCTCGAATTCGAGGAGACGACGGATTCCAGGCCATCCGTGGATTCGCTGAAGCTGGAACTCGATTCCGGGGCTGCGGTTCCGGAGGTCGAGGAGATCGAGCAGGCGATCGAGGGTGGAGATATCGATTCGATCCTGCCCTTGCCCGAGGACTCCGTGGGGTTGGATCTCGACCTGGGGCTCCCCGACGAGACGCCCAAGTCCGCCGAGCGAGCGCCGACCGTTGCCGGACCCCAGGCCGGCGGTGGAATCCTGGATCTGGATCTGGAGGTGCCGTCGCTCGACGAAGGACTCGGCGAGCTGGATCTGTCGATCGACGACCTGGGCCGTCTGGACGAGCCGCTGCGGTCTCCGGAACCGCCCATCCTCGAGCCGTCGGACAAGGCCGATGAGTCCCTGGAAGCCTTGGACTCCGGTCTGTCACAAGAGCAGGAGAGCGTGCCCTCGGATCTGCTGTCCTCGCAATGGCAGATCGACTCCGGCATCTGGGACGAGACCGCCACCAAGCTCGATCTGGCGCGCGCCTATGTGGAGATGGACGACAAGGAGGCCGCGCGCGAGATCCTGGAGGAGGTCATCGCCGAGGGACGCGAGGAGCAGCGCAACGAGGCGCGTGCCATGCTGGAGCGACTGAGTTGAGAACGCCTTGAGACCGGGTCGCATCGCACTGGGTGTCGAGTACGACGGCACCCACTTCCACGGCTGGCAGACGCAATCCGGGGTGCGGACCGTGCAGTCCGAGCTGGAAGCAGCCGTCTCGCGGGTCGCGAATCATCCCGTGATCGTGCACTGTGCCGGACGAACCGATGCCGGCGTTCATGCGCTCGAACAGGTGGTGCATTTCGAGACCACGGCCACGCGCAGCGAGCGTTCCTGGGTGCTGGGTGCCAATGTCAATCTGCCGCCCGATGTCGGCGTGCGCTGGGCGCATCCGGTCGACGACGGCTTTCATGCGCGTTTCAGCGCTCAGGCCCGGCACTACCGCTATCAGATCCTGGCGCGGCGCACCCGCTCGCCCCTCCAGCGCGATCGGGCCGTCTGGGTGCATGAAGCACTGGATCTGGAACGGATGCGCGCCGCTGCCGTGGCGCTGGTCGGCGAGCACGACTTTTCGAGCTTCCGCGCGGTGGCCTGTCAGGCCAAGAGTCCGATCCGGCGCGTGCTCTATCTGGATCTCAGCGAGCGCGACGGACTGATCACCCTGGCGATCGGCGCCAATGGCTTCCTGCATCACATGGTGCGCAACATCGCCGGAGTGCTGATGGCCATCGGGCGCGGCGAGGCGTCGGTCGACTGGACGCGCGAGCTGCTGGAGGTCCGCGACCGGCGACTCGGCGGCGTGACCGCCCAGCCGCAGGGACTCTATTTCGTCCGCGCCGACTATCCGGCTGAATTCGGATTGCCGCAGAGTGAGCGTGCCGATCCGCTCCAGCGTTTGAAGAATTCGATTTGAGGCGATCGAGGCACCGTTGAAGCAAAACCACATCCCGAGAACACGGGTCAAGATCTGCGGTTTGACGCGGGTCTCGGACATCGCCGCCGTCGTGGCGGCCGGAGCCGATGCGGTCGGCTTCGTCTTCCATCCGGCCAGTCCGCGCGCGGTCACGCCCGAGCAGGCCGCCTCGCTATGCCGGGCGCTGCCGCCGTTCGTCACCGCCGTCGGGCTGTTCGTCGATGCCTCGGTTGACACCATCGAAGCGACCCTGGAGCAGGCGCCGTTGGATCTGATCCAGTTCCACGGCAACGAATCGCCTGAGTTCTGCGCCGGCTTCGGACGGCGCTGGATCAAGGCGCTGCGGATGCGTCCGGGGATCGATCTGGCCGCCGAGCGCGAACGTTTCGCCGGGGCCGATGGTCTGTTGCTCGATGCCTATGAACCCGGACGCGCTGGGGGAACCGGCCAGTGCTTCGACTGGGCGCGCATCCCGCCCGACATCGCTCCCGAGATCCTGCTCGCCGGCGGTCTGACCCCGGAGAACGTGGCCGAGGCCATCGAACGGGTTCGACCCTATGGGGTCGATGTCAGCGGCGGGGTCGAAGCCGCCAAGGGTCTCAAGGATTCGGAACTGATTTTCGCGTTTATGCAAGGGGTAAGAGATGGCGATCAACGCCGACACCAGCCAGGCTGAGCGCCTGGATCCAGGCCGCGCGGCGGCCTATGACCTGCCGGATGCGACGGGACACTTCGGTCCCTATGGCGGGCTGTTCGTGCCCGAGACGCTCATGCATCCGCTGGAAGAACTGCGGCTGGCCTATGAGCGTTGCAAGGCCGATCCCGAGTTCCAGGCCGAGATGGACGCCGATCTGCGCGACTACGTCGGTCGCCCCTCGCCGCTCTATCATGCCGAGCGCTGGAGCCGTGAACTGGGCGGGGCGCAGATCTATCTCAAGCGCGAGGATCTCAACCACACGGGCGCGCACAAGGTCAACAACACCATCGGTCAGGCGTTGCTGGCCAAGCGCATGGGCAAGACGCGCATCATCGCTGAGACCGGCGCCGGGCAGCATGGCGTGGCGAGTGCCACGGTCGCCGCGCGGCTGGGTCTGGAATGCGTGGTCTACATGGGCGAGGTCGATGTCGCCCGTCAGGAGGCCAATGTCTACCGGATGCGTCTGCTGGGCGCGAAGGTCGTGCCCGTGACCTCCGGCTCACGCACCCTCAAGGATGCGCTGAATGAAGCCATGCGCGACTGGGTGACGAACATCGATGACACCTTCTACATCATCGGCACCGTCGCCGGGCCGCATCCCTATCCGATGATGGTGCGCGACTTCCAGACCGTGATCGGTCGCGAGGCGCGCGCCCAGATGCTGGAGCGCACCGGACGTCTGCCGGATGCGCTGGTGGCCTGCGTCGGCGGCGGCTCGAACGCCATCGGTCTGTTCCATCCCTTCATCGCGGACACGGACGTGGCCATCTATGGCGTCGAAGCGGGCGGGGAGGGCGTCGAGACCGGCCATCACGCCGCACCTCTGTGCGCCGGACGTCCGGGCGTGCTGCACGGCAACCGCACCTATCTGATGGAAGACGACAACGGTCAGATCATCGAGACCCATTCGATCTCGGCGGGGCTGGACTATCCGGGCGTCGGTCCCGAACATGCGTGGCTCAAGGACAGCGGGCGTGCCCGGTACGTCTCGATCACCGATGACGAGGCGCTGGCCGCCTTCCATCATCTCACGCGCACCGAGGGCATCATCCCGGCGCTCGAATCGAGCCATGCGCTCGCCTATGCACACAAGCTCGCGCCCACCTTGCGTCCGGACCAGAGCGTTCTGGTCAATCTCTCCGGTCGCGGAGACAAGGACATGCACACGGTCGCGCGTCACGACGGGTTGGTCCTATGAGCCGCATCGCACAGCGTTTCGAACAACTGAAGGCGCAGGGTCGTACCGCGCTGGTTCCCTTCGTCACCGCCGGCGATCCGGGGCCGGCGACCACGGTGCCGCTGATGCACGCCATGGTCGCGGCCGGCGCCGACATCATCGAACTGGGCGTGCCCTTCTCCGATCCGATGGCCGATGGTCCGGTGATCCAGCGCGCGACCGAACGCGCACTGGCTCAGGGCGTGCGTCTGGCCGATGTGCTGGAGATGGTGCGTGCGTTCCGCGAGCGCGACAGCGAGACGCCCGTGGTGCTCATGGGCTATCTCAATCCGATCGAGATCATGGGCTATGCCGCGTTCGCCGAACGCGCTCAGGCGGCTGGAGTCGATGGCGCACTGATCGTCGATGTGCCGCCCGAAGAGGGGCATGAGCTGGTGACGACGCTGAAAGCGCAGGGGCTGGATCTGGTCTATCTGCTGGCACCGACCTCGACCGATGATCGAATCAAGCGTATCGGCGGCGTGGCCTCGGGCTTCGTCTATTACGTCTCGGTCAAGGGCGTGACCGGCGCGGCGAATCTCGACACGGCGGATGTGGCTGAGCATCTGGCGCGTATCCGGTCGGCGGTCGAGCTGCCGGTTGGGGTCGGCTTCGGCATCCGCGATGCCGAGACCGCCGCGCGCGTGGCCGAGGTCGCCGATGCCGTGATCGTCGGCAGCGCCATCGTCGGGCGGATCGAGGCGCTCGCCGAGACGCCCGAGCGCATCCCCGAGACGGTTGCGGCCTTCCTGGCCGAGCTGCGCACGGCGATCGACGGGGCGCGCTGATCGGCGACCCACACTGCAACCAAGGTCCAGAGCACACCAACGACGATGGAAGAATCCACCAAATCCAAGGTCCAGGCCCAGGCCACCGCCACCGTGAAGCAGGCCATGGACAAGGGCAAGAGCTGGTTCGAGAAGCTCATCCCCGACCGCATCCGTATCGATGCCAACACCAAGCGTGCCGTGCCCGAGGGCGTCTGGGCCAAGTGTCCGGGCTGTAGCGCCATCCTCTATCGCGCCGAGTTGGAGCGCAATCTGGAGGTCTGTCCCAAGTGCGGGCATCACAACCGTCTGAGCGCGCGCCGGCGGCTTGAAGCCTTTCTCGATGCCGATTGTCGCGAGGAAATCGGCGCCGATCTCGAATCGCTCGATCCGCTCAAGTTCAAGGATCTGAAGAAATACAAGGACCGGCTCGCCGCCGCCCAGAAACAGTCCTCCGAGAAGGAGGCGCTGATCGTGATGCGCGGTCGGCTCAAGGACGCGCCCATCGTGGCGGCGGCCTTCGAGTTCGGCTTCATGGGCGGGTCGATGGGCTCGGTGGTCGGCGAACGCTTCGTGCGCGGTGTGGAGGCGGCGATCGAGCATGACGCGCCCTATGTCTGCTTCTCGGCCAGCGGCGGGGCGCGGATGCAGGAGAGCCTGTTCTCGCTGATGCAGATGGCCAAGACCAGCGCGGCACTCGCCCGGATGCGCGAGCGCTCTTTGCCCTTCATCTCGGTGATGACCGATCCGACCATGGGCGGCGTCTCGGCGAGTCTGGCGATGCTCGGTGACATCAATGTCGCCGAACCCAATGCCCTGATCGGCTTCGCCGGTCCGCGCGTCATCGAGCAGACGGTGCGCGAGCAGTTGCCCGAAGGCTTCCAGCGCAGTGAGTTCCTGCTGGACAAGGGCGCGCTCGACATGATCATCGACCGGCGCGATCTGCGCGAACGGCTGGCGGATCTGCTGGCGCTGCTGATGCACCGTCCGCGTTACTGCCGGACCGTGGTGCCGGTCTGAGTTTGGGTACGACGGTGACGACGGATATGGCGCGTTTCGCGACGCTCGACGACTGGCTGGACTGGCAGTCGAGTCTGCATCCGAGCCGGATGGATCTGGGGCTGGAGCGGGTCGGGACAGTGTGGGCGCGGCTGGCTCCGGAGGGCGGGCGCCTGCCCTGTCCGGTGATCACGGTCGGCGGCACCAACGGCAAGGGCTCGACGGTGGCCATGATCGAGTCGATGGCACTCGCGGTCGGTTATCGATGCGGTGTCTATACCTCGCCGCATCTGTGCCGCTACAACGAGCGGGTGCGGCTCGACGGCGTGCCGGTCGCGGATGAGACGCTGTGCGAATCCTTCGAGCGCATCGACCGGGCGCGCGAGGGGATCTCGCTGACCTATTTCGAGTTCGGCACCCTGGCGGCACTCGACATCTTCGCCCGTGCCCGGCCGGATCTGGTGGTGCTGGAGGTCGGACTCGGCGGGCGTCTCGATGCGGTCAACCTGATCGACGCCGATGTGTCCGTCGTGACCAGCATCGGTCTGGATCACACCGACTGGCTGGGCGACAGCCTGGAGTCGATCGCGCGCGAGAAGGCCGGGATCTTCCGCCCCGGACGTCCGGCGATCATCGGTCAGCGCGACGCACCCGAGACACTGCGCGCGGAAGCCGCGCGAATCGGCGCGCTGGCGCTCCAGCTCGGGCGCGAACTCGGCCATGCACGCACGACCGAGGGCTGGATCTGGACCGGGCCGGATGGACAGCGGCTGGCGCTTCCGATCCCGGCGCTGCGTGGGCCTTTCCAACTCGACAACGCCACCGCCGCCATCGTGGCCCTGACAGCCTTGCGCGAACGGCTCCCGGTTCCGGTCAACGCCATCCGTGCCGGTTTGCAGCGGGCACGTCTGCCGGGACGTTTCCAGGTCATGCCGAGCGCCGTCACCTGGATTCTGGATGTCGCTCACAATGGCGAAGCCGCTGAAGCACTGGCCGCCAATCTGCGTGATTTCGCCTGTCCCGGACGCTTGCGTGCCGTGATCGCGGTGCTGGCCGACAAGAACCCTGAACGTCTCGTTACGCCGATTCGCGAATACGTGAACGACTGGTATCTGGCTCAGAGCGAGGACGCGCGCGCCCTGCCGGTCGACCGATTGAGCGCACGCCTGGATGGACTGATCGGTGCGAACCGGCGCGGCGCCTTTGGAAACGTCGCCGAGGCGATCGGGGCCGCTTTAGCCGAATCCGTGCCCGGCGATGCGCTGCTGATCGTCGGCTCGTTCACGACGGTCGGGCAGGCGCTTCGACATCCGGCCTGTCCGGTATAGAACGCGCGGCGTTCAGGCCACGCGCCGCCAGTCGGCCTGTATCAGATTGCGCGCCGCGCTTCCAAAGACCAACCCGACCTCGAACAGCCCCTGCCCAGGCGTGCCGCGATACTTCTCGCTATAGCCGCGCGCATGGATCTGCGCTAAGGCCGGGTTGGACACTTCAGCCGGCTCGGCTTCGGCCGCCGTCTCCGCTTCATCAGCCACGACCTTCGAGGCGGCCGCGCCCCGGTCGAGCTTGAATTCCATGACATAGGTGTAGCCGGCGATCCGCACCGTCAGATCCGCCTGTCCGTGATTGGTCAGGTCTTCGGGGATGATCTCGGCATTGAGACTGGCGAGGAAGGCATAGAGCACACTGGCATAGTAGCCTTCGGACTCGGGCAGATCATTGCCGGTGAAATTGCGCCAGGGGATACCGGCAAACAGCCGTTTGATGGCCGCGACCAGCGCCGGCAGATCACCCTGGGTCAGTGCCTCGCCCAAGCCCGCTTTGTAGCGCAGGCGTTCGATGCTGATGTCGGCATAGGCGTCGATGAACTGATTGTTCAACGCGGTGCGTACTTCCTGATTCGGTATCCGCAGCCGAAAGGTCAGTTCACCCCAGGTCTGCTCGGTCGACTCCACCGTCAGATAGCCGCTCTGAAACAGCAGGGTGATGGGATTGATGCGCTCGATATCGAAGGAATCGAGGATCTCCTCGCTGACTTCGATCTGCTCCAGACTGGGCAGGAAGTAGCGCCGGCACTGGAACAGCTTGATCAGAAAACTCGGGCTGCCGGTCTCGAACCAGTAGTTGCGGAAGCTATGGCCCTTGTCGATGAACAGCAGGATGTCATAGGGGTTGTAGACCGGCTCACCGAGGAAGGAATAGCCGTTGTACCAGCGTCGGACCTCGTCCCGATCGACGCCCTGCAAGTGGGGGCCAAAGGTGTTTTCGAGATCCTGTTGCGTATAACCGCAAATGGTCGCGAACCTGGGGTCCAGCGTGATGTCGTTGAGCTGATTGAGTCCCGAGAACAGACTGACCTTGCTGAACTTGGTCACGCCGGTCATGAAGACGAAGCGCAGATAGGCATCCTGGGCCTTGAGCACCGAGTAGAGATTCTTGAGTCCCTCGCGGATCTCGGCGGCGCGCTCGGGGTGGTCGATGTTGTCGAGGATCGGTTTGTCGTATTCGTCGACCAGGACCACGACCGGCTGGCCGTAGTGCGTGTGGGCGTGGCGAATCAGATCACCGAAACAGCCCGGAATATCGTTGTTGTGCCAGTCACATTCGATGCCGAGACGCTCGCCATTGTTCTCTATCAAGCGCCGGATGCGTTGATCCAGTGCCGCGCGGCTGTCGATCACCCCGGCGGCGAAATCCAGCACGATCACCGGATGGCGCTGTTCCCAGTCCCAGTGGTCATGGATGTACAGTCCGCGAAAGAGTTCCTCGCTGCCCTCGAACAGTTCTTTGAGCGTATCGAGCAGCAGGCTCTTGCCGAACCGGCGCGGGCGCGATAGGAAATAGGCGCCGTTGTCTTGCGTCAGGGTAGCGAGGTGTGCGGTTTTATCCACATAACAGAAACCACCCTCGCGCAGCTTGCGGAAGGTCTGGATGCTGATCGGTAGCGGTCGCTTCACATCAGGCATGGCGGGCAGGTCAGAATCATCTGTCGTACCGAGCATTGTCGGACACTCGATGGACCGTTGCCAGCGTTCAGCGACTGGCGTTCAACGCATAGGGCGCCGGATCGAGGATCGGCTCGCGATCGAGCATGAGATCGACCATGAGCCGTGCCGAGGCCGGCCCCATGACCAGACCGTTACGGAAGTGTCCGGCGTTGAAATACAGTCCTTCGATCCCCGGATAGGCGCCGATGTAGGGAATCCCGCTCGGCGAGCCGGGGCGCAGTCCCGACCAGTGGTCCTCGATCGGCGTGCGTCTGAGCACGGGGAAGAGGTCGATGGCGTCGTGGTAGAGGGCTTCCTTGTCCTCGGCGGTGGTGCGCTTGACGAATCCGGCGTGTTCGAGCGTGCTGCCGAAGAGCACGCGCCCGTCGCGGCGCGGAATGGCATAGCGACCGGCGTGCAGCGTGATGTGATTGATCTGCCCCGGCTTGGCATGAAACAGCAGCATCTGACCGCGTACCGGCTGGATGTCCGGCGGTGTGCCCAGTTGTTCGAGCAGCTTGGCGGTCCAGGCGCCGGCGCAGATGACGACACGCTGGGCCTCGACCTGACCCTTGGGTGTGCGCACGCCGCGCACCCGACCCTGCTCGACCAGCAGTTCACACACCTCCTCGCGTTCGCGCAGATCGATACGCTTTTCGAGCGCGCACCGGACCGCTTTCGACAACCGGGGCGGGCGTAGCTGGGCGATGCCGGGCAGGTGCAGTGCACGCGCCGGACGCGGCCCCAACTCGGGTTCGATCGCGTGCGGCGCCGGTTCCTGGAGGATCTCGATCGGCTGGCTGTGGCGCGCGCCCCAGCCGAGCGCCTGATCGAGATCCTCGTCATCCAGGACCAGCATCCCATTGATCGTGAATTCGGGATCGATCCCGGTCTCGTCAAGGAGCTGAGTGGTCAAAGCGGGATAGACGCCCTGACTCCAGCGCGACAGCGCCGTGATCGGCTCAGGCGTGCGCCAGGGATAGAGGGGCGAGACGATGCCGCCGCCGGCCCAGGAGGACTCGCGTCCGGTTTCTCCCATCTCGATCAGCGTCACCTCAGCGCCCGACAGACGCAGTTCGCGCGCGGTCAGCAGACCGATGATGCCGCCGCCGATGACCAGAACATCCCGCATCGCTGTGCCCTGAGTTTGATAGTTGTGAACCGCAAAGGCGCAAAGGACACGAAGAAATTCAAATCTTGGCGCTCTTCGTGCCTTTGCGGTTCAAATCGCTTTGATTACTGCTCCTGCGCCAGTTCGCGCGGCAGGGCGAAGACGACCTGCTCGCGGATGCCATCCTGCTCAATGACCTCGCCGGCGCCCCAGTTCTTGAGCTGGGCGATCACGCGCTCGACCAGGATCTCGGGGGCGGATGCACCGGCAGTCACGCCGATGCGCGCGCGGCCATTCAGCCAGTCGCGCTGGATGTCTTCGGGGCCGTCGATCAGATAGGCGGCGCAGCCCTGTTTCTCGGCCAGCTCGCGCAGCCGGTTGGAGTTGGAACTGTTCGGCGAGCCGACCACCAGCATCAGGTCGCAGCGTTGGGCCAGATCGCGGATGGCGTCCTGGCGGTTCTGGGTGGCGTAGCAGATGTCGCTCTTCTTCGGCCCCTGGATCGCCGGGAAGCGGGACTGGAGCGCGGCGATGATCTCGCGGCTGTCGTCCATCGACAGCGTGGTCTGGGTGACATAGGCCAGCCGTTCGGGATCGGCGACGACCAGCGATTCGACATCAGCGGCCTTCTCGACCAGATGCATGGCGGCGCCGTCAGCGGCCTCGACGAACTGGCCGAGCGTGCCCTCGACTTCGGGGTGGCCGCGATGACCGATGAGCACCACGCTCACGCCGTTCTTGCAGTGGCGCGCGACTTCCAGATGGACCTTGGTGACGAGCGGGCAGGTGGCGTCGAACACCCGCAGACCGCGTGCTTCGGCGGTCTGGCGCACGCTCTGGGGCACGCCGTGGGCGCTGAAGACCAGGGTCGCATTGTCCGGTACGTCGTCGAGTTCCTCGATGAAGATGGCGCCGCGTTCGCGCAGTCCGTCGACGACGAAGCGGTTGTGTACGACTTCGTGGCGGACGTAGATGGGGGCGCCATAGCGTTCGAGTACGCGCTCGACGATGGCGATGGCGCGGTCGACGCCGGCGCAGAAGCCGCGTGGGTTGGCCAGTTCGATGGAGAGGGCGTGTTGGTTCGAGGTCATGGTCGTCAAGGATAGGCGATGCTGTCGGATTGAAACAGAGAGCCAAAGTAAGGTTTTCTGAGCTTTGGCTGGGTTCCTGCCAGGGGGGCGGCTTGGGGTGCCGGCATCGGGGGGGCGCCGTGAATACATCCCTGTAGGCTTGACGACCGCCTCCATGCGGTCGCCCCTCCCCCGATGCCGGCGCCCCAAGCCTTGACGTCCGTGCGAGCTGAGATGTCGGGCTTAGATGGCGCGTGCCAGCGCGGCGGCCTCACCGATATAGCGTGCGGGCGTCAGCGCCTTGAGTTCGGCTTTGGCCGAGTCCGGGATCTCCAGGGTGTCGACGAAGGCGATCAGGGCATCGGCGCCGATGCGCCGTCCGCGCGTCAGTTCCTTGAGCTTCTCATAGGGCTGCTCGACGCCGTGGCGGCGCATCACGGTCTGGATCGGCTCGGCCAGCACTTCCCAATTGGCGTCGAGATCGGCGGCCAGACGCGCGGGGTCCGCTTCCAGTTTGCTCAGACCCTTCTGGATCGACTGGAGCGCGATGCTCAGGTGCGCCAGACCCACGCCCAGGTTGCGCAGTACGGTCGAGTCGGTCAGATCGCGCTGCCAGCGCGAGATCGGCAGCTTGCCGGCCAGATGTTCCAGGATGGCGTTGGCGATGCCGAGATTGCCTTCGCCGTTCTCGAAGTCGATCGGGTTGACCTTGTGCGGCATGGTCGAGGAGCCGACTTCGCCGGCGATGGTGCGCTGCTTGAAATAGCCGAGCGAGATGTAGCCCCAGACGTCGCGGCAGAAGTCGATCAGGATGGTGTCGAAGCGGGCCAGCGCATCGAAGAGTTCGGCCAGATAGTCGTGCGGCTCGATCTGGGTGGTATAGGGGTTCCAGGTCAAGCCTAATGAGGTGACGAAACCTTGGGCCAGGGCCGGCCAGTCGACTTCGGGATAGGCGATCTGATGCGCGTTGTAGTTGCCGACCGCGCCATTGATCTTGCCCAGCAGCGCGACCTCGGCCACCCGCGTGCGCTGGGCGCGCAGGCGGTGCACCACGTTGGCCAATTCCTTGCCGAGCGTGGTCGGGGTCGCCGGCTGGCCGTGGGTGCGCGAGAGCATCGGCTGATCGGCGTATTGGTGAGCGAGCGTGCGGATCGACTCGATCAGGGCGTCCATCTGCGGCAGCAGCACCCGTTCGCGTCCGGCCTGGACCATGAGGCCGTGCGAGAGGTTGTTGATGTCCTCGGAGGTGCAGGCGAAATGGATGAACTCGCTGACGGCCGTCAGTTCGGCATTCTCGGCGATGCGCTCCTTGAGGAAATACTCGACCGCCTTGACGTCGTGATTAGTGGTACGCTCAATCTCCTTGACCCGCTCGGCGTCGGCGAGACTGAACTCAGCGACGATCCGGTCGAGCAACTGGTTGGCCGTCTCGGAGAAGGACGGTACTTCCTGGATGCCGGGGTGATTGGCCAGTGTCTGGAGCCAGCGTACCTCGACCTGGACGCGGTGATGGATGAGTCCGTATTCGCT
Organism: Allochromatium humboldtianum; assembly: GCF_013385175.1. Classification (GTDB taxonomy): domain Bacteria; phylum Pseudomonadota; class Gammaproteobacteria; order Chromatiales; family Chromatiaceae; genus Thermochromatium; species Thermochromatium humboldtianum. The sequence goes on along the minus strand of NZ_JABZEO010000009.1, from coordinate 75,359 downwards.
GAAGATCGCGCGCAGGTCTGCGGCGCGGGCTCCATAGCGGCCATCCACCGGTGAGATCGCGGTGAGCGTGGAAAGCGGCATCGACATAGGCTGGCTCCAATCGAGGATCTTGAACGAAAACGGACACATAAAAAAAGGCGCCGCATCCTGAGATGCAGCGCCTTTTCGATATCACCCTCATGGGTGATTGCGGAATTTTTGGTGCCGAGGAGAGGACTCGAACCTCCACGAGCTTTCGCCCACATGGACCTGAACCATGCGCGTCTACCAATTCCGCCACCTCGGCAGTCACTGTTTGCGTTGGCTTTTTTGCCGTGCCCCCAGTGGAGACGCGCATATTAGTGAGACAGGACGGCCCTGTCAAGGGTAAACTAACAACTTTCTTCGCAACGATTCCTCTATAGTGACCAAACGCCGATCAGCCACACCTGCCAAGAGCGCGGACCCCCATCGCCAACGCGAGGCGAGGAAGTACGCTAACCCCATCCCGAGCCGGGAGTTCATCCTCGAAACCCTGGCCAATCACGGCGCGCCGCTCGCGTTCGACGAGATCGCCGCCGCACTCGCGCTCTCTGACGAACAGGATCTGATCGCGCTCGAACGCCGTCTCGGGGCCATGGTCCGCGATGGCCAACTGGTGCGCAATCGCAACCAGGCCTTCTGCCCGGTCAACAGTCGCGACCTGATCGCCGGGCGCGTCATCGGGCATCCCGACGGTTTCGGCTTCGTGCGGCCCGATGAGGGCGGGGACGATCTCTATCTCTATCCCAAGGAGATGCGCGCGCTCTTCCACGGTGATCGGGTGGTGGTGCGGGTCGCCGGGCGCGACCGGCGCGGACGGCTCGAAGGCGCGGTCGTCGAGATCCTGGAACGCAACACCCACAGCGTCGTGGGACGTTTATATAAGGAGAGTGGCGTCGGTTTTGTGGTACCGGACCACAAGCGGCTCACCCACGACATCATCATCCCCAGCGACCGGCTCGAAGGCGCCGAGCAGGGGCAGATCGTGATGGCCGACATCACGGATCAGCCGACCCAGCGCACCCAGCCGATCGGACGGATTCGCGAGGTGCTCGGCGATCATCTGGCCCCCGGCATGGAGACCGACATCGCCATCCGCGCCCACAACCTGCCGGTCGAGTGGCCGGATGAGGTCATGGCCGAGGTCGCCGGCTTGAGCGAGGACGTACCGGAAGCAGCCAAGACCGGGCGTGTCGATCTGCGTCAGTTGCCGCTGGTGACGATCGACGGGGCCGATGCGCGCGACTTCGACGATGCCGTCTACTGTGAGCGCAAGCCCAAGGGCTGGAAGCTGCTGGTCTGTATCGCCGATGTCTCCAGCTATGTGCGCCCCAGCACCGCGCTCGACCGCGAGGCGTTTTCACGCGGCAACTCGGTCTATTTCCCCGATCGCGTCGTCCCGATGCTGCCCGAGGTGCTGTCCAACGGACTCTGTTCGCTCAATCCGCATGTCGACCGGCTGTGCATGACGGCCGAGCTGTATGTGAATCGTGAGGGTCAGGTCACACGCACCCGCTTCTTCGAGGCGGTGATGCGCTCGCAGGCGCGACTGACCTATGATCAGGTCGCGGCCATGGTGGTCGACGGCGATGGCGAGCTGTGCGAACGCTTCGCCGAGATCCTGCCGCATCTGCACGAGCTCTATCAGCTCTATCAGGCGCTCCAGGCCGCACGCGCCGAGCGCGGAGCGATCGACTTCGACACCACTGAAACAAAATTCCTGTTCAACGAGCAGGGACGGATCGAATCCGTGGTGCCGCTGGTGCGCAATGATGCCCACAAGCTGATCGAGGAGTGCATGCTGGCCGCCAACGTCGCGGCGGCACGCCAGTTCCAGCGCAAGCGGTTGCCGGGCATCTATCGCATCCATGATCTGCCGAGTCAGGAAAAGCTCAACGATCTGCGCGAGTTCCTGGCGCAGTTGGCGCTGAAGCTGCCGGGCGGCGAGAAGCCGACGGCGGCGGACTATGCCGCGTTGCTGGAGCAGATCAAGGAGCGTCCCGACCGGCGTCTGATCCAGACCGTGCTGCTGCGCTCGATGCAGCAGGCCATGTACAGCACCGACAATGCCGGGCACTTCGGACTGGCCTTCGACGCCTATACGCACTTCACCTCGCCGATCCGGCGCTATCCGGATCTGGTCGTGCACCGGCTCATCAAGCATCTGATCGCCGGCGGTACGGCCTCGGATCTCGATTACACCAAGACCGAGCTGCAACAGGCCGCCGAGTGGTGCTCGGGCACCGAACGCCGCGCCGATGAAGCCACGCGCGACGCCGAGGACTGGCTCAAGTGCGAATTCATGCAGGACAAGCTGGGCGAGAAGTTCGACGGCACCATCACCAGCGTCAATTCGTTCGGCATCTTCGTCGAACTCGACGAGGTCCACGTCGATGGTCTGGTGCATATCACGGCACTCGACAACGACTTCTATCACTTCGACCCCATCGGGCACCGTCTGCACGGCGAGCGCACCGGCATGGTCTATCGTCTCGGTGATCGGCTGCGGGTGCAGGTGGCCTCCGTCAATCTGGATGACCGCAAGATCGATTTCGTGCTCGCCGAGCCGATGGCCAAGACCGGACGTCGCGGGCCGAAGCCGGGCGGCGAGCCGGTGCCGGCTGATGCGAAGCCCAAGCGCGGCAAGCGACAGGGCGGCCCGTCGGGTGATCGTCCGACTTCGGAAGCCGCCGCCAAGAGCGACTCAAGCGGCCTGACCGATGCCGGCAAGCCTGCGCCCAAGAAATCGCGTTCGCGCTCCAAGCGCAAGCGCTCGTCCAACACTGTGAAGCGCAATGACTGAGCGCGCGCCCGTCGGGGGTATCCACAGCGTCCGTGCGGCACTGAAGTTCGGCGCCGAGGGTGTGGACGAAGTCTGGCTGGAGCGGGCGCGTCGCGACCGGCGCCTGCAGGAACTGGCCGATCTGGCGCGCGAGGCCGGTATCCGGCTGCGTCAGGTCGAGCGCGCGGAGCTGGAACGCGCCGCCGCCGGCGTCAATCATCAGGGCGCGCTCGCCTGGGTTCGGGTGCCGTCCTCGCGTACCGAATCCGACCTGGCGGCGCTGCTCGATCGGCTCGATGTGCCGCCATTCCTGCTACTCTTGGATGAGGTCCAGGATCCGCACAATCTCGGCGCCTGTCTGCGTACCGCCGAGGCCGTCGGCGTCCAGGCGGTCATCGCACCCAAGGACAACGCCGTCGGGCTGACGCCCGTGGTGTGCAAGGTCGCCAGCGGCGCCGCCGAGACGCTGCCCTATGTGCAGGTGACGAATCTGGCGCGGGTCATGGATGCGCTCAAGGAGCGCGGCATCTGGCTGATCGGCGCCGCCGGCGAGGCGAGCGACGAACTCTATGCCGCCGACCTGACCGGCCCGCTGGGGCTGGTGATGGGCGCCGAGGGCAGCGGACTGCGCCGCCTGACCCGCGAACGCTGCGATCGTCTGGTGCGTCTGCCGATGTGTGGCCAGGTGGAGAGCCTGAACGTCTCGGTCGCGGCCGGCGTCTGTCTCTACGAGGCCCTGCGCCAACGACGCGCCTAGCCGTCTTTTTCTGTCGACAATCACCTAAGTCCCTAAAGAGCAACGCCGATGCTTGTCCTCCGTGGTGCGCCCGCCTTCTCCGAACTCCGTCTCCAGAAACTGGCCGACCGGCTGTGCGAGCTGACCGGGTTCCCGATCCAGCCCTATGCCGAGTATGTGCATTTCGCCCAGGTGACGGCTGAACTCAGCGCCGAGGAGCGCGCTATCCTGGAGCGTCTGCTGCGCTATGGGCCGAGTCTGCCGGCGCATGAGCCTGAGGGGCGTCTGGTGCTGGTGGTGCCGCGACCGGGAACCATCTCGCCCTGGTCGTCGAAGGCGACCGATATCGCGCACAACTGTGGCCTGAAGACGATCCGGCGTCTGGAGCGCGGCATCGCCTATTATCTGACCCTCGCCCCGGAAGCAGCCGGCGCGCCGGGTGAACTCGACGGCCCCACGTTGGACGCCGTGGCTGCCGTGCTGCACGACCGCATGACCCAGGTGGTGCGCTTCGATCTGGAGTCGGCCGGCCAGCTCTTCGAGTCCGCCGAACCGCGTCCGATGCAGCGGGTCGATGTCATCGGTGCCGGACGGCCGGCGCTGGAAGCAGCCAACCTCGAACTGGGGCTGGCGCTCTCCGACGACGAGATCGACTATCTGACCGAGAACTTCAGCGCGCTCGGCCGCAATCCGACCGATGTCGAGCTGATGATGTTCGCCCAGGCCAACTCCGAGCACTGCCGGCACAAGATCTTCAACGCCGACTGGGTGATCGACGGCGAGCCGCAGACCCATTCGCTGTTCGCCATGATCCGTCATACCACCCAGAGTTCGCCCGAAGGCGTGCTCTCGGCCTACAAGGACAACGCCGCCGTGCTCGAAGGCTGGGAAGGACGGCGTTTCATCCCCTGTCCGCAGACGCGCGTCTACTGCGAGTCCGAGGAACCCATTCATCTGTTGATGAAGGTCGAGACCCACAACCACCCGACCGCCATCGCCCCCGATCCGGGCGCGGCCACCGGCTCGGGCGGCGAGATTCGCGACGAGGGCGCGACCGGGCAGGGCGCCAAGCCCAAGGCCGGTCTGTGCGGCTTCTCGGTGTCGAATCTGCGCATCCCCGGCTTCGAGCAGCCCTGGGAGATCGATCACGGCAAGCCGGGACGCATCGTCTCGGCGCTCGACATCATGATCGAGGGGCCGATCGGCGCGGCGGCCTTCAACAACGAGTTCGGACGGCCCAATCTGACCGGCTATTTCCGCACCTACGAGCAGGCGATCCCCGGCCCGGACGGCCGCACCGAACTGCGCGGTTATCACAAACCGATCATGCTTGCAGGCGGGATGGGCAACATCCGCGACGAGCATGTCGAGAAGCGTCCCTTCCCGGCGGGCACGCCGCTGGTCGTGCTCGGCGGGCCGGCGATGCTGATCGGTCTCGGCGGCGGTGCGGCCTCCAGCATGGCTTCGGGGGCTTCGGCGGAAGATCTGGATTTCGCCTCGGTGCAGCGCGCCAACCCCGAGATGCAGCGGCGCTGTCAGGAGGTCATCGACCGTTGCTGGGCGCGCGGCGAGGACAATCCGATCCTCTTCATCCATGACGTCGGCGCGGGCGGACTCTCCAACGCGCTGCCCGAACTGGTGCATGACGGCGGACGCGGCGGACGCTTCGATCTGGCCGCGATCCCGAGCGACGATCCGTCACTGTCGCCGATGGAGCTCTGGTGCAACGAGTCGCAGGAACGCTATGTGATGGCGGTCGCCGCCGAGCAGTTGGACGAGTTCAAGGCCATCTGCGAACGCGAGCGCTGTCCCTATGCCGTGGTCGGCGAGGCGACCGAGGCCGAGCATCTGGCGCTCGAAGACGCCGCGCGTGCTGAACGCCCGATCGACATGCCGCTTTCGCTGCTCTTGGGCAAGCCGCCACGCATGCGCCGTGAGGTCGAGCGTTTGCCATCACCCGGCGCATCGTTCGACACCAGCGGCATCGAGCTGAGCGACGCCATCGCCCGTGTGCTGCGATTGCCGACGGTCGCCGACAAGAGCTTCCTCATCACCATCGGCGACCGCAGCATCACCGGACTGGTGGCGCGCGAGCAGATGGTCGGCCCCTGGCAGGTGCCGGTCGCCGACTGTGCCGTGACCCTGAGCGATTACAGCGGCTACACCGGCGAGGCCATGGCCATCGGCGAGCGTACTCCGCTGGCGCTGTTGAATGCACCGGCCTCGGGCCGGATGGCGGTCGGCGAGGCCATCACCAACATCCTCGCCGCCGACATCGAGCAGCTGGGCGACATCAAGCTTTCGGCCAACTGGATGGCGGCGGCCGGGCATCCGGGCGAGGACGCGCGGCTCTACGACACGGTGCGCGCGGTCGGTCTGGATCTCTGCGCCGAACTCGGGATCGCCATCCCGGTCGGCAAGGATTCCATGAGCATGAAGACGGTGTGGAACACGCCCGAAGGCGAGCGGCGCGAGATGACCGCACCGTTGTCGCTGATCGTCTCGGCCTTCGCGCCGGTCGAGGAGGTGCGCGAGACCCTGACGCCGCAACTGCGTACCGATCAGGGCGATACCGACCTGATCCTGATCGACCTCGGCCGTGGACGCAACCGGCTCGGCGGCTCGGCGCTGGCGCAGGTCTACAACCGGATCGGCACCGAGCCGCCGGACCTCGACGATCCCGATCTGCTCAAGCGCTTCTTCGCTGCGCTCCAGGAACTGCGCGCCGAGGGCATGATCCTGGCCTATCACGACCGCTCGGACGGCGGCCTGCTCGCGACCCTGTGCGAGATGGCCTTCGCCGGGCATTGCGGGCTGGACATCGATCTGGCTGCGATCGGCTCCGACGTGCTCGCCGCCCTGTTCAGCGAGGAACTGGGCGCGGTCATCCAGGTGCGCCATACCGACACGGATGATGTGCTCCAGATCCTGGAGTACCACGGTCTGGCCGAGTTCAGCCCGGTGATCGGTCTGCTCGACGACAGCGACCAGATCCGTATCTGTCATCGTTGCTGCACCCTGTTCACGGCCGATCGTGCCGAGCTGCAACGGCTCTGGTCCGAGACCAGCTACCGGATGCAGGCGCGGCGCGACGATCCCGAGTGCGCGGCCGAGGCCTTCGCGCGCATCGCTGAACCCGATCCGGGCCTGAACGCGGTCCTGACCTTCGATCCCGACGACGACATCGCCGCACCCTACATCGAACGCGGGGCACGTCCGCCGATCGCCATCCTGCGCGATCAGGGCGTCAATGGTCAGATCGAGATGGCCGCCGCCTTCCATGCCGCCGGCTTCTCCTGTGTCGACGTGCATCTGTCCGATGTCATCGCCGGGCGCGTGGATCTGGCCGACTTCCGGGGTCTGGTGGCCTGTGGCGGCTTCTCCTACGGCGACGTGCTGGGCGCGGGCGAGGGCTGGGCCAAGACCATCCTGTTCAACGGCCGCGCACGCGATCAGTTCCAGGCGTTCTTCGCGCGCACCGACACCTTTGCGCTCGGTGTCTGCAACGGCTGCCAGATGCTCTCCAACCTGCGCGAGCTGATTCCGGGCGCGGATCACTGGCCGCACTTCGTGCGCAACCGCTCCGAGCAGTTCGAGGCACGCACGCTCATGCTCCAGGTCGAAGCGACTCCCTCGGTACTGCTGACGGGCATGGCCGGATCGCGGATGCCGATCGCCGTGGCCCATGGCGAGGGGAGGGCAGAGTTCCGCGATCCGGCCCATCTGGCGGCGGCCGAACCCTGGGTCGTGGCGCGCTATGTCGAAAACGACGGACAGATCGCCGAAAGCTATCCGGCCAACCCCAACGGCTCGCCCAACGGCATCGCCGGACTGACCACCACCGACGGGCGCGTCACCATCCTGATGCCGCATCCCGAGCGCGTCTTCCGGGCCGTCCAGAACTCCTGGTATCCGGACGACTGGGGTCAGGACGGTCCCTGGATGCGGCTGTTCCGCAATGCCCGCGTCTGGGTCGGCTGATCGGTCGATCTGAACGAGTGCGGCGGGGCTTGTCAGGCTCCGCCAATACCGCTATCATTCGCCGTCTGTTCAGGGCGCATAGCTCAGCGGGAGAGCACTGCCTTCACACGGCAGGGGTCGGTGGTTCGATCCCACCTGCGCCCACCAAATATTCTTGAATTTAAGAGATTTAAAGGCCAGCAATTGCTGGCCTTTTTCTTTTCTAGCCGGATTTGGGGCGAAAGTGGGATAGCCGTCCCACGCATCGCGGACGCTCTTCGACCAAAGGTGCTTTGGCGCGTGACTCCCGTTCGTGAAGAATCAAAAGGAAGACAGGATCGATGGTGAGGCGGCGATTTGATGGGTTTATGATTTACCAATGACGCCAAGTGCATACGTCTGGCGTAACGCCGGAAATGCTGAGTATCCGCATTGCTGTTCGTGGCCCGACCGACGTAGACTTGCCGCTTGGCACCCAGAATGCGCCACCACCGGCAACATAGGTTCTACATTCACTCAATGACACTCGATAGAGACACAGGTGAGCCGGACTGGGACACTCCTTTGTCCCTGACGCTCACGCCCGGACTGCTCATCCATGCCCTCATGTCCACGGCCAGCGCGGTCCATACCGGCTGGAGCAGCTGTATCGACGACACCCTGGTGCTCACCAACCAGGTCGCCATGGACGATCAGGCCGGTCACTATGTCCGACTGGTCGAACAGGAGTTCGTCGAGGACGAGCAGCCGGACATGGTCTGGCACGACTGGACACTGGAGGTGCGCATCGGTTCGGTGCTGACCACCGGGCACTGGCAGTTTCCGGCCACCTCGCATCCATCCGAATGGGACTGGAACGCCCGCGAGGCCGAGCGCGCCTTCGAGCGTGCCTGCGTCCTGATCGGTCGGCGCGTGCGGCGCGGCATCCAGGTCGAGGAACCGATCCTGGAAGACATGCCGCGCGCGCGCCGTCACTGAGTCGCATCATCCCGCTCGTCAACGCTTGGAGAGGTTCTTTATGAAGGTCACGGTCGATGTGGATATCACCCCCGAAGAAATGCGCAAGCTCTTCGGGCTCCCGGACGTCGAAGCCTTTCAGCGCCAACTCATGGACGACATCCGCGAGCGCATGAACGCCGGGGTCGAGGGCTATGATCCGCTCAAGCTCTTCCAGCCCTATATGGCCGGAACCCTCGCGTCCTGGGACTACTTCCAGAAACTCATGACGAGTCTCCCGGCCTCCGGCTCGAAGACGGATGAGGATAGATCCAAATAGTGCTGGTGTCGGTCAGGGCGCGCACATGCGGCTGAAGCCTCGGTTCTTCCGCTGCTCGTTCCCGGATTCCGGCCTGAAAGCGGGCAAGGGGCGGGTACGACTGTTGTTCATGCCGGCGGCCCTACTGGCCGGAATGGCGGTCGCTCAGGAGTGTGTCGACTGGGACGCGGCCCCCATACCCGATTCGCGCTACATCCAGATCCAGAACGGCACGGTCTACGATCGGAGCACCGGCCTGATGTGGAAGCAGTGCCCCGAGGGTGCGGCCGGGGTCGGCTGTACGATGGGTGAGCCACAGGCCTTCAAGCTGGATGAGGCGAAGCGTCGCGCGCGTGAATGGCGTTTCGCCGGTTATGCCGACTGGCGCCTGCCGACCCAGGACGAACTGCGCTCCCTGCTGGTGCGACGTTGCTATGGCGTCGGCATCGACGGCGTCACCTTTCCGCGCACACCGGCGGGCCGCTTCTGGACCTCGGACCCGGCGACCTATTATCCGGACAGCGCCTGGACGCTCGACTTTCGCCGTGGCCATCTGGGCTATGGCACCAAGCGCGATGCCTTCTATGTCCGACTGGTGCGCGATGCCGAGGCCTGCTCGCCTGAGCGACCCGCGACCTGTCTGCCCTACAGTGAACGGCGCCTCGAACCGCATGACGGTCGCGAGCCGGGAACGGAAGACGCTGACGATCAGCTAGACCCCTGACCCGGACCGATCCGGCGCGGCTCGTCCAGCACCTCGCCATCGAGATGAGGACGCCCATCCGCATCGAGCCGCAACCGCCCCTCGGCGAACCAGCGCACCACGGTCGGATAGATGACGTGTTCCTGTTTCAGCACCCGTGCGGCCAGCGTGTCTGGGTCGTCTCTAGGCAGCACGGGCACGCGCGCCTGGAGGACCACGGGGCCGCCATCGAGTTCGGCGGTGACGAAATGCACGCTGGCGCCGTGCTCGGTATCGCCGGCTTCGAGCGCGCGTTTGTGGGTGTGCAATCCCTGATACCTGGGCAGCAGGGATGGATGGATGTTGAACAGCCGTCCGCGATAGTGCTCGACGAAGGCCGGCGTCAGGATCCGCATGAAGCCGGCCAGCACCACCAAGCCCGGATCATGGCCATCGATCGCCGCTGCGAGGGCGCTGTCGAAGCCGGCACGATCCGGATAGTCACGGTGGTTCAGAGCCTCGGTCGCAATCCCATGACGACGCGCGCGTTCCAGACCGAAGGCGTTCGGCTCGTTGCTGATGACGGCGCGAATCCGGAAGGGCGCGCCCTGTTCCTGGGCGTCGATCAGGGCCTGGAGATTGCTGCCGCTCCCCGAGATGAGCGCGACGACCGACAGCGGGGCACGTTCAGACGGCATGGGCGCCGCCCTGATAGACGACACAGGGCTCACCCTCGGTCGCTTCGATCCGACCGATGACCCAGGCGGTCTCGCCCTGCGCGCGCAGATGGGTCAGCGCGGCCTCGACGTCCTCCGCCGCCACGCACACCACCATCCCGACGCCGCAGTTGAAGGTCCGCAGCATCTCGGCCTCGGCGATGCCGCCCTGGGTCTGGAGCCAGTCGAATACCGCCGGGCGGGTCCAGGAGTCGAGATCGATGCACGCCTGAGTGCCGTCCGGCAGGACGCGCGGCAGGTTCTCGGTCAGACCACCGCCGGTGATATGGGCCAGGGCATGGACGTGCTGCGCCGCGATCAGCGACAGCACCGAGCGCACATAGATGCGCGTCGGGGCCAGCAGCGCCTCGCCCAGCGTCGTCTCGCTCAGAGTCTGGCTCAGATCCGCGCCGCTGGTCTCGATGACCTTGCGGATCAGTGAATAGCCGTTGGAATGCGGCCCGGAAGAGGCGAGCGCGATCAGCCGATCGCCCGGCGTGACCCGCGAGGGCTGGATGATGGCGTCCTTCTCGACGATGCCGACGCAGAATCCGGCCAGATCATAGTCGCCCGCGCCATAGAGCCCGGGCATCTCGGCCGTCTCGCCCCCGGTCAGGGCGCAGCCGGCCAGTTCACAACCACGCGCGATTCCGCTGACGACAGCCGTAGCGACCTCGACGTCCAGGTGCGCGGTCGCATAGTAGTCGAGGAAGAACAGCGGCTCGGCCCCGCTGACCAGGATGTCGTTGACGCACATGGCCACCAGATCGATGCCGATGGTGTCGTGGCGGCCCAGTTCGATGGCGAGCTTGAGCTTGGTGCCCACGCCGTCGGTGCCCGAGACCAGTACGGGATGACGGAACCGCTCCAGGGGCAGTTCGAACAAGGCCCCGAACCCGCCCAGCCCATCGAGCACGCCGGGGCGGCGCGTGGCGGCGGCCAGCGGCTTGATACGCTCGACGAGTCGGGCGCCGGCGTCGATGTCGACACCGGCCGAACGATAACTGAGGGTGGTGGATGGGGTTGGGGAATCCTGCGGCACGCGATGGCTCCAGTCTTGACGAATCGAGGTGCGCTAGTATACCTGCCATCTTCCGTCAGTGCGTTCCATAGGCGTCGGTGCCATGAGTTTCCTGAAGCCCAGTGATATCCCCAACATCATCAGCGTGATTCGGCTGATCACCGTGATTCCGGTGGTCTATCTGCTCGCGGTCCACGAATTCGGCTGGGCCCTGGTTCTGTTCGCCGCCGCCGGGATCTCCGACGGACTCGACGGCTTTCTGGCCAAGCACTATGGCTGGCAGAGCCGGCTCGGCGGCCTGCTCGACCCGCTGGCTGACAAAACTCTGCTCGTATGCTGCTTTCTGGTGCTCGGCGTGCATGGACTCATTCCGCTGTGGCTGGTGCTGGCGGTGATCTTCCGCGATCTGGTCATCGTCAGCGGCGCCTTGCTCTACAACTACCGGGTCGCCGAGGTCGAGGCGGCCCCCATCCTCATGAGCAAGGTCAACACGGCCATGCAGATCGTGCTGGTCGTAGCCGTCATCCTCGATGCCGGGGTCATGGATCTGCCGGCGGTCTCGATTGCCGCACTGATCTGGGCCTGTCTGATCACTGTGGTGGTCAGCGGCACGCAATACGTCTGGATCTGGAGCCGCAAGGCGATCCGCAGCGGCTGGAAGTCGGACTGAACTCAGGAAGCGTCCTCAGACCCCAGCATGATACGACGCACCAGCGGAATGCTCGGCTGGCGCTGCTCACGCAGGCTGAGGCTGTCGAGCCGCGCCAGCAGGTCGAGCAGCGAGGCTGGATCACGCGCGTAGTGGCTCATGATGAAGCGCACCAGCTCCGGGGTCAGCCGCATCCCGCGTCCGTGCGCCGCTTCGAGCAGCAACTGTTCGCAGTCCAGATCCGACAGCGGCAGCAGCCGATAACGCGGCCCCCACAGCAGACGCGAGGCCAGATCCGGCAGGCTGAACGGCAGGCTGTCGGGCGCGGCGTTGGTGGCGCCCAGCAGTGAACGCCCTTGTTCGCGCAGCCGGTTGAAGAGATCGAAGAGGGCGCGCTCCCAGGCCGGATCGCCGACGATGCACTGAATGTCGTCGATCGCCACCAGATCCAGCCGTTCCAGGTTCTCCAGCATCGCCGGATCCAGATCCGCCATCCCGAGCGGCACGAAATGGGCCTGACTCCCGGCGTGTGCGACGGCCTGACAGGCGGCTTGCAACAGATGGGTCTTGCCCGTGCCTTCGGCGCCGAAGAGCAGCAGATAGGGTTCGCCCGCCCCCCGTGCCATCGCCGCGACGGCATCCAGGGCCTCGGCGTTCGGCCCCGGCCGATAGGACTCCAGGGTCGGCTCGGGTCGCAGTTCGAGCGGCAGATGGAGCTGCGGGGTCGGGCCGTTCAAGTGTCGGGCCTCGTCTGTGCGTCTCAGCCGGCGAGTCGGGAGGCCGTGGTCGCCAGACGTCGCCCCAGGGCCTGACAAAGTCGCTTTTCCTCTTCCGTCAGTGGCCGATCGTTCTCAGTTCCCGCCAGATGCGAGGGACCATAGGGCGTACCGCCGCTCTGGGTATGCAGCAGATCGGTTTCGCTGTACGGCAGACCCATGACCAGCATTCCGTGATGCAGCAGCGGCAGCATCATGCTCAACAGGGTCGCTTCCTGCCCGCCGTGCAGACTGGAGGTCGAGGTGAAGACCCCGGCCGGCTTACCGGCGAGGGCGCCGGCCAGCCACAGACTGCTGGTGCCGTCGAGAAAATACTTCATGGCTGCCGCCATGTTGCCGAAGCGCGTCGGGCTGCCGAGCGCCAGACCCGCGCAGTCGCGCAGATCCTCGAGGTTCACATAGGGCGCGCCGCCGGCGGGGACGGCCGGTTCGGTGGCCTCGCACACGGCGGAGACGGCCGGCACCGTTCGCAGACGCGCTTCCAGTCCGGCGGCCTCCACGCCGCGCGCGACCTGATGCGCCATCTCGGCGGTGGCGCCATGGCGGCTGTAATAGAGGATCAGGATATAGCTCATACGCGGGTCCGTCCCGGACAGTGTCGGTTGCATGTCCGATGATTTAATCATTCAAAGCCGCGCGCGCCAATCGCTATCCTTGATCCAGGGTCGCGATCTGGTGAGAATCTCCCCCACCATCGAACGCTCCGCCGCCGTCTCGGCGCGCGATCCACGACAATGACGAGGGGGATTCAACGATGGACGAGCGAGCCGCCGAGCACCGGGTCTGCTATCGCTGTGTGGTCGCCGGACGTGTTCAGGGTGTCTTCTTCCGCGCCTCGACGCGCGAGCAGGCGATGCGACTGGGCGTGACCGGCTATGCGCGCAATCTGAGCGATGGGCGTGTCGAGGTGCTGGCCTGCGGCGGGGCGGCCGCCGTGGCGCAACTGCGCGACTGGCTGCGGAGCGGGCCGGCCATGGCCGAGGTGACGGGCGTGGCCTGCGAGCCTCTGGACTATCAGGGTCAGCCGGGGTTCGTCATCGACTGAGCGACGGCCGCGTCAGTATCCGCCCGCCAGATGGAGCGGCATCTCCGCGTACTGTTCGAGCCGGACGACCTGGGTTTCGAGGCGGCCGTCCGGGTGGAGTCTGAGTTCACGATAACCCGGCGGGATCTCGTCGATCGCGAAATCCGCGCTTCCAGGCGTGAATTGAAGACAGGTCGAGGGCGCGCCCAGGAGCAGACAGTCTCCATGCCGCGCCGAAAAGTCCTGATGGATATGGCCGAAGAGGACGGCCTTCACCTGGGCGTGACGTTCACACAGGGCGAGCAGTTCAGCGCCGTTCGCGACCCCGATCCGGTCGATCCAGGTACTGCCGATGGCCGCCGGATGGTGGTGCAGAGCGATGAGTGCGGGAGCCCGTTCATCGGCCAGCAGCTCGGCGAGTCGGGTGAGCTGGATCTCCGTCAAGTATCCGCCATCGCTGTCGGGGGTGCTCGAATCGAGCAGGATCAGGTTCCAGCGACCGAGCCGACGCAGCGCCACGGAGCCTGGAGCCGCCGAATCCAGGTGCTCCGTCATCAAGGCCGGGATGTCGTGGTTGCCGCCGATGCAATAGTGCGGAACCCCGGTTCTCCTGAGCCGCTCGCGCAGATAACGATAACCAGCCGGGGTTTCGTCGTGCACCAGATCGCCGGTCAGGAGCAGGGCATCGGGCGGTATGTTCCCGGACAGCGCCAGCGTCAGGACGGACTCGAAGCTGCGGCGCGTCGTGATGCCCAGCAGTTTCCCGCCGGGATCGCCGAAGAGGTGGGGGTCGGTCAGTTGCAGAAGACGAAGCGGCATCGCGGATTCCCCGGCCATGGCGTTGATCTGTCGCGAACGGGATTGACGCACTGAGCGAAAAGGATGGTGTTGCGGCATGTTCTTCGGTTCCGGTCGAGGCTGTCCAAGGGAGGTCCGCCTGAATCGCATGTCCATGCCCGTCTTTTTAACAGTCCAGACCGCTGTTCGTGATGACGCCGTTCACAACACTCGAAGGAGCCGGTAGGCCGATGAGTGAGAACCGTGAACCCGTTCACATCTCGATCGCAGGCGGCGCCTGTGCAAACTGGCCCGACGCTTGCTGCCATGGGATACGAGCCGCCCGGAGTCGGATGATCGTTTCGATCATCGCTCCCTGGGCGATCCTGTACCCTCAGCCGTCGGGAGTTTGACAAGATGAGTATCAGCACGATCACGAGCGGCCTTGGCGACATCGGCTCCAAGCTCTATGGAGCGTCGAGCGCCATCACCCGCGACTACCAGGAACGCACCCAGACCCTGGAACGGGTCTTTTCCAATCTGGACACCGAGGGCAAGGGCTATCTCGATGCCGAAGACTTCGAAACGGCCTTCACCGCGCTGGGTCTGGGTGAGTCAGAGGATGAATCCGACGAAAACTTGACGCTTCCAGGCGTCGAGGATGTGGTTGCCGCGCTCGACATGGATGGCGACGGCAAGGTCAGTTCGGACGATCTCACCGAGGGGATGCGCTCGCTGACCGACAGTCTCTCGTTTCTGCAAGGGCGTGCCGAGGTGCTGGGCGCCGAGGCGATGAAGTTTGCGCAGACGTTCAACAGTCAGCTCGCCGACGAGGAGGCCGAGGCGCAGCAGGCCACAGAAGCCGCCGCGACAGCCTCTGCTGAGTCCGTCAGCCGTGAACAGTCCACCCGGCCCGATCTGTTCGTGATGCGGCGCGTCATGCAGCTCATGGACGCCTATGGCTCGTCCTATCGCTCCAGCGAATCCAGCGAGTCGCTCTCACTGGTGGCTTGATGTGTCTCCAAGTCCCGTGGCCGCCAGACTCAGCGTCCAGACACGCCGGTTCAGTTCGGGATCGCGTGCCTGGGCCGGCGTCTGGATCGGCCGCCCATTCCAGAGATAGGCGCCGGCGACCTGCGCCAAGGAGTCGTCGACGGCCAGCCGCAGTATGCCCCGTGCGGCGCGTTCGGGTGTGGGCAGCGCCCATCCGATCAGCCGGTCGACCAGCCGCCAGAACAGCCCCTGAGCGCCATCCGTGCCGCCGAGATTGGAGCGGAAGACGCCTGGAAAGACACAGTTGACCCGCACGCCCGTACCCGCGAGCCGTCGCGCCAGCTCGAAGGTGAAATGCAGGTTGCCGAGCTTGGATTGACCATAGGCCGCCATCATCCGATAGGGACGCCGCTCCCAGTTCCAGTCGTCGAGATCAATCGCGGTGTTCATGCGCGTGCCGACGTTGATGATCTGTGCCGGTGCGCTGGCGGTGAGGCGGTCGAGCAGCCGGTGAGTCAGCAGGAAAGGCGCCAGATGATTGACGGCCAGGGCGCGTTCGATCCCGTCCGGGGTCAGGCACCGCTCACGAAAGGCCGTGCCGGCGTTGTTGACCAGCAGATGCAGGGCGTCGAAGTGTTGCAGCACGGATTCGGCCAGGGCGCGCACTTCGGCCTGACTGGCCAGATCGGCGACGAAGAGTTGCAGATGTGTATTGCCGGTGGCGGAGCGGATCTCGGCCAGGGCCGCTTCGCCGCGCGCCCGATCCCGTGCGACCAGACCCACGCGCCAGCCGGCGGCGGCCAACCCGCGAGCGATGGCGCGGCCCAGACCGGAATTGGCGCCTGTGACGAGTGCTGTCTTCATCGAGCTTCACCGCCCCTGACGTTTGCGTGGCTGATAGTGCGCGATCTCGCGCAGGATGAGCGAGTAGGGCAGGGCGTCGAGTGTGCCGAACTCCCGGATCGACGCCGCTACCGTGGCGCTGATGTCATCAATGTAGCTGGGGACGTCAGCGTCCGGCTCCAAGACCGCGCACAGTCCGCGCAGTCCGCCGACCTGGATGCGCATGGCCTTGTTGTGGGGCAGGGCGCTGTGGGTGTCGGTCGACTTGAGCGCGAAGCGGGCCTGGCGTCTCAGGGCTTCGAGCAGGGCCAGACAGTCGGCCTGCGCCTGGGCCGAGTCGCACTGCACCCCTTCGCGCTCGGCGATGCAGAACTTGCGCGCCAGCGAACAGCCGCCGTTGCCGGTCAGGATGGTCTTTTCATAGGGACAGAAACGCTCGTTGACGGCGCGGTAGGTGTCGCGGAAGGCGTCGTTGTCCATGGCGCGCCCCCTGCTCCGGCTCAGCCGGCCGAGTCGCCGTGTTCGGTGAAGCGCTGGATCTGGCGGCGATCGCGCTTGGTGGGACGGCCCTTGCTGTCGGGGATCGCCGAACCGAGTTCGCGCCGCTCGCGGACCAGTTCCTGACGTCTGAGCCGGCTGGTTTCGGATTCGGCATAAAGCAGCGCGGCCTCGGCGGCTGGACGGCGTTGTTTGTTGATCGCCAGCACCTCGATCTCCCAGCTCAGGCTATCCTTGTGGATCTCCAGCCGGCTGCCGGGACGTATGACGCGGCTGGGCTTGACGCGCTGGCCGTCGACATGGACCTTGCCGCCGTTGATGGCCTCGATGGCCAGTTGACGGGTCTTGAAGAAGCGCGCCGCCCACAGCCATTTGTCGAGCCGGATGGCGTCGGCCGGATCGGCGGTGCGCTCAGTCATCGGTGTCGAGTCCGAGGCGTTCGTCGAGTTCGCCCTCCATGTCGAGCAACGCCATGTCGTCATAGCCGCCGACGTGGAAGTCGTCGATGAAGATCTGCGGCACCGTGTGCCGGCCGCTGCGCTCGACCATCTCGGCCATGCGTGCGCGGTCGTGATCGACCGGGATCTCGGCGAAGTCGACGCCCTTGCGCTTGAGCAGACGCCGCGCGCGGTCGCAGTAGGGGCAGGTTTGGGTCGTGTAGACAGTGACCTGTGGCATGGTTTCCGAACTATTGCGAAGATTGACCTTGGTGTGCGAGCTTCACCCCTGGCTCCGCTTCAGTCAAGTCGTGTCGTTCACACTTCCCTCTCAGACGCTCAGGTTGCACCATGTATCGCGAAACCCCGCATCCCATCCATCTCAAGGACTATCGTCCGCCCGAGTTCCTGATCGATCGGGTGGAGCTGCGCTTCGAACTCGATCCCGAGTGCACGCGCGTCGAAGCGCGGCTGGCGCTGCGGCGTAATCCGGCGGCGACCCGTGGCGATGGCCATCTGCGTCTGCATGGCGAGCACCTGAAACTGACGCAGGTAGCCATCGATGGGCACGTCCTGACGCCCGCCGAGTATCGGGTCGACGGCGAGGGGCTGACTCTGCATCGGGTGCCCGATCGTTTCACGCTGGAGACTTGGGTCGAGATCCACCCCGGCCTCAACACGGCGCTCGAAGGGCTCTATCAGTCCGGCGATCTGCTGTGCACCCAGTGCGAGGCCGAGGGTTTTCGGCGCATCACCTATTTCCTCGACCGCCCGGACGTGATGGCGCGCTACACCACCACGCTCATTGCCGACCGGACGCGCTTTCCTGTACTCCTGTCCAACGGCAACCCGGTCGCACGCGCTGAACTCCCCGACGGACGCCACAGCGTCACCTGGGAAGATCCCTTCCCGAAGCCGAGCTATCTGTTCGCCCTGGTCGCCGGTGACCTGAGTGTGATCGAGGACGGCTTCGTCACGGCCTCGGGACGGAACGTGAAGCTCCAGATCTTCGTCGAGCCGCACAATCTCGACAAGGGCGCTCACGCCATGCGCTCGCTCAAGAAGGCGATGCGCTGGGACGAGGAGCGTTTCGGGCGCGAGTACGACCTGGACATCTACATGATCGTCGCCGTCAGCCACTTCAACATGGGCGCGATGGAGAACAAGGGACTCAACGTCTTCAACGACAAGTTCGTGCTCGCCCGTCCCGACACGGCGACCGACGCCGATTTCGACGGCATCGAGAGCGTCATCGCGCACGAGTATTTCCACAACTGGACCGGCAACCGCATCACCTGCCGCGACTGGTTCCAGTTGAGTCTGAAGGAAGGCTTCACCGTCTATCGCGATCAGGAGTTCACGTCCGATGTCGGCTCGCGCGCCGTCAAGCGCATCCGCGATGTGCGGACGCTGCGCGCCCATCAGTTCCCCGAGGACGCCGGGCCGCTGGCTCATCCGGTGCGCCCCGATTCCTATATCGAGATCAACAACTTCTACACCACCACCGTCTATGACAAGGGCGCCGAGGTGGTACGGATGCAGGCCGCGTTGCTCGGTCCCGAGACCTTCCGACGTGCGACCGATCTCTATTTCGAGCGCCACGATGGCCAGGCCGTGACCACCGAGGACTTCGTGCGCTGCATGGAGGGCGCGAGCGGGCGTGATCTGACCCAGTTCCGGCGCTGGTACGAGCAGGCCGGCACGCCCGAGCTGCACATCCGGGGCGAGTACGACGCGACGGCCGGCGCCTACACCCTGAGCGTGTGCCAGCAGACGCCGGCGACGCCGGGTCAGCCGATCAAACAGCCCTTCCATATCCCCTTGGCTATCGGACTGCTCGGCGCCGATGGGCGCGACCTGCCGGTGTGGCTGGCGGGCGAGTCCGCCCCCCCGGCGCTCGGCACGCGCCTGCTGGAGCTGACTGAACCCGAGCATCGATTCACGTTCACCGGTCTGAGCGAACGCCCGGTGCCCTCGCTGCTGCGCGGCTTCTCGGCGCCGGTGCGGGTGCATGACGATCTGAGCGACGCCGACCGGATGTTCCTCATGGCCCACGACAGCGACGGCTTCAACCGCTGGGATGCGGCTCAAACGCTGCACGAGCGTCTGCTGCTGGCCCTGACGAACGATGTCGCGCATCCCATCCCCGAGGACTACATCGCCGCCTGCCGGCGTGCCCTGTGCGACATGAGCGCCGATCGGGCGCTGCTCGCCGAGGTGCTGAGCCTGCCGAGCGAGACCTATCTGAGTGATCGCATGACGGTGATCGATGTCGACGGACTCCATCGCGCCCATCGTCAGCTGACGCAACATATCGGCGAGCGGCTGCGTGACGATCTGCTCGCCGTCTATCACGCCAACGCCGAGACTGGCGACTATGTCTTCAGTCCCGAGGCGATCGGCCGGCGGGCGCTCAAGAATCTGGCGCTGGCCTATCTGATGCGTGCCGGGGACGAGGAGGGGCTGGCGCTCTGTCACGCCCAGCTCGAGGCCGCGCACAACATGACCGACGTCATGGCCGCCCTGCGACTGCTAGCCGAGCAGGGCGGGGCTGAAGCGGACGCCGCACTCGACGCCTTCCATCGGCGTTGGGCGGGCGAGTCGCTGGTGCTCGACAAGTGGTTCTCGGTCCAGGCCTCGGCCCCGCGCCCGGATGCCCTGGAACGGGTGATGGCGCTCCTGAAGCACCCGGACTACAGCGCGCGCAACCCCAACCGCGTGCGCGCCCTGGTCAGCACCTTCAGCAACGTCAATCAGGTGCGCTTCCATGCCGCCGACGGGGCCGGCTATCACTTCCTGGTCGATCGGGTGCTGGAACTCGACCCGGTCAATCCGTTGCTGGCCGCGCGGCTGCTCAAGCCGCTGGTGCGCTGGCGCCGGTTCGACTCGGAGCGTCAGACGCTGATGCGGGCCGAACTGGAGCGCGTGCTGGGGCGTTCTGAGCTGTCGTCCGACGTCTTCGAGGTCGTCTCCAAGGCGCTGGCATGATCGGTACCCGAAGCCCCATGCTCGGCCTGATCGATCGCTATCTGCTGCGTGAAGCCGCCAAGGTCTTCCTGTCCATCGTGCTGGTGCTGGTGCTGATCCTCGCCAGCCTGATGTTCCTGCGCACCCTGGAGGAGGTGAACCTCGGCGGTCTGGGCGTGGACGTGGTCTTTCGCTATCTGAGCCTCCAGATCCAGCGCGATGTCTCCACCCTGCTGCCCCCGGCCTTCTTCCTGGCGATCCTGGTGACACTGGCGCGCCTCTCGCGCGACAGCGAACTGATCGCCATGCAGGCCTGCGGCGTAGGGCCGCCGCGGCTCTATCGCACCTTCCTGATCCTGGCCGTGCCGGTGGCGCTCGTCACCGGCTGGATCGCGCTCGATCTCAAGCCGCACGCCGCCGCCGGCATCCAGGAGATCCGGCTCCAGCAGAAGGAACAGGCGGCCCAGATCGCCGGACTCCAGCCGGGACGTTTCTACGTCGAGCAGCGCGGCGAGGTCGTGGTCTACATCGGCGAGATCGACCAGCGCAAGGCGCTCGGCGACGTCTTCGTCCTCGATCGGCGAGGCGACAGAACGCGCCTGGTGGTGAGCGAGTCGGGCCGGCATCGCATCGAGGACGCGACCGGAGATCACCTCGTTACACTGAATAAGGGCCATCGTTTCGATGGCCGGGCTGGCTCCGGGGCCTATCTGATCAGCGACTTCGAGCAATACGAATTGAGACTCGCCGGCGAGGGGCCGACTCAACGCGCCTCTAACAAGCGTGCCACCATCCCGACACCGGATCTGATGCGTTCCGACGATCCGGCCGATCGCGTGGAGCTGGAACATCGGCTGTCCGCTCCGCTGTCCATCCTGACCCTGGTGCTGCTGGCCATTCCTCTGGTCGATCCCTCGCCGCGCCGACGCGCCACCGGGCGCGTGCTGCTGGCGTTGCTGGCCTATTTCAGCTTCTTCAACCTGCAACGCCTCGCCGAGAGCTGGATGGCCACCGGGGTCACGCCGCAATGGCTCGGCAGTCTCTGGTATCAGTTTGCGATCCTGGTGTTCGTGCATCTCCTGCTGCTGCCCGAGACCTTTTGGCTCAAACGGCTGAGTCGGCGTCTACGAGGTGTGCCGTCATGTCATTGATTCCATGATTGACGCCTGGTCGATGATCCATCGGATTGCGTAAAAAATCCGAGATACCCCGGTCGCTTCGGATATGGCAGCATGTCACCCGGAGCGCCAGACCCATCACACCAACCAAAGAGAAGAGGCGGACCCCATCGATGGACACTACGACTCAGTATGTCTTTGCGTTCGAGGACGGCGATGGAAAGGACAAGAAGCTGCTCGGCGGCAAGGGCGCCAACCTGTGCGAGATGACCCAGATCGGGCTGAACGTCCCGCCCGGATTCGTCATCTCCACGGCAGCCTGTCTGGAATATCTCGACGAACCCAGGCGCGCCCTGCCGCCCGGCCTGATCGAACAGGTCCATGAGCAGATGCGCGCCCTGGAGCAGAAGACCGGCAAGGGCTTCGGCGACCCGAACGATCCACTGCTGGTCTCGGTGCGCTCGGGATCGGCGATGTCGATGCCGGGCATGATGGACACCATCCTCAACCTGGGCCTCAACAGCGCGACCCTGCAGGGCGTCATCCGTGCCACCGATGATCCGCGCTTCGGTTATGACGCCTATCGGCGCTTCATCCAGCTCTTCGGCAAGGTCGCGCTCGGCGTGCCCGACGACGCCTTCGACAAGGAGTTCGCCGCCATCAAGGAGGCCGCCCACGCCAAGCAGGACGTCGATCTCTCGGCCACGGATCTGCGCGAGACCTGCGAGCGCTTCCTCAAGGTGGTCGAGGACGCCACGGGACACCCCTTCCCGACCGATCCCTATCAGCAGCTCGAGATCGCGATCAAGGCCGTCTTCAACTCCTGGTCCGGCAAGCGCGCGGTCGACTATCGCAAACAGTTCCACATCACCCCGGACATGGCCAACGGCACGGCGGTCAATGTCGTGACCATGGTGTTCGGCAACCGTGGCGACGATTCGGCCACCGGCGTGGCCTTCACCCGCAATCCGGCCACCGGCGAGAACAAGCTCTACGGCGAATATCTGGTCAACGCCCAGGGCGAGGACGTGGTCGCCGGCATCCGCACGCCCAAGCCGCTCGACCGGCTCAAGGTCGAGATGCCCGATCTGGCCGACCAGCTCGACGAACTGCGCGACAAGCTCGAAAGCCACTATCACGAGGTCCAGGACTTCGAGTTCACCATCGAGCAGGGTCAGCTCTACTGTCTCCAGACCCGCAACGGCAAGATGAACACGGTCGCCATGGTGCGCACCTCGGTCGAGATGGAACGCGAAGGACTCATCACCAAGGAACAGGCGCTGTTGCGCATCGCGCCCGAGTCGCTGGAACAGATGCTGTTCCCGCGTCTGGACCCCAACGTCAAGGCCGAGGCGGTCGCTCAGGGGCTGCCGGCCTCGCCGGGCGCGGCCTCCGGCATCGCGGTGTTCGATGCCGACCGCGCCGAGCATCTGGGCAAGGGCCAGGGGCTGAAGGTCATCCTGGTGCGCGAGGAGACCAAGCCCGAGGACATCCACGGCTTCTTCGCCTCCGAAGCCATCCTGACCTCGCGCGGCGGCAAGACCTCGCACGCGGCCGTGGTCGCGCGCGGCATGGGCAAACCCTGTGTGGCCGGTGCCGAGGGCATCAGCGTCGACGTCGACCGGCGCGAGGCGCGCGTCGGGCTGACCAGCTTCAAGGAAGGCGACGTCATCACCATCGACGGCACCTCGGGTCGGGTCTATCTGGGCGCGATCCCGACCGTGGAACCGGACTTCACGCCCGAGCTGCACACCCTGCTCGGCTGGGCCGACGAAATGTCCAAGCTCAAGGTGCTGGCCAATGCCGACACCCCGGACGACGCACGGCGCGCGCGCCGCTATGGCGCAGTCGGCATCGGTCTAGCGCGCACCGAGCGCATGTTCAACGACGTCGAGCGCTTGCCGATCGTCATCGAGATGATCGTCGCCGAGACGCCGGAAGCGCGCCAGGAGGCGCTCGACCGGCTGCTGCCCTTGCAGCGTCAGGACTTCCATGACCTGTTCGAGGTGATGTCGCCGCATCCTGTCACCATCCGCCTGCTCGATCCGCCGATCCACGAGTTCCTGCCCGACGAGCATGTGCTCGAACGCGAGTTGTCGGAACTGCGGGCACTGGCGCAGAGCGCGCGCGGCGTGACGGTGCTGGCCGGGGCGATGGGGCTGCTGCATGCCTCCGAGAGCCTGCGCCGCGAGGTCGAGACCGCGCGTCACATGGTCGATCCGGCCGTGGTCGAGGAGGCGATCGCCAAGAAGGAGGCGATGCTCAAGAAGGTGCGCGCCCTCTACGAGACCAATCCCATGCTCGGTCATCGCGGCGTGCGCCTCGGCATGACCTTCCCCGAGATCTACCGGATGCAGGTGCGCGCCATCCTGGAAGCGGCGGCCGAGTGCGCCAAGTCGGGCATCGAGGTCCATCCGCAGATCAAGGTGCCGCAGGTCTGTACCGTGCAGGAGCTGCGCAAGGTCAAGGAGTATGTCGACAGCATCCATGCCGAGGTCGCCGCGCGTTACGGCAAGCCGGTCAGATTCCAGTTCGG
This sequence comes from Allochromatium humboldtianum, assembly GCF_013385175.1. Taxonomy (GTDB): domain Bacteria; phylum Pseudomonadota; class Gammaproteobacteria; order Chromatiales; family Chromatiaceae; genus Thermochromatium; species Thermochromatium humboldtianum. The sequence goes on along the minus strand of NZ_JABZEO010000009.1, from coordinate 51,568 downwards.
CACCATGATCGAGGTGGTCCGCGCCTGTATGCGCGCCGACTCGCTGGCCGAGGAGGCCGAGTTCTTCTCCTTCGGCACCAACGATCTGACCCAGGCGACCTTCTCCTTCTCGCGTGAGGATGCCGAGAACAAGTTCCTGCCGCTCTACAATCAATCGGGTCTGTTGCAGGACAATCCCTTCGACGTGCTCGATGTGAAGGGCGTGGGCAAGCTGATGCAGTTGGCGGTGGACTGGGGACGGGCGGTCAAGCCCGATCTGCATGTCGGCATCTGCGGCGAGCACGGCGGGCATCCGGCCTCGATCGCCTTCTGTCATCAGGCCGGGTTGGACTATGTGAGCTGCTCGGGTCCGCGCGTGCCGATCGCGCGTCTGGCGGCGGCGCACGCGGCCTTGAAGTCAGGTTGAGGGCAAAACCGGCCGGCCTCGTGCCGTCGTCTGACGATCGCGCGAGGCTCGGCTGATGATTTGGGCGCTTCACCATGAAAAGCGGCGATGTGATCAAGCGCCTGGAGTCCGACGGCTGGGTGCTGGTGCGCGTGAAAGGCTCGCATCATCAGTTCCGGCGGCCTGGACAGCCGGGATTGGTCACGGTGCCGCATCCGAAAACCGATATTCCGCTGCCGACCCTGCGCAGCATCTACCGTCAGGCCGGCTGGCCCTGGAAGTGAGTTATGCGATTGGCATTGGCCCTGCATACTGATGATGGCGTGACCTATGGGGTCACGGTGCCCGATCTTCCGGGGTGCTTCTCGGCGGGTGAGAGTCTGGATCAGGCGATAGAGAATGCCTACGAGGCGATCGATGCCCATGTCGAACTGCTGATGGATGATGGGGACGCCGTGCCCTGTCCGCGTCCGCTCGCCGAGCATCAGTCCAATCCGGATTTCGCCGGGGCGGTGTGGGTGGTGATCGATGCACCGATCGAGCGCTATTTCGGACCGACCGAGAAGATCCATATCCGGGTGCCGCGACGGTTGCTCCAGCGCATCGATGCGTACGCCAGGGCGCGTCATCTGAGCCGTTCGGCCTTTCTGACCCAGGTCGCCAGCGAGGCGATGGGGCGCGAAGGGCCATGCCGGAACCAATGAGGCAAGACGCATGGATCTCGATGCCCTGAATGCAGCCTTCGCACTCCCCAACGTCCTGCGCTTCGTCGAGGGGCAGGGCGGTCTGACGCTGATTGAGATCGACAACGGTCCGGCGCAGGCGACCCTGACCACGCATGGCGCTCAGGTGTTGTCCTATCGCCCGACCGAGGCGCGCGACGACCTGCTGTTCGTCAGCGAGTGCGCCTATTTCGCATCGGATCAGGAGATCAAGGGTGGCGTGCCCATCTGCTGGCCGTGGTTCGGGCGTGATCCGGCTGAACCGGAGCGGATCATCCACGGCTTTGCGCGCCTGAGGGACTGGTCGGTGCTGGCATGTGAGATGCGGCCTGATGGTGCGATCTGGGTGCGGTTCGGTCTGGGTGATGATGAGTCGACGCACGCGCTCTGGCCGCATTACTTCAATCTCTGGGTCGAGGTGACGGTCGGTTCGACCCTGTCGGTGTCGCTCACGACCCGCAATGCCGGTGACGAACCCTTCACGATTACTCAAGGGCTGCACGCCTATTTCAAGATCGGCGATCCGGCTCAGACTCATGTCCTCGGACTCGATGGCTGCCGCTATCTCGACAAGGCGGCGGATGCGCCGCCGGATGCGGCCGGCGTCCAGTCCGGTTCGCTGGGACTCGAGGCCGAGGTCAACCGCATCTATGAGTCTGTGCCGCAGTGCCTCACAATCGAGGACAAGGCGCTCAGCCGACGTATCCGCATCGAGAGCCACAACAGTCACACCTGCGTGGTCTGGAACCCCTGGATCGCCGGCTCGCGGTCGATGCCGGACCTCGACGACGAGGACTACCGGCGTTTTGTCTGTGTCGAGACCGTCAACGCCGCTTCCGAAGTGATCCGAGTCGCGCCCCGGCAGGAGGTGCGGATCGGCGCCGAGTATCGCCTCGAATCCCTGTAACCGTTTGCACTGTGAAGCCAGCCATGTCCGATGCACCGTCCGACTCCCTGACCGAATCCCACTGGCAAGACTGGCTCGACTGGGCCGTTGAACAGGGTCTGACCCCGCCGGACGACCCCGAATTCGAGCCGGCACGGCGGCGGGTGTGGGAGGCGAGCGAGTATGTTGCGATCTCGGCCGCGCGCCATCCGGCCGATCTGGCCGAGCTGATCGCGAGCGGCGATCTTGCTCGAACCTATGGGGTCGGTGATCTGGCCGCGCGGCTCGATGCGCGACTGGAAGGCGCCGAGGACGAGACCACACTCCACAAGGCGCTGCGCCTGTTCCGCCGCCGCGAGATGATGCGGATCATCTGGCGCGACATCGCCGGTCTGGCCCCGCTGGAAGAAACGCTGGAAGACCTGTCCGAACTGGCCGATGTCTGTATCCGGGGCGCGCTCGACCGGCTCTATCCCTGGACCTGTGCCGAGCTGGGCACGCCGCGCGATGTGTCCGGCCGTCCGCTGCACCTGCTGGTGCTGGCCATGGGCAAGCTCGGGGCGCGTGAACTCAATCTCAGCTCCGACATCGACCTGATCCTGGCTTTTGCCCAGCCGGGCGCCATTGAGGGCGGACGGCGTCCGCTCAGTCACGAGCAGTTCTTCGTCCGTCTCGGGCAGCGTCTGGTGCAGGCGCTGGCCAACAAGACCGTCGACGGCTTCGTGTTCCGGGTCGATACCCGACTGCGACCCTTCGGCGAGGTCGGGCCGCTGGCCATGAGCTTCCAGGCGATGGAGGACTACTACCAGTCCCAGGCGCGCGAGTGGGAACGCTACGCCATGATCAAGGCGCGTCCGGTCGCCGGCGATCCGGACGACATCGAACAACTGATGTCCATGCTGCGCCCCTTCGTCTACCGGCGTTATCTCGATTTCGGCGCCTTCGAGTCGCTGCGCGAACTCAAACGCCTGATCGCCAAGGAACTCTACCGGCGCGGCATGGACGCCAACATCAAGCTCGGCCCCGGCGGCATCCGCGAGATCGAGTTCATCGGTCAGGCGTTCCAGCTGGTGCGCGGCGGGCGCGATCCCGAACTCCAGGTGCGCCCGATCCGTACCGTACTGGCGCTGTTGGCCCAGCGTGAGCTGATGCCGGCCGAGGCCGTCGCCCAGCTCGACGCGGCCTATGTGTTTCTGCGTCTGGTCGAGAACCGGCTCCAGGCCCATCGCGATCAGCAGACCCATCGCCTGCCGGACGACGGCCCCGGACAGCTCCGGCTCGCCCGCTCGATGGGCTATACGGATTGGGCCTCCTTTGCGGTAGATCTGAACGCCCATCGTCATCTGGTCCAGGAACAGTTCGACGCCGTCTTCGCCTTGCCGGCGACCGAGACTGAGGTCGAAGACGCCCCGCTGAGCGCCGTCTGGCACGGCGACCGCGACCCCGCCCATGAACTGGAACTGCTCGAACGTGCCGGTTTCGCCGATCCCGAGGGTGTGCGCACCCGCGTCCAGCAGTTTCGCGAATCCTGTGTGCGCAAGGGGCTGAGCACGCGCGGACACGAGCGTCTCGGTCTGATCATGCCGCATGTCCTCTGCGTCGCCGCCGGCTGCGCCCATCCCGATCCGGCGCTGGAGCGCGTGTTGCGTGTGATGGAAGCCATCGTGCGCCGCAGCGCCTATCTGGCGATGCTCGCCGAACATCCGCTGATCCTCACCCATCTGATCCAGCTCTCCAGTCTCAGCCCCTGGTTCGCCGATCAGATCGGACGCCATCCGCTGCTGCTCGACGAACTGCTCGACCCGCGCCGGCTCTATGCGCCCCTGCGCCGCGAGAGTCTGGAGGCCGAACTCGACGCGCTGCTCGCCCATGTCGATGCCGAAGATCTGGAGCAGCAGATGGAGCGGTTGCACCAGTTCGCCCAGGGCAATCAGCTGCGGGTGGCCGCCGCCGACCTGACCGCGACCATTTCACTGATGGTCGTCAGCGACTATCTGACCGAGATCGCCGAGGTCGCGGTCCGGCGCGTGCTCGATCTGTCGCACGCCCATCTGGTCGCCCGTCATGGCCGGCCGACCGCCATCAAGGGCGAGGACAGCGGCTTCCTGATCCTCGGCTATGGCAAGCTCGGCGGCATCGAACTGGGCTATGGCTCGGATCTGGATCTGGTGTTCCTGCACGGCAGCGACTCGGTCAATGCCATGACCGACGGTCCCAAGGAGATCAGCAACGAGCAGTTTTATGCCCGGCTCGGCCAGCGCATCATTCATATGGTGACCACACGCACCCCCTCCGGTCAGCTCTATGAGGTCGACATGCGACTGCGTCCGGACGGCGCCAAGGGAATGCTGGTGCGCTCACTGAAGTCCTTCGAGCATTATCAGAACGAAAGCGCCTGGACCTGGGAGCATCAGGCGCTGGTGCGCGCCCGTCCGGTCGCCGGTGATCCGGGGCTGGCGGCGCGTTTCGGCGCGATCCGCCGCGCCATCCTGTGTCGCGCGCGCGATCCCGATCAGCTCAGGCGCGATGTGCGCGAGATGCGCGCCAGGATGCGCGAGAACCTCGACAAGAGCGGCGAGGGGCGTTTCGATCTCAAGCAGGGCGCAGGCGGTATTGCCGATATCGAGTTTATGGTTCAATACACTGTCCTGCGCTGGGCGGCCGACCACCCGGCACTGACCGACTGGACCGACAACGTGCGGCTGCTCGACACCCTGGCTCGGCTCGATCTGCTTCCGGGGCACTGCGCCCAGGATCTCACCGAAGCCTACAAGTCGCTGCGCGCGGCCTATCATCGCAGTGCCCTGCGCGAGCAGCCCAAGACCGTGGCCGACGACGAGCTACGGCCCGAACGCGAGCGCGTGCGAGCCTTGTGGCAGGAATTGATGGACGACTGACGCCGAGCGCGCCGGTCGGTCCCGGACCCTTCTCAAGATCGAACTCGGGACGCAGCGTCCCGAGCCTACCGGAGTTAAGACACATGGCGACGATGGCGGACCGTGACGGCCTGATCTGGCTGGACGGCGAAATGGTGCCTTGGCGCGAGGCCAAGACCCACGTACTGACCCACACCCTGCACTATGGCATGGGGGTCTTCGAGGGCGTCCGGGCCTATCCGACAGCCAGGGGCACGGCCATCTTCCGTCTGGAGGAACACACCCGCCGGCTGTTCAACTCGGCCCACATCCTGGGCATGCCCATGCCCTGGGATCAGGAGACGATCAATCAGGCTCAGCGCGATGTGGTGCGCGAGAACGGCCTGGAATCGGCCTACATCCGTCCCATGTGTTTCTACGGTTCGGAAGGCATGGGTCTGCGCGCCGACAACCTCAAGGTCCATTGCATGGTCGCCGCCTGGTCCTGGGGGGCCTATCTGGGCGAAGAGAACATGCGCAACGGCATCCGCATCAAGGTGTCGTCATTCACCCGTCATCACGTCAACACCACCATGTGCCGGGCCAAGGCCAACGGCAACTACATGAACTCGATGATGGCGCTCCAGGAAGCCCTGCGCGACGGCTACGACGAGGCGCTGCTGCTCGATGCGGCGGGCTTCGTGATGGAGGGCAGCGGCGAGAACATCTTCATCGTGCGCGACGGCGTGCTCTATACGCCGGATCTGACCTCGGCGCTCGACGGCATCACCCGCCGCACCGTGATGACGCTGTGCGAGGAACTGGGGCTGAAGGTGGTCGAGAAGCGCATCACCCGCGACGAGGTCTATATCGCCGACGAAGCCTTCTTCACCGGCACGGCGGCTGAAGTGACGCCGATCCGCGAGATCGACGGGCGCGCCATCGGTTCCGGTACGCGCGGTCCCATCACCGAGCGCTTGCAGACGCTCTATTTCGATCAGGTCCACGGTCGGCGCGAGCAGCACCCCGAGTGGCTGGCGCTGGTCTGAGACCGCTGTCGGTCAAGCCCTGATGCGTAGGATGGGCAGCGCATCGGCGATGCCCATCGAACGCCTGGAGATCGGAGCGAGACCGTCTCTGCATTCGAGTCACAACGAGAGGAGTCGCAACGATGTCGAGCACAGCCACGGCGATGCTCCAGGAGTCGCCGCCGATCGAAGTCAGCCGCCGGGATCTCCCCCTGTGCTGTCCCCGTCCGGACGCTCCGGTCTGGAACATGCACCCTCGGGTCTATCTGCCGATCGAGGACGACCCGCATCACGAGGCCGTCTGTCCTTATTGCGGGGCCGGATACCGGCTCGTCGACTAAAAAATCCGGACACCTCGGGACGGCAGCGGATTTCCGCACCGAGGTGCCCGGATCTGTTGCTTCAGACTCGGCTGACGAAGCGGCGCCTTCGTCGCCGGGAACACGCTTCCTCGCTTACAGCAACACGCTGACCAGACGGAAGGCCGAACGCTCGACGGCCTTGTTGACGACCGCTCCGACGAGCGCCTTCCCGAACAGCGCACCCGCCTTCGAGATCACAGCCTCACTCGCCGACGACAGATCGGCGCAGCCCGTCTCTTTGAGCATCTCCAGCAGTCGATGATGATCCAGGCGTGCCGGATCGTAATGGATGACCAGGCTACCGGCGGCGCGGTTGAAGCGGATCTGCTCGACGCCGTCGAGTGCACGCAGTTGAGCCTGTGCGGAATCGACTGTTCCGGGCCGGCACCGGAATGCCGCTGAACGGACACGCAAACGACCGGGGACATGATGGATCGAGTGATGCATGGAGACCTCGCTCGGTGATGCCTGGAAATGACAATTAAATGCGATGCATTCTCATTTTATGGCTAAAAAACGAGAATGCAAGCCCTGATTTCAGCGATCGCTCAACGCGCTTGGGTACGCTGCGTCGTCAGCTCATTCGTCCAGCAACGCCAGACATCGGCAAAGATCCAGCGCGCCAGCGTCAGTTTGAGCTGACAGAGCCGACAGACAGGTTTGGTCGCCGGTGTCGTCGCGACCTTGCGCGCGGCGGAGAGGCGCATCGGCAACGGCAGGCGCCAGGAGGTCGGCCGCACCAGCCGGGAACGCCAGTTCGCCGTTGTCTCGACGAGAGATTGCGCCCGCGTGGGGGAGGGGAGTCGTTTGGCGAGTGCTGTGCGTATCTTCAGCGCCTCGGGCGCCGCGCGGCTTGACTCGATCCGCGCCGGTCGGCGTGCGGCCGCGCGATGGAGCACCGGATACAGCACCTGATCCAATTCCGCCTGAGTCAGCGGCCCGGCTCGCCGGTGCCACACCACCAGACTGGAACAGGCCGGATTCCAGCGCACACCACGCACCCCTTCGATCTGAGTCAGTGCGCGCGTCAGACGCTCACTCAGCTGCGGATCGTCCCGTAGCGCCGGAACATGCAACCGAATCCGTCCGGGGATCTGGTGGCGGATCTCCAGTTGCTTGGACTGTAACTCCATCGTCTTCACAGGACTCGGCATGACCAGGACACTCTCAAGGCGTTGAGGGCGAAAACCATGGAAGTTTTATAGTGGATTCGAAGCTGGATGTAAATAACATTTAATCTTATTTACATTTTGCGAGCAGTCTGTTTAAGCTATGTCCCCTGTTGGATCGTGGTTGGCCGCGTTGGGCGCCATCACGTTCGGGAACCGTCAACGACCCACAGAGGAACCGATGAGCGAACACCCTAAAGAAGCGAAGAATGCGCCGGATTCCGGTCCCGGCTCGGATCATTGGAGTCAGGGCCAGGGCCAGGGCCAGGGCCGCAGCGCCGAGTCGGGCGCGCCCCAGAAAGAAGCAAGCGCCCCCTATCATCAGGCTCCTGCCGGCAGTCCCGGACCAGGACCGGGCTACCAGGCCGCGCCGCCCTATCCGTACCCCTATCCCTATCCGCCGCACGGCTATTATCCGCCGCCGCCACAGGCCGCGCCCTATTGGTCCGGCGCCATGCCGCCTCCCGGACACGGATACGGCTATGCCGAGCCGTCGCCGGGTCCGAGCGGAAATGCCGGACAGCCCGGCATGGGGCACGCGGGCGCGGGGCATGGTCATGGGGCCAGTGTGAGCGACCTGGTCAACGAGGTCGCCGGCGGCGGCAGCGGCCTGTCGAGTCTGACCCGGATGCTCGATCTCGACGACATCGATTTCTGGAAGGGCGCTCTGGTCGGCGCGGCGGCCGTGCTGCTCCTGACCAATGGCTCGGTTCAGTCGGCCCTGTTCGGCGCCGTAGCCAAGGCCGACAAGACGGATGCGGCCTCATGAGCACCCATGAGTACAGCTACGACAGATTCGATCCGCTGTATCCGGCCCCGCCGAACCTCGCCGGGCCGGACTGCGCGAACCTGATGCGTCTGGCGACCCTGGGCGCGGTCGTCGGCGCCAGTCTCGCGGCCTCGCGTCAACTGCGTCAGGTTCAGGAAGGCGGGCAGACACCGCAGCGCGCCGTGCTGGAGACCGGCAAGAGTGCGGTGACGGCCGGCTTGGCGACTGCCGCCGGCGGCGCCATCGCCGCCAGCCTCAGCGATCAGGGATTGTCGCGGCTCGGTCTGCTGTTTCTGGCCGGCTCGGCGGTGTTCTATGGGCTGTCCAACTGGACCGAAGGTCGGGAGAACACGCATGGCTGATACACGTCAGCGCCATCAGCATGGCGTGCGCAAGAATCTCGTCGAGGGCATCGGCGGCGCCCTGACCGGCGCGGCGCTGGTTCTGTTTCTGCGCGGTCTGTTCCAGCGCCGTGCGACGCTCGCTTCCGCCAGTGCATCGGTTCCGTCTACCACTGATCGCAAGACTTCCGGAGAATCCGCATGAGTCAAGACAATCGTTCCTACGCTCCAGGTCAAGGCCCCTGGATGTCGCAACAGATGCCGGGACAGACCCCGCCGCCGGCCGGCCAGGGTCCGGCGGCCGCTCCGCATTGGGGGCAGCCGGACGCTTACGGCTATCAGGCCCAGATGCCCGTCTACCAGGGACTGCCGCAACGCACCCAGTCGTCTTCGATCCTGCCGCGCGACCGTTTCCTCAAGGGATTGCTGATCGGCGCCGCCGCGACCTATCTGCTGACCAACGAGCAGGTCCAGCGCACCGCCATCAAGGGCGTGGTCCAGGCGTGGTCGCTGTTGCAGGGCGGTCTGGAGGAGGTCAAGGAGCGCTTCGGCGATGCTCAGGCCGAACTCCATCACGCCAGTCAACGTCCGGATTCCGACTGATCCGGCGTTCGTCGTTCATATCCAGGAAGTTGAACCGTGTCCCAGGCCGCCGCCGTGCTCTCGTATCGGATCGTTCATGAACTGCCCGGACGTCTGCGTCTGCGTCTGCCGCGACTCGGTGCGCCCGGTCAGGGGCCGGGCGATCTCGAAGCCTGGATGGAGGCGCTGCCCGGCGTGCTCGGTGTCCAGGCCGTCCGCGCGAGCCGCTCGCTGATCGTCGAGTTCGATCCACTGACGACGCACCGCGAGGCGGTGTTGCAGCGGCTCGGCGACTATCGCGAGCCGGAGCCTGACGAGACCTTTGACACGGGCGAGGAGTCTGAGAGCGAGCTGGCGCCGCTGGCCGTTTCGGTGCTGACACTGGCCCTGCTGCCGCTCCTGCCGCCGCCCCTGAAGCTGGGCCTGACGGCGCTCAAGGTCGGTCCGACGCTGGCGCGCGGTCTGGACACGCTGGTCAACGCGGGCGTCAAGGTCGAGGTGCTGGACGCGCTGGCGATCGGACTGTCCGCCGCGCGCGGCGAGGTCTATGCCGCCACCGTCACCGGGCTGCTGCTCGAACTCGGCGCCTATCTGGAGCGACGCACGGTGCGTCAGTCCGATCGACTGTTGCAGCGGCTGTTGCGTCCGGATCCGGCGCCGGCCTGGGTCGAGCGCGACGGTCGCTTGATCCGGATACCCAGTAGCGAAGTGTGCGTCGGCGATCTGGTGGCGGTCGGCGCCGGCGAGCAGATCCCGATCGACGGGCGCGTGATCGAGGGACTGGCCCTGGTCGATCAGTCCGCCATCACCGGCGAGCATACGCCGGTGCGCAAGGAACCGTTCCGCCGCGCACTCGGCGGGTCGGTGGTGATCGAGGGACGCTTGCGGATCGAGGCCACCGAGGTCGGCGCAGACACCACGGCCGCGCGGGTGTCGCGCTTCATCCGCGAGGCGCTCGCCAAGCGTTCGGTCAGCCAGCGCGAGGCCGAGCGGCTCGCCGATCAGCGTGTGAACCTGACCCTGGGTACGGCCGCGGCCGTCTATGCGCTGACGCGCGATCCGCGCCGGGTGCAGTCGGTGTTCCTGGTCGACTATGCCTGCGCGCTCAAGCTCGGCACCCCGATCGGCATCAAGTCCGGCATGGCGCGCGCGGCCGAGTATGGGGTGCTGATGCGCGGTGGCGACGCCATCGAGCGGCTGGCCGAAGTCGACACGATCGTGTTCGACAAGACCGGCACCCTGACCCACAGCGAGCTGATGGTCACGGACGTCGAAGTGCTCAAGCCCAAGGCCGGATGCAGCGAGCGCGATCTGCTGGCGCTGGTGGCCTCGATCGAGGAACACGCCAGTCATCCCATCGCCAATGCCGTGGTCCAGGCGGCGCGCGATCGCGATCTGCCGCACGTCAGTCATGGCGAGATCGAGTATCTGGTCGCGCATGGCGTCTCCGCGCAGTTGGCGAGCGGACGGCTGGTCATCGGCAGTCGTCACTATCTCCAGTCACACGAAGGCTTCGATTTCTCGCCCTTCGATGAGCGGATCGAGCGGCTTCAGTCCGAAGGCAAGACGCTGCTCTATGTCGCCAATGAACGCGGTCCGGTGGGCTTGATCGCCTTGCGCGACACCCTGCGCGCCGAGACGCCGGCGACGCTGGCGCGTCTGCGTCGGTTGGGGATCGAGCGGCTGGTGATGATCTCGGGTGATCGGCGCGCCATGGCCGAGGCGCTGGGAAGTGAACTCGGGTTCGATGCCATCCATGCCGAGGTCGTGCCCGAGGACAAGGCGGCGCTGGTGCAGCAGCTACAGGCCGAAGGGGCGAGGGTGGCCTTCGTCGGCGACGGGGTCAACGATGGACCGGCGCTGACCGTGGCCGATGTCGGCATCGCCATGCCGCGCGGTGCGGATATCGCGCGTGCGACGGCCGATATCCTGCTGATGGACGATCGGCTGGATGCCGTGGCCGATGCGCGCGAGATCGCCGCCAAGACCATGGGGCTGATCCGGACCAATTTCCGCGCGGCGGTCGGGCTGAATACCGCGATCCTCGCCGGCGCGGTGAGCGGTCGTCTGCCGCCCCTGGGCAGCGCCGTGCTGCACAACGGCACGACGCTGGGCGTGCTGCTCAATGCGCTCAAGGGCGTGCAACTGGAACGCTGATCACCGCGCTCAGCCTGCCGCGCGTTTCTCGCGCCGCTTGAGCCAGACTTCCAATCCCTGGGCGTTGAGTTCGGTATCGACGGTCAAGAGTTCCTGGATGTGCGCGTCGTTCAGGTCCACGCCATGCTCGCGTGCGCGCTGCATCAGATGCGCTGTGACCGACTCCTTGATCCGTCCCTGTCGTCCATCTTCGGGCTGACCTTCCTCACGCAATGCCAGTTCGGCCAGATCACGGATGCTCCGACGCACAGCTTCGACGCGCTCAACCGGGCGGTCGACACGCCCATAATGGGTCAGATACATGGCCTGGGGAGCGTGCGCCATCAGCTTGTCGAGACTGGCGAGCCAGATGTCCGGATCGAAAGCGACCGGCGTGGTCGGCGCGAACAGCCAGGGACCGCTCGCCGTGTCGAACTCGCGATAGGCGATGCCGAAGGTGTCGCCGGTGAAGAAGCTCTGCGTCCGGCTGTCGAGGATGCAGCCGTGATGATTGGCGTGCCCTGGGGTGTCGATGAAGGTCAGAGTCCGCCCGTTCAGATCGAAGGTCTGTCCGTCCTCGGCGACAATGACGCGCTCGGCCGGGATCGGCAGGGGCGCGCCGAAGTCGCGCTCGAAGTTCTCTTCGCCATAGACGACGCTGGAACCGGCGATGAGCTTGCTCGGGTCGATCAGGTGCGGCGCGCCCTTGGGATGAGCCGCCAGACGTGCATTGGAACAGGCGGCCATCAGATGACCCGAGGCGCCGGCATGGTCCAGATGCACATGGGTCGGCATCACATAGTCGACGTGCTCGGGCGTCAGTCCGAGCGCAGCGACGGTCGCCAGCAGGGCCGGAGCCGCGTTGGCCGGCCCGGTGTCGACAAAGGCCAGACGCTCGCCCGAGCGCACCAGATAGGCGGCGGCCAGACCATGGCGATAGAGTCCGGTCTCGATGCAGTAGATACCCTCGGCGATCTCCTGGAAGTGGGGGTGTGACATGAACGATGACTCCGAAAATGGATTGGAATGAAGAGGGATAGAGTAAACTTTTGCGTCCCGTGTGATTATGTGCCGCGAAGGAGTCATCCTTTGTTCCTGGCTCGGATTGCGCAGATGACAGAGTTCGCCGATGCGTGCACCCGGCGCCATCGCCTTGATGATGGTGCCCGTGATCTGGGTCACGCGCCCGCGCACCTCCAGTAGCCGTGCCTCCTCGATCGAGCGGGCGAGCAGGTCGGTGATGTAGTCGAGGCCCGGCGCCCTGGCCGGTTCCAGCGTGTCGCGTCGGTAGTATACTCAATCGCCATCCAACCGATTCAGCACCGTCGAGCACGTCCCATCTCGACGATCAACAGGGTTCCGACAATCATGGATATCGAAATCACATTCCAGGGCGACCTTCGCGTCCTGAAGGTGTCCGGTCAGCTCGACGCGCTCAGCAGCGCGGATTACGAACAACGTCTCAACCGCCTCGTCGCCGAGGGCGCGCGACAGCTGGTGGTGGACTTCGGTCCATTGGTCTATATCAGCAGCGCCGGTCTGCGCGCCCTGCTCAACACGAGCAAGCCACTGCTGGCGCAGGGCGGGGCGCTGGTCTATGTCAATCTTCAGCCCGGTGTGCGCGAGGTCTTCGAGATGACGGGGCTGCTGTCGCTGTTCAGAGTGTGCGATTCGCTGCCCGAGGCGATCGCCGCAGTGCAAGCCGGATGAACGCCGTGACCCGGCGTCTGCCGGCGACTGTCGAGCAGTTGCCCGCCGCCCAGGCCTTCCTGAAGTCCGGGATCGAACAGGCCGGACTCGATCCGCATCTCGGCGGACGGCTCGCGCTGGCGCTCGAAGAGGTGTTCGTCAATATCTGTCACTATGCCTATCCGCCGGGTCAGCCGGGCGAGATCGAGCTGCGGATCTCGCCGAGCGCCGAGCGGTTCGTACTCGATGTGCTCGACGACGGACAGCCGTTCGACCCGGCCAACCTGCCGGAACCGGATCTGGCCGCGACACTGGAGCAGCGCACCGTCGGCGGTCTGGGCTGGTTCCTGGTGCGCCAGATGGTGACTGAACTGAGCTGTCGGCGCGAGCAGGGACGCAATCTGGTCTCACTGGTCATGCAGCAACCGGCGGATGAGGGTGGGCGTGCTTCGTGATCGATCACCTGGTTGAGCGGTTGTTCAGCCGGTCTGCGCTGCCGTGTGGGCCGAGGCGTGCGGCGGTGCGAGACTGGAGTCTGCTGGTGATCATGCTGCTGATCGTTCCGCCGACCTGGGCCGAGACCGAACATCCGGAGCCTGAAGAAGCGGCGCCGACGCCGCTGCGCCTGATGCTTGCCTGGCAGCCGCAGGCCCAGTTCGCCGGCTACTATGTCGCGCAGGCACGCGGGTTCTATCGCGAGGCGGGGATCGAGGCCAGTATTCTGAGCATGGGCCATGTGCGCTCACCGCGCGCGGCCCTCGAAGCGGGCGAGGTGGATCTGGCGGTGCTGTGGCTGTCGACGGCCATCAAGGCCCGCGCCGAGGGGGTGCCCCTGGTCAATGTCGCGCAACTGTTCCAGCGCTCCTCGGTGGTACTGATCGCGCGCTCCGGCTCGAATGTGCGCCGTCTGTCCGATCTCGATGGGCGGCGTGTCGGGGTCTGGCAGAACGAGCCGTCCCTGCCGGTCGAGGCCCTGCTGCGCACTCGGGGGCTGGAGGTCAAGCGCGTGCCGCAGTCGCAAACGGTCAATCTCTTCCTGCGCGGCGGAGTCGAGGCGATGTCAGGGATGCTGTACAACGAATATCATCTGTTGATCAATGCCGGTCTGGAACCGGAAGCACTGACGGTGTTCCGGCTGTCCGAGTATGGGATCGACTTCCCCGAGGACGGGCTCTATGCGTTGGAACGAACCCAGCGCGAAAAATCCGCCGCGATCGCCGCCTTCGTGGCCGCCACCCGGCGCGGTTGGGAGCAGGCCTTTGCCGATCCGGAGGGCGCGCTCGATCTCGTGCTCCAGCACCAGCGCGCGGCGCATGTACCGGCCAATCGTATCCATCAGCGCTGGATGCTGGAACAGATCCGCGCGGTCATGGGTGAGCCGGGCGAACAGGGCTGGGATTGGCGACTGCACCCAGAAGATGTCGATCTGGCCGGCGAAGCCTTGCAGCGCCTGGAGATGATCGACGCCATGCCGGCCGATATCGAACGTCTCGGAGTCCAATGATGGCGCGTTTCTCCGGCATCGGTGCACGGCTGATTCTCTCGGTGATGCTGTGCGTGGCCGTCATTCTCGGCACCAGCCTGGGGCTGTATCACTATCAGGCGCGTGAGCTGTTGTTGCAGCGTTTGCAGGACAACGCGCACAACCGATCGTTGGCATTGGTACAGCGTGTGGAGCGCGTCCTGATCTCGGTGCGGCGCGCGACCGAAACCCTGGCCGGTACGCTCGACTCGGTGCGTCTTGGCGAAAACGACATCGTGCCTCTGCTGCGGCGTGCCCTGGAGATGAATCCCGAGCTGTTCGGGATGGCCATGGGGTTCGAGCCCTCGGTGCTGGGCGATCCCGATCGACGCCATGCGCCCTATGTCTTCCGGCGCGATGGCCGGATCGAGTTGAGTTTCGCCCTGGAAGAGCAGGACTATCTGTTCTCGGACTGGTATCAGATCCCGCGTGAACTGGGGCGCGCCGAATGGAGTGAGCCTTACTACGAGCTGGGGGCCGGCAACACGCAGCTGATCGCAACCTTCTCACAGCCCGTGACGCAGGCGACTCCGGATGGCGAGCGTCTGATCGGCATCCTGGCCGCCGACATCGCCCTCGACTGGCTCACGCACGAGCTGGCCGAATTCCGGGTGCTCCAGCATGGCTTCGCGGTCCTGATCTCACGCAATGGCGCCATTCTCAGCCACCCCAACACCGACTTCATCATGAACGAGAGCCTGTTCAGTCTGGCGGCGGCCCATGGGGATGAGGCCGACGCGTTGCGTCGACAGGCGCGAACCCTGATCGATGGCGAGTCGGGGTTCATCCAGCACACCCCGCTGTTCGGCGTGATGGCGCACGTCCACTATGCCCCCATCGACTCATCGGACTGGACGCTTGCCATCGTGTTCCCCGAGGACGAGCTGTTCGACGACATCAATCGTCTGACCCGCAATGCCGCGACCGTCGGCAGTCTGGGGTTGCTGGTCTCGCTGCTGGTCGTGCTGCTGATCGCACGCTCCATCAGCCGCCCGCTGTGCGCGCTCGCCGACTCGACCGACCGCATCGCCGGGGGCGATTTCGACGCGCCTCTGCCCGAGGTTCGGCGACGCGACGAAGTGGGCCGGCTGACCGAGTCCTTCGCGTCCATGCGCACGGCGCTGCGCCGGCACATCGAGTGGCTCAAGACGACGACGGCGGCCAAGGAGCGCATCGAGAGCGAGCTGGCGATCGCGCGCGACATCCAGATGGCGATCCTGCCCAAGCTGTTTCCGCCGATCCCCGATCGGGACGAATTCGATCTGCGCGCGCTCATCGTGCCGGCACGCGAGGTCGGCGGCGACTTCTACGACTTCTTCCCGCTCGATGAACACCGGCTCTGCTTTCTGATCGCCGACGTCTCGGGCAAGGGCGTGCCGGCGGCGCTGTTCATGGCCGTCACCAAGACCCTGATCAAGTCGACCGCGCGCGATCGGCACAGCTCGGCCGAGATCCTGACCCAGGTCAACGCTGAGCTGGCCGCCGACAATCCCAACAACATGTTCGTCACCGTCTTCTGCGGCGTGCTCGATGCGCGCACCGGCGATCTGGAGTACACCAATGCCGGTCACAATCCGCCGGTGCTGATCGGGGCGGATGGTCAGTCACCGCGATTGCTCAAGGGAACGCCGCAATTGCTGCTCGGCATCATGGAGGGCGTGGTCTATCGGTCGGCCTCCCTGCGTCTGGCCCCAGGCGAGCGGCTGCTGCTCTATACCGACGGCGTCACCGAGGCCATGAACGCGCAGGATGCGTTCTATTCCGAGGCGCGTCTGCTCGACACCCTCGAATCCGAACCGCAGCCGGATCTGGCGGGCCTGCTCGCGATGCTGCTGGAACGTGTCCAGTCCTTCGCCGGCGAGACGCCCCAGTCCGACGACATCACCCTGCTGGCGATCGAGTATCGCGGACCGGAGACGATCGCTCCCGGTTCTTCTTCAGCAATCGAGAGTTGAACTCCGTCCAAGTCGTCCCCACCAGAGAACGACGCGTCTGTCCCGTGCTTTCAATGATATGTATTGTGTTCAGGCGCGTTCCATAACGATTAGAACACTCTGGAGGAGCCTGCCAATGCCACACGTCATGACGGCCGATCACTTCGACGGCCAAGCGGGTCTGCGCGTCTCGACCATCGATTTCAGCCATCCCTGGGAATGGCTGCGCAAGGGCTGGGCCGATGTGCGCGCCGCACCCGGTTACAGCCTGACCTACGGCACCGGGATCGTGCTGCTCAGTCTGCTCATCACTACGCTGATGATCCTCGGTGAGCTGACCTTTCTGGTGCCCTTCCTGATCGCCGGATTCTTTCTGATGGCGCCGATGCTGTCGATCGGACTCTATCAGATGAGCGCCCACCTGGAGCGCGGCGAATCGCTGGAGTCCTGTCAAGCGCTGGAGGCTTTCAGGCGTAATCAGGGACAGTTGGGGATGGTCGCGGCTTTTCTGTTCGTGAGCCTGCAAGCCTGGCTGGTGGTCTCGCTGGTGTCGATCGCGCTGTTGTTCGACGATCCCTTCCCGACGCTCGACAACTTCCTGCCGGTCGTGTTCTTCTCGGGGGATCACCTGCTCCTGCTGGCGACCATCACCGTCATCGGCGCCGGCTTTGCGGCCGTCGTCTTCGGGATCATGGCCATCACCGTGCCCTTGCTCACGGATCGACACGTCGACGCCCTGACCGCCATGCGCACCAGTGTGCGCGCCGTGACGCAAAATCCCGGCCCCATGCTGCTCTGGGCGGGGTTGATCGTGCTGATCGTCGGCGCCGGGCTGGCGACCTTCTACCTGGGCCTCTTCATCGCCATCCCGCTCGTGGGGCACGCCAGTTGGCATGCCTATCGCGATCTCGTGCCCAGTTCCTGAGATCAGGGATCGAAGCGGTAATCGAGCATCCGGATGTCGCGCGCGAAATGGCGCGCGACCAGTTCGGCGGTCTCGTCGCTGTAATAGCTGCGGTAGTCGCGTTTCCGATCCCGAGCCTGACGTTCGTGGGGAAGGGCGGGAGCACGGATGCCGATGCGCTCGCAGACGGTCGCAAAATCCTCGTTCAGACGCTCGTAGCGCCCGATGAAGTCGACGACGACCGTGCCGCTGAGATCGATCAGATAGTCGGTCTGGAGCGTGATCGAGGTATCGATGTGATACTGATAGGGCCGCTCCGGATCGAGCTTCCAGCGCAGAAAATCCTCGAAGGTCTCGTGTCCGCCGAGATACTGCGGCCGTTCGCGCCGGATGTGATGGAAGGAACTCACCTGGAGATCCCAGGGATTGCGCACGAAGGCGAATTTGAACAGGCTGTCGAAATACTCTTGCGGCAGTAGCTCCTTGGCCGCGACCACCTTGGCGTGACGCGGCAGCTTGGCGGCGATCCGGTGCCCGCTCAGATGACTGAAGCGGCTGCACAGGAACATCGGGTAGTACCAGGGATCGCGCCAGCGTAGCCCTTCGAGCGCGGCGCGCACGCTGGTGCCGCCGGTCTTGGCGATATGGACGAACAGGAAGCGGTATTTGGGTGACAGGAGCATGGTGTGAGTGTCGCTTCGATCAGGTCCGATCGTCCGGCTTCGCGGCTTTCTTGCGCGCGCGCGGATGCGCCTGATCATAGACCTGAGCCAGGTGCTGGAAGTCGAGATGGGTATAGATCTGGGTGGTGCCGATGTCGGCATGGCCGAGCAGTTCCTGCACGGCGCGCAGATCGCCGGAGGACTCCAGCAGATGGGTCGCGAAGCTGTGTCTGAGCAGATGCGGGTGCAGATGTTGACTGGTGCCCCGTTCGACCGCCCAGCGTTCCAGCCGCTTCTCGACCGTGCGCGGATGGATGCGCCCGCCGCGCAGACTGACGAACAGCGCCCGCTCGTCTCGATCGGCCAGTGCCGGACGCACCGCCAGCCAGCGTTCGATCGCCTCGCGTGCCTTCTGACCGACCGGAACGCGCCGGCTCTTCGACCCCTTGCCGATCACGCCCAATTCGCCTTCAGACATATCGATGTCGCCCAGATCGATGCTCACCAGCTCGGCCAGACGCAGACCCGAGGAATAGAACAGCTCGACCATGGCCGTGTCGCGGATCATGAGCGGATCTTCGTCCGCCGGATCGAGCAATGCGCCGAGCTGATCGGCGTCGAAGGTGTGAGGAAGTTTGCGCGGACTCTTGGGCGCGCGGAGGCCGACGGCCGGATTGGCCACGGCCTGGTTCTCGCGCAACAGCCAGCGATAGAACCCGCGCAGGCTGGAGAGTTCGCGCTGAAGCGTCTTGCCCGAGATGCCCTGACGATGACGCCAGGCGGTATAGCGCCGGATACCGGCCTCATCGAGTCGTTCGATCGATTCCGCCTCCCGCTCGCCCTGATCGGCGAGCCAGACGGCGATCTGGGTCAGATCGTGCCGGTAGGCGCGCACCGTATGTTCGGACAGCCGTCGCTCGTGCGCCAGATGGGCGATGAAACGCTCGATCCGAGTCGTATCGATCGAGGTCTGTGCAGTCGGCTCGTCCGGGCGTGTGGGCATGGTCGATGGCGGATCAGGCTGGTTCGCAGTCGCCGAGCCGAACCGACCGGAGCTTCTGGCTGATGATCTCGCCGAGCCGGTTCAGGAAATCGGTGCCCATCTCGGGGCTGAAGCGCGTGGCATCCGAGCTGCCGATGGCGATGATGCCGGACTGGCCGTCGGCATGGATCGGAACGATGGCGGCCGAGTGAATACTTGCGCCGCCGTCGCCGAAGAGGGCCAGAGCGCGTTCGGGACTCAGCGGACCGCAGAGCGCGTTGCGACGGTCCATGAAGTCGGCAAAGGCGTTGACCAGTGGATCGTGCGGCCGGCTTTCGAGGGCGGCGAGCGCAAAGAGTTTGAATGCCAGCGCCTCGGCATGGAACTCGCGCAGCAGGGTCTCGCGCAGCAGGTGACAGAGGTGCTCAGGCTCCTCGACCGTCATGAGTTGCAGGAACAGACCATGCAGCCGGATCGCCAGGGCTTCGTTCTGGCGCGCGCGCGCGATGAGATGAACGAGCCGATTACGCTCGGTCGCGAGCTGGCGGCGCAGGACACGCACCTGATACTCGATCAGCGACACCGCGCCCTGGATGCCGTGCGGCACCTCGATGGCGCTCAGCACCTCGGGGTGACGGGCGAGGAAGTCCGGATGGGCGATGAGATAGTCGATGACCTGTCGCTCCTGGTCGAACGCCTCGTCCTGGCTGTGTTCGGCCTGATGCATCATGCATGTTCCCTCATCGTTCGATCTCGCCCTCGAAGACGTTGACGGCCGGTCCCGTCATCCAGACAGGATGCCCAGGACCGCGCCATTCGATCACCAGCTCGCCGCCGGGCAGTGCAACCCGGACCCGCTCGTCGAGCCGTCCGCGCCGGCGTCCGCTGACCACGGCGGCACAGGCGCCAGTGCCGCAGGCGAGCGTCTCGCCCGAACCGCGCTCGTGCACCCGCAACCGGATCGCGTTCGGTCCGAGGATCTGCATGAAACCGACGTTCACCCGGCGCGGGAAGTCCGGATGGTGTTCGATCAGCGGGCCGAGCGTGGCGACCTGCGCCGAGTCGACGTCGTCGACGATCAGGACGGCGTGCGGATTGCCCATCGAGAGCGCGCCGATGGTCAATGTCCGGCCCTCGACCTCCAGCGGATAGGTCGCGTCCGGCGTCTCGGTCTCGGCCGTGAACGGGATACGCGCCGGGGTGAACTCGGGCGCGCCCATGTCGACCCGCACCTGACCATCCGGCTCCAGATAGAGCCGGATCGCGCCAGCCGCCGTGCCGACCGGGATCTCGTCCTTGTCGGTCAGGCCCTGATCGCGGACGAAGCGGGCGAAGCAGCGCGCGCCATTGCCGCACTGCTCGACCTCGGAGCCGTCGGCGTTGAAGATGCGGTAGTGGAAATCGGTCTCGGGCAGGCGCGGCGGCTCGACCAGCAGGATCTGATCGCAGCCGACGCCGAAGCGCCGATCGGCCAGACGTCGCGCGAATCCGGCATCCAGGTCGACCCGCTGGCGCACAGCGTCGAAGACGACGAAGTCGTTGCCCAGTCCCTGCATCTTGGTGAAGCGCAGTCTCATGTCGGCAGGAACCCCATGACGGCGAGATGCCGATCGCTGACCACCGCGACCTCCAGACTGTCCAGACCAGCGGCGGCGAGCTGTTCGCTCACCTCGGCTGGCTCGAAGGCGGCATAGAGCGAGTTGCGGAAATCGGTGCGCAGGATCTCGGATTCGTCGGCGACATAGCTCTCGACCAGCGCCTCGACCCAGCCGGGCGAGGCCGGGCGCATCAGGTCCATGATCAGCACGGGCGCGCCGGGCTTGGCCGTCTCGCGCACCGTCCGCCACAGCACAGCGGGTTCAGGCAGGTGATGCAGCAGGCTGTTGGAGATCACCAGATCGTAATGCCCGCGTGCCAGCTGCTCGGACGGGATGCTGTCGTGCAGCAGTCGGACGCGCGCGGCGATCTCGGGCTGGGCATCGAGCGCTTGCCGGGCCAGCTCCAGCATCGGACGCGAGCCGTCGAGCGCGTCACAGGTCGCGCCCGGATAAGCGCGCAGAAAGCGGATCACGATGTCCGCCGGCCCGCACCCGAGATCGAGCGCCGTGGCGCCCGCGAGCGGTCCGGGCGCCAGTCGGCGCAACAGCTCGATGAAGAGCGTGTTGGAGGCGTTGAAATCGGCCTCGGCATAGGCGAGCGCCTGGGCCTCGCCATCCATCAATTCGGGTTCGGGACGGCGTTTCATGCGGCGGCGTCGGGTGTCTCGGACGGCAGCAACTGCTCGCCCGCGTAGAGATCCGCGACCTGCTCGCGCTCGCGCACCAAATAAGCCTGGTCTCCATCGACCATGACTTCGGCGGCGCGCGGACGGCTGTTGTAGTTGGAACTCATGGTGAAGCCATAGGCCCCGGCGCCACGCACCGCGACCAGATCGCCTTCTTCGAGCGCCAGGGTGCGGTCCTTGCCGAGAAAGTCTCCCGTCTCGCACACCGGGCCGACCAGATCGTAACGGCTCGGATCGGCGTCGGTTTCCTGAACAACGCGCACGATCTCGTGACCGGCCTGATAGAGCGCCGGACGCAGCAGGTCGTTCATGGCCGCATCGAGGATGGCGAAATGCTTGTGCGGACCATGCTTGAGATACTCGACCCGCGTCAGCAGCACACCGGCATTGCCGACGATGGCGCGTCCCGGCTCCAGGATCACTTCATACGGACGATCGGCCAGCAGATGGCTCATGGCGGCGGCATAGGCGGCCGGTTCAGGCGGATGCTCCTCGCGATAGCGGATGCCGAGTCCGCCGCCGAGATCCAGATGCTCGATGGCGATGCCGGAGGCGCACAGCCGGTCGGCCAGCGCCAGCACCCGCCCGAGCGCGTCGATGAAGGGCGCCAGGTCCGTCAACTGCGAGCCGATGTGACAGTCGATGCCGACGACCTTCAGGTTCGGCATCGCGGCAGCCAGCGCATAGACCGACTCGGCCTCCTGGATGTCGATGCCGAACTTGTTTTCCTTCAGGCCGGTGGAGATGTAGTGATGGGTCTGGGGATCGACGTCCGGGTTGACGCGCAGCGACACCGGCGCCCGGACCCCGAGCTCTCCGGCGATGCGGTCGATGCGGGTCAGCTCGGACTCGGACTCGACGTTGAAGCAGCGGATGCCGACCTCCAGCGCGCGCCGGATCTCGTCGGCGCGCTTGCCCACGCCCGAGAAGACGACCCTGGCCGGATCGCCGCCGGCGGCCAGCACCCGTTCCAGCTCGCCGATCGAGACGATGTCGAAACCCGAACCCAGTCGCGCGAGCACGTTCAGGACCGCGAGGTTGGAGTTGGACTTGACCGAGAAGCAGATCAGATGCGGATGATCGCGAAAGGCGCGTTCGAAGGCGCGCCAGTGGCGTTCGATCGTCGCGCGCGAATAGACATAGCAGGGCGTGCCGAAACGTTCGGCGATCTCGGTGAGCGGTACATCCTCGGCGTGGAGGAGTCCGTCGCGGTCGTTGAAGTGATCCATGCGGCGTGTCGGGGAATCTGAGTGTTAGGGTTGAGAGGCGTCGGAACCCGCCCCGGACTCCGGCGGTGCCGGTGGTGGGGTCGGGACATCGGCGCCCGGCGGCGTACTGGACCTGGACGCGGACGCCGGCTCGGGCAGGTAGAGATCGCCCTTCTGACCGCAGGCGCCGAGCATGGCGAGCGTGCCGAGCACGACGACGACGAGTATGAAGAGATTGTTCGCCCAGCAGCGCATGACCGGCTCCGATCCATTAAAGCGTGGTTTGGACAGGCGAGTATACCCGAACGTCCTGCGATGTCTCGGTTCGACGCCGGCACCGATTCGTAAAGGAGTCGCAGCGACGAGGACCGGATCAGTCCGCGATGACGGCCCGCAAGCGCACCAGGATCGCGCCGGTGTCATCGAATAGAATCAGATGCCCGCCCTCGATCCGATAAGCGCTCACCCGCCCGAGCAGAGCGGCATAGGCTTGCGCCTGTTCGGCCCTACCATCGCTGGCGGTGCAGGCCATGCGCGTGGTCGCGATCGGGCCGAACGACAGCGACGTCTTCGTGCGCGTGAAGCCGCTCAGATAGCGATTGCAGCCGTCCGAGCCGCTGATCCGTCCGCGCGGGTCGAAGCTCAGGTCGATCGTGGCGCCCCGGATCGGGGCGGCCAGCGTCCCTTCAGCGTCGGCCAGGGCTTCGACCACCCAGTCGCGTCCTTCCAGGGCCTCCGTCGTGCCGTCCGCCGCACTCGTCGCCGCGCCGATCCGCGTGAAGCTCAGCACGGTCTCGTCCCGATCGTCGGTCAGTTCCAGGCGATCCAGCGCATAGCGGTAGCCCGTCACGCCTTGGAGTGCCTTGAAGATGGCTGTTTCCTGCTTCATCAACGGCTCGGGACAGGCCATTCGGGTCGCAGCCAGCCCCTCGCCGAAGCGAAAGTCGGCGCCTTCGACCGTATAGCCGCCCTGAACCCGGTTGCAGCCGGTACTGCCCGAAAAACGACCGGCCTCGAACCGGAACTCGGTCGGGCGCGAGCGGGGTTGGACCGCGGTCGGACCGGAGTCGCTTCGATAGGTCGTCAGACGCCAGTCGAGCCCCTCGAACGGAATCGGAACCGGCTCGGGACTCGCTTCTTCCCCGGCTGGAGCGGGCGGCGCGGACTCAGGCGTCTCGGCCTGCGGCTGAGCCTGGATACAGCCCGCCATCAACAGCAGTCCACAGCCAACGAGCGTGCGTAAGGGGTCAGGCATGGTCAGGCTCCCGCGTTTCGACGTTGCGACAAAATATCGGCCCCGGCATCGGGCGGCAATCCTATAATCTCTGGATTCTCCATGCCCCGAACGCGCGATGCAACACGCCCGCGTCGCTCCGGGACGATCCTCGATTCAGAACGAGACGGCGAGAGACTCGCCAAGGCGACCCGCATGCAATTCATCGACTTGAAGACCCAGTACGCCCGTATCGACCGCGATGTGAAAGCCCGCATCGAAGCCGTGCTCGACCATGGCCTGTTCATCCAGGGGCCTGAGGTCCAGGAACTGGAAGAGCGTCTGGCCGAGTTCGTCGGCGTGCGTCACTGCATCGGCCTGTCGAGCGGCACGGATGCCTTGCTCGCGGCCATGATGGCCCTGGAGATCGGCCGTGGCGACGAGGTCATCACCACGCCCTTCACCTTCATCGCCACCGGCGAAATGATCGCGCTCCTTGGCGCGCGTCCGGTGTTCGTCGACATCGATCCCGTCACCTACAACATCGATCCGAGCAAGATCGAAGCGGCCATCACCGGACGCACGCGCGCCATCATGCCGGTCTCGCTCTATGGCCAGTGCGCCGACATGGACGCCATCAACGCCATCGCCGCACGCCATCGGCTGCCGGTGATCGAGGACGCGGCCCAGAGCTTCGGCGCGAGCTATCATGGCCGGCGCTCCTGCGCGCTATCGCGCATCGGCTGCACCTCCTTCTTTCCGGCCAAGCCGCTCGGCGCCTATGGCGACGCGGGCGCCTGCTTCACCGACGACGACGCGCTCGCCAAGTCCCTGCGCGAGATCCGCAATCATGGCCAGGACCGGCGCTACCATCATCCGCGTCTCGGGCTGAACGCGCGCCTGGACACCCTGCAGGCGGCCATTCTGCTCGCCAAGATGGCGATCTTCCCCGAGGAGGTCGAGTCCCGCGCCCGGATCGGCGCGCGCTATACGGAGCTGTTCCAGGCGCGCGGCGCGGTCGGCACGGATGTCGGCGGCGCGCCCGTGCTCACGCCCCATGTCCATCCGCACAACCTGTCGGTCTATGCCCAGTACACCATCCAGGTCGAGGATCGCGACGCGGTCGCCGCGAAGCTCAACGAGCAGGGCATCCCGACGGCGGTCCATTACCCGATCCCGCTCAACGAGCAGCCGGTGTTCCATGTCGGCTTGCCGGGCGAGGACTATCCGGTCAGCACCGCCATCGCCCGCCGGGTGATGAGTCTGCCCATGCATCCCTATCTGGACGGGGACACCCAGGCGCGCGTCGTGGAAGCCGTGGCCGAGGCGGCCGGACTCTAGCCGCCAGACCCAACCATCCGCGCCGAGCGCCCGGCGACCCCAGGAAACCGACAACGATCGAGGTGATGTCGACGTGATGCCCACGACACCCAGCCCCGCCAAGGTCGACGTCGAGGCGTCGGTCGCTGGCGAGCGCCTGTTGCTGATCGATGACAGTCAGGCGATCAGCCGTCTGTTGCGCGCGCGCTGCGAAGATCTCGCCGGCGTCAAATCCGAGATCGCCGGTTCGCTGGCCGAGGCCAGGGCGCTGCTGGCCACCGGGCCGGAACGCTTCTTCGCGGCCGTGGTCGATCTCAATCTGCCCGATTCGCGCGAGGGCGAGGCGATCGATCTGGTGCGCGCCCATGACATTCCGGTGATCGTGCTCACGGCCCATTACGATGAGGACATTCGCGCGCGCATGCTGACCAAGGAGGTGGTCGACTATCTCCTCAAGAGCAGTCTGCACGAGATCGATCATGTCGCGACCCTGGTGCGGCGTATCCATCGCAACCGCGACGTCAAGGTGCTGGTGGTCGACGATTCGCGCTCCTTTCGCGCCTATCTGGCCAAGCTGCTCGAACTGCATCGTCTCCAGGTGCTCCAGGCCGAGAACGGGCGTGCGGCCCTGGAGATCATGAAGTCCGATCCGGGGGTCGACCTGGTCATCACCGACTACAACATGCCGGAGATGGACGGACTCGCACTCATCGGTGCGCTACGGCAGCGTCAGCCGCGCTCGGAACTGGCCATCATCGGGCTATCGGAGCAGGGGTCGTCGGCGCTCTCGGCGCGGCTGCTCAAGAACGGCGCCAACGACTTCATCACCAAGCCGTTCCTGGTCGAGGAGTTCTACTGCCGCGTCATCCAGAACATCGAGCAGATCGAGCTGGTGCGCGCCATCCGCGACTCCTCGGTGCGCGACTATCTCACCGGGCTTTTCAACCGCCGCCATTTCTTCGATGCCGGCGAGACCCTGCACGCGGCGGCGCGGCGGCGTCAACTGGCGCTGGCGGCCGTCATGCTCGACATCGATCATTTCAAGCGCGTCAACGACACCTATGGCCATCTGGCCGGGGATCGGGTCATCAAGCAGGTGGCGAGCCTCCTGGCCAGCGGCGTGCGTCAGGCCGATCTGCTCGGGCGCTATGGCGGTGAGGAGTTCTGCATCCTGCTGACCGGGATCGATCAGGAGCATCTGGCCATGATCCTGGAGCGGCTGCGGGCGGCCGTCGAGTCCACGCCGATCGCGCACGAGGATCTGTCGCTGTCGGTCACGATCAGCCTGGGCGCGACCCTGGCGTTGGGCGACAGTCTGCAAGCCATGATCGACCGCGCCGATGCCTGCCTCTATCGCGCCAAGCAGGGTGGGCGCGATCGCTTCGTGATCGACGATTCGGTCGAATGATCCTGCAACGCGCGTTCGAATGTCACAGCCCCAGCTCCTTCCACCGCGTCTCGATGCGCTTGACCGACACCGGACAGGCCGTCCCGAGCGACTGGGCGAAGAGCGAGACGCGCAGCTCCTCCAGCAGCCAGCGGATCTCGTCCAGACGCGGATCCTGACGACCGGCCGTGCGCGCCGCCGTCTCGCGTTCGCGCCAGCGTGACTGGATTCCAGCCATCTCGCTCATCCAGCGCCGGTCGCGATCAGGGGCATGGGCCAGACGCTCGATGCGCTGTCCGATCGCCTTGAGATAGCGCGGGTACTCTTTGAAATGGACATAGGGGATGGTCTGCGGAAAACCCCGGAACACCAGTGCGTCGAGCTGATCGCGGATGTCTAGCACGGAGGGCATCCAGTTGACCTGGTTGATGTTGGCCAGACGTTTGCGCAGTGCCTGGTATTCGCCCAGGATCGTCCCGATGAGCTGACAGACCGCGTTGGCCGTCGGAAAGAGCCGGGGCTTGCACGCGGCCAGACGTTGCTCGAACACCGCTTGGGCGCGGATCGGCGGCTGATCTTCGATGAAGGTCAGATCCAGGATGAGCGCGACCAGTTCGTCGGCTAGATCAGCCGACTTGGAGCCTGGAGCGGCAGACGCATCAGCAGGCCGCGAAGACGGCTCCGGCGCCTTGGCATACTGCAACCGCATCCGGTCCAGCTCCGGCAGTTGCTTGCGCAGTTGGCGGATGTCCGCGCCCAGATGCAGCATGATGAGCCGCCGCAGTCCCGCCCGATGCGCGACGGTCGCGTTATCCGCCGAGTCGAGCACCCGGATCGCCACGCTCTCACCCTGATCGACCAGCGCCGGATAGCCGCGTAGCTTGATCCCGGCGCGGGTCAGATCCACCGACTCGGGCAGATCACCGAAGGTCCAGCGCGTCACGCCCTCGCGTTCCAGCGCGAGATCGGCGCTCGGAATCCGGGTGAACCCCTGAGTCCCCTGCGCCGCGAACCGCCGTTTGAGCGCCAGCGGATCGTCGCCCACGGCGAGCGCCTGCCCCGACTCGTCGACCAGCCTGATCTTCATGCGCAGATGCGGCGGGATCACCGACTGATCCCAGGCGTCCTCCGGGATCTGGACGCCGCTCATGGCCCGGATCTCCTCGGCCAGCGCCTGGATCAGCGGCCGGTCGGACGGCACGAGCCGTGCCGCCAGCCGCTTGGCCGTGTCCGGGATCGGCACGAACGCTTTGCGCAGCGTCTTGGGCAGACCGCGCAGCAGGGCCGTGATCCGCTCCTCGATCAGACCCGGCACCAGCCAGTCGAGCCGGTCGGGCGAGACCTGATTGATCAGCGGCAGCGGCACCACCAGGGTCACGCCGTCGGCCGCCGCGCCCGGCTCGAAGCGGTATTCGAGCGGCAGTGCGGTGGCGCCCACCTGGAGCTGATCGGGGAAGGACTGCGCGCTGATCTCCGACGCCTCATGGCGCATGAGATCGCTCAGGCGCATGTGCAGAATGCGCGGCGTCTGGCGCGTGACCTGACGCAGCCAGCGCTCGAACTGGGGCGTCGAGTAGATCCCGGAAGGCACCCGCTCGGCATAGAAGGCGTAGATGGCCTCCTCGTCGACCAGGATGTCGCGCCGTCGCGACTTGGATTCCAGATGCTGGACGTACTCGATCAGCTCGCGGTTGTGACGCCAGAAGGGCGCGCGGGTGTCGAAATCCCCCTCGGTGAGCGCGAAACGCAGAAAGATCTCGCGCGCCTCGGCCGGATGGATCGGGCCATAGTTGACACGCCGCTTGGGCGCCAGCGTGACGCCGAACAGCGTGACCTTTTCGAAGGCCGCGACCTGACCGGACTTGGCCTGCCAATGTGGTTCGGAATAACTGCGCTGGAGCAGATGACCGGCGGCGCGCTCGATCCAGCCCGGCTGGATGGCGGCGGCGATGCGCCCATACTGGCGCGTGGTCTCGACCCGCTCGGCCACCATCACCCATTTCGGCGGCTTGGCGAACAGGGCGGAACTCGGATGGATCAGGAAGCGGCTGTTGCGCGCGCCCTGGAACTCGCGCTCGGCCTCGCGGAAACCGATGTTGCCGAGTAGACCGGCCAGCAGGGCGCGGTGGATCTTCTCGTAGCCATCGGCATCGAGCGATGGCGCTTGGGAAGCGGTCGCGGCCGATTCCTTGAAGCCCATCTCCAGCATCTGTTCGCGCAACTGGGCCTGGATGTCGCGCCATTCCTGCACCCGGTTCCAGGACAGGAAGTGACGCTGACAGAGCTTGACGAATTTGTTGCGCGAGAGCTGATGGCGCTCTGTGTCGAGAAAGTGCCAGAGGTTGAGAAAAGTGATGAAGTCCGACTCGGGATGGCTGAAGCTGGCATGGATCTCGTCGGCGGCCTGCTGTTTGTCGTGCGGCCGCTCGCGCGGATCCTGCACGCTGAGCGCGGCGGCGATCACCAGCATTTCGGCCAGACACTGATGCTCGCTGGCCGCCAGCAGCATGCGTCCGATGCGCGGATCGACCGGCAGGCGCGCGAGCTGGCGCCCGAGCGTGGTCAGCTCGCCCCGATCGTCGAGCGCCCCGAGTTCCTCCAGGGTGCGATAGCCGTCGTTGATGAGCCGCGAATCCGGCTTGTCGATGAAGGGAAAGTGCTCGATGGCGCCGAAGCCGAGCAGCTTCATCTGCAAAATGACGGCGGCCAGGTTGGCGCGCGCGATCTCGGGCTCGGTGAACTCAGCGCGCGCGCTGAAATTGTCCTCGCTGTAGAGCCGGATGCAGACACCGGCCGCCACACGCCCGCAACGCCCCTTGCGCTGATTGGCGCTGGCCTGCGAGACGCGCTCGACCGGCAATCGCTGTACCTTGGTGCGGTGGCTGTAGCGACTGATGCGCGCAAAGCCCGGATCGACGACGTAATGGATGCCCGGCACCGTGAGCGAGGTCTCGGCGACATTGGTGGCCAGGATCACCCGGCGCGTGCCGTGCGGCTGGAAGATGCGCGCCTGCTCCTGCGGCCCCTGACGGGCGAACAGCGGCAGGATCTCGGTCGAGGGCGGATGATGCTTGCGCAGCGTCTCGGCGGTGGTGCGGATCTCGCGCTCGCCGGAGAGGAACACCAGCACGTCGCCGCGCCCGACCCGCGCCAGCTCCTCGACGGCCTCCGAGATCGCCCGCTGCATCGGCTCGTCGCACTCGGCGGCGCTCTCTTCCTCGGGCGGACGGTAACGGACCTCCACCGGATAGGTCCGGCCCGAGATCTCGATGATGGGCGCCGGGCGCCGCTCGCTGTCGGCGAAATGACGCGCGAAACGCTCAGGATCGATGGTCGCCGAGGTCACGATCAGCTTGAGATCGGGCCGTCGCGGCAGCAGGCCCTTGAGATAGCCGAGCAGGAAGTCGATGTTCAGCCCGCGCTCGTGGGCCTCGTCGATGATGAGGGTGTCGTACTCGTTGAGCCAGCGGTCCTGCTGGATCTCGGCCAGGAGCATCCCGTCGGTCATCAGCTTGATCGCCGTCTCGGGGCGCACGCGATCGTGGAAGCGGACCTTGTAGCCGACCAGTCCGCCGTTCTCGACGCCCAGCTCCTGCGCCACACGGCTGGCCAGACTGCGCGCGGCGATCCGTCGCGGCTGCGTATGGCCGATGCGCCCGAAACGTCCGCGTCCCAGATCCAGACATAGCTTGGGCAACTGGGTCGACTTGCCCGAGCCGGTCTCGCCGCAGAGCACGATCACCTGATGGCGCTCGATCAACTCGGCGACCTCGTCGCGCCGCTCGCTGACCGGCAGTTCCGGCGGATAGTCGATCCGGGGGGGCGCCAGTGCCTGACGCTGGGCGACCACGGCTTGTGAGGCCTGGATACAGGCCCAGAGCTTGGCCAGTCCCTCGTCGATGGGCTGGCCAGCACGCGCGCGCCGGTGCAGATTGCGCAGACGTGACTGGATGGAGTGACGGTCGCGGATCAGACAGCCCGCGATGTCCTGGTCATTTGGTAGATCCATGAAGCCGATCTTTAGACTACTCGATTCATTGCTTCATGCGTACGCACCGTTTTCAACAGGTCGATTCGCTGGCGCACTGTGCAAAGATGTCGCCGACCGAAAGCCGTGCACCAGCGCGTTAACACTGGCAGGTGATTCCTCAGTCGGATGGGGTGAAGCGGAATGGCCGACAGGATAACGAGCGGATGCTTCAATGGCAATCGTGACCGAGTCTGGCCGGGGGTAAGCATCCGGCCAATTACATCCATACGGTTTGCGGCTGCAAGCTGTCTGTTTTTACTCCAAGTTTTGGAGTCGCTTGCAGCCGCGATGGAGACGAGCCGGAAAAAACTGAGTTCAGGAGGCTTTGCGCATCTGCTCGGGGATGGCGTCCCAGCCGGCCTTGACTTCGCGCAGCAGGATCGAGACTTCTTCCAGTGCGGCGGGATCGTTGCGGGCGTTGCCGGCCACCAGACGGCGGATCATGTAGTCGTAGAGCGAATCCAGATTGGCCGCCAGCTCGCCGCCGCGTTCGAGGTCGAGCGCACCGCGCAGCTCGCCGATGATGTCCATGGCCTGACCGATCTTCTGGCCCTTGAGCGGGACATTGCCCTGGGTCATGGCGCCGCGTGCCACGGCGATGCGCTCCAGCGCGCCCTCGAACAGCATCTGCGTCAGGCGATGGGGATCGGCCACGGCGATCTCGGCGATCGGACCGGCTTGACGGTATTGGTTCAGTTCTCTGCGCATCGCGTACATGGCCTACCTCGACGAATACTGGATGACTCTGTCGGTCGTTGAAAGTGGGGGAGTGTTCCAACCCGGTGATCCGGTGTCTTCCTGGGTTGGCTGCGCTCTTGGGGACTGTAACGACACGGAGTCGGATTTCTTGAGGCAGGGCGGTCGGTGAATTGTGATCGGGTTCGCATTCACCCCGGAGGGATCTGGAGCCACTCCGGGGCGTCTGAAGGCGCCTGCCTCAATTCGAGGCGGTGAAGGGCAGGCGGTCGTTGATGCCGTCCAGCTGGCTGCCGGTATCCTTCAGGCTGCTGACGATGTTCTCCATGGCCATGAATTGGGACATGAGTCGCGCCTGAAAACCCTCCATGCGCCGGTCGAGTGCGCTGCGCTCTTCCTTGATGCCGTCGAGCTGCTTCTGGATGCTGGATTCCCGGGTCTTGATCGAACCCGTGCTGCCGATGAAGTTGTCGATCATGTTGGCCAGTTCGCCGGCGATGCCGCGCGAGAAGCTGATCTGGAACTTGCCCTGGGCGGTTGCGCCCGCGCCGACGGTCAGGTTCAGGCCATAGGCGGGTGAGTCGACGGCCGGCAGCAGGA
Organism: Allochromatium humboldtianum; assembly: GCF_013385175.1. Lineage (GTDB taxonomy): Bacteria > Pseudomonadota > Gammaproteobacteria > Chromatiales > Chromatiaceae > Thermochromatium > Thermochromatium humboldtianum. The sequence continues at coordinate 19,902 of NZ_JABZEO010000009.1, read as the reverse complement.
CGTTTCCAGCGCCGAAGCCTTCCACGCCATTGATGGTGCCCTTGACATCCAGGCCCTGGGTTCCGGTCAGCGCGGTCTCGATCCCCAGTTCGGCCATCTGGGTGCTCGCCGACGTGAAGCTCACCTTTGAGATCGAACCGTATTCGCGCGAGACGAAATTGAACTGGTTGGTGCCGGTATCGTACTCGACGTCCACGGCGACGCCGGCCGCCTTCAGACTGGAATCGCCGTTGATGCGGGCCTGAAGGTCGGCGCGCAGTTCATCGGCATTCGCGTAGGTACCGGTGAGCTTGATCAGACCCGAATTGGCGCCGTCGACATTGATGCTGAAGCTGTAGTCGGCGGCCGGGTCCGAGGCATCCAGCGGTGCGGTGAAGTCGTGGGTCAGGGCGTTGCCGGCGATCTGGCCGCGTGTCGGATCCTGGGTGATCTCGACGTCATAGGTACCGGCGGCGGCGCGCGAGGCGAAGGTGCCGGCCTTGACCTCGACGGCGCTGTTGGTCGAGCTCATCTTGCTCGCGAACAGGCCTTCGAGCAGGTTGAAGTTGTTGTCGAAAGCGTTTTTGAAGTCAGTTTCGTTGATCGTGAGCGAGCCGTCGCGCTCGGTGCGAATGCCGAGGTTTGTCAGGGCCGTGAAGCCGCCCTGGGCGCCCGGAAGCATGCCCCCGATCTGTTCGCGCATCCGGTTGATCATGGTCCGCGCCGTGCTGTCGCCGGCGAGACCGCCACGCACCAGATTGTCGTCCTCGTCGCGGGTATAGCCGACCAGTTCCTGGGTGGTCTTCTGGAAGCTGTTGTAGGCTTCGACGAAATCACGAATCGCCTGATCGGGCGCTGTCTTGTCGGCGGTGATCGAGAAGTTCAGGCTCTCGCCGGCGGCGCCCTTCTTGTTGACTGTGAAGGAGAAGCCTTCGATGAGGTCGTCGATCTCGTTGCTCTCGCGGGTGACGGCAAGTCCGTTGACCTTGAGTTCGGCATCCTGGGCGGTTTGGGTCTGGGTGGCGTTGAGGGCGCCGTCTTTGAAGGAGAAGGCCTCCAGATTCGTGCCGCTGGTGCTGATCTCCATGGCGTTGTTGCGGCCCGAGTCGGCGGTCAGCGTCAGTTGGTATTGGTCGTCGACCTTGATCACGGCGGCCTGCACGCCGGAGTCGGCGGCGTTGATCTTGGCGGCGATGTCCTGGAGCGAATCGGTGCTGCCGACATCGAGCGTCAGCGCCGTTCGATCGGCATTGGCGGCAAAGGGTTGAGGATTGCCGTCGGCATCGGTCCAGGCACCGAAGCGAATGGTCATGGAACCGGAGGCGCCGAGCGCCGCTTTGGGGTCGGTCTGGGCCGCACCACCGATCGCCAGGGTTTGTGCTTGCGCGACTTCCTGCACCTCGATCGAGTAGGAGCCGGTCTGGGCGCCGGGCTCGACGCTGTTGGCGGTGATGACGTCCGAGTTGGGGACGGTGGCTGAGCGGGCGTTGAAGAGGTCGCCGTTGCTCAGGGGCGTCAGGGAGCCTTTGAAGGTATCGAAGGCGCTGCGCAACTGGCCATAGCCGGAGATCTGCGCCTCCAGTTTCTCCTTGCGCGCATCCAGGCGCTGTTCCTGCGGAGCGCGCTCGACGGAGGTCAGTTGGGTGACGAGATTCTTGATGTCGATGCCTGAACCGGCGCCGAGTGTGCTGATGATGTTGTCGGCCATGGCTGTTGCTCCAGTGTCGTGCGGAATCCGCCCCGCCTAACCACGTCCATCGACATCATCCCCGGATGCGGGGGAACGCGGTTCAGGCCTTTTTGTTGAAAATCAGTCCTGCCAGCCCGTCGACGTACTTGGCGAAGTTGAGCGTCTCTTCGCTCGGGATCTGGCGGACGACTTCCTTGCTCTGGGAGTCGATCACACGGACCACCATGCGTCCGGAGTCGTCGTCGAGCTGGAAGGTCAGCATTTGCTTTCCCTGCTGCATCATGTTGTTGATTTTGTCGACCGCTTCGGTGAGCTTTTCGACCATGGCGGTGTCGGTGGCGGCCACGCCTTGGGACGGGTCGCTGTTGGTGTCGTCGGTTCGGCCCGGTTGACCGGAGTCGAGGCGGGTCGCCGAGCGTGCGGCGTTGCCCTGTATGGCGTCGGTGCGGTTGCCGGGCGGCGGCAAGCCGTTTGGACGGATCTCGGAACTCGAAGGCGTTCGGGCGCCTGTGGCTCCGGTGGATTGAATGGGTTGTGTCGCTCCGCTGACACTCATGGGATCGCCGGCCATCGCTGTGTCTCCTGGTTTGAGCGGGCGGACTCCGTCCGGAGTGCCGCCCGCATCCGTCACTTAACTGGCTATGAGTTTAGCGCAGGAGTGACAGTACCTGCTGTGGCGCTGAGTTGGCCTGGGCGAGCATCGCCTGGCTGGCCTGTGTCAACACCTGCGAGCGCGAGAGCTTCGAGGTTTCGAGCGCGAAGTCCGCATCCTCGATGCGCGAGCGCGAGGCCGAGGCGTTCTGCGAGATGCTGGTCAGGTTGTTGATGGTGAAGTCCAGCCGGTTGTTGACGGCACCCAGGTCGGAGCGGACGTTGTTGACCTTCTCCAGGGCGTTGTCGATGGCCACGATGGCCTTGTTGGCGCCTTCTGCTGTGGAAATATCGACGTTCTTGAGCGACTGGCCGTTTTCGCCGCCGCCATACTCGCCGACAGTGAAGCCGGAGTTCGAAATATCGGCATTGGTGCCGCGGGTAATGACGATTTCTTTGTCGGAGACCAGCGTGAATTCACCGACATGGGTAGTATTACCATTGCCGAATCCAGCCTCAATACCATTGGTGAGATTCGCCACGATATTGCGCCCATCCTCGGCGATGAGCTGCACGCCGCCGCCACTGGTGGACGCATCCTCGCCGGTATCGATCGCCCGCACGCCGGTCTGATCGGCGATGGCATTGATGGCATTCACGAGCGACTGACGATTAAGGCTGGTATTTTCAGCACCGGCAACCGTCGTAAAGCCTGTAATGGCGACGCCATTGATGCTGCCGCTGACCGCCGAGGAGCCAATGCCCTGAGACGAATTATTTGTCGCGATGTTCGCATTGACTACGGCTGTGACGCCGGTCTTGTCGGAGACTGCATTGAAAGCCGCTGCCTTGGCAATAGCGCTGTAGGCTTCGGTGCCAGCCATAGAAGCCGTATCGTCAGTGGCGTAAGACGGTCCGACCGAGACGCCGTTGACGAGCACATTGCCAGCCGCCATCGCTGTGGTATTGGTGCCGAGGTTCGAGCTGACCTGAACCTGAGAACCATTGTAGGTGCCTTCGGCAAATCCGACATCGGTTGCATCGCCGGTCGCACCCGAGCTGATGGTGATGGGCTTGTTGCCCTCAGAGACCAGAGTCACAGTGCCTGTGGCAAGAGCCGTCGTAGTAGCGCCACCGGCAAAACCGAGACCGGTATTAGCTGCAGTCAATCCGCCTGTACTGTTTGTCAGTACGATGTTGCGCCCATCGGCAGCGCTCAGGGTGATGCCGCCATTATCGGTCCCGGTATCAATGGCTGTGACGCCGGTCTGTTCGGACTTCAGATTGATATCCCGTATGATCGCCGAGCGCGTGGTCGCGGCATCACCGGTGGTATTCAGCGAAATACTCACGCCATTCAGTTCAATGGTTCCAGAGGTTGCACCAGCGGTCATAGATGATCCGCCTATCTGTGTCTCGCCCACGACCGCCGAAACGCCGGTTTGATCCGTTTTGGCATTGATGGCTGCAGCGGTCGAAATCGCACTCGCCGCCTTGCCCGCCGAGGAAGCGGTATCGGAGGCCGCAACGGCGGCGTCGATGGCGATACCGTTGATCACCAGATCACCGGTGCCCAATTGCTTGACAGCAGTTGTCGCTAGGGCCGCCGTCGTACCTGTTCCGATCCGGCCCACAGACCCTACACCGGCCGTTTTTTCGATGCCGAGTGACGAGGAGTTCATGGCACCGATCTCAACGCTGATGGTCTGATTGGCCTCGGCGCCGACTTGCAGCTTGACCTCCTGCGCTGAGCCATCGAGCAGGTTGAGTCCATTGAAATTAGTGCTCTCGGAGATGCGATCCAGCTCCTTGATCAACTGCTGGGTCTCGGCGTTGAGCGTTGTGCGGTTGCCGGAGGTGTAGGTGCCGTTGGCCGATTGCACGGCCAGCTCGCGCATGCGTTGCAGGATGTTGGATGACTCGCTCAGCGCCCCCTCGGCGGTCTGCACCAGCGAGATACCGTCGTTGGCGTTGCGCACCGACTGGTCGAAACCGCGGATCTGCGAGGTCAGGCGGCTGGCGATGGCCGAGCCGGCGGCGTCGTCCTTGGCCGAGTTGATGCGCAGACCGCTGCTCAAACGTTCCATCGACTGCCCCAGGGCGCCCTGGGATTTGGTGAGATTCCGCTGTGCATTCAGCGACATCACGTTGGTGTTGATGACCATTGCCATGACTGTTCTCCTGTCTGTGTTGACCCAGGCCGACGGCTGAACACCAGCGCTGCCTTGGTTTTAATCGCTTCGATCCGACTTGGGTATCGGCCAGTCGGATGAAACCTTGAGCCGTTGTACCACGCCGATTGTGACATCGATCACGCTTCATAGGGCCGCGCTCAGAGGGCGATATCGACGGCCGGCGCCATGCTATCCTCATTGCGATTGAAGCGTCGATGCTGTTTTCCGGAGACCGACGATGGGTGAAGTCAGAGTCAAGGCCAGATTGCGCAATTTCGTCGATGTCGCGCTGGCCGAGCGCGGCGGTGGGGATGTGGAGCGGTTGCCGACCAGCGAACTCGACTGTCTGGTGGACACCGGCGCCGTGATGATGTTGTTGCCGGCCGATGAGGTCGGAAAACTCGGTCTGGCGCGCGGTGGACGGGTCATCGTGACCTACGCCGATGATCGCCGCGAGGAGTTGCCGACCGCACGCGGCCTGGAAGTGACCGTTCTTGGGCGCACCATGGTCACGGATTGCGTCATCGGCCCGCCGCTGTGCGAGCCGTTGCTCGGTCAGTTGGTGCTGGAAGAACTGGATCTGATCGTCGATTGCGCACGCCGCTCCCTTGGACCACGCCCTGAATCGCCGAATCTGCCGTTGCTCAAACTCAAGTAAGCGTCTCGACCTCAAACCCGACCACAGTGCGCGTCTCGCGCGAGAACTCGACCCCGATCAGATGGATCAGGCCGCCCTCGGTTCGATACTTATCGGCATAGCCCCGATCTTTGATCTGCTGCAGGGCGAGTCCTTTCGGCGCCAGCTCGACTACTTTGAATTCAAACAGATAGATGTGGCCGTTGAACAGTACCGTCATATCGATCCGTCCCCAATTGGTCGCATCCTCCAGCCGGATCTCCAGCCCCAGGGCGGCGAAATAGCTGTAGAAAACGCTGGCGTAATAGCCTTCGTAACGGGCGATCGGATTGTTGCGATACCAGTCGCTGGGGATGCCGGCGAAAAAGGACTGAAACAGCGCCTTCAGACCGGCGAGGTCATTGGCCTGAAGCAGATCGAGCAGGCGCAGACGGTGTGCAAAGCTGCGGCTGGGGTCGTCGGTGTATTCGCTCAGCAGCGCGGCATTGAGGCTGGAGGCGACCTCGTGATTGGGGTAGCCCAGGGTGTAGACCCAATGCCCCAGCAGCGGCTCTTCGGCCTTGTGGATGGTGAGATAGCCGGTCTGGAACAGCAGCGCCTCCGGGGCGATGCGGTCCACATCGAAGGTGGAGAGGATCTCCAGGCCGGTGCGCAGGCGCGCCAGATCGGGGGTAAAAAAGCCGTTTCGGGCGAGTAACTTGACCAGAAAGGCCGGGGTGCCGGTCTCGAACCACCAGGGTTGAAAGCGGCGGTTGCGGAACAGCAGCAGCAGATTGAAGGGGTTGTACACCGACTCGCCGGTCCAGTTGTAGCCGTTGTACCAGCGGCGGATCTCGTCGCGGTCGAGTCCGTCGAGTTCGGGAGCGAAAACGGTATCGACATCAGCGTCGGTATAGCCGCAGAGGGCGGAATAGGCCGGAGTCAGCGTGATGTCCTCCAGGTTGTTCAGCCCCGAAAACAGACTGACCTTGCTGAACTTCGACACCCCGGTCAGGAAGACGAAACGCAGATGGGCGTCGGCGTCCTTGATGACCGAATAGAGGTTTTTGAGTCCCTCGCGCATGACGAGCGCGGTGTCGGAATCGGCGATGTTGTCGAGGATCGGCTTGTCGTATTCGTCGATCAGGACCGCCACCCTTCGGCCGGTGTGCGCATGTGCCAGCCGGATCAGCTCGGCGAAACAGCCGGCGACATCCTGGGAATCCGGACACGTCAGCCCAAGGCGCTCCTGATTGACGCGCAGAATATCGAGAATCCGCCGATCCAGTTCCGCCCGCGTCTGGAGTACCCCGGCGCCGAAGCTGATGTGGATCACGGCATGGCGTGTGCTCCAGTCCCAGCGCGGATGGATGTCCAGGCCGCGAAACAGCGGCTCGTTGCCCTCGAAGAGTTCCTTCAGGGTGTCGAGAAAGAGGCTCTTGCCGAAGCGGCGCGGACGCGAGAGGAAGTAATAGCCTGAGGTTTGCGCCAGACGCCAGGCCGCCGGTGTCTTGTCGACATAATAATACTCGCCCTCGCGGATCTTGGCGAAGGTTTGGATACCGATGGGGAGTTGGCGACGGGGTTGGGTCATGCGGTGTGTAGCGGGTGAGTGTTCATTGGTATCCCAGTGTAGCGCAACCACATCCCGCAGAAAGCCGACTCCAGATGTCGAGCGAAACGCTCCGTATAATCGCGCAATGCCCGTCTCTCTACTCTCTACAGGGTCTCGACCTCGAACCCGACCACGGCGCGCGTCTCGCGCGAGAATTCGACCCCGATCAGATGGATCGGCCCGCCGTGGTGTTCGGCGCGGTACTTATCGGCATAGCCGCGCGCCTTGATCTGCGCCAGCGCCCGGCCCTCCGGTTCCAGCTCAACCACCTTGAACTCAAACAGCCACACCGCACACTGAAAGCGTAGCGCCATGTCGAGCCGCCCCTGACGGCTGGCGTCCTCCAGCCGGATGTCCAGCCCCAACGCCGCGAAGTAGGAATAGAACACACTGGCGTAATAGCCTTCGTAGCGCGCAATCGGATTGGCGCGATGCCAGTCGTTCGGGATGCCGGCGAAAAACGCCTCGAACAGCGTGCGCAGTCCGCTTGTGTCACCGGCCTGGAGCAACTGGAGCAGCCGCAGCCGATTGGCGAAGGCACGCTGTCCATCGACGCCATAGCCGATCAGCAGCGCGGCATTCAGACTGGTCTCAACCTCGTGATTGGGATAGCCGAGGGTGTAGACCCAATAGCCGGTCAGCGGCTGTTCGACGGCGTGGAAGGTCAGATAGCCGGTCTGCCACAGCAGGGCGTCGCTGTCGATGTGCTCGACATCGAAACTGGAGAGCAGCTCCAGACTGGTCTGGCGTCGCGCCAGATCCGGGGTGAAGTAGCCGCGCCGGCTCAGGAGATCGACCAGAAAACTCGGTGTCCCCGTCTCGAACCACCAGGGGCGAAATTGGCGCTTCTGGAACAGCAACAGCACGTCGAAGGGGTTATAGACCGCCTCGCCGGTCCAGTTGTAGCCGTTGTACCAGCGGCGGATCTCGTCGCGGTCCAGACCCGGCAGCTCGGGCGCAAACACGGAATCCAGATCATGATCGGTATAGCCGCAGAGGGCCGAGTACTCCGGCGAGACCGTGATGTCGTTCAGATTGTTCAGCCCCGAGAAAATGCTCACCTTGCTGAACTTCGAGACCCCGGTGATCAAGGCGAAGCGGATATGGGCGTCCTGAGCCTTGATGACGGAGTACAGGTCGCGCAAACCGGCGCGGATCGTGCCTGCCGCATCGGGACGGATCAGATTGTCCAGAATCGGCTTGTCGTACTCGTCGACCAGGACCACCACCCGCTCGCCCGTGGCGGCATGGGCGGCGCGGATCAGCCCCGAGAATCGCCCAGAGCGGCTGTGCCCCGGCTCATGGACGCCCAGACGCCGTTCGTTCTCTTCCAGCTGCTCATCGATCTTGGCGTCGAGATCCGCGCGATTCTCCAACACGCCCTCGGTAAAATTCAGACGCACGACCGGTGCACGGCGCGACCAGTCCCAGCGTTCGTGGATGAACAGGCCGCGAAACAGCGTCTCATTGCCGGCGAACAGCTCGGCGATGGTGTCGATCAACAGCGACTTTCCGAAACGGCGCGGGCGCGAGAGGAAATAGTATTTGCCTTCATCGATCAGGCGCCCGATCAGCGGCGTCTTGTCGACGTAATAGCAGTCCTCCTCGCGGATCTCGCGGAAGGTCTGGATGCCGATGGGCAGTTTGCGGCGCGGCGATGTCATCAGTTCCTCCGCGAGAAACCCCGTCCTTCAGAGCGGTGAGGGATAGCGGCTACGACAGTGCAGCCGCCGGAAACAGGTGCAGGCTTTCCACCTGCCGGGCCGTGAGGCTCTGCCCGTAAGGGCCTGGTGACGGTGCGGCGTCTCACGACGCGACACGCTCCCCTCGCCAATGTGTGCAACCGGCTCCCGCTTGCGCGGCGATCAAAACCTTCGACGCTTTACCTTTCGCCTGCATGATCTCGACCTTTCAGAGCGGCGGACTGAGGAAGCATCCGCCGGTGAGTCTTAGCGACCTGTTGCATACGTAGCCCCTTTCGACCGTCCTGGTCAGGCGGGCTGAGGCTGGTCAACCCAGCTTGCTCTCACAAGCTCCGCCCTTCAGGGCGGGGTAGTTGACGGCAGGGACTGTTGGGTGTTCGACGATAGGGATTGCCTGGATTCTAGGGTAAGGCCGCGATCACGGCTAGAATGCTTCGATCCATCGTCAAACGCTTTCTCCAGCCATGCGCAAGAATAACCGACCACCCGGTTCGCATGTCCCGAGCCGTCCTGGAATGCGCCGCGCCGCCGGCTCATCCGGCCTATCCACGACCGAGCAGGACGCTCTGGTGGCGCTGTTCAACGCCGGACGTCTGAGCGAGGGCGAGGCGATGGCGCGCGATTTCACCCGACGCTATCCCAAGGCCGCCTTCAGTTGGAAGGCGCTGGGAACGTTGCTGTTGGCCTGCGACCGTCAACGCGAGGCGCTGCCCGCGCTGCAACAGGCGCTCAAGCTCAATCCGCGCGACAGCGAATCGCTCAACAGCCTGGGCAAGACGCTTCAGGATCTGGGACAGCTCGATGCCGCCCTGGACATGATCGAGCGCGCTCTGAGTCTGCGCCCGGATTACGTCAGCGCACTCATCAATCGCGGCAATGTCCTGGTGCAACTCGGACGGGCCGATGAGGCGTCGGCCTGTCTCGACCGGGCGCTGATCTTGCAGCCGGACTCGGCCAGTGCTCACAACGATCAGGGGCATGCACTCAAGGCGCTCGGACGTCCGGAGGCGGCGCTCGCGGCCTATGCGCACGCCATCGAACTCAAACCGGATTTTGCCGAGGCGCATCACAACCTAGGCTCCGTGCTGCGCGATCTGGGGCGCTTCGAGGAGTCGCTTGCGCACTATGGCCGCGCTCTGGACCTGAAACCCGACTGGCCCCTGGCCAAGAGCCAGTATGCGCACTGTCTCAAGCGGCTGACTTTCACGCAGGATCGCCCCGAGATTCGCGCACGGCTGGTTCAGGCGTTGCGCGAGTCATGGTGTCGTCCGCATGAGCTCATGGCCACATGCATCAGTTTCATCCGTCTGAATCCGCTCATCGAGTCCACGCTCGCCAGTCTCGACCGGGGTGAGACGCTGACGGCGGCGGATCTGTTCGGCACGACCGGACTGGTCCGGCTGGCCGACGATGACTTGCTGATGGGGCTACTGGAAACCTGCTCGATCGCCTATGCCGATCTGGAGCGGCTGTTGACCCAGGTTCGGCGCGCACTGCTGGAGGCGGTGGCGCTGAACGGAGCGACGCGGCTGTTCGATGCAACGGCGCGGCAGCTGTCGGCGGCGCTGGCGCGGCAATGCCATCTCAATGATTACGTCTGGGTGGAGAGCGATCCGGAAACAGCGCGCGTCGAGGCGCTGCATGGAGCGTTGTCGCTAGCGCTACGCCAACAGGCGTCGATCGCAGAGCCGTATCTGCTCGTGCTGGCGGCCTATCGACCGTTGCTGACGTTGCCGGAGCCTGCCCGGCTACTGGAGCACGACTGGTCCAAGCAGGTCATGACGGTGCTGATCGAACAGGTGCGCGAGCCGTTGCTGGAGGCGGAATATCGCCGCGCCATGCCGTGTCTGATCGCGATCGCCGATTCCGTCTCGGTCGCGGTGCGGGCGCAATACGAGGAGCATCCCTATCCGCGCTGGACGCGGGCCGGGATCGTTCCTCCGGCCCCGACCATCGCCGCCTATATCCGCCAACAATTTCCCAATGCGCACCTTCAGGCACCAATAAAACAAGACAGCGAAGTCTCGATTCTGGTGGCAGGTTGCGGCACGGGGTTGCATTCGCTCGAAATCGCCCGGCGCTATCCCGAGGCACGGATTCTGGCCGTCGATCTGTCGTTGAGCAGTCTCGCCTATGCGCAACGCAAAACGTGCGAGTTGGGCGTGACGAACATCCGATATGCCCAGGCCGATATCCTGCGACTGGACGAACTCGACGAATCCTTCGACCTGATCGAGTCGGTGGGAGTGCTGCATCATCTGCAAGATCCCGTCGCCGGCTGGAAGGCGTTACTCGCGCGTCTGCGTCCCGACGGTTTCATGTCGATCGGGCTCTATAGCGAATGGGCTCGTCGTGACATAGTCAGGGTGCGCGAGCAGATTGCACGCGAGGGCCGACAACCGAGCGCCACACAGATACGCGCGTTTCGGCAACAATTGCTCCAGCAGTGCGATGCGTCCAATGATGGGCATCTGACCCGAAGCGCTGATTTCTATAGCCTCAGCGGATGCCGCGATTTGCTGTTCCATGTCAGCGAGCAGCGCTTCACGCTGCCGCAACTGGCCGACGTGCTGCACGAGCTGGAACTGAGTCTGGTGGGATTCATCCTTGATCAGCGAGTCATGGCGCGCTATGCCGAGCGTTTTCCAGACGATCCGTCGGCGACCAATCTGGAGCATTGGCACCGGTTCGAACAGGAACACCCCAAGACCTTTGCTGGGATGTATCAATTCTGGGTGCGAAAAGCGGCGACGTCGCCTATGCAGCGCGATCGGCGGCTTCCAGAGCAGCCATGATGCCGGACTGGATCCAGTTGCCCAGATCGCCCTCGAAGACCTGAGTGTGATCGAAGTCGGCAAGCGGAGCCAGAAAGGGGCGATTGATATGGATCTCAAGCTCATCCGGCAGCCGCTCGGCCATCCAGGGCATGATGTCAAGCAGTTGTTCGATGGCATACACCACGGCTTCCAGCTCGCCGAGTTCGGAGTGGATTCGGATCAGGGCCAGACTAGTGCCGATGTGTCGGTCGCCCTTGGCGGCAAGTGCCTGAAAACCATCGCGGCTAGTCAGGAGCAGGCTCTGGCGTTCCTCGTCCGTCAGGCTGTCGTCCTGCGCAGAGAGATAGGCTTCGAGCGCCGGCTCGTAGTCGTTCCAGTAGACATCGCGTTCGCGATCGGCGATCTGCCAGCCGATCAGCAGCGGCTGGGCATAGGGATAGGCGGCGAGTTGCGTGGGCCAGCGGCGTTGATTCATGGTCAAAGACTCTCGTTGGGAAACGGATGAGGTCCGGTGCATTCATCCTGTCCGCTTCGACTCGGAAATACAAGGCTTGATCGGAAGGATTCGAATCAGGGCATCGTCGACGTTCGGCACCATAGTTGCCACATGCGTCGATAGGCGCGCTCGAGACTGCGGACGAATCCGCCCTCATCGCGGATGGGCGAGTGTTCCATGGCGGTGCGCAGACCGGCGCGCAGGGCCGCCAGCCGGTCGAGGTCGGCGGCCAGGGCCAGGGCGCGTTCGACATAGTCGGTTTCCGACGTGGCGATCCACTCGGGATGCCCGAGGGCGGTGAGGATGGTACTGCCGATGCGTCCGACACTGGGGCGATCGGCGAGGGTAATGAAGGGCAGGCCCATGTAGAGGGTTTCGTACAGCGTGACGCCGGAATTGTGGGGGAAGCAATCGAGTCCGATGTCGATGCCGCGCAGCACGTCCCAGGGCGGGCTGTGATAGCCGATCTCCAGTCGCTCGGGGGCGATGCCCAGCGCCTCGAAGCGCTCGGCCAGGCGTTGTTGCATAGACGGGGCGGCAAAATCCTTGCTGTCGATGACCAGTCGCGATCCGGGGAGGCGTTGCAGGATCGCTGACCAGGTGCGCAGGGTGCGGTGGTTGATCCGCACATGGCGCGTCAGGGTTCCGAAGGTGACATAACCGCGCCGATGCGCCGGTAGCGGGCTGACCTCGCCCATCTCGGGCACCGGACGATGGATGGCCAGCGGTCGATCCAGACGCCAGGGTTGCTCGGCAAACAAGGCTTCGCTGCCTTCGGGGACGAGGGTCGCATCGGCGAGAAAATAATCGATCGCGCTCAGGCCCGTGGTAGAGCCATAGCCCATCCAGGTCACCGATACCGGTGCCGGTCGTCGGGCAAAGACGCCGAGGCGGTTGTTGGCGGTATGGCCGGCGAGATCGACCAGGATATCGATACCGTCGGCGCGGATGCGTGCAGCCAGTTCATCATCGCTCAGACCGCGCGTCGGCACCCAGTGGTCGACCAGTCGGCGATAGACTGCCGTCAGCGCATCTTCCTGAGCCAGCTCGGCATAGGCGGTGAGTTCGAAGTGGGCGCGATCATGGTGTGTCAGCAGCGGTTCAAGAGCATGGCAGGCGGAATGACCCCGAAAATCCGGCGAGACATAGCCGAGACGCAAGCGTCGCTCAGGATCGGGGCGGTTGGGATGCGGCAGCCAGGCAGCGCGATGCGGGATGCCGAAGCGTCGGTCGAATTCTCGGTAGGCTTCGAAGATCGTCTCGGCTGAATGATCAGGATGGTAATTCAGCGTAAACAGCAATTTGCTGTAGATGGAGGCATCCGTTGCGTCGAGCGTCAGCGCGCGACGGTAGAGCTGCTCGGCGGCATCGAGATGACCAAGGGTTTGCTGAGTATTGCCCTGCATGGTCAGGATCTCGGGGTGATCCAACTGAAGTAGGTTTGCCAGCTGCTGCTTAGCCTGTTGCGAAGGCCGGCTGGCTGTTGGGCGTCCGAGAATCGTCATGGACTGTTGATAAACGGCCAGAGCTTCATCCAATTGCCCCAGGTGCTGCAAAACATTGCCGAGATTGCAGAGAATTTCGGGGTGTCCAGGTTGAAGCTCGATGGCGCGTCGTTGGCAGTCCAGTGCTTCGTCCAGTTGGCCTAGATCGAGCAGCAGATTACCCAGGTTGGTGAGCGCTTGCGGCTGATTGGGGTCGAGCGCCAGTGTCTGTCGATAACAGTTCAGCGCTTCATCGGTGCGATTCAGGTCGCGTAATAAGGAACCCAGATTGTTGAGCGATTTGCGATGTGTCGGGTGGATTTTTAGCGCGTGTTCATAGTAGAAGCGTGCGTCCTCAAGACGCCCCAGTCGCTGAAGCAACTTGGCCAGGTTATAGAAAGCGGCGACGAAACCAGGCGCTTGACGAGCCGCTTTGGCATAATAGGAACCCGCTTCTTCCAGTCGCCCCGAATCCTCTAGGGCGGCCCCCAGTGTATTCAGAACTTCCGCGTCGGTGGGCGTGAGATCCAGCGCTTTTTTTAGACTCGCGACGGCTTCCTGAGAACGCTGTAGCGCCGCCAGGATGGCCCCCAGAATTTTCCAGCCGAAGGCATCGTCAGGATAGCGTTCTATCCGTAGGCGTGCGCTGATCTCCGCTTCCGCATAGCGGCCTTGCTCGAAGAGTGTGAGCAAAGCGTCCGCTTGTTCCGTGGGTAGAGCGTCATTGGCCATCTCAAATTCCCTGGGATTTCAATTCAGTCAACTGTTGTGACGTATCGACGTTCGGCACCATAGTTGCCACATGCGTCGATAGGCGCGCTCCAGACTGCGGACGAATCCGCCCTCATCGCGGATGGGTGAATGTTCCATCTCAGCGCGCAGACCGGCGCGCAGAGCCGCCAGCCGGTCGAGGTCGGCGGCCAGGGCCAGGGCGCGTTCGACATAGTCGGTTTCCGAGGCGGCGATCCACTCCGGATGCCCGAGTGCGGTGAGGATGGTACTGCCGATGCGTCCGACACTGGGGCGATCGGCGAGGGTAATGAAGGGCAGGCCCATGTAGAGGGTTTCGTAGAGCGTGACGCCGGAATTGTGGGGGAAGCAATCGAGTCCGATATCGATGCCGCGCAGCACGTCCCAGGGCGGGCTGTGATAGCCGATCTCCAGTCGCTCGGGGGCGATGCCCAGCGCCTCGAAGCGCTCGGTCAGGCGCTGTTGCATGGACGGGGCGGCAAAATCCTTGCTGTCGATGACCAGTCGCGATCCGGGGAGGCGTTGCAGGATCGTCGCCCAGGTGCGCAGGGTGCGGTGGTTGATCCGCACATGGCGCGTCAGCGTTCCGAAGGTGACATAACCGCGCCGATGCGCCGGTAGCGGGCTGACCTCACCCATCTCGGGCACCGGACGATGGATGGCCAGTGGTCGATCCAAACGCCAGGGTTGCTCGGCAAACAAGGCTTCGCTGCCTTCGGGGGCGAGGGTCGCATCGGCGAGAAAATAATCGATCGCGCTCAGCCCCGTGGTAGAGCCATAGCCCATCCAGGTCACCGACACCGGCGCCGGTCGTCGGGCAAAGACGCCGAGGCGGTTGTTGGCGGTATGGCCGGCGAGATCGACCAGAATATCGATACCGTCGGCGCGGATGCGGGCCGCCAGTTCATCATCGCTCAGACCGCGCGTCGGCACCCAGTGGTCGACCAGCCGGCGATAGACGGCCGTCAGCGCATCTTCCTGAGTCAGCTCGGCATAGGCGGTGAGCTCGAAGTGGGCGCGATCATGGTGTGTCAGCAGCGGTTCAAGAGCATGGCAGGCGGAATGGCCCCGAAAGTCCGGCGAGACATAGCCGAGACGCAAGCGTCGCTCGGGATCGGGGCGGTTGGGATGGGGCAGCCAGGCGGCGCGATGCGGCTGGCCGAAGCGTCGGTCGAATTCTCGGTAGGCGTCGAAGATCGTCTCGGCTGAATGGTCAGGATGGTAGTTCAGGATGAAGAGTGCATTTGAACAAGCTATGACCGAATCCGGCTCAAAGGTTTGGGCCTGCGCTAGATCGGATAGCGCCGTATCCAGTTGCCCCATATCCCGTAATACGGTACTGCGGTTGATGAGTGCTGAAACGTGGTTTGGATTAAATGTCAGCGCTTTATTCAGTGTTTCTAACGCTGAGTCGAGTTGTCCCTGTTGGTGCTGTAAAATAGCTAGATTGTTAAGCGCTTCGACAGAACAAGGTTTAAATATTAGTGCTTTCTCGAAACACGCTCTAGCTTCCGAGAGGCGTCCAAGTGCTCGAAGAATTAAACCACGATTGTTAATCGCTTCAGATAATCGTGGATTAAGGGCCAGTGCTTGATCGAAAGCAATCAAGGCTTGAGTCAACATTCCTTTAGCACTTAATATCAGTCCTAAAGTCACCCAAATACCTGGATTATTCGGCTGAATGGCTAAGGCACGCAATTGACAAGCTAAAGCTTCATGCAATTGCCCAAGCTGCTGAAAAACCATACCGCAAAGACTATGCGCTTCAGCATTTTGGGGTTCAATCGCAAGTGCTCGATCATGACTGGCTAGTGCTTCCTGATAACGCTTAAGGTCACGCAGGACAGCGCCACGATTGTTATGTGCTTTAAGGTATTTTGGGCGCAGAATAATAGCGCGATCATAAATATCTATTGCTTCATTCAAGCGACCTAAAGCATGAAGAACCATACCTTTATTATTCAAGCATTCTGCAAAATCAGATCGCTGAGCTAATGCTGAGTTATAATATTTGAGCGCTTCATCAAATTGCTCTAATTTGTAGTACGCTTGCCCTAAATTATTAAGTATTTCAGTATCTTCAGGTTTTAATGTGTATGCTTGTTCAAGAGATGCGATTGCTTCTTGATAACGTTCACTTTGCACAAGTAAACTGCCATAAATTTTATGTGCAAAAAAATCAGCCTGGTCAAGCAAAATCAAATTATACGCCATCTGCTCGGCTTGACTTAACTGGCCAGAGTGAATATATGCTATCAATTTTTGATGATTAATAGCAGGATTTTTTGATTGGCCATCACTATGAAAGTCAATGTTTAACATTTGCAATTTTTTCGAAATCAGAAATTATTATTACACCAAATTTTCCACATTTCGCGATAAGCTTTTTCAAGACGCTGGGTAAAACCTTTTTCATCACGCCAGGGACTAGATTCGAAGTCGAAGCGTAAATTTTTACGAATTTCAGCTAAACGATTTAAGTCGTCTGCTAACATAATAGCTTTATCTACATACTCTTTTTCGGTATTAGCTATCCACTCTGGGTGTCCAATGCCGGTTAAGATAGAGCTTCCAATACGACCAACGCTTGGGCGATCGGCTAAAGTTATAAAAGGCACTCCCATATAAAGTGTTTCGTGAAGCGTGGTTCCTGAATTATGTGGGAAGCAATCAAGTCCAATATCCATATTTCTTAAAATATCCCAAGGCGGAGTGTTGTAGCCAATTTCCAAGCGTTCTCGCTCAATGCCATGCTCGACAAATTGCTCAATTAATTTATTTTTTGCAAAAGAAGTGACAAAAGATTTGCTATTAATAATTAAACGAGATTTAGGGATTTTTCGTAAAATTTCCGACCAGACACGAATAACGCGAAAATTAATACGAATTCCTCGCGTAAGAGCTCCAAAAGTGATAAACTTTTTCTGCAAAGCAGGTAATTTATTGGTTTCTCCCATATGATTACTGGGACGATAAATTCCTGCCGGGGTATCTAAATACCAAATCTTTTCAGAAAATATTTTTTCCTCCTCTGGAGGAACAGTAACTGTGTCAGTTAAAAAATAATCTATAGCACTTAAACCGGTAGTATAACCGTAACCCATCCATGTTACTGAGATCGGCGCTGGACGTCTTGCAAAGACACCTAAGCGGTTATTAGCAGTGTGACCAGCCAAATCCACTAAAATATCAATTTGATCATCTTGAATACGTTGAGAAAGTGCTTCATCTGTCAACCCATTTGTGTTTATCCAGCAGTCAACTAATTTACGATAGCGTGCCGTCATAAAATCTGTGCTAATTTGCTCGGCGTAAGCAGTGATTTTAAACTGATCGTGATTGTGATTTTCAAATATTGGCTCAATCGAATGCCGTGTTGAATGAATGCAAAAATCTGGTGAAAAATATCCAATATGTAAACGTCGATTTAAGTTAGGAGTGTTTTTATGTAAATGCCAATTTTTTTGATAACAAATACCGAATTTGTTATCAAAATCTTGATAATAAGAAAAAATTTCTTTTTTTGATTTGGTTGGATGATAATTCAAGACAAATAAACGATTAGAGCAGATAGATTTATTTTGCGGCTCCAAATTGATGGCTTGTTCATAAAAATATAAAGCCTCATCAAGCTTGCAAAGATCTTGCGATGCCATAGCTAGATTATTCAAAGCCTCAATGCAATTTGGATTAAGCTCTAATGCATGACGATTAAGTTCAATTCCTTCATCTATACGACCCAAACCTATTAAAAAAACGCCTAAATTATAATAAGGCTCAATCTGATTTGGTTGTAATTTCAATGATTTTCTAAACGATTCAATTGCTTCTTCAGTGCGTTTTAATCTACTTAAAATAAGACCTTTTCCGTTGTGTGCGGATGCGCAATTTGAATTTATTTCTAATGCTCGATCAAAACAATCTAAAGATTCTTTTATGCGACCTAGCTGCATAAGCGTGTTGCCTAACGCGTTAAGACATTCTGGGTCTTTGTTATTGATAGAAACAGCTTTTAGCAAAAAGTCAAGAGATTCTTGGAATTCGCCACGAAAAAACAAAAGAGCACCAAGAGCTTTCCATCCAAAATCATTTTCTGGATGTTTTAAAATAAAACTTCTCGCAGCAATTTCAGCATCATGATTTTTTTTTTCAGAGATCAATTTCAGAATAACATTTTGACGAGCGAGAATTATTTTCTTCATAAAATTTACTTCGCAATATTTAAATAAACTTTATCTTGAAAGCATTTCAAAGCAGAGCAACTAGAACAATAAGGAAGCTCGTAAATTTTAGATTCATTCATTTTTTTTCTGTAATGCAAAAACCAACCTCTATTATATATACTTATAGGATCTTCATTTAAAACATTGCCCAGGTCATACCAATTAAAATCATCTACACAGCAAAGGCTAACATTTCCATTGACGCGGACAACAAATCTTTCATAAATTTCCGAGCAAATTACAGATTTTTTTTTAGATAAATCTTTTAAATTTTCTGCTATTTCTTTGTTTTTTTCAGAATCAAAGTTATGAACATTAAATGCACTAACTTGATCGCCAAACTTTTTGTTCAAAGCATTTAGCCAATATGTTTGGTAATCCGGCCATTCATGAGCGTTTTTTTCTTGCAAAATCATTCTAACAATAATTTTTGTTTTTCCTAAATCATTTCTTAACATAATAAAATTATCAATATTATTTTTAATTTTGTTAAAATCAGTTCCTATTCTGATAGATTCGTGAGTTTCTGCACATAATCCATCAACAGAAAAAATAATTGTATCTAGTTTCGATTGAATTAAATTCAGGGCTAAATTGTAATCAAGATTCACTGCTGAAGTTGAAAAACCAATACTAGGAAATCCCATTTTTTTTGCTATTTGTACTTTTTTTACTATGTTTTTGTCTAACAAAGGTTCTCCTAATCCCTGCAAGGTTGTATATAAAAGCTTTTCTTTATAAGGATAAAATTTTTCTAAAATTGCAGTGAATTTTTCATTACTCATTACTCCTTTCGTCAAGGATTTTTCTATATTGCACATTATGCAACGAGAAGGACATAGTCCAGAAACAATTTCTATCATCAAATTTTTTGGAAAAATCATGCAGACAACCCTCGTGATAAATTAATAAAACAAGTGAGTGTTCAAAATGCAAAAAATTCTATACAAATAGACCCCGACTTATAAAAAAATATAGTTTCAGCCGAATTCGGATTTTGCCGAAGAAATTTTCCGAAGAAATCCGGAAGGCGCTGAAGTAATAACAACAGACTCTTCGATTTTTTTATCTACAATAAAATCTTTTCTTTTTTCTAAAAACTCTAATACAGCAGTTTTTGGATTATTGCCTTTTCCCCACAATCTGTCGAAAAAAAACTTATTTGGCATATCTTCTATTCCAGTATCTAGCACAACTAAATAACAATTTTCAGTAACTAGATCAGAATAAAAATTTAATTCTTGCAAAACATGGCTATGAGTATGATCGGAATCCAATACCACCATAACTTTATCGTCTAATTTGATTTTTGATTTCACTAAGTCAAAAATTTTACAATCAACTGATGAGCCTGAAACGAGGTCGACAAAACTAGAATATTTGTTTAAATAAAACCTAGATAAACTTTCATCTCTAAAATCAATGTCTATTGATATGACTTTAGGTTTTTCAAGATAAGCAGACATAAGAAAAGAATATAATATTGCGCTTCCGCCCTTGGCAAATCCAGTTTCTATAATTAAGCTCGGTTTTGTTTCCCAAATAATCATTTGCAAAGCAATAATATCTTGAGGATATTGAATAATAGGTATTCCTTGCCAGCAAAAATTATAGTAATATTTTGAATGCGCAAGATCATTTAAAAACAACTGACCAAGCTTTTTGGTTTTTTCGGCAATTGGATAAGATTTGGGGAAGTATTCGGAGCTCATCAGTTAAAAACCTTTAGATATTACACCACGGGAAAACTTCGAAACGGATTCCGACCGTCCCCTCATTGCGGTAGTTGTCAGTCAGTTTAGTT
>NZ_JABZEO010000086.1 GCF_013385175.1 Allochromatium humboldtianum | reverse complement strand
CTGGCGACCTTGAGTAGCGGCGAGGTCATCCCCGCCAACCCAGCGCTCAAGAAGAACCTCAAGCGGCTGAAACGCCGACAACGCAACCTGTCGCGCAAGATGAAAGGCAGCCGACGCCGAGCGAAAGCCAAGCTCCGAGTGGCCCGACTGCATCAGCGGATCAGGAACCAGCGTCAGGCCGTGCTCCATGAACTGTCCGATCAGCTGACCCGCACCTATCAGGTCATCACGCTCGAAGACCTCAACGTCACTGGAATGACGAAGAATCGCCGACTCGCTCGCGCCGTCTCCGATGCCGGCTTTGGCGA
>NZ_JABZEO010000085.1 GCF_013385175.1 Allochromatium humboldtianum | reverse complement strand
GCTCGAACTCGTCGAAATGGAAGTGCGCGAGCTGCTCTCCAGCTACGACTTCCCCGGCGACGACACCCCGATCATCACGGGTTCGGCCAAGCTGGCGCTGGAAGGCGACACCTCCGAGATCGGCGGTCCCTCGATCGACCGGCTGATGGAAGCGCTCGACAGCTACATCCCCGAGCCGGAGCGCGCCATCGACGGCGCCTTCCTGATGCCGATCGAAGACGTGTTCTCGATCTCCGGTCGCGGCACCGTGGTGACCGGGCGTGTCGAGCGCGGCATCGTCAAGGTCGGTGAAGAAGTGGCCATCGTCGGT
>NZ_JABZEO010000084.1 GCF_013385175.1 Allochromatium humboldtianum | reverse complement strand
CCTGGAACTGGTCGAGATGGAGGTGCGTGAGCTGCTCTCCAGCTACGACTTCCCCGGCGACGACACCCCGATCATCACCGGCTCGGCCAAGCTGGCGCTGGAAGGCGACACCTCCGAGATCGGCGGTCCGTCCATCGACAAGCTCATGGAAGCGCTAGACAGCTACATCCCCGAGCCGGAGCGCGCCATCGACGGCGCCTTCCTGATGCCGATCGAAGACGTGTTCTCGATCTCCGGTCGCGGCACCGTGGTGACGGGACGTGTCGAGCGCGGCATCGTCAAGGTTGGCGAAGAAGTGGCCATCGTCGGC
>NZ_JABZEO010000083.1 GCF_013385175.1 Allochromatium humboldtianum | reverse complement strand
CTTGGCCAAGAGGTAGGCGGCCTGCCATTCCTCAGCCTCGAACACACCACTGGCATCGAGTTCGGGGGAGGTGCGTCCCAGATGCTTGAGGCGCGCGATGCGCCAGCTGATGATCAGGGTGCGCTCCAGGCGTTGGAGCGTGCTCAGCTGCAGCGCCTCGACCCGGCAGCCGACCTTCAGGGCCAAAAACAACAGTTCGATTTCCCACCGGGCGCGGTACCACTCGACCAGTTCCACGGCCGCCTCCAGCGTCTCGGCGCGGCGGTTGGTCAGCAAGCGCCATTCGATCGGTTTGACGCCGGCGGGCGCGTCGAT
>NZ_JABZEO010000082.1 GCF_013385175.1 Allochromatium humboldtianum | reverse complement strand
ATCCTACTCAAGGTCGCCAGATCCTTGATCCCGAAGTCCACGCCGACCGACGGCTGATCCGGCGCCTGTGGGTTGTAGTCTTCGGTGTCGACCAGGATCGAGACGTAGAAGCGACCGGCGCGCTTACTGATGTAGTGCTGATAGGCCGCCGCCTTGGACCACTTCACGCCGGGCTGACTGAAGTGCGCGAGCAGCTGGTTGTAACAGTGCCGCCGTGCACCGCACGCCTGATTGAGGTAGGCGGCTTGCTCCGGGGTTGGGCGCAGTTCAATCTTGTGGGCGATCAGCATGGGCCTCGACCGCCTGTTTCACATCATCCAACAGTGCCCGGTTCTT
>NZ_JABZEO010000081.1 GCF_013385175.1 Allochromatium humboldtianum | reverse complement strand
TTTGGCCAAGAGGTAGGCGGCCTGCCATTCCTCAGCCTCGAACACACCACTGGCATCGAGTTCGGGGGAGGTGCGTCCCAGATGCTTGAGGCGCGCGAGGCGCCAACTGATGATCAGATACAGGATCAGGGTGCGCTCCAGGCGTTGGAGCGTGCTCAGCTGCAGCGCCTCGACCCGGCAGCCGACCTTCAGGGCCAAAAACAACAGTTCGATTTCCCACCGGGCGCGGTACCACTCGACCAGCTCCACGGCCGCCTCCAGCGTCTCGGCGCGGCGGTTGGTCAGCAAGCGCCATTCGATCGGTTTGACGCCGGCGGGCGCGTCGAA
>NZ_JABZEO010000080.1 GCF_013385175.1 Allochromatium humboldtianum | reverse complement strand
TGGGCACTCGAGGCCCCTAAAGGTCCGTTGAAGACCACAACGTGGATAGGCGGGGTGTGGAAGCGTGGTAACACGTGCAGCTTACCCGTACTAATTGACCGTGCGGCTTGACCATATAACACCCAAGTGCGTTACCCTTACGATCACTCACCGTTTCGCGGATCGCTGATCAACTCCTGTATCAGCGCTCCCACCCTTTCCCTGGCGGCCATAGAGGCTTGGAACCACCTGATCCCGTCCCGAAC
The DNA here is from genome assembly GCF_013385175.1 of Allochromatium humboldtianum. Lineage (GTDB taxonomy): Bacteria > Pseudomonadota > Gammaproteobacteria > Chromatiales > Chromatiaceae > Thermochromatium > Thermochromatium humboldtianum. The sequence continues at coordinate 90 of NZ_JABZEO010000080.1, read as the reverse complement.
TCAGACGTGAAACAAGTCTTCGCCGATCCTAGTGTGGGGCCTCCCCATGCGAACCTAGGGCACCGCCAGGGCCCTACTCCCTCAAAACCC
>NZ_JABZEO010000008.1 GCF_013385175.1 Allochromatium humboldtianum | reverse complement strand
GGTTCTGCCCCGTCCTCAGTCGTCATCAGCCGGTCACATGGGTCTGCTGTAATGCAGCCCTCCAACCGCCCAGCTGTTGCATCCATCGCGCCTCCCTCTCCATCGGCCACCGAGACGCCGAGCGACTCATGACTATCCGAAAAAGTGTTACCCTCGCAGCGATCCTCGTCACTCTGACGGTCGCCGCCGCCCTGATCCTGGTCGCTCATGCCGGCAACCTCCGACTCGAACAACGCCTGACTCAGGAAGCCGCCTCAGGCCGTACTCTGGTCTGGGATCAAAGTCTGGAACGCCTGTTCGAACACATGAACACGGGCATGGTCGACTTCGAGCGCGACTTCGCACTGCGGCAGGCACTCAGGAGCGGCGATGCCGAGACGGCACGTCAGGCTGTCGAGTCCCTGGTCAATCTGGTCGGCGAACAGGGCTATTTCGATCGGCTCGCCGTGTTCGGCGTCAACGGCGAACTGCTGTATGGCGACGACGCCTCGGCGGTCTCCAATGATTTACGAGCTCTGGTCGAGGCCGTGGCCGACGACGACCAGCCAAGGCATGGCCTCGGGCATGACGCTCGGGGTGAGCCCGCCGCTCTGCTGGTGTTCAGGCTGCTGGTACGCCATGACCCTATTGGTACGGTCGTGTTCCAGAAATCACTGAGCACGGTCCTGGAACGGTTCAAGGGCATCCAGGGCGCCGAGGTCTATGTGGTCAGCGCCGAAGGCGCACTGTTCGAGGGCACCCGCCCTGAACTCCTCGAACGTCTGGGCTTGACTTGGCCGACATTGGGCCAGATCGAGCGCCAGACCCGAACCGTCGATACAGCCACCTATACCGCCACGCTGCTGCCGCTGCCCGGCGTCGACGGACGGCCGCTGGCGCATCTGGTCAGCGTCGCCGACGATACGGCTGTGCATCTTGAACAGCGTCGCTTCGAGCTCATCGCCTATAGCGGGGTCGCCCTGCTGCTGATTCTGGCGTCCCTGGGCCTGTTCTACTATATGCGCCATGCCCTGCGCCCCCTATACGCCGCCATCGACACGGTGTCCACGCTGGCCGAGGGCGATCTGAACGTCTCCTTCGACACCAGACGCCGGGACGAGGTCGGCAAATTGATGCGTGCCCTGCAGAGCATGGCCGAGCGCCTGCGTCACATCATCGGGCATCTGCATGTGGCCAGCGGCGATCTGCATGATTCGGCCGGGCGCATGGTGCGTCTGGCCGAGACCAGCAAGATCCAGTTCGACCGCCAGAAAGCCGAGACCGGCCATGTGGATCACGCGGTCACTGAGCTGGCCAAGGCGGCGCAGGAGGTCGCCAACCACACCAGTTGCGCGGTCGACGCCACCAGCGACGCTCGCCGGCGCATCGAGCACAGTCGCCGGATTCTCGATCAGACCACACAAGTGATCGAAGCCCTGGCCCATGAGATCGACCAGGCCGCCGAGGTGGTTCTGAGTCTGGCCGATCGCAGCCAGTCGGTCGGCAACGTGCTCGGTGTGATCCGCGAGATCGCCGGCCAGACCAACCTGCTGGCGCTGAATGCCTCGATCGAGGCGGCGCGCGCCGGTGAGCATGGTCGCGGCTTCGCCGTGGTCGCCGACGAGGTGCGTCAGCTCGCGCAACGCACCCAGCATTCGATCGAGGAGATCGAAGCCCTGATCGGCGCGCTACGCAGTAGTTCCAGTGCGGCTGTCGAGGTCATCCATGCCAATCGTGACCGCGCCCGACAAAGCATCGATCACTATGGTCAGGCGGTTCAGAACCTGGATGCCTTTTCCGAGTCCGTGTCGATCCTGACCGACATGACCCATCAGATCGCCGGCGCCGCCGAGGAACAGAGCCGCATGGCCGAGGAGATCGCCGTGGCCATCAATCAAATCGCGACCCTGGCGCAGGATCATGCGGAGGCGGCTGAGTCGGGATTCGGGCAGGGCGAGCATCTGAGCGGTCTCTCGCATACACTGCGCGAGCAAGTGGCCTACTTCCGGCTCAACTGATGGCGATGCGTGAACGACGGGAGATTCCATGAACAGGCGCAAGAGCGAAAAACCGGCCCCCGTGCATACGGGTCTGACGGTGAGCGAGGCGCTGGCCGAGATCCTGTGCCACGATTTCCAGGCCATGCTGTCGTGGGAGGAGCAGGCCCGCTCCTGGGACGACACCGAGGGCGTGCACCAGATGCGGGTCAGCTCGCGACGGATGCGCGCCGCGCTGTCGGCCTTCCGCACGGCGGTGCCCAAGACCGTCAGCCAACCCTGGAGCGATGAACTGCGCTGGATCGCTAACCAGCTCGGTCCGGCACGGGATCTCGACGTCCTCATCGATGAGGGTCTGGCGGCCATTCGCAACCGGCTGCCGCTGTCCGGCGGCGCGCATCTGGCGGCGCTCGCCGAACGGCGCCGGGCAGCGGCCTATGAGCCGGTGCGCGCGATGCTCGACAGCGAGCGCTATATGACCTTCAAGCTCGACTTTCCCGACTGGTTCGGACAGGCCGCCTGGAATCGGGCCGAGTTGTCACGGCAGGAGCGTCGCACGCTCGAACGACCGATCGTGCAATACGCGCGCAAGCGGCTGGATCGTCTCATGCGCCATGTGCTGGAGGCGGGTCTGGGAATGGATCGGAGCGATCCGGAGCAGATGCATCTGTTGCGCATCGAATGCAAGAAACTGCGGTATGCCGCCGAGTTCTTTGCCCCCATCGTTCCGGGTCTCGACGACTTCATCAGTCGCCTGAAAGGACTCCAGGATCTACTGGGCGTACTCAACGACGTGGCGGTCATGTCCGATCTGCTCGCCGAGCTGCTCGCGGATGAATCCGATGTCGAGGTCATCCGCTATTCGGGCGCCCTGATCGGCTGGCGCACCCATCAAGCCTACGATCTCCTGAAAGGCTTCGAGGAGCGGTGGCGGGAGTTTCGGCGCCTCGAACGGCCTTGGTGACACGCCCGCCAGCATCGTTCCCCTCGGCGTGAGGCTGAATCGGCGCTTTGGGTTCGGTGCCGAGTCGCACCGTCCCGTATAATGGAGCGTCCGGCACGCCCCTGATGTCGTTGCCGCTGGTGTCTCATATGCGCCCGGCCTCGCCTTCCGCTCGATATAGGGCGTCCCGCTTCTCTTCAAATCACGAACGGCTCAGATCCATGACCTACGACTCCACGAACATCAAAGTGCTCCGCGGACTGGATGCGGTCCGCAAGCGTCCGGGCATGTACATCGGCGACACGGACGACGGCACCGGCCTGCACCACATGGTCTTCGAGGTCGTGGACAATTCGATCGACGAGGCGCTCGCCGGCTACTGTTCCACGGTCTCGGTGACGCTCCACGCCGACGGCTCGGTCTCGGTCGTCGATGACGGACGCGGCATCCCGGTCGACATCCATGCCGAGGAGAACCGCTCGGCCGCCGAGGTCATCCTCACCGTGCTCCACGCCGGCGGCAAGTTCGACGACAACTCCTACAAGGTCTCGGGCGGTCTGCACGGCGTGGGCGTGTCCGTGGTCAACGCACTCTCGGAGCGGCTGTATCTGCGCATCCGGCGCGGCGGTCATCTCCATGAGCAGGAATATCGTCTCGGCGAGCCGGTCTATCCGTTGCGCGTCATCGGCGACACCGAAGAGACCGGCACCGAGATCCGCTTCTATCCCTCGGGCGAGATCTTCTCCAATCTCGATTTCCACTATGACATCCTGGCCAAGCGTCTGCGCGAGCTGTCGTTCCTGAACTCGGGCGTGCGCATCGCCCTGAGCGACGAAGCCAGCGGGCGGCACGATGTGTTCGAGTACGAAGGCGGCATCCGCGCCTTCGTCGAGAATCTCAACCAGAACAAGGAGCCGATCCACCCGACGGTCGTCTATTTCAGCACCGAGCGTCAGGACATCGGCGTCGAGCTGGCGATCCAGTGGAACAACAGCTATCAGGAAACCATCTTCTGCTACACCAACACCATCCCGCAGCGTGACGGCGGCACCCATCTGGCCGGTCTGCGCGCAGCACTCACGCGCACGCTCAACGGCTACATCGAGCGCGAGGGACTGGACAAGAACCAGAAGATCCGCCCGATCGGGGATGACGCGCGCGAGGGACTGACGGCGGTGCTCTCGGTCAAGGTGCCGGATCCCAAGTTCTCGTCGCAGACCAAGGACAAGCTGGTGTCTTCCGAGGTCAAGGCGGTGGTCGAGTCGCTGGTGGTCGAGCATCTGGGCACCTTCCTGGAAGAGCAGCCCAACGAGGCCAAGGTCATCGCCGGCAAGATGCTCGAAGCGGCGCGCGCGCGTGAGGCCGCCCGCAAGGCGCGTGAGATGACACGGCGCAAGGGCGTGCTCGACATCGCCGGACTGCCGGGCAAGCTTGCCGACTGCCAGGAGAAAGACCCGGCCAAGTCCGAACTCTATCTGGTCGAGGGCGACTCGGCCGGCGGCTCGGCCAAGCAGGGCCGCGACCGCGCCTTCCAGGCCATCCTGCCGCTCAAGGGCAAGATCCTGAACGTCGAGAAGGCGCGCTTCGACAAGATGCTGTCCTCGGCCGAGGTCGGCACCCTGATCACCGCGCTCGGCTGCGGCATCGGGCGCGAGGAATACAACCCGGACAATCTGCGTTATCACCGCGTCATCATCATGAGCGTCGATGCCGAGGAGCACGTCTTCGTGCGCGATCCGGGGGGGAACGTGCGCATGACCCGTATCGGCGACTTCATCGACGCGGCCCTACCTGAAGCGTCTGGCGACGACTATTGCAAGCGCGCCGATGCCGACTTGGGCGAAGTGCTGTGCTTCGGCATGGAGGATCGGCTGACCCGCTTCCGCCCCATCAAGGCTGTGATCCGTCATCCGCTCCACGAGCCGCTCTACGAGGTCAAGTCGGCCTATGGTCGCTCGGTGCGTGTGACGGCCAGTCACAGCGTTTTCGTCTACGAAGATCAGCAGATCCGACTCAAGCGTGGCGATGAGCTGTGCGCGGGCGACCGGATCGTCGCGCCTCGTTCGCTATCGTTCCCGGTCACGGCCCCGGAGCGTCTCGATGTCCTGAGTGTGCTGCATGCCATTCCTGAAGCGGCGGCGCAGATTTGGTTGCGTGGCGCGGCGGTCGAGGAGTGTCACAAGGCGCGTGTGCTGGCCCAGTACGCGGACGATGCCGAACTCGTCTCGCCGCGTGTCGAACTGCCGATCGCTGTGGGCGCCGAGGTTGCCGCCTTGCGCCGTGCCAGCGGTCAGACCGTGCGTTCGCTTTGCAAACAAATCGGCATCCGCCAGCCCGTGACCATCCATGCCTGGGAGAACGGCCAATCCAGACCGAGATTGGACCGCTGGATCGCCTATCTGGAGGCCGTCGGTGCGGATGTGGACCGGATCATGGATCAGGTCAAGGTCGTTCCGGGCCGTCTGGAACAGACCTGGGCGACGCAGTATCGTGGTGCGCCGGCCAATCAGGTGCGTCCCTATGTCAAACTGAGTGATCTCGATGGCGAGGCCGTGAGCGGCTTCGGTACGCGGACTGATCTAGAACTGACACCTAAGCACTACGCCGATCGAGGCATGGCACGTTTCATCAAGGTGAACGCCGATCTGCTCTGGCTGCTCGGGTTCTATCTGGCCGAGGGTTCCTGCTCTGAGCGTGGCGGCATCCGTTTCGCCATCGGTGCGCGTAATCAGGCAATCCTGCCTGAACTGCGCCGTGTGCTGGAGCAGACTTTCGGCCTGCAAGCCCAGGTCTACACTAGTCAGGATCGCGTCACCGAATTGCGTCTGACCAACCGGGTCGCGGTGCTGGCCTGGCGCCATCTGTTCGGTTTCACCAATACCAACGCCATCGACAAGGCCATTCCGGATCTGGTGTTCAGCGTCGACGAGCCGCTGCGTCTGGCCTTTATACGCGGCTATCTTCAGGGTGACGGCACGCTCGCGGGTGGACGGTTGGGCTTCGCGACCTCCTCGCGCGATCTGGCGAGCGGCTTGTCCTACCTGTTGTCGTCCTTCGGCGTCGTGGCGTCGCTGTCGTATTACGAACCGGATGGCGTGGTGCGCGAGATCCGTGGTCAACCCTGTGTCACCCGCCATCCGCATTGGATCCTGACGGTCAGCGCGCGCGAGGATCTGGCGCGTCTGCGTGCCGTCTGGTCCGATCTGCCGGGCTCCGAGGCGCTGGATGAGCGCTTACAGAGTACCGCGCCTTCGGTCAACCGTCGCTTCGAGACGCTCGACGGCGACCTGATCGCATTGCCGATCGAGTCCATCACTCCGGTGGAGGCCAGCAACGGCCAGGTCTACGATTTCTCGGTCGAGGACGACGAGAACTTCATCGCCGGTCTGGGTGGAATCTGCTGCCACAATACAGACGCGGACGTAGACGGAGCGCATATCCGCACGCTGCTCCTGACCTTCTTCTATCGCCAGATGCCCGAATTGGTCGAGCGCGGACACATCTATATTGCCCAACCTCCGCTCTACAAGTTGAAAAAAGGCAAGCAGGAGGACTATCTGCTCGACGAGGCGGCGCTCAATGGAGCCATGCTGCAATCGGCGCTCGACGGGGCCGAACTGCATGTCAATGCTGAGGCTCCCGCGCTGGCGAATACAGCTCTGGAGGCACTGGCCAAGGATTATCAGGTCACGGTCAACATCGTGCGTCGGTTGGCATCGCGTTATGACGCGACCTTCCTGGACGAATTGGTCCGCACGCCGCCGGTCGATGCCTCGCTCCTGTCCGACAGCGAGCGACTGGCCGACTGGTGCCGGACCATGGAGGCACGGCTGAATGCCGCCGAATCCGTCTCCCTGCGCTATGTCCTGCGCCTCAGTGAGCCGACCGAAGGTCAGTCACGCGGACTCGAGCTGATCCGGCTCATCCACGGCATCCCCGAGACGCGAATCATCCCGCTCGATTTCTTCAACACCGCCGATTACGCCCGACTGCGTGAGTTCGGCCTCAAGCTCGATGGCCTGATCCAGCCGGGCGCCTTCGTGCGACGCGGCGAGAAAATCAAGGAGATCGCTGATCTCGGCGAGGCCATCCGCTGGCTGCTGGCCGAGGCTCAACGCGGCTACAGCATCCAGCGTTACAAGGGGTTGGGTGAGATGAACCCGGAGCAGTTGTGGGAAACCACCATGAATCCGGAGATGCGTCGTCTGCTGAAGGTGACTATCGAGGACGCCGTCGCGGCCGACCAGATCTTCACCACCCTCATGGGCGATCAGGTCGAGCCGCGCCGCGAGTTCATCGAGCGCAATGCGCTGAACGTCGGCAATCTCGATATCTGAGTTCCAGGGTTGGGGCCTGGGTCGAGAACCGGCCCAGGCATTCCGACGCTAGAGCCTCGCGACGGTCTGCTCGATCCAGCGCTCGACCTCGGCGTTGATATCGGTGGCCTTGCGCCCCTGGGTCTGGATGCTCGGGCCGATCACCAGATCGATGGTTCCAGGACGCTTGACCAGACTCCGACGTCCCCAGAAGACACCGGCATTGTGGGCGATGGGCGCCACGGGTCGCCCTGTGCGCTCGGCGAGCAGGGCGCCGCCGATGTTGTAGCTGCCCTGGGTTCCGGGCGCGACCCGCGTACCCTCGGGGAAGATCACCACCCAGTGCCCGCCTTCCAGTAATGCGCTGCCCTCGCGGATGAGACGGGTGATCTCGCGCCGTCCGGCCGCACGATCGATCGCGATGTGACTCAACCGCTTGAGCGCCTGACCGAAGACCGGGATGCGGATCAGCTCCTGCTTGAGTACCCAGGATTGTTCCGGCGGCAGCAGCGCTCTGAGCGCGAGGATCTCCCAGGCGGACTGGTGCTTGCAGAGCACGATCGCATTGTCTGTGGGCAAATGCTCCAGGCCGTGCACGCGATAGTCCAGCCCGCAGAGGATCTTCAACGCCTTGAGATTGACTCTGGCCCAGGAGCGCGCCAGGCGTGGTGCGCGCCGGCCCGAGTCGCCGGACCCGAGCGCCAGGATCGCGAGCGAATACAACAGGCTCGATCCGATCAGGATCAGCTGAAACAGCAGGGAACGCAGCAGGGTCATAAGTTCAGCCTAGAGGGTGTCGATGAGCGCGGTGGCGGCGGCGTTGAGGTCGGGATAGATCGGGATGTCGCGCGATTCGTTGTCCATGCCCTGCTCACGCAGACGTTCCAGGGTGCGCTCGCCCTTGCCGGAACGCACCAGCCAGGGTCGGGCGCCGGCAGCACGCGCGGCCTGGATGTCGCCGAGCGAGTCGCCGATGAAGGGGACGCTGGCCAATTCCACATCGAAGCGCGCGGCGATCTCCAGCAGCAGTCCCGGACGCGGCTTGCGGCAATCGCAGCCGTCGTCGGGTCCGTGCGGACAGAAGGCGATCAGTTCGATGCGCCCGCCCTCGGCCTCCACGCGCTCGCGCAAGCGCTGATGGATGGCGTTGAGCATTTCGAGCTTGAACAGTCCGCGCGCCAGTCCCGATTGGTTGGTGGCGACCGCGACCCGAAAGCCGGCATGCGACAGCCGTGCGATGGCTTCGATGCTGCCGGGGATCGGGATCCATTCGTCCAGCGACTTGATGTAGTCGTCGGAGTCCTGGTTGATGACGCCGTCGCGGTCGAGGATGACGAGCCGATCGGTCATGTGGGCGCCGATTCTGGTCGTGGTCCGGCCGTCACTGAAGCCGCGAGATGTCGGCCACGCGCAGGAACAGCGCCGACAGCGATCGCAGCAACTGGAGCCGGTTGCGCCGCGTGGCCGGGTCTTCCGCCATCACCATGACCTCGTCGAAGAAGGCGTCGACGTCCTCGCGCAGCTCGGCCAAGGTCTCAAGGATCGCAACATAGTCGCGTGCCTGGGCCAGCGGCTCGACCCGCGTTTCGAGTTCGGCGATCCGTTCGGCCAGCCGCTGTTCGGGCACCTCGACCAGCAGCGCCGGGTTCGGTCCACCTTCGGTCAGGTCAGCCGGATCGGCCTTGAGCAGGATGTTGCGGATACGCTTGTTGGCCGCCGCCAGGGCATCGGCGGCGGGCAGACGGCGGAACTGGGTGACGGCCACGATGCGCCGGTCCAGATCCCAGGGGTTGGTCACGCCCGTGTGGATGACCGACTCGACCGTATCGACCGCGACCACCCGGTCACTGTAATAGCCGCGCAGACGCTCCAGCATGTAGCCCAGGACCGCCTCGACCGTGTCCTCGGCCAGGAGACCGGCCGGGAAACCGGCGGCGGCGCGTTCGAGCAGGTCGCGCAGATCCAGGTCGAGCGGGGTCTCGATCAGCAGCCGGAGCACCGCGATCGAGGCGCGGCGCAGGGCATAGGGGTCCTTGGTGCCGGTCGGGCGCAGTCCGATGCCGAAGATGCCGACCAGGGTGTCGAGCCGGTCGGCGAGCGCCAGCGCCCGGCCGCAGGGACTGGCCGGCAGGTCGTCACCGGCGAAGCGCGGCCGGTACTGATCCTCCATCGCCGCGCTGACACAGGCGTCTTCGCCCGATCGCTCGGCGTAATAGCGCCCCATGATGCCCTGGAGTCCGGGGAACTCGAACACCATCGCGGTCATGAGGTCGCACTTGGACAGCGCGGCGGCGCGCTCGACCAGCGCCGCATCGACGCCGATCGTCGGGGCCAGCTCGCGTCCGAGTCGGGCCACGCGCGCGCACTTGGCTGCTTGGGTGCCGAGCTTGTCCTGGAAGACCACGGTCTCCAGCCGGGGCGCGAAGGCTTCGAGCGGCTGCTTGAGATCCTGCGACCAGAAGAAGGCGGCGTCGGAGAAACGCGGACGGATGACGCGCTCGTTGCCGGCGCGCACCTGATCGGGGTCGCGGCTCTCGATATTGGCCACAGTGATGAAGTGGGCTTGAAGCGCCCCGTTCATGTCCTCGACCGGGAAATACTTCTGGTTGCTCTGCATGGTCTCGATCAGCACTTCCGGCGGGATCTCCAGGAAGCGCTCGTCGAACTTGCACAGCAGCGCCTGCGGCCACTCGACCAGAGCCGTGACCTCGTCGAGCAGCTCGGGGGCGATGCGCGCCCGCAGTCCGTTGGAAGCCGCGAGACTCATGACCTGCTCGCGGATGCGCTCGCGCCGAAGCTCGAAGGACGGCTCGACCCGGCCCTGTTCGCGCAGGGTCGCGGCATAGTCCGACGCCTGGCCGATGGCGATCGGCGCCGGGTGATGGAAGCGATGACCACGGGTGCGGGTCTCGGCGGGCAGACCCATGACCGTGCCCGCGACGGGTTCGGTGCCGAGCAGCAGACAGACCCAGTGCACCGGGCGCACGAACTCTTCGCTGCGATCACCCCAGCGCATCCGCTTGGGGATCGGCAGCCCCGCGAGTGCGGCCTCGGTCATGTCCGGCACCAGTTGGGCCGTCTCCCGACCGGGCGTAACGCTGCGATGAACCAGCCAGCTTCCCTTGTCGGTCTCCTCGCGTCCCAGCGCCTCGACCTCGACCCCACAGGAGCGCGCGAAGCCGAGCAGAGCCTTGGTCGGCTGGCCCTCCGCATCAAACGCCGCCTGGACCGCCGGACCCCGGCGCACGTTCTCCTGATCGGGCTGGCGCGTCTGGATGCCCTGGATCAACAGGGCCAGACGTCGTGGCGCGGCGAAGGATTCGATCGTCTCGAACCCGATCCCGTTGGTCTTGAGCTGGTCGCGAAAACCTTCCGTGAAGGCGCGCGACAGGACGGGCAGGGCGATCGGCGGGAGTTCCTCGGTCCCGATCTCGATGAGCAGATCAGTCGTCGACATATCCAAAAGAACCTCTCCCGCTCAAGATTGCAGCATCGGGAAGCCGAGCGCCTCCCGTTTGTCGTAATAGGCCTGGGCGACAGCACGCGAGAGTGTGCGCACCCGCAGGATGAAACGCTGGCGCTCAGTGACCGAGATCGCTCCGCGCGCGTCGAGCAGATTGAAGGTGTGCGAGGCCTTGAGCACCTGCTCATAGGCCGGCAGCGGCAGACCGCGCTCGATCAGCTCGCCGCTGATGCGCTCATGGGTGTCGAACTGCGCAAACAGTGCGGCGGTGTCGGCCAGCTCGAAGTTGTAGGTCGACTGCTCGACCTCGTTCTGATGGTAGACGTCTCCATAGGTGACGACGCCCGCCGGCGAGCGGCTCCAGACCAGATCGTAGACGCTCTCGACCTCCTGGAGATACATGGCGATGCGCTCCAGACCATAGGTGATCTCGCCGGTCACGGGCCGGCAGTCGAGTCCGCCGACCTGCTGGAAATAGGTGAACTGGGTGACTTCCATGCCGTTGAGCCACACCTCCCAGCCCAGCCCCCAGGCGCCGAGCGTGGGCGACTCCCAGTTGTCCTCGACGAAGCGGATGTCGTGCACCAGCGGATCGATGCCCAGCCGGCGCAGCGAGTTCAGATACAGCTCCTGGATGTCGAGCGGCGAGGGCTTGAGCACCACCTGGAACTGATAGTAGTGCTGGAGCCGGTTGGGATTCTCGCCATAGCGTCCGTCGGTCGGACGGCGCGAGGGCTGGACATAGGCGCTGCGCCACGGCTCGGGTCCGATCGAGCGCAGGAAGGTGGACGGATGGAAGGTACCCGCGCCCACCTCCATGTCGAAGGGCTGGACGACGACGCACCCGAGATCGGCCCAGTAGCGCTCGAGCGCAAAGATGAGACCCTGGAAGGTCGAGAGATCCTCGGATTCGCGGCTCAAGATGGACTCCTGTGAGGGCTTTGTTCGGCAAAGTCGCACAGTATATTCGGTCGCTCGCCGATGTGCCCGACCCGATCACCGATCGCGGTCGAATCCGTTCGTTGGAGACGACGCACGCATGGGCCAGTGGACGCCGGCAGCGTATACTGCGCGTCCGAGCCAATCGTCATCGATCGAGATAATCCAGCCTCGTGAACGCCCCCTCAGCCGCCACGCTCGAACGCCGTCAGGCGATCTCACGCACCTCCATCGTCGGCGCCGTCCTCAATCTGGTGCTGTCGGTGATCAAGATCTTCGCCGGACTCCTGGGTCACTCGCAGGCGTTGATCGCCGACGGCATCCACTCGCTGTCCGATCTGCTCTCGGACGTACTGGTCTATGTCGCCGGACATCATGCCAGTCAGCAGCCCGATCAGAACCATCCCTATGGGCACGCACGCTACGAGACCGTCGCCACCCTGGCCCTCGGAACGCTGCTGCTGCTGATCGCCCTCGGCATCGGCTGGGATGCCGTGCATCGACTCTTCGAGCCGGACGCGCTGCTGAAACCCGACGCCCTGGCGCTCGCCGCGACCCTGGCCTCGATCGGCGCGAAGGAATGGCTCTACTGGTGGACGCTCGGCTATGCCAAACGGGTGCGCTCGGATCTGCTGCGCGCCAATGCCTGGCATCATCGCAGCGATGCCATCTCTTCGATCGTGGTGCTGATCGGTATTGCCGGCACCATGGCGGGTCTGACCTATCTGGATGCCATCGCCGCCTTCATCGTCGCGCTGATGATCGCGCGCATCGCCTGGGAATTGGGCTGGGGTGCGATCAGCGAGCTGGTGGACACCGGACTGGAATCCGAACGCATCACCGAGGTCGCGCAGACCATCCGCTCGGTCGGCGGCGTGCGCGACATCCATATGCTGCGCACGCGCCGGCTCGGCGGACAGGTCTCGGCCGATGTCCATGTGCTGGTCGACCCCGACATCAGCGTCTCTGAAGGCCATATGATCAGTGTCCTGGTCGAGCAGCGACTCAAGCGCGAGATCTCGGACATGACGGACGTAACCGTCCATATCGATCCCGAGGACGATGCAAGCAAGCCGGAGGTGCCCCCACTACCGTTGCGTGCCGAAGCCCTGGCACGACTCGCTTCGCTGTGGTCGGCGATTCCGGCCGCCAACGAGCGCCAGCGCCTGCTGCTGCACTATCTGGGTGGACGAATCGAGGTCGAGGTCTTCTTTCCGATCACGGCTTGTCAGCGCACGGGTTCCGATCCTAAGCGGCTGTGCGCCGAACTGGCGGAGGCCCTGCGTGAGGATTCGGCTTTTGGTCGGGTTCGGGTCTACTTTGGATGACCCATCTTGGAGTGAACTGGAGTTTCGCGCTTTTTTGGTGCAAAAAAGTGCGCCCCCGTCCATTTGAGTGCATTTAGAGTGCGGATCGCTCGCGTGGCGATCGGGCTTGGTCAAGCTGGAGAGCGGCGCACCAAGCCGAACGCGCCATGTCGAAACCAAGCCCGAAACTCAAACCAATGTTTTTTAATGAATTAATGGCCCAACTCGGAAGTGATGGTCTGGCGCCCTCCACTTGACGATCCTGGATGCCTCTTATTGGCTTGTTCGTTGCTTAATGGGCGCGAGGCGATGGCGAGCCCACCGGGTCGCGGATCGATGCCAACGACCATGGCAACCACCATCATTCGGGATGACCGATTTCGTGCGACGCGCGACGCGACCTGCTAGGCTCCCGCATCGAGCCTTAGCGGATCGATTTAGAGTGCATCGCGTTGGCCGGCCAGACTGTTCGTAGATACCACGTAGCGGAGACAATTCGAATGACTGACGTCATTAAGATGATCAAAGAAAATGAAGTGAAATTCGTCGATTTTCGCTTCACTGACACCCGTGGCAAGGAGCAGCACGTCTCCGTGCCGGCCCACACCGTCGATGAGGACGTGTTCAAGGACGGCAAGATGTTCGACGGCTCCTCGATCGCCGGCTGGAAGGGCATCGAGGCCTCCGACATGGTGCTGATGCCCGAGGCCGACACGGCGGTCATGGACCCCTTCTCCGATGAGGCCACGCTCATCGTCCGCTGCGACATCCTCGAGCCCGACACCATGCAGGGCTACGAGCGCGATCCGCGTTCGGTGGCCAAGCGCGCCGAGGCCTATCTGAAGTCGACCGGCATCGCCGACACCGCCTTCTTCGGTCCCGAGCCCGAGTTCTTCATCCTCGACGACATCCGCTGGGGCGCCGACATGAGCGGCTGCTTCTACAAGGTCGACTCCGAGGAAGCCGGCTGGAACTCCGAGCGCGTCTTCCCCGACGGCAACATGGGCCATCGTCCGAGCGTCAAGGGCGGTTACTTCCCGGTTCCGCCGGTCGACTCGCTCAACGATCTGCGCGCGGCCATGTGCCTGACGCTCGAAGAGATGGGCGTGCCGGTCGAAGTGCACCACCACGAGGTCGCCACCGCCGGCCAGTGCGAGATCGGCACCCAGTTCAGCACCCTGGTCAAGCGCGCCGACTGGAACCAGATCCTCAAGTACGTGGTGCAGAACGTCGCTCACGCCTATGGCAAGACCGCGACCTTCATGCCCAAGCCGCTGGTCGGCGACAACGGTAGCGGCATGCACGTCCACCAGTCGCTCGCCAAGGACGGTCAGAACCTGTTCGCCGGCGACAAGTACGGCGGTCTGTCCGATCTGGCCCTCTACTACATCGGCGGCATCATCAAGCACGCGCGCGCGCTCAACGCCATCACCAACGCTTCGACCAACTCCTACAAGCGTCTGGTGCCCGGCTTCGAAGCGCCGGTCATGCTCGCCTACTCGGCACGCAACCGCTCGGCCTCGATCCGCATCCCGCACGTCTCCAGCCCCAAGGCGCGTCGTATCGAGGTGCGCTTCCCGGATGCCACCGCCAACCCCTATCTGGCCTTCTCGGCGATGATGATGGCCGGTCTCGACGGCATCCAGAACAAGATCCATCCGGGCGACGCCATGGACAAGGATCTCTACGACCTGCCGCGCGAAGAGGCCAAGGCGATCCCGACCGTCTGCCATTCGCTCGACATGGCGCTGGAGTATCTCGACCAGGATCGCGACTTCCTGACCGCCGGCGGTGTATTCACCGATGACCTGATCGATGCCTACATCGAGCTCAAGATGAAGGAAGTCACGCGCATGCGCATGACGACCCATCCGGTCGAGTTCGACATGTACTACAGCCTCTAAAAGGCTGTTCGGATCGGCGCGGTTGGGCTAGTCTTTAGACCATGCTCAGACCCGCGCCGATCCTCCTTTCGCTGCTCGTCTGCTCGCCGTCCAACGCGGAGATCTATCGCTGGGTCGACGCCGAGGGACGGGTCCATTTCTCCGATCGTCAGACGCGGGAAGCTGAACGGGTCGATGTGCGTTTCAGTGCACCCACCGGCTCGACTTCGTCCGCCTCGCTTGGCCCAAGCTCGCCCGACGAAGCCTATCGCGGTCCCTATGCCGCACTCGACATCCTCTCCCCCGGCCTCGATGAGATCCTGACCGAGAGCGAGTCGGGGATCCCGGTGAGTTTGCAGATCGATCCCTCCCTCATCGGCGGTCATCGCCTGCTCCTGCTGCTCGACGGGAATGCGCTTCCGGTCGAGGGCGCTCATACCCAGTTCAAGCTGACGGGACTCGGTGCCGGCCGTCATCGGCTTCAGTTCCAGATCCGTGGCGCCGACGATCGGATCGTCGCGCAATCCGCCCCCCGCACCTTCCAAGTTCGTCAGCCCAGGGCGCCCGGCCAACTGCCCTGATCCGCCGGCCTTGTGTTTCATGGCGGTCTCGTGCGCTTGGCTCGAAGACTGGCGCTGTATTTGCTTGTTTCGCCGGCAACGGCGACCTTCGTCCGTACTCACAGGGAACGGCCTGTGCCTTGCGTCCCGCGAAGCCAAGAACCCTCAGGATCAAATGGATGACGACTCACGTGACCAGACCGACGCTCGAGCGCCGGATCCTCGATCATCTCAATACGGCCGTGATGCTGTTCGACGCCCAACTGCGGTTGAAGTACCTCAATCCAGCCGCCGAGGTACTGTTCGAGGTCAGCGCGCGCCATCTGCTGGGTCAGCCGGCCGCGTGTCTGCTGCCCTGTCCGGATGCGAGCGTCGAGGAGCGCCTGAACGAAGCGCTCGCCTCCTGTCATCCCTTCACCGAGCGCGAGATCAATATCCTGATCGGCGACGGACGCACCAAAACAGTGAACTGCACCGTCTTACCGCTGCACCATTTTGATGCGGAGAAGGAAGTGCTGGTCGAGCTCTATCAGGTCGACCGCCAGCTCAGGATCACGCGCGAGGAACAGTTGCTGTCGCAACACCAGGCGACCCAGGCCCTGCTGCGCGGCCTGGCCCATGAGATCAAGAATCCGCTCGGCGGACTGCGCGGCGCCGCCCAGCTCCTGGAGCGCGAACTGCCGGATGCCGCCTTGCGCGAATACACCCGCATCATCATCGACGAGGCCGACCGCTTGCAGGCGCTGATGAACCGCATGATCGGCCCGCATCGTCTGCCGCGCCGCACGCCGGTGAACATCCATGACGTGCTGGAACACGTGCGCACGCTCATCCTGGCCGAGTTTCCGCGTGGACCCAAAGTACATCGTGACTATGATCCGAGCATCCCGGACTTCATCGCCGATCAGGATCGGTTGATCCAGGCCCTGCTCAATCTGGCGCGCAACGCGGCGACGGCGGCCGGTCAGCACGGCTGTCTGCAACTCAAGACGCGCGTGCTTCGACAGTTCACCATCGGCAGCCGCCGTCACAAACTGGTTCTGCAGATCCAGGTTCGGGACAATGGGCCGGGCATCCCTGAGGAGATCCGCGATCGGATCTTCTATCCCATGGTCTCGGGCCGTCCGGATGGAACAGGACTCGGACTCTCGATCGCCCAGGAACTCATCAATCAGCACGGCGGCTTGATCGAGTGCGAGAGTCAGCCGGGCGATACCATCTTCCATGTCTACCTTCCCTTGGAGCCGAGCCATGACTAGAGCACCGAATGTCTGGGTCATCGACGACGACCGCTCGATTCGTTGGGTTCTCGATCGGGCACTGCGCAAGGCCGAGATGCAGGTGACGTGTTTCTCCAATGGAGTCGGCATCCTGGAATCGCTCCAGCGCGAGCAGCCCGATGTGATCCTCACCGACATCCGGATGCCGGGGATCGACGGGCTGGAACTGCTGCGTCAGGTGACGAGCCGCTATCCGGGGCTGCCGGTGATCATCATGACCGCGCACTCGGATCTGGACAGCGCGGTCTCGGCCTTCCAGGACGGAGCCTTCGAGTACCTGCCCAAGCCGTTCGATCTCGATGAGGCCGTCTCCCAGGTCAGCCGGGCCTGTCGGCGTGGACGCGAGGAACGCGCCGAGGAGGCCAGTGTCACGCGCGGACCAGACATCATCGGCGAGGCGCCGGCGATGCAGGACGTCTTTCGCGCCATCGGGCGTCTGGCGCGCTCGAACATCACGGTGCTCATCAATGGCGAGTCGGGCACGGGCAAGGAACTGGTCGCCCATGCCCTGCATCGTCACAGTCCAAGGAGCGAGCGGCCATTCATCGCGCTCAACATGGCCGCTATTCCGCGCGATCTGCTGGAGTCTGAACTCTTCGGCCACGAGCGCGGTTCCTTCACCGGCGCTCAGGCAAGGCGTGAGGGTCGCTTCGAGCAGGCTGACGGCGGTACCCTCTTTCTCGACGAGATCGGCGACATGCCGGCCGAGTTGCAGACCCGACTGCTGCGGGTGCTGGCCGACGGCGAGTTCTACCGCGTCGGCGGCATGGCGCCGATCAAGGTCGATGTTCGCATCATCGCGGCGACGCATCAGAACCTTGAACAGCTCGTGCGCGAGGGACGCTTTCGCGAGGACCTGTTCCACCGGCTCAACGTCATCCGCATCCAGCTGCCGGCCCTGCGCAACCGGCGCGAGGACATCCCGTTGCTGATGCGTCACTTCCTGGCTCAGGCCGCGCGCGAGCTGAGTTGCGAATCCAAGGTGCTGCTGCCGGACGCTGTCGACCGGCTCCAGCAGTTCGACTGGCCGGGCAATGTGCGACAATTGGAGAATACCGCCCGCTGGTTGACCGTCATGGCCTCCGGCAAGCACGTCCATGCCGAGGATCTGCCGCCCGAACTCAATGCCGGTCTGAGCGAGAGCGTCCGCGACGAGTCCTGGGAGCAGGGTCTGCGCCGCTGGGCGCGACAACGGCTCAAGGAAGGCCGCGAGGGGCTGCTCGACACCGCCTTGCCGGCCTTCGAACGCATCCTGATCCAGACCGCGCTCGAACAGACCGGCGGGCGACGTCAGGATGCGGCGCGGCTCCTGGGATGGGGACGCAACACTCTCACTCGTAAGCTCAAGGAATTGCGTCTGGAGCCGGATCTAGTGGGTGATGAAGATGGGGCTTCCGAGGCGTCTCAGTGATTCGGACAGGACTCTGAGGACTTCCGGCCGGTCCGAGGCTCGTATTGGTTTTCAGCAACACGGGAGAACCGCGTTGGACAGTAGCAGTATCGAACTCAATGGCTCCGAGATCGAGTCGATCGACTATGACGGCGATCGGGTCGAGATCCGCTTCGCACGCGCCTATCTGGTCAAGAGCATGACCGGCTCGGCCGAGCGCACGCGCTGGTGGCAGGCCGGCCGTCTGGTGATCGAAGGGGCTGAAGTCGCCGAGCGCCCGCCGGAAGGGCCGCTGGTCTGTGCCGGCGGCGATCTCGACGAGAACATCTACACCTATCGCGACATGATCCCCGTTCCCTTCGAGAGTCGCGGGCATATTTGCTGCGAGCTGCACTTCGAGGGAACGGCCGCGCGCCTGATCGCCAATGGCAGTGCGGCGCGACTGACGATGCTCGACACGCCCAAATACATCGAGCATCTGCGTCCCGGCTGAGGCACCGCCCTCTTTCCCCTCTCCCCAACCCCTCTCCCGCCAGCGGAGAGAGGCTCGGATGGCTCGACTGTCGTTGTGCAGTAGAGCCGTGTCAGCGGCCCCGAATCAGGGTGCCCACGCCGGTATCCGTGAAGAGATCGAGCATGACGGCGTGCTCCACCCGCCCGTCGATGATGTGCGCCGACTTCACGCCCGACTGCACGGCTTCGATGGCACAGCGGATCTTGGGCAGCATGCCGCCGTGGATCACGCCTTCCTCGATCAGCGTCTGCACGCGCCCGACGTCGAGCTCGGAGATGAGCTGGCCCTCAGCGTCGAGCAGACCGGCGGTGTTGGTCAGGAGCAGCAGCTTCTCGGCGCGCAGCACCTCAGCCATCTTGCCGGCGACCAGATCGGCGTTGATGTTGTAGGAATGCCCATCGGCGCCCACACCGATCGGCGCGACCACCGGGATGAAGTTGCTCTTGGTCAGCATGTGGATGATAGCCGGATCGATGCTCTCGACCTCGCCCACATGACCGATATCGATGATCTCGGGCGCGTGCAGTTCCGGGGCGTCGCGTTTGATGAGCAGCTTGCGCGCGCGGATCAGGTCGCCATCCTTGCCGGTCAGCCCCACAGCCGAGCCGCCGTGCCGGTTGATGAAGTTGACGATCTCCTTGTTAACCAGACCGCCGAGCACCATTTCGACCACGTCCATGGTCTCGGAATCGGTCACGCGCATTCCCTGCACGAATTCACTGGCCTTGCCGAGCCGGCTCAGGAGCGAGCCGATCTGTGGACCGCCGCCATGTACGATCACCGGGTTGATGCCGACGAGTTTCATCAGCACCACGTCGCGGGCGAAGCCTTCTTTCAGCGCCTCGTCGACCATGGCGTTGCCGCCGTATTTGATCACCATGGTCTTGCCCTGGAAGCGCTTGATGTAGGGCAGCGCCTCGATCAGGACATGGGCGATGGTCTGGGCGCGTTCGGTTGGGATTGTCATCGGGTCGGGGTCTCATCGAAAACGGAAGCGGGACTGTGCCGCTGAACCTACGGCAGGCCATGTCGGGCGTCAAGCCGGCGTCATGGCCGTGCGCAGGCGATGACGGTCCGGCCTCTTGTCCCGGGTTGGAACATCGGTCGTTTTCAGTCGCTACACTTAGGACCGCTGGCACGGCTCGACCGGGGGAACAGCGGTTCCGGTTGTTTACGAAGACTCCTACTGGAGGAGCTATGAATCTTCGCTCGCTTCGCTTCAAGATCGCCGCCGTATCGGCGCTCTCGCTCATTCTGCTGGGTACGGCGCTCACGCTCTACGCGGTCTGGATTCTGGAGCGCCAGGTCGCCCAGCAGCGTCAGACAGCGTTTTCGCGCTTCGAGCAACTGCTTCTGAATAGCGCCGAGACCCAGGCCAAGACCATCGAAGCCGCCCTGACGCCGGCCTTGCAGAGCGCGCGGGTTCTGGCGTACACGCTGGCGACCGCCCCGGCGTCACCCGACACGGACGGGACGGGGCGTCAGGCCGTCGACAGCATGCTACAGGCCGTGCTGCGTGGCCACCCCGATTTCCTCGGCGTCTATACCGCCTGGGAGCCCAATGCCTTCGACGGCCGCGACGCCGACTTCGCCAACCAGCCGAACAGCGATGCCAGCGGACGCTTCATCCCCTACTGGAGCCGGGCCGCCGACGGCACGCTCGCTCTCGAACCCCTGGTCGACTACGAAACACCCGGCGCCGGCGACTACTATCTGTTGCCCAAATCCAGCCGTACCGAGCAGGTGCTCGACCCCTATGCCTACAACGTCCAGGGCAAGGAGGTGCTGCTCACCTCGCTGGTCGTGCCCATCCTGATCGACGGACGCTTCCAAGGCATCGCCGGCGTGGATCTGGCGCTCGATCATCTACAGCGTCTGATCGACGACGCCGCCAAGGAGCTGTATGACGGGAAGGCCCGGATCGTCCTCGTCGCCCACAATGGCCGCATCGTGGCTGCCAGCGGTCAGCCTCAGCTCATCGGTCAACCGCTCTCGGCGCTGCACGAAGACTGGGAGCAGGATCTCCAGGTGATCCAGGCCGCCCGACCCCTGGTCGAGGAAGATGAAGTGCATCTGATGGCCGTGGTGCCGGTGCGCTTCAGTGAGGCCTCTCTGCCCTGGGGCATCCAGTTGACGCTGCCGCTGGAGCACATCACGGCTCAAGCGGACGAGGCCGCTCGAGAAGGGCGGAATGCCATCGGCGCCATGATCGGGGTCGCCCTGCTCTGCGTGACCCTGGGAGCGGGACTCATGCTGTTCGTCGCCGGTCTGATGGTGCGTCCTATCCGTCGACTCAGCCTGGCGCTGTACGACATCGCGGAGGGGGAGGGCGACCTCACGCACGACCTCGACTCGACCGGCCGGGATGAACTCGCTGACCTGGCACGCGCCTTCAATGGCTTCCAGGGCAAGCTGCGCGAATTGATCCGGCAATTGGCCGAGGGGGGGCATCAGGTCGCCAGCTCGGCCGATCAGCTGTCGACAACGAGCGTCCACACGGCTGACATCGTTCAGCGACAGCAGTCCGAAACCGATCAGGTCGCCACGGCCATGAACGAAATGACCGCTACGGTGGCCGAGGTAGCGCGTCATGCCAGTCAGGCGGCCGACGCCACCTGTCAGGCCGATCAGCAGACCGAGGTCGGACGCACCGCCGTCACGCGCGCCGTGGAGGCCATGCAGCGGCTCTCGGAGCAGATGCAGTCCGCGACCTCGGCCATGGCGCGGGTCTCCGACGATGCCAACGCCATCAGCGCCATCCTGGACGTGATCGGTGAGATCGCGGGCCAGACCAACTTGCTCGCCCTCAACGCCGCCATCGAGGCGGCGCGTGCCGGCGAGCAGGGTCGAGGCTTCGCGGTGGTGGCGGACGAGGTCCGCACGCTGGCCGGTCGTACCCAGAACTCCACGCACGAGATCCAGGCCATGATCGAACGTCTCCAGAGCGGCACCCGGCAGGCCGTGGGGGTGATGGAGACCGGGCGGCACAAGACCCAGGAGAGTCTGGATGCCGTGGCCGAGGCCGCCGACGCGATCGAGACCACTGCGCGATCCGTAGCCGCGATCAAGGACATGGGGATCCAGATCGCCAGCGCCGCCGAGGAGCAGAGTGCCGTGGCCGCCGAGATCGACCGCAATCTGACCAACATCGTGCAGCTCGTCGACCAGGTCTCCGGCAATGCGATGGAGAGCCGTCAGGCCGCGCAGCGGCTCGAAGAACTGGCGAGCGAGCAGAATGCGCGCGTCGGACGCTTCAAGGTGTGAGGCGCAGCGGCGTGTGCGGTCCTAATGCCGTCCGGTATGACCGAATCCGCCCGCACCGCGCACTGAAGTCTCGAACGATTCGACGATCTCCAGCTCGGCGTGCAGGATCGGCACAAGGATGAATTGGGCGATCCGCTCGCCGATCTCGATTCTGAAAGGCTGATCGCCGCGATTCCAGCACGAGATCATGAGCGGCCCCTGATAGTCCGAGTCGATCAGGCCCACCAGATTACCGAGCACGATGCCGTGACGGTGCCCGA
Organism: Allochromatium humboldtianum; assembly: GCF_013385175.1. Taxonomy (GTDB): domain Bacteria; phylum Pseudomonadota; class Gammaproteobacteria; order Chromatiales; family Chromatiaceae; genus Thermochromatium; species Thermochromatium humboldtianum. Next base: position 192,142 of record NZ_JABZEO010000008.1, on the reverse strand, counting down.
GTCCCGAGCGGGGCAGGATCATCCCGGCGACACCGGGTTCGGCGATGTGCACCGCCAGCCCGGTCGGAATGAGTTCGCAGCCGCCGGGCGCCAGCTCCAGCGGCGCCTCCGGCATGGCGCGCAGATCCAGTCCGGCAGAGCCTGTAGTCGCATACTGCGGGAGTGGAAATTCCTGGCCAATCCGTGAATCAAGAATCTTGATTTCAAGACGATGCAGCATGGTGTTCCTGGTAGCGTTCAGCGATCAGTGCGGCCAGTTCGCGAGCGAGCCGGGTCTTGTCCATCATCGGCAGCTCGCGCTGGCCGTCGTGCCAGATCACGGTCAGGGCATTCTCAGCGCGCTCGAATCCACCTTGCGCACCGCCGACATGATTGGCGGCGATCATGTTCAGCCCCTTACGGTTCAGCTTGTCGCGCGCGTACTCCTCGACGCGATCGGTCTCAGCCGCGAAGCCCACTGTGAAGGGCGGGAGGGGCAGGGCGGCGACCTCGGCGAGGATGTCCGGGTTGCGAACGAGGCGTAGCGTCAGTTCATCCGCGTTCTTCTTGATCTTGTTTTCGGCGGGCGCGGCTGACCGATAGTCCGCGACGGCAGCGGTCGCGACGAAGATGTCGTATTCGGTGGCGCGTGACATGACGGCACCGTGCATCTCCAAAGCCGTTTCGACATCCACACGCTCGGTCACGCGCGGCCCTGGCAGGGACGTCGGGCCGGTGATCAGCGTGACCCGAGCACCCAGCGCCTCCAGTGCATCGGCCAGCGCGAATCCCATCCGCCCCGAACTCCGATTGCCCAGAAAACGCACCGGATCGAGCGGTTCGCGCGTCGGGCCGGCCGTCAGCAGCACGCGCACGTCGACCAGCGGACGTGCCGCCAGCGGAAACAGCGCCTCGGCGATCTCCAGCGGTTCCAGCATCCGCCCCGGCCCCAGATCCCCACACGCCTGCTCACCCACGCCCGGCCCCAGGACATGCACACCACGCGCGCGCAGTGTCTCCAGATTCTGTTGCGTTGCGGGATGACGCCACATGGCCTGATTCATCGCCGGCGCGATGAAGAGCGGCGCCTCACAGGCCAGGGCCACGGTCGTCAGCAGATCGTTCGCCAGACCCGCCGCCAGCCGCGCCATGACATCGGCCGTGGCCGGCGCGATCAGTAAACAGTCCGCCCAGCGCGCCAGCTCGATATGCCCCATGCCGGCCTCGGCCCCCGGATCGAGCAAGGTCGTGCGCACCGGATGGCCGGACACGGACTGAAAGGTCAGCGGCGCGACGAACGCGGCCGCCGCTTCGGTCATGACCACGCGCACCTCGGCCCCGCGTTCCTTGATACGGCGCACCAAATCGACGGATTTGTAAGCGGCGATGCCGGCGCTGACGCCCAGCAGCACCCGTGACCCCGGATTCAATTCCATGAGCTTTTCGTGTATTTTGATCTAGAATGCAGCCGGAAGTTTAACCGATCCGCCGGTCCATCGCCGACGGATGACGCCAGGTTCAACGCGAACAGCGGGAGGGAGCATGTCGATCAAGGACTGGCCGGAGGGCGAACGGCCGCGTGAAAAACTGCTGGAACGGGGAGCCGGTGCACTGTCGGACGCCGAACTGCTCGCCATCTTTCTGCGCACCGGCATTCCAGGCAAGAGCGCGGTTGATCTGGCGCGCGAGCTGTTGACCGACTTCGATGGTCTCACTGGATTGCTGGCCGCCGATCGACGTCGCTTCTGCGATGGAAAAGGGCTGGGCACCGCCAAGTATGCCCAGCTTCAGGCCGTGCTCGAACTCAGCCGCCGCTATCTGCTCACGCGCATCAGCGGCCAGGACGTGCTGACCAGTCCGGAAGCCACGCGCGACTATCTCAAGCTGCGGCTCTACGGCTCACCGCACGAGATCTTCGCCTGTCTCTTTCTCGACAACCGCCACCGGGTCATCGTCTATGAAGAGCTGTTTCGCGGCACCATCGACGGGGCGAGCGTGCATCCGCGCGAGGTCGTGCGCCGTGTGATCCAGACCAATGCCGCCGCCGTCATCTTCGCCCATAATCATCCATCGGGCGTGGCCGAGCCGAGTCAGGCCGATCTGCGCATCACCCAGCGGCTCAAGGAGGCGCTCGCCCTGATCGATGTGCGCGTGCTCGATCACATCATCGTCGGCGATGGGGATGGAACGTCCTTTGCCGAGCGCGGTCTGCTGTGAATCGCTTTCGCTCACCGTGCCTGAAAATCTGCTCGGGCTCGCACGAATTAGACTGGAACTCGTGATGGAACAGGTCGCACTCGCCCTTGAGAGCGCCCGCAAGCGAATCTTCGAGGTCTGCGAACAGGCCGACAACTCCAGCACGCGCTGCTATGGGGGCACGGGTCTGGGACTGGCGATCAGCCAACGGCTGGTCGAGCGGATGGGCGGCGAGATTGGTGTCGAGAGCCGGGCAGTACCTTCTGGTTCAAGGCGCCCCTCGATCCTTGATCGACCCCGACCCGACAGCGGTGCGCGCGCGTACCTCACTTGTGGAGTCATGACTGATGCGATACCAGATTCGTTTCACGCTGTACCTGGTCCTGGGGTGGTTGTTGGGCCTCTCTGCGCCACGGGCCGCAACACTCGTCGCCGACCGGCCTTCGCCGCAACCCGCCAATACCACCATCACCTTCACCATCGACGCGCAAGGGACGACGAACGCGCTCTACCGCCTGAGCGTCGGTCCGGCGCAGGGGCCGGGGCAACCCGAGATCGTCTACGACGGCTCGCGCGACAACACCCTGGAATGGACGCGGGTCGATCCCGGCGTCTATCGCATCGTGGCGACGGTCCTGAACGCCGACACCGGCGAAGAGCAGGTCGTCGAGCAGCTCTTCAACATCGAGCCGGCCGTGCCGCCGGAGACGCCCTGGGCAGCGGTCCTGCCGACCTCAAACCCGCTGGTAGCCCTCTATGTCGCGCCGCCCTGTCCGCCGCCGGCACGGATGCACGTGCGTTTCGAGGCTCCGGGTGACGGGCGGATCCAGGCGACCAGCCCGAAACGCTGTGAACCGGGCGTCCCCCTGCATTTCCTGGTCGCCGGGATGCGCGAACGGACCACCTATCGAATGTGGCACGAGATCCTCGCGCCGGGCGATGAGGTTATGGTCGGTTCGGACGCGATCGATTTCACCACCGGCGAGGCGCTGATCGCGATCTCGGAGCATCATCCCGTGTCGCTCGATAGCGGACAGGACGCGACGACCGAACCCCTGATCTGGAACTCGACCCTCATCGGCAATCCGACGCTTGGACTCGATCCCTACATCCACGCGACCGACCTCGAGGGTCGGCTGGTCTGGTATCTGGATACACCCACATGGGCGATTCGACCGAGCCACGGCGGTACGCTCTGGGTCGTCAGGCCCGACCCGATCAGCGGCATCCGCGACACCGTGCTGGCCAAGGTCGATCTGCTGGGGCGGGTCGTCAGGCAGACCACGATCGAGGCGCTCAACCGCCAGCTCGCGCGTCTCGGATACGCCGATCGCATCAACGACATCCATCACGACGTGCGCGACCTGCCCGATGGCCGGATCGCCTTAATCTCGACGGTCGAGCGTCTGGTCACGGACGTTCAGGGACCGGGGACGGTCTCGGTACTCGGCGACATGATCCTCGTCACCGATCAGAATTTCGTGATCCAGTGGGTCTGGAACGGTTGGGATCATCTGGATCCGACCCGGCTAGCGACACTCGACGAGGTCTGTCTGGTCGACATGGCTGGCTGTCCGCCCTTCCATCTGGCCGAGCAGGCCAACGACTGGATGCACTCCAACAGTCTGGCCTATACGCCGGACGGCGATCTGATGCTCTCGGTCAGGCATCAGGACTGGATCGTCAAGGTTGAATATGCCGACGGCGCCGGGGATGGGCGTGTGCTGTGGCGGCTCGGACCCGAAGGGGATTTCGCTCTGGTCGGCGGCACGGCGGATGACTGGTTCTCGCATACCCATGACGCGCAGTTCATCAGCGAGAACCGGATCCTGGTCTACGACAACAGCAATCTGCGTTGCGCGGGAGAGACCCCGCCGCCCGACTGCCAGAGTCGGGGTCAGGTGTGGGAGATCGACGAGCGGGCGATGACGGCCGAGCTGGTCTTCGATCAGGATCTCGGCGACTTCGCCTTCGCGGTCGGTTCGGCGCAGCGACTGCTGGACGGCGGCTACTGGTTCAACTCCGGAATGCTCGGCAGCTTCGCTGAGCCGCGCACGACCTTTCTGGACGTCGGACCGGATGGGGCGACGCGACGCCGGATCGAACTCGATATGTTCCACTACCGCTCCTATCGTCTACGCGACCTCTACTCGGTTCCGCCGTCCTGGGATACACCGGCCTGGAACAGCCATCCGCGCCGGCTGTCCACCTGGTAGGTGCGCGTCTCCATCGGCAGGCGCCACTTGACTCACATCAAGTCGCCCGATGGCTCGAGATGAGATGCTCGCGCCATCGAACGATCCTGTTGATCCGAAGCGAGAGTGAGTTTGCCATGAGCATGTTCTGTTTCCAGTGCGAAGAAGCGTCCAAGGGTTTTGGCTGCACCACCAAGGGTGTCTGCGGCAAGCATTCCAGGACCGCCCATTTGCAGGATCTGTTGGTCTATCTGCTCAAGGGACTGGCGGTCGTCGCCGAGGAAGCGGCCAGGCAGGGCAAGCCCGATCCGGGCGTGGGGCGTTTCGTCGCCGAAGCGCTGTTCGTGACCATCACCAACGCCAATTTCGACGATGCGCGCCTGGAAGCGAGAATCCAGGCCATCATCGCGCGCCGTGATGCGCTCAAGGCCGCCATTGGCTATTCCAGTGACCTGGATGCCGTCAACTGGACCGGCGCCCCCGACCAATACGAGGCCAAGGCGCTGGTCGTCGGCGTGCTGTCGCAGGTCAACGAGGATGTGCGCTCGCTGCACGAGCTCCTGGTCTACGGTCTCAAGGGCATGGCTGCCTATACCGATCATGCGGCCGTGCTCGGCTTCGAGAAGTCCGAACTCTATGACTTCATGGTCGCAGCCCTGGCCGCCAGCCTGACCGAATCAGACATCCAGAGCCTGATCGGCTGGGTGCTCAAGTGCGGCGAGTTCGGCGTCACCGCCATGGCGCTGCTCGACGAGGCCAACACCACGACCTATGGCCACCCCGAGATCACCACAGTCAATCTCGGCGTGCGCCACAATCCCGGCATCCTGATCTCGGGCCACGACCTCAAGGACATGGAGGAACTGCTCAAGCAGACCGAGGGCACGGGCATCGACGTCTACACCCACAGCGAGATGCTGCCGGCGCATTACTATCCGGCGTTCAAGAAGTACGCGCACTTCGTGGGCAACTACGGCGGCGCTTGGTGGGAGCAGGACAAGGAGTTCGCCTCCTTCAACGGCCCGATCCTGATGACCACCAACTGCATCACCCCGGTCAAGGACAGCTATCGCGATCGGATCTTCACCACCGGACAGGCCGGCTGGCCGGGCGCAAGGCACATCGCCGACCGTCCCGAGGGCGGGGCCAAGGACTTCTCGCCGCTGATCGAGCGCGCCAAGACCTGTGCGCCCCCGACCGAGCTGGAGCAGGGCGAGATCGTCGGCGGCTTCGCCCATGCGCAGGTGATGGCGCTGGCCGACAAGGTGATCGAGGCCGTCAAGTCCGGCGCCATCAAGCGCTTTGTCGTCATGGGCGGCTGCGACGGGCGTCACAAGCAGCGCTCCTATTACACCGATGTGGCCAGGGCGCTACCCAGGGAAGCCGTGATCCTCACCGCCGGCTGTGCCAAGTATCGGTACAACAAGCTCGATCTCGGCGACATCGGCGGCATCCCGCGTCTGCTCGACGCCGGGCAGTGCAACGACTCCTATTCGCTGGCCTATATCGCGCTCAAGCTCAAGGAAGCCTTCGGCCTGGACGACATCAACGAGCTGCCGATCTCCTACGACATCGCCTGGTACGAGCAGAAGGCGATCATCGTGCTGCTGGCGTTGCTGCATCTGGGCGTGAAGCACATCCGGCTCGGGCCGACCCTGCCGGCCTTCCTGTCGCCGAACGTGGCCAAGGTGTTGATCGAGAATTTCGACATCAAGCCGATCGGTGAGGTGGAAGAGGACGTGCGGGCGATGATGGCGGCCGCCTGAATATAGGGCGCACTGAACAGGCGAGTGAATCACGAGATTTACTCGCCGCACGCGTGTTTCGCCGATTGCAAAACAGCCAGATATCAGACGCAAAAAAGCCGCACCCGCCGTCGGTCCAGGACCATCCGGCGAGTGCGGCTTTTTCAGTCGTCCGGCCTGAGCCGGATCCGGCTGTTACCAGCGCGAGCCGCCGCCGCTACGTGCCGGACGGTCGGAACGCGGCTTGGCCTGGTTGACGCGCAGCGGACGCCCCTTGAGCGGGGTCTCGTTCAGACCCTTGATGGCCGCGTCGGCCTCGGAATTGCTGGGCATTTCGACGAAAGCGAAGCCCTTGGAATCACCAGTGAACTTATCGGTGATCAGGTTCGCGCTCTCGACATTGCCGTAGGCACCAAAAGCCTCGCGCAGATCGTCTTGGGTCACGCTATAGGCCAGGTTGCCAACATAAATATTCATCAGTCTCGGTCTCTTGGGGAACTGCGCATCGATTAAAAGGAGCTCCGCTGCCGGCCGATGCGCCCGCCGGCTGGAGTGGCAGCGGTTCGGCCTGAGCCGTTCCGCGAAACTGTAATCTCGAACCTACCTCAAACCGTCGCGCGCGGACGCGAGCCGCCGCTACGTCCGCCGGGCTTACGCGCATGACTGCGCGGATGCTGGGTCTGGGCGCGATTGCCGTTCTGGTCGCGTCCGTCGGAACGCGGGCGGGCGTGATGCTTGCGCGGCGATTGCGACTGGCGGCGCAGATCGGCCTGGAGCGTCTCATCGGTCGAGCCGCGTTCCTCGAAGCCGTCGATGCGCTGGACGTCGATACGCCGTCCGAGCAGACGCTCGATACCGGCCAGCAGTCCACGTTCGTCGGGGCTGATCAGCGACACGGCGGTGCCATCCGAGCCGGCGCGTCCGGTGCGGCCGATACGGTGCACATAGTCTTCGGGCACGTTCGGCAGCTCGAAGTTGACCACATGCGGCAGGCGGTCGATGTCGAGTCCGCGCGCGGCGATGTCGGTCGCGACCAGGGCGCGCAATGAGCCGGCCTTGAAGTCGGCGAGCGCGCGGGTGCGGGCGCCCTGACTCTTGTTGCCGTGGATGGCAGCGGCGGTGATGCCGTCGCGTCCGAGCTGTTCGGCCAGCCGGTTGGCGCCGTGCTTGGTGCGGGTGAAGATCAGCACCTGCTGCCAGTCGCCCTGAAGGATCAGATGCGAGAGCAGCGAGCGTTTGGCGTCACGTGCGACCGGATGGACCACCTGGGTCACGGTCTCGGCGGCGGTGTTGCGCGGAGCAACCTCGATGCGCTGCGGGTCGCGCAGCAGACCGACGGCCAGTTGCTCGATCTCGCGTGAATAGGTGGCCGAGAACAGCAGGTTCTGACGTTTGGACGGCAGCAGCTTGAGCACGCGGCGGATATCGTGGATGAAGCCCATGTCGAGCATGCGGTCGGCTTCATCCAGGACGAAGAATTCGATCTTGGACAGATCCACATTGCCCTGGCCGACGTGGTCGAGCAGCCGACCCGGTGTGGCGACCAGGATGTCGACGCCGCGACGCAGCGCCGTGGTCTGGGGCACCATGCCGACGCCGCCGAAGATCTGGAGTGCGCGCAGCGGCAGATGCTGGCCATAGGTGCTGACGCTCTCGCCGACCTGAGCCGCGAGTTCGCGGGTCGGAGTCAGGACCAGGGCGCGCGGGGCACGCTGACGCTGGGCGGACTGACTCAGCAGATGCAGCATCGGCAGGGTGAAGGCGGCGGTTTTGCCGGTGCCGGTCTGGGCGGCGGCGAGTACGTCGCGGCGGGCCAGAACGGCGGGAATGGCTTTGGATTGGATCGGCGTGGGCTGAGTGTAGCCCTGCGCAGCGATCGCGCGCAGCAGTTCGGCCGAGAGGCCGAGCGCGGAAAACGACATGAATGCTCCTGGGTCGGCCTACCCAGGAATACTCGTCTGGGCCGGTCTAGGCGTAGGGTACGTGAGAGTCGCGACGGGTGAGCCTTGGGCGGGAGATCAACCGAGAGACGGGCCGCGCCGACCGGATGGCGCGTGGTGTAGAGTCGCCACCATACGCGAATCCCCGGCGAATGCAACCGTTATTTTCGACGCGGTTCAATGGGTACAGAACGCCAAGACTGGAGCCGAGCAGACGGCTGAGCTATTTTAGGCGGCCTGTGCAGCGCCCGGGATGGTCCCGGACGCACCGGACCCGACCCCCGAGGTTCCTCGATACCATGGCTGATCTCGACACCCCCCGTTCCGCCTATCCCATCACCCGTATGCGCCGGATGCGCCGCGACGACTTCTCGCGCCGTCTGATGCGCGAGAACACCCTGACCCCCAACGATCTGATCTGGCCGGTGTTCGTGCTCGAAGGCCAAGGGCAGCGTGAGGCCGTGCCCTCGATGCCGGGCGTGGAGCGGCTGAGCATCGATCTGCTGGTCGAAGCGGCGCGCGAGGCCTATCAGCTCGGCATTCCGGTGATGGCGCTGTTTCCGGTCACGCCGATGGAGGTCAAGTCGCTCGACGCGCGCGAGGCGTTCAATCCCGATGGTCTGGCGCAACGCGCGGTGCGCGCGCTCAAGGAGGCCGTGCCCGAGCTGGGCGTCATGACCGATGTCGCGCTCGATCCCTTCACCACCCACGGCCAGGACGGTCTGATCGACGAGGCCGGCTATGTGATGAACGACGAGACCGTCGATGTCCTGGTGCGTCAGGCCGTTTCGCACGCCGAGGCCGGGGCCGACATCGTCGCGCCCTCCGACATGATGGACGGTCGCATCGGCGCGGTGCGCGCGGCGCTGGAGGCCGCCGGCCACATCCACACCCGCATCATGGCCTACTCGGCCAAGTATGCCTCCAGCTACTACGGCCCCTTCCGCGACGCGGTCGGCTCGGCGGCCAATCTGGGTGCGGGCAACAAGTACACCTATCAGATGGACCCGGCCAACTCCAACGAGGCCATCCACGAGGTCGCGCTCGATCTGGCCGAGGGCGCCGACATGGTGATGGTCAAGCCCGGTATGCCCTATCTGGACATCGTGCGCCGCATCAAGGATCAGTTCGGCGCGCCGACCTTCGTCTATCACGTCAGCGGCGAGTACGCCATGCTCAAGGCGGCGAGCATGAACGGCTGGCTGAATGAGAAAGCGGTCGTGCTGGAAGCCATGGTGTCGATGAAGCGCGCCGGCGCCGACGGCATCCTGACCTACTACGCCAAAGACATCGCACGCTGGCTGGCCGAGTAAGGTCGCACGCGCGTTGGCGCTGGGCGAGACTGTCACGGTGGCCCTGAAACCCTGGTGGAACCCCAACAGCGTCCGCGCGCTGCTGCTCGATCTGATCCAGGCGGAGCTGGCGCGTCTGCGTCCTGGGCTTCAGGACACGGCGCGTCTGCGCGCGCCCGATCCGGACCTTGGAGCGCTGGAGCTCGATTCGCTGGAGTTCCTGGATCTGGCCACCATGGTCGCCGTCCAGTTCCATCTGCACGAGACCGGACATGAGGCGGCCTTGACGACCCGTCGCCGCCTGTCCGACTGGGTCGGGATCGTACTGGAGAGTCGTGCCGTCGAGGACGGATCGATCGGCTTCATGACATCCGGCTCCACCGGCCAGCCGAAGCTGTGCCTCCACAGCATGGAGCTGCTGGAGCAGGAGGCCACCTATTTTGCGACGCTCCTGGGCGATCGCCGGCGTATCCTGCGCGCCGTGCCGAGTCATCACATCTACGGCTTTCTGTTCGCCTTCATGCTGCCGGCCTGCCTCGGCGTCCCGGTGCTCGACACCCGTCAGACGCTGCCAGCGGCGGTCCTGCGCCGGGCGTGTCCGGGCGACCTGATCCTGGGACATCCGGCCTTTTTCGACCTGGCCACGCGCGGACCGCTGGAGATGGCGCCCGATGTGGCGGCGCTCAGCTCCACCAGTCCCTGTCCGCCCGAACTCTGGAACCGGCTGCGCGCGTGCGGTTGCTCCAGGCTGATCGAGATCTACGGTTCCTCCGAGACGGCCGGCATCGGCTGGCGCGAGGCGCCCGGAGCGCCGTTTCGATTGCTGCCCCACTGGTCACGCGATCCGGACTCGCCCGAATGTATCCGCCGCCTGGATGCAGCGGGCGAACCGCTGACGCTGGAACTGCCTGATCGTGTCCAATGGCTCGATCCCGAGCACATCCTGGTGCTCGGTCGACGCGATGGCGCCATCCAGGTCGGCGGGATCAACGTCTTTCCCGATCACGTGCGCGCCTGTCTCGAACGCCACCCCGAGGTCGCCGAAGCCCTGGTGCGTCCCGATGGGTGTGAGCCGAACCTTCGCCTGAAAGCCTTCGTCGTGCCCAGCACTGGCTGCACCGACCACGACGGGCTGCCGCAACGACTCGACGCCTGGCTCGCCGAACATCTATCGCCTCCCGAGCGGCCCCGTTCCATCACGCTCGGCCCGAGCCTGCCGCGCTCGGCACTCGGCAAGCTCGCCGACTGGGATTGAGTGTGCATCGATCGGCGCCCACCGGCGATGCGCGTTCAGGCCCGCCGACTCCCAACCGCTCACAACGCCTGATCAATTCGATGAATCTCGAAGACGCCATCGACATCCACGCCCCGCATCAGCTCGACGCCCTCACCGAGGAGCAGCTCGACCGGCTGCCGGCCGGGACCATTCGTGTCGACGCCGAGGGGCGCATCCTCTTCTACAGCCGTGCGCAGTCGACGCTCTCGAAACGCGAGGCGGAGTCGGTACTTGGGCGCAACTTCTTCTCCGAGGTCGCGCCCTGCACCGTGGTACCCGAGTTCTACGGACGCTTTCGGCGCGGCGTCCTGACCGGGCATCTGGAGACGACCTTCGAGTTCGTGTTCGATTTCAACATGGACCCGGTGCGGGTGCGCATCACCATGCGCGCCTCCGATCGTCCGGGCGAGTTCTGGATCATCGTCCAGCCCAAGGACCGCCTGCCGCCGCGCAACGAAGGCGTCGCCTATGAGCTGATCGCCGGCAAGTTCTGCGAGCGCATGGCCGCGCTCTCGGCGGTCTCCTTCGACTTCTCGCAATGCGATCGCGAACCCATCAGCACCTGCGGCGCCATCCAGCCCTTCGGCTGTCTGCTGGTGGTCGATCCCGAGACGCACCACATCCTGGCCTGTAGCGCCAATGCCGAGATGTATCTGGGCCTCGACGCCGAGACCCTGCTCGACGCCCCCCTGTCGCACGCCCTGCCGACCGAGGACGCCGCCGAGCTGCATGCCGTCCTGACCGCCGATCCGGACACGATAGAGTTCCAGCCGTCCTTCTTCCAGGTCCGCGCACCGCATGGCGAGCTGCCGCTCGATGTGCGTCTGCATCGCTGGCGGGATCGGCTGCTGCTGGAGATCGAGCCGCACGGCGAGATGGAGATGGACGTGCGTCTGCGCGGCTTCGATGTCGCGGCCTTCCAGCGGCGACTGCGCACGAGCGACGCTGTCGAAACGGTCTGCCGGGAGGCTGTCGCCGCCTTTCGCTATCTGACCGGCTTCGAGCGGGTCGTGGTCTATCGCTTCGACCCCGACGATTCGGGCGTGGTGATCGCCGAGAGCCTGGAGCCGGACACCTGGCCCTCGATCCTGGGGCTGCGTTATCCAGCCACCGACATCCCGCGTCAGGCGCGCGCGCTCTATCGCGAGACGCCCATGCGCTATGCGCCGAGCCGCGATCACCCCGACGTGCCGCTCCTGAGCCGGTCGGCGGCCCCGGACAGCCTCGACATCGGCATCGCCCATCTGCGCGCCCAGTCGCCCATCCATCGCAACTATCTCCAGCGCTTCGGCGTCAATGGCTCGATGTCACTCTCGCTCGTCCAGGACGAGCGGCTCTGGGGGCTGGTCATCTTCCATCATCGCGCGCCCCATCCGGTGACGGTCTCGGTCCGGCGCCGACTCATCGAACTGGCCGGCTGTCTGGCGGCACGGGTCGCCCTGATCGATGAGCGCGAGCGCAACCTCGCCACCCAGCTCGGCATGTCCAGGGTCAACACCATCGTCGGCGAGATCGACGTCGAGCAGCCCTTTCCCGACAGCTTCATCGGCAAGGAGCACAAGCTGTGCGAACTGGTCGACGCCGACATGGCGCAGATCTACCGTCACGGCCAGCCGCTGTTCTTCGGCCAGAATTGCAGTCTCGCGCCCGAGCGGGTCGCCGAATTGCTGGCCTTTCTGCGCACCCGGCCCGGCCCGGTCTGGAATACCGATTGTCTCTCCGGCGAGTTCGAGCCGGCGGCCGCCTATCCGGACCGGCTCGCCGGCGTGCTGGCGATCTTCATCGACGAGCCGCGCGAGAACATCCTGCTGTTCGGGCGCCAGCGGGTCAAATACACGGTCGAGTGGGGCGGCGATCCCGCCGCACTGCCGTTCTCCATGCGTGACGGCGAGCGCCCGCTCGGCTGGCCGACCCGCGACTTCCAGGTCTGGCGCGAGGAGCGCACCCATCACTCGCTGCCCTGGTCGGCGGTGTCGCTGGCCACCGGGCTGGCGCTCAAGAACCTCATCCAGCGAGTCATCGTCGCCAATGCCGCGCACTTCGAACGGCTCGCCCAGTCGCTGGCCAGTCAGCGCGATCAGTTGCACCAGTCGCGCGAGGAGATGCGTCATCGCGCCCTGCACGACGCGCTCACCGGGCTGCCGAACCGGGTGCGCTTTCGCGAGGCGCTCGTCGAGGTGATCGAAGCCAGCCGCCGTACCGGCCAGATGTTTGCGGTCGCGCTCATGGACATCGACCACTTCAAGACCATCAACGACACCCTCGGTCACGACAAGGGCGATGTGCTGCTGTGCGCCGTGGCCAAGCGCATCCGCGCCGAGCTGCCCGAGTCAGGACTAGTGGCGCGTCTCGGCGGCGACGAGTTCGCGCTCCTGCTGCCCGATACCACGGACAGGGCCGTCGCCTCGACGCAGGCCGAGCGGATCGTCGAGGCGCTGCGGCGCGCCATCGTCGTCGGCGAGGATCGCTTCAGCATCACCAGCTCGCTGGGGCTGGCCATGGGCGGCCCCGACTCCGAGCCGGGCGAGCTGCTCAAGCAGGCCGATCTGGCGCTCTATCGCGCGAAAGAGGAGGGGCGCAACCGCGCCAGTCACTTCGACAGCGATCTGGAACGCCGGGCGCTGAAGCGTCTGGAGATCGACCGTGCCGTGCTCGGGCGCTCGCCCATGGACGCCGTCGAGATCCTGCTCCAGCCGCAGATCGCCATCGCCGCTCGCGCCGGGACGCCGCGCTTCGAGGTGCTGGCGCGCTGGCGCACCGAGGACGGAACCCTGATCATGCCGGGCGACTTCATCCCGGCGGCCGAGCGCAACGGACTGATCGGCGCGGTGACGGCGGCCGTGCTGCGCCTGGCCATCCGCCGACTGCGCCGGCATCTCGAATATGAGGGCGCCGAGGTCCGGCTGGCGATCAACGTCTCGGCGGCCGATCTGGAGGCGCGCGGCTTCGCGCGTCGTTTGCTGGAGGATCTGCATGCCGCCGACGTGCCGCCGGATCTCATCGAGATCGAGATCACCGAATCGATGCTGTTGCGCATGACACCGAGCCTGAAGTCGACGCTGAACATTCTCCACCGTGGCGGCATCCAGTTGTCGCTCGACGATTTCGGCACCGGCTTCAGCTCCATGGCTTATCTGCGCGAGCTGCCGATCAGCAGTCTCAAGATCGACCGTGAGTTCATCAGCGGTATCGAGTCCTCGCGCGACCGCAACCTGGTCGCCGGCATGATCGCCATGGCGCACTCCATCGGCAAGGAGGTGGTCGCCGAGGGCATCGAGACGCCGCGCCAGCTCGAACGCCTCGCCGAGATCGGCTGCGACTGGGGGCAGGGGTATCTGTGGTCGCGTCCGATTCCGCCCGATCAGGCGCTGGCCGAATTCGGCTGAAACCGGCGCGGTCTGCGTTAGACTCGACAGACGCCCAGACTCCATATGCGACATCAGGATCCTGCACCGACCATGACCGACCATTACGCCGTTATCGGCCACCCCATCGCCCACAGCAAGTCGCCCGCGATCCATGCCGCCTTCGCGCGTCAGACCGGGCAGGATCTGGAATACGGACGCCTGCTCGGCGCACTCGACGACTTCGCCGGCGACGTGCGCCGCTTCCTGGAGTCCGGCGGACTGGGGCTGAACGTCACCGTGCCGTTCAAGGAACAGGCCTGGGCGCTGGCCGACGAGCGCAGTGCGCGCGCCGAACTCGCCGGCGCGGTCAACACCCTGATCCGGCTCGACGATGGTCGGCTGCGGGGCGACAACACCGATGGAGTCGGGCTGGTGCGCGATCTGAGCGACAACCACGGCTTCGACTTCACCGACGCGCGCGTTCTGATGCTCGGCGCGGGCGGGGCGGCGCGTGGTGTGCTCCAGCCGCTGCTCGGGACCGGACTGGCCCGTCTGGTCATCGCCAATCGCACGGCGTCCAAGGCGCTGGAGCTGGCGCGGCTCGGCTCGGAGCTTGGTCCGGTCGAAGGCTGTGGATTCGACGGCTTGGCGGGCGAGCGCTTCGACCTCATCATCAACGCCACCTCGGCTGGACTGGCCGACGCCGTGCCGGCGATCCCGGACGACTGTCTCGCCGCCGGCGGCTGGACCTATGACATGCTCTACGGCGACCGGCCCACGCCGTTCTGCCGCTGGGGTCGCGAGCATGGCGCGGCGCGCGTGCTCGACGGTCTGGGGATGCTGATCGAGCAGGCGGCCGAGTCCTTTTGGCTGTGGCGCGGTGTGCGACCGGATACCGCGCCCGTCATCGAATCGCTACGTCAACCGGAGTCGCACTGATGAAGATCGCGGTATTGGGCATGGGGCTTCTGGGTTCGGAGATCGCGCTGCGACTCCAGCGCCAGGGGCATGAAGTCATCGGCTGGAATCGCCGTACCGAGCGGGCTGAGTCCGCGCGTCAGCGCGGTCTGACCCTGGCGGCGAGCGCCTGGGAGGCGATCGATGCCGCCGAGATGACGCTGCTGCTCCTGAGCGATGCGCGCGCCATCCTCGATACCCTGTTCGAGCAGGGCGACGCCGACGCGCTCGCCGGACGCATCCTGGTGCAGATGGGCACCATCGCCCCGCGTGAGAGCCGGGAGATCGCCGATCATGTGGCGGCGCAGGGCGGCGAGTATCTGGAAGCGCCGGTGCTCGGCAGTCTGCCCGAGGCGCGCGAGGGTTCGCTCATCCTCATGGCCGGCGGCGATCCGGATCTCTACGAACGCTGCCTGCCCGTGTTTCGCGACCTGAGCCGCGATCCGCGCCTGATCGGCGAGGTCGGGCAGGGCGCGACGCTCAAGCTGGCCATGAACCAGTTGATCGCGGGGCTGACGGCGACCTTCTCGCTGAGCCTGGGATTGGTGCGCCGCGAGGGGTTGGAGGTCGAGACTTTCATGGAGCTGTTAGGCGCCAGTGCGCTCCATGCCAAGACCTTCGACAAGAAACTCGACAAGTATCTGGCCCACGACTATGGCGCGGCCAATTTCCCGCTCAAGCATTTGCGTAAGGATGTCGGACTCTTCCGGCGCGTGGCCGATGAGGCGGGACTCGATACGCGACTGATCGAAGCCATCGAGTCCGGCTGTCTCCAGGCCGAGGGCATGGGCTATGCCGACGCGGACTATTCGGCGCTCTACGAAGCGCTCGCGCCGCGTCGGACGGAGGATTAGCCGACCGCCGCTCAGGCGGCGCGGCGCGCCCAGGGCAGCATGCGCTCCAGGGCGTGGTCGCGCAGGATGTACTGGTGCCAGAGGGCGGCGGCCACATGCAGACCGACGAGCACATAGAGCAGGATCTCCATGGGTGTGCCATGGAGGATGTGCATGAGGTCGTTCAGGACCGGCGCTTCTCCGATCGGCGAGGGAATCTGGAACAGCCCGAAGAACTCGGCGTCCCGGCCCTTGGAGGCGACCCGCAGGAAGCCCGAAATCGGGATCAGCAGGGTCGCCAGATTGAGCAGGACATGGAAGCCCTTGCCGGCGAGCTGCATCAGACGCGAGCTGGAGACCGGCTCGGGTGCGCCGACCATCCGCGACCAACCGATACGGGCGATCACGACGACGAAGATCAGCAGACCGAGCGAGATGTGCAGCTTGATGGACGACAGATGCAGCTCCGAGGATTCGGGCGTGAGGTCATGGAGGTAGAAGGTGCCGATGAGTCCGATCATCAGCGCCACCACGAGCCAGTGGAAGAGCTGGGAGATGAGGTCGTAATGCTGGGGGTGCGGGCGTGACATGAGGTGTCGATCCTGTTGTTGGGTGGATGGGAACGCGCTTGAAGCGTCTAAGGCGCCAATGATCGCATACGAATCGGCAGAAACCATGGATCTTTCAGGGTTGTAACGGTTCGGCCTTCAGTCCCGGTCCAGCGCCATCGACAGCCCGCTGACACGCTCCACCCGCCGCCCGAGCGCCTCGCGCACCACGGAATCACGGCTGTGGAGCAGGGTGAAGACCGACTTGGAGCGCGTGATGCCGGTATAGATCAGCTCGCGCGTCAGCACCGGGTTGGAGACATCCGGCAGCACGAGCGCGGTATGAGTGAACTCCGATCCCTGCGACTTGTGCACCGTCATGGCGAACACGGTCTCGACCGCTTGCAGGCGGCTCGGCAGGATCCAGCGAATGGCGCCCGTGCCGTCGCCGGCCGGAAAGGCCACGCGCAGCACCATGGACGCGCCGCCACCCTCGCCGCGTCGGGACGGCACGCGCAGGGTGAGACCGATATCGCCGTTCATCAGACCCAGACCATAGTCGTTGCGGGTGATGAGTACCGGACGTCCCTCGAACCACTGACGCTCGTCGGCGCCGGCGATGGGGGCCTTCGCGCCCTGGCTCAACAGGTGCTGGATGCGCCGGTTCAGACCTTCGACGCCCCACGGTCCCTGACGCAGTGGGGTGAGCAGCTGAAATCCCGCCTGTGTCTTGAGCACGGCGCGCGCCCAGGCGTCGAAGGCTTCGGGAGCCGCATCGTCCGAAGGGCGCTGTGCGTGCAGCACCGCGAGATAGCCCGAGTGATCCGGACCGCGCCAATAGCCGGCGCGCACCAGTTGGTCGAGCTGGGTGTCCTGTTCGCCGGTCAGACGAATCCGCCGGATGTGGCCGAGACCCGGATCGGTGCGGGTGGCCGGATCGGACTGACGGGCGAAGAGCGTATCGAGCGCCGTCAGTGGATCGCGCACCGGCTGACCATCCAGTACCCCCGTATTGACCAGTTCGGCCAGGGCGCCGATGCCGCCCTCGGCGCGGAAACGGTAGCTGTGACGCAGCATGACGATGGCCTGATCCAGCGGTCGGCCGGCCGGGTCGATCAGATCCTCGGGAAGCCGCGCGCCGGTCACGCGCTCCAGCCACTCGCGTGTCTGCGGGGTGTAATGGGCCTCGCGCGCGTGTCGACACAAATCCCCCAGCACCGCGCCGGCCTCGACCGAGGCCAACTGGTCCTTGTCGCCGAGCATGATCAGGCGTGCGTCCGGACGTAGCGCCTCCAGCAGCGCCGCCATCAACTCCACGTCGATCATCGAGGCTTCGTCGACGACGACGATGTCGGCCGGTAGCGGCTGACCGGCGTGATAGCGGAAGTGGCGGCTGTCGGGCCGGGTGCCGAGCAGGCGATGCAGGGTGGTGGCCTGGGTCGGGATCGCCGGGCGTAGCGCGTCCTCGCCGCCGGGGAATCGGTCGAAGGGCAGACTGGCGACCTGACCGGCGATGGATTCGTTGAGTCGTGCGGCGGCCTTGCCGGTCGGGGCGGCCAGACGGATGCGCAGCGGCGGTCCGCCAGCCTCCAGCGCCAGTCCTTGCAGCAGGGCGAGCAGACGCACGACCGTAGTGGTCTTGCCGGTGCCCGGACCGCCGGTGACGATGGCAAAGGCACGGCGCGCGGCCAGCGCACAGGCGATCCGCTGCCAGGGCGGCGTGTCGGCGTCCTGCTCGGCGAAGAGCCGGTCGAGCAGGGTGCGCGTGGCATCCTCGGGCAGGGTGAGCGGTCGGCTCAGACGCGCCTCGATGCCCGCGCGGATGCGCTGCTCATAGGTCCAGTAACGGCGCAGATAGAGCAACGGACGTTCGGGCGTGCCGGCGAGGATCAGCGGGGCTTGTTCGGACTCCGGCGTCGCGGCGATCTCCTGCCTTGCGGACGTCACGGGCGTCGTGTCCGGGTCGGGACTCGATCCAATGCCGAGCCGATCCTCAATAGCGCCGCTGTGCGCCAGACGCGCGATCCAGTCATTCAGCGTCAGGGTCGCAAGCTGTTCGGCCAGCTCGGAGCTTGGACCGGGTGGCGGCGTCAGCCAATCGCTGCGGTGCGCGAGCAGGGCGTGCGGATGCTCCAGGGCACCGGTCAGATCCAGACAGACATGACCATGCCCGTTGCGCTCGCTGGTCAGGGCGACGGCCAGCAGCACCGCCGGATCGCTCTCGGGCGTCTGTTTCTCGATGAAGCGCGTCAGGGCCAGATCCAGCGGGCGCAGGGCGCCGGCCTCAGTCCAGGCATTCAGTCGTGACAGCAGGGTGTCGGTATCCATCGTCTTGTCCATGGTCACGCCTCAGCAAAGAGCCGGTCGAGCGCTTCGATCAAATCTCGGGGCGGACGGTCCATGAACAGCCCCTGGCTCGCCGCTTGGCCGCCGCGCAGAAAGACATAGATCGCCCCGCCGAGATGGCGGTCGTAGTCGTAGTCCGGCAGACGCGCCTTGAGCTGACGGTGCAGGGCGAGCAGGTAGAGGACGTATTGCAGATCGTAGCGCCGCTCGGCGATGGCCGCGCGCATCGCCTCCGGGGTGTAGGCGCTGTCGTCCGGGCCGAGCTGGTTGGATTTCCAGTCCAGGATGTAATAGCGCCCCTGGTGCTCGAACACCAGATCGATGAAGCCCTTGAGCATCCCGTTCAGGTAGGTCGTGTTGAGTTGGGGGCGTTCGAGACCGGCGAGCGTGTGCTGAGTGACGAGTTGATCGAGTCGGCGCAGATCGACGGCGCGGCTCTCGATCCAGAACTCCAGTTCGACCTGATAGCGGCTGGGATCGAGGTCGGCGAGTCGTAGCTGTGGAACCGTGCCGTCGGACAGGGCGAAGGCGTCGAGGCGCCAGGTGCGGTCGAGCAATTCGGTCAGCCAGGCGTCGAGCGGTTCGACCCAGTCGCCCAGTCGGCGCGGTGTGCAGCGTTGTTCGAGCATCCGGCGCCGTGCGTCGGCTCTGGCGAGCGCGGCGGCGAAGCCGTGTCGGCCCGCGTCGGGGTGATCGGTTCGCTTCGGTGCGCGCTGAGTCGCCGCCCATTCCAGCAGCCCATGCAGGAGGGTGCCATAGCGTCCGCCGCGCGGGAAGGCGTGCAAGGTGCCTGGGGGAGACTGGATCTCCTGGGATTCGCCGGCGCTCGACTCCTCGCGTGCGGTCTCATCGCTCGCCGTTTCGACCGAATCGACGGGTGACACGGGCTGGGAGGTCGCGGATGCCCCGTCCTCGATTCCATCGCTCTCGGCCAACTGCGCGCCCCGGCTCAACGCCGAGTAACTGCTGATCCACCAGGCACGCGGGCGCCAGTCGGGCGCGGGGCGGGCGGCTTCGAGTTCGACCTCCGCCTCGGCCTGATAGGGCGCAGGATCGGCGGCGGGCGGGTCGATCAGGGTCACGCAGGACAGTCGGCGCAGTCGGGCGGCCAGATCGCCGTTGCCGGTTGCATGGGCCTCGCTCCCCGAACCCTCGGTTTCAGGCTGATCGTCCCCGGACCATTCGACCGCCTGGCCGTCGAGTCCGAGCAGATAGCCGAGCGCCGAGTGTTCGAGATCCGAGATCGCCCCCAGCCCCAGCCAGTTGGCGTGACGCGCGCGCGTCAGCCCCACGTAGAGTTTGCGCAGATCCTCGCCCAGACGCTCGCGGTCGGCCTGGGCGACGAGCGCGTCGTCTCCGCCCAGATGCACCTGGAGCCGATGCGCGGCGTCATGGGTCTTGAGCGGTCGATCCTTGGACTGGGTGCGCCGGCAGTCGGCGATGAAGGGTAGGAACACCAGCGGATATTCGAGTCCCTTGGATTTGTGGATGGTGACGACACGCACCAGACGCGCATCGCTTTCGAGCCGTAGCTGGCGCGCCTCGGATGTCTCGCCGGTGGCTGCGTCACTGTCGGCGATCGCTTCTTCGAGAAAACGCACCAGCGCCTGTTCGCCGTCGACCTCCTCGCTCGCGCGCTGGAGCAGTTCGCCCAGATGCAGGAGATCGGTCATGGCGCGCTCGCCGTCCGTGGTTCCGAGCAGGCGGGCGGCGATCCGAAACTCGCCGATCAGCCGGTAGAGCATGGGCAGGAATCCCTGACGACGCCAGCGTCCGTTGAGGTCGCGTAGCCGCTCGCCCTGGGTCTCCCAATGGAGTTCGTCGCGATTGAGCCGGTCCAGATCCGTCAAGCCCTGGCCGAGCAGACGGGTGGCCAGCGCCTGACGCATCAGCCGGTCGTCGAAGGGGTCCGCGATGGCGCGCAGCAGCACCGCCAGATCGCGTGCGATCGGGGTGTCGAAGACGTTGCCGCGCTCGGAGAGGTAGACGCTGGCCACATCGAGCCGGCGCAGCTCGGTGCGGATGGCGTCGGCTTCGTTGCGATTGTTGACCAGGACCGCCAGATCGCTGGGTTCGAGCGGACGTTCGCCGTCCTGACCCACAGGCAGCAGGGCGCGTCCCTCCTGTCCGAGCCGGAGCAGATCGGCGATGGCGCGGGCGGCGGCCTCGGCGGTGCGCTCGCGATAGGCCTCCTTGTTCAGCTTGCCGTTGGGGCCGGGTGGGATGACCCAGCCCTGGAGCGGCGGACAGGCCCGGCCGTCGATGGTCAGGGTGCGCTCGGCCTGATCGCGCGGTCGCGCGGGATGGAAGGGAACCGGGTTGCCCTGACCGTTCGGTTCGCGAAACAGGAAGGCGCCGTGCGTGGCGGTGCGCTCGCCATGCTCGAAGAGGGCGTTGACCGCCGTGATCAGGCCGGTCGAGGAGCGATAGTTGACATCCAGCGTGTAGTGACGGCCCTGGGTGGCGGCGCGCGCGATCAGATAGGTGTGGATGTCGGCGCCACGGAAGGCATAGATCGCCTGCTTGGGGTCGCCGATCATGAAGAAGCCGGTCGCGGCGTGATTGGCCTGAATGTCGTAGATGGACGAAAAGATGCGGTACTGGAGCGGGTCGGTGTCCTGGAACTCGTCGACCAGGGCGACCGGGAACTGTCGGCGAATGGCGGCGGCGAGGCGTTCGCGACCCTCGCCCTGGAGCGCCTGATCGAGCCGGATCAGCAGGTCGTTCTGGGTCATGATCGCGCTTTGGCGCTTCTCGCGCTCGACGTGGCTTTTGAGCCAGTGGACGGCGTGGGTCAGCAGATCCTCGGTGGGATCGGGCAGGGTGGTGAGTGTTTCATATAGATCGGCCAGCGCGCGGCAGGCTGGATCGTCGACCGGGGCCTTGGCGGGATCGTTCCAGATTTCGGCGATGGCCAGCGATGACATCCGTTGCCAGGACTGGCCGCCGAAGATGTCGGGTTCGGTCTGATCCGGCGTCTCCAGCCAGACCCGCAATCCATCCAGCACCTTGGCGCGGTGGTTCTTGTTGAGCGAGGGTTGCTTGAAGGCCTTGTTCTTGACCGCCTGCCCGAAGAGTCGATCCAGGGCGGCGATATGATCCTGTGTGCGCCAGTCGGTCTTGAGCGTGGCGATCGTGTGTCGGCGGGTCTCCAGACAGCGTCCGACGATCTCGTCCGGCGGGTCGGCGACCGGAGGCAGATACTCGGCCAGGGACAGCAGACCTCGGACCGCCTTGGCCAGATCCGATGGCTGCGACCACTGTTCCAGTACGGGTTCCAGACGCTCGGCGGGAAGTCCGAGCAGGAAGGTGCGCCAGTAGTCCTCGGCGGCGTGTTGCAGACGTTCGGCGTCGTCGTTCTCCAGCGTCTGCTCGAAGGCGTTGGCGCTGTCGAAGGCGTGTTCGCGCAGCATCCGGTAGCACCAGGCATGGATGGTGGAGATGGCCGCCTCGTCCATCCATTCGGCGGCCAGTTCCAAGCGGCGGGCGGAGTGCGCTCGATTGTCAGGGGCTATCTGGTCACGCAGTTCAAGCAACAGGGGGTCGCCCGCATCAGGCGACAGCGGATCGCGAAAGATCTCCGCCGCCTCCACCAGCCGGCGCCGGATGCGGTCGCGCAGCTCGTCGGTGGCGGCGTTGGTGAAGGTCACGACCAGGATCTCGGGCGGCATGAGCTGACGCGGGAAGGCCGTCTCGCCGCCATGTCCCAGGATCAGGCGCAGATAGAGCATGGCCAGGGTGAAGGTCTTGCCGGTGCCGGCGCTGGCCTCGATCAGACGCGAGCCGTGTAGGGGGACTTCGAGCGGGTTCAGTCGCTGGATGGTGGTATTCATCGGTCGTCAACAGTGTCCAATATAGTGCGACGGCCTGCTGAGCTTGCTGTCGCTTCCACGGTTTTTGTCTTGTGTCCCGGAGCGTTGCATCGAAGGCGGTGCAGCTTAAACGATGGGGGAATCCTGTTGGTACTTCCGGCGAAAGTCCAGATAGAACCGCAGCCGGCGGTGAAAATATGGCTGATGATTCTCCGCGATTCTGGTGGTGTTCAAGGATGAATCGAAGTGGGACGCTAGAGCTGGATGGATCTCCGCATCGGCAAAACGCTGCGGGATAAACTGTGCTTTACGGATGTTATCCCGCAGAATTGTTTTTATCCATGGCCATATTGTCAAATCTGCATTTCGTGTGTTAGGTTGGCCCGAAACCATACAACTACTGGTTAGCTGAAAAAAACAAGGAGCACCTATGAGTGAATGGTGGTACACAGAAAAGAGCAAAAAGATTGGGCCAATCCAACAAGAAGAGCTTTTAAAGCTATTTCAAAATGGAAAAATCACTCCGAATACTATGGTGTGGCAAGAAGGAATGCCCGAATGGAAGCCTCTCGGCAATGTAGAAGCGCTTGAGTCTCTAAAGGCAACTCTTCCGCCGCCACTCCCTCCAAAGTCTGAACCTGATGTGCTGAGTCTTCCGTTGGCTAATAGATGGCCACGGTTCTTTGCTCGAATATTTGATGTGTGGTGGCAAATTTTGGCTGTTTCCCTCGTCGCAGGTTATACGCTCGGTACTTACTCTGCAGGATTTGTTGAATGGCTTAATGGTCCTGGGGCAAGTCAACTATTTGGAATTGCATGTTTGCCTGTGGCGTTAATGCTCGATGCTTTGATCTACAAGGCCGCAGGCAATACGCCTGGAAAAGCAATACTTGGGCTAAAGGTTACAACTTTAAATGGACAACCATTAAGCCTCGGGCAATATCTTGGCCGCAATTTGTCTTTATGGGCAAGTGGTCTTGCATTTGGCCTTCCGCTGATAAATCTTTTTACTCTTGCAAATCAATCGAGCCGCCTTGGCAAAGGAAAACAAGCAAGCTACGATGAGTCAACGGGATATAGGGTTCATGCGAAGCCATCAGGATGGATTAGAATAACTATTTTCTCCTTAGCGTTTATTTCTCTATTTTTCGTTATGGCTGTTCTCAACAGCATGGAGCAAGCTGCTCAACGGAATGCAATACTAAATTACAGCCAGAATGATTATTCATGGGAAAACCCTGCCACGAAAAAAAGTGCTGAAATAGAATCAAACTGGAAACACTCAGCCAGTAAGAATGAAGATCAGCAAGAAATATATATGTTCAATGAGATTGCTGACAGGGCAGTAGTTGTTTTTGCTGAAGAAAACGCACCCGGGTTTAGTCTTCAGGATTATGTTGCTGCCTTTCGAAAAAGCACAGCCTCCAATATAAGGTTCTCTGACGGCGGTCGTTTCTTCCAAAAACAAGGGGTTAATGCATGGAGTGGTACAGGCAGCATGGTTGATAGCGGGACGAACCGACTAACCGTTGAAATAAGACAACACGGTTCAGAATTTTGGCGAGTAGTCACAATTCAGGTAATGCCTTTTGCCTATTCTGATGATCTGGTACAGAAACTTAGTTCTTCACTTTGGAGTACGGTTAAGTGAATTCAACTAACAATCGCATGCACTCGGACAGCAAAAAGCGCCGCTCGTTCCTCGCTCTGCTTTTTGCTTCCGGTGATGCGGGGCGTTATATGCAAAAGGAGACCTCACTATGAAACTGACACCAACAATCATTCTACTTTTGTTCACGGCCACAACCCACGCGTGGGATGGTTATGATTATGACAGGGGTAGTTACGTGGAAATTGAAAAAGGAAATCTCGTTCGTCCGGGTAGGGAAATCGAATATTACGATTACGGGTCGGGTGAATACAAATATGGCGATGTTGAATCAATAAATAGTTACGGTTCATCTGTGGAAGTCGAAGTATACGACTCTGACGCAGGCGAGTACCGCACCTTTGAAATGGATAGATAGGAGCTTTTGTCATGAGCAAAGATAGAGATCGAACCGTTTATAAAAGAGATGATGGTAAGTGGGTTAATAAACGAAACGACGCCGGAAAAGCGTCAAGCGTCCACGATACACAAAAACAAGCAAATGATGCTGCAAGGGGTATGTTAAAAAACCAAGGTGGGGGCGAACTAACGACGAAAGGTAGGGATGGAAATATTAGAAGCAAAGACACAATTCCACCAGGAAATGATCCATTACCTCCAAGAGATAAAGAGCATTAAGCACATAACAAGGCCGCTCCAGCCGACGCGCCAAAGGCGCGCGCGGCTGAGCGGCAACGTTAGGCAGCGCATCCATAATTTACCGGGAATCGCGGGAAGCCTTTGCTGAGGTTCGCTGCACCAATTTCCTACGCACCAATCTAAGCTGTATTGGTGTTGAACCATCGGATTGAGC
The DNA here is from genome assembly GCF_013385175.1 of Allochromatium humboldtianum. Lineage (GTDB taxonomy): Bacteria > Pseudomonadota > Gammaproteobacteria > Chromatiales > Chromatiaceae > Thermochromatium > Thermochromatium humboldtianum. The sequence goes on along the minus strand of NZ_JABZEO010000008.1, from coordinate 167,214 downwards.
TAGCCAACCAATTATCCAAAAGTAAAGAAATACATGAAGAAATTAAATTTTCTGTCCTTATTAATAGCCCTCTACTTAATAATGCTGCCAGTCTTTGGAGCGGGGTGGCGTGATTCTATTAATTCGGTTCAAGAAGCGGCAGAAAGATACAGGGCTTACGCAGTTGCCAATGGTACCTCCTGGGCTGGGACCATGTATAATGGCTATCACCTTGAGAGGCATCGGTGCGCAATTCTCGGACGAATGCTCGGTTATGAGCATTCAGTCGCACACCTTGAAGAGCTGAAATATCCCCCATTGGACGGATCTGTAGATCCTCACGAAATTCTAATTTTTTCTATTTCCCTCGAAAATTGGGTGGCAGCAGCGCAATGGGCGCTTGATGTAAACGAAGATTCTCGCAAGAACCGCTGGAACCTAGACTGTGTTGGCAGGCAAGGAATCCCCAAGAATGTCGCAAGTCGCAGCGATAAGCCTGACGCCGAATTTTGGGCCGATGGTGAGACTCTCTTTGTTTACGGAGATATTGACTTTGGGTTTGCAAAGCGATTCAAAAGGCAACTTGAGCTGTCTCCCAATATAAGGAAAATTGTACTTGGGAGCGGTGGAGGAAGTGTTCGCGATGCTATCTTGTCCGGCAAATTAATCCGTGATCTCGGTTTAGAAACCTCGCTACATGGTAATTGCTTCTCGGCTTGCCCCCTTGTATTTATGGGCGGAGTGAAAAGAACCTTGTGGGCGTCTCCACATCGACTTGGTTTTCATCAAGTTACAAATTCTTCAGGCCAAGCATCATCATTGAGTGACCCGGTGTACAGTATCATCGGGAATTACATTTCCGAAATGGGAGGTGATAGTGCAACAGTTTTGTATTGGATGCGTAGCGCAAGACCCAGCGAAATGTTTGAGCCAAATGTTGCCGAACTGTGTGATCCTGGCGTAGCAACCTTCGTTCAGCGTGTTTGCGGCCCAGGCTGGAATACGCATCGAGATAGATAATCAAAAAGGTCTGGCTTTGTTTCTTTCTCGGCATGGAATCCAACTCCTCAAACCGCCTAACACGGTGCTCCAGCCGAAGCCGGTTTCGCTCTCGCTCAACCGGCTCGGATGAGCTTGGCGTTAGGCGTCAAAGCTCAAATCCGACCCCTGGCCTGACATCCGAAAATTTCAAGAATTCTGATGCCCACGTTGCTGGTTCAAGACGGATTCAAGTTCTTCTTCTACGCTAACGAGCATGAACCGAAGCACGTTCATGTCTCTAAAGGCGACGACTATGCAAAGGTTGAGCTTGACACTTTTCGCGTATCCCAAGACTTCATGAAGCCTAAAGAATTAAAGAAAGCCCTGGCTATCATCAAAGCAAACAATCAGCAATTCGAGGAAAAATGGGATGAATGGCACGCTAAAAGGTAAGGCTGTTCACTTCGATGACCGGCACCTGCATGTTGAACTCGAAGATGGCAGAGTAATTTCTACCCCTATGGATTGGTATCCAGAATTGCAAGCAGCCACCCTTAAACAACTTTCGCAATATGAGTTTATCTGCCGAAAAACAGGCATAGAGTGGGAAGATCTCGATTACCAACTCAGCATTGAGAGCATGCTTGGATATCGCGTCAGCCGAGAAGCAGCGTAGTTGTATTGATAAAAATTCCGCCCGACAAGCCGCTCCAGCCGACCCCGTGCGACCGGTGCCGTGAGTTGATTTCAAGCGTGGCCGTGCGTGCGGGTCGGCTGAGCTTGGTCGTTAGCCTCGGCTCCACCGGACAGTGCAAGGTTCGTCCATTCAGAAGCCGGCGAAGACTTGCTCACTTTACGATTCCCAAGAACACGGCCAGACAACGCTCAACCTCCACCATCGCATTGGCATCAATGCGCCCAAAGGCCGCACCGATCTTGTCGCGCTTCACCGTTACGGCCTTGTCCAACATCACCTGCGATGGCTTTTGCAAACCATTTTCCGTGCTGGGCTCAATGGTGATGCGCAACAGCGGTGCCGCAACGAGCACGCTGGTCAGCGGCAACACAGTCACAGTCGCGTGCTCATTGAACTGATCGGCTTGGATCACCAGAGCAGGTCGAGGCTTGCCGAAGTCGCCTTGCATGGCGACTGTCACTAAGTCGCCGCGCATCAATCGGTCCAACCATCCAGGTCAGCCAAAACGTTATCCAGGAACGGCGGCATGTCCGTGTCGGCCATGTCCGCTTGAGAGACAAGGCGAGACTGGCGGCGGCATTCTTCGGCAAAGTCCGGTCGTCGCGTATCGGGCACCCAAATCTGCACCAAACGAAGCCCGGACTTGCGCAGCGCATCACGGTGCTTTTGAACTCTTGCATTGACATGAGTGGTGGCCATACGAATCCCCTCCGGTTTGTTACATGAAACGAAACATACCACGAACATTGTTTCATGTAACACTGCGCAATTCGAGCGAGCGTTTATCTGCGCGTAGCCGAAAGCAAGCGCCGCAGGTTCCGCTAACGGCTGATCGTCTTGCGCAGACCGCCATAGAGCCGATGCGCCCAGCGCGCGAACTCCCCCCCGGACCAGAGCGCCTCGAAGCTGTCGTAACAGCGACCGACATAGGCGTTGTATGTGTGATCCAGGTCGAAGGCTTGAAGGGCCGCGTTCCAGGCCTTGAGTTCCTCGGGCGCCGTGCCGTCCTCCAAGGTCTCAGGCCCATCCTTGTCGAGCCAGGCCATGCCGGCGTTGAGCGCAACCGGCAGCGGTCGCTGCATCCCCTCCCACCAGACGACGAGCAGCGATTCGAGCCGCTCGCGGGCCTCATCGACGGGCACAGGTTCCAGACGCGCATCGCCTGAAGGCGTCAGCAGGCGGGTCGTGACCGGCTCGCCATCGAGCTGAGCCGCCAGATGCCGCACCCAGGCGCGCAGTGTATTGCGCCACTGATAATGCTTGTCCTTGGTCAGCCCGCTGGTTTGCAGAATGATCTGACCGCGCCCATCGTCGCCCTCGCGCAGATCGCTCAACACATCTTCCAGCACCAGCCGACCGGCCGGCACATTGACCTCCACCATGACCGGAATCGGACGATCGAGCCTCCGGGGCCATTCGCTCAGGGCCGCGTCCCAAGCGGTATGGAGCACCGGCAGATAGGCGATGACCGTCCGCCCCAGACGCTCGCCCAGACTCCCGTCCGGCAGCCGCCCCTGAGCCTGGAAGCGCGCAATACCCGCCTGCAAACGCTGCTCCAGCGCCGGCCTGTCCAGCCCCGGCTCGAAGGTCCGGCTGATCAGTTCGTCCTTGATCTGCCAGTCCCCGAGACCGTCGAGCGCGAAGGTCTCCACATCGGGCGGCGCGACGACCTCGCCCGGCGCCTTGATCCGCAAGCGCTGATCGAACAACGCCATGATCGGATCGCGCAGAAAGCCCTGGAGTTGATCGAGATCGACCGGCGTTTCGGGCAGCCAGGGCGCGAGCCGCTCGGCGCCGACCGCCGTCGCTCCGGCGCCATCGTGCACCGCCCGCCACTCACGCGCATAGGTGAAGAGCGTCTTCGCCCGCCCCGGCTCGAAATAGCCGCGCCCGAACGGCTGGAGCGGATGCACGCTGGTCAGCGCGGCGAGCAGCTTGGCGCCGTCGCCATCGGGCCGACGCCAGCCGGCCGCCAGATGATCGCGCAACTGTCCGACCAGCACCGAGGGCGGACGCTCGCTGTTGTCGCGGATGCCGCGCCCGACCCAGCCGATGACCAGCTTCTCGCGCGCCGACAGCAACGCTTCGAGAAACAGATAACGGTCGTCCTCACGCCGCGAACGATCCCCCGGCCGATAATCGTTCGCCATCAGATCGAAGTCCGCCGGCACCCGCCGGCGCGGATAGTCGCCATCGTTCATGCCCAGCAGCCAGATCTGACGGAAAGGAATGGAGCGCATCGGCATCAGGGTCGCGAAGTTGACCGCCCCGGCCAGAAAACGCTGATTCAGACTCGGCTGATCGAGCCGCGCGAGAAAGGCATCGCGGAAGATCTCAGGCGCGATGGATTCATCGCCCAGACCGCCCTGGATGCAATCGCTCTCCCAGGCATCGAGTTCGAGCAGGATGCGCGCGAGCATGGCCCCATCGGACTCGCTCGACTCAGCGAAGAAGTCGTCCAGCAGCCTGCCGACCAGATCGACCCAGCCGGACGGCGAACGCGGCTCGCTCAGACGTCGCCAGGTATCCTCCAGCCGTTCGAGCAGACGCGCCAGCGGACCCAGCAACGCGGCCTCCAGTCCGCCGACCTCGTCGTGCGGCTCCACGCCGCGCCAGGGTCCGGCCCCGCCACTGGCGAACCCCAGCAGCAGCCGGCGCAGTCCGAAGCGCCAGGTGTTCTGCTCCAGCCCCTCCGGCAGCCCGAGACTGGCGCGCTGTTCGGCGTCCAGTCCCCAGCGCACATTGGCCCCGGCGATCCAGGCGCGCAGTCGCGGCAGATCGGTCTCGTCGAGGTCGAGCCGGGCGCGGATCGCCGGGATGTCGAGCAGGTCGAGCAGCTCGCTGACCGAGAAGCGCGCCTGCGGCAGATTCAGCAGATGTTCCAGCCCGATCACCAGCGGATGCCGGTGGCGCTGGCCCTGATCGGCGATCTGGAACGGGATGTAACGCCGATCGTCCGGATCGAAGCGCCCGAAGACGGCCTGGATGTGCGGCGCATGGACGGCGATGTCGGGCACCATCACCAGCACCTCGCGCGGCTGCAACGGACGGACGGTCCGCGCCGAGCGCTCGAACTCGTCGAGCAGCCGATCGTGCAGGATCTCGATCTCGCGCTGCGGGCTGTGGGCGACGATGAACTCCAGACTGCGGTCGTGCTCGGGATCGATGAGGGTCGGTTGGTCCCGGCGTTCCTGGAGCGGACGCAGCTCCAGGATGTCGTCCTGCAACTGGTGCAGCAGACAGTCGGCGCCGGGCGAGTCGAAGAGATCGATCTTGAGACTGTGCGACTGAAAATAGGGCTCGTATCGAGCGCGGTCATCGTGCTCGTCGAGCAGTCGCAGATAGTCGCGTCCCTGCTTGCCCCAGGCCGCGAGCAGCGGATGACCGTGCAGATGCCATTCGGACTCGTCGAGATCCGTCGGCGCCTTGCGTTCCGACCGGCGCCGATAGGGCCGGCGAAACAGATCGCGACCCTCGATGATGTCGCCCCAGTAGTGCCGGCAGGGATTGAGCACGAACAGCATCACCTGACACACGGGCGCGATGGCCTCCAGCACTTCCAGCATCTGGCGCGGCAGCGAGGACAGACCGAAGACGATGACCCGGCGCGGCAGTCCGACCGCGCGCAGATTCGCGAGGCGTTCCGGGGTGCGATCCTCCGCCTGACCGGCACGCTCCAGGAAGGCCCGATGGACCTCGGCGCGACTGGCCTGGAGCAGCCACGGCGCGTCCGGGCCATACTCGTCACGCACGTCGGCTTGCAGAGCACGCCAGAGCACCGGCTGCCAGCCCTGACTGGCCGGGAGCGCGGCCGGCTTGCCATCGTGGCGGATGAGAATGTCGCGACCCTGGCCCCAGGCCGCCAGCCAGTCGGCACGATAGACCTGATATTGATCGAACAGATCCGCGAGCCGTTCGGCGAGCTGATAGCGCCGGCGCGGGGCGGCTTCCAGGCCATCGACCGCCAGAAAGCCGCGCAGCGGAGCGAGCGCCTCGAAGTGGGTGTCGCTCGCCTGGAGCGGCGCCTCGCCCGTGAGCCGTTCGAGCAGACGATACAGCCGCCAGCTCAGGGGCGCCTTGTCGAAGGGCGAGGTCTCGGGCAGGTCGCCGAGCACGGTGCGGTAGACGCGCCAGATGAAACGCGCCGGCAACATCACATCGAGCGCGGCGGCGATGCCCAGGCCGCCCTCGGTCTCGTTGGCGTCGGGCGTGGCGGCCAGCGCGAGCTTGAGCCACTGCGCGATGCCGCTGCTCTGCACCAGGATGGCCTCGTTCTCCAGCGGCGCGAGCGGATGACGGCGCATCCAGGCGACCAGGAGCGCGCGTAGTTCCTCCAGCCGGTTGCCCTGGATCAGCATGAAGCCGGTCGGCCAGTCTGAGTCGGCGACGCTCGTCAAGTCTTCGGTGAGCATGATTCGATCCTGTTCGCGGGTTCCATGCGCGTCTCTCATCGCCCAGCGCCGGTCAGACGCCCGAATTCAGGACGGCATCCCCGACGCCAGACCCTCCACGCGCGTCTGCTCGGCGGCGACCCACTGGCTGATCCAGGCGGACAGGTCGCCGTCGGTCCGGATGGCCCCGAGATCGACGCTGATGTTGTTCAGGTATTGCAGGGTCAGACTGGCCGGCTTGGGCAGCATGGGCGAGAGGCCGGCCATGAAGAATCCACAGGACTCGGCGGCTTCGATCAGCGCCGGTGCGGCGGGATCGGCCAGATCGACACTGAGATCGATGACATCGACGTGCTCAAGACAGAGTCGGTGCCGTTCAAGCGCGATGGCCTGGCGGACATCAGGGCCGATCCGCGTCACATCCAGTTGCGCGACGTTGACGGCCGCGCTGATGCGGCTGGTGAAGGTCGTCCGTTCCTCGGTCGGCTCCAGTCCCGGACCGGACTCGATGTCGGGATCGAGTCCAAGGGCCGCGAACAGTCGTTGCAGAGGCTCCAGGTGCCGCGCGGGCAGATACAGCCTCTGCAGCGTCAGCGGCTTCATGCAGCGGACCGTCAGGAAGGTGCTCTCCCGCTGGGCGAGCTGTTCGCTGATATGCCGAAACCTCAGACTCGCCGGTGCATATCCCAAGAGCAGGGCCGTCGGCTGGAAACCGAAGTAGCGCGCGGTCTTGAGCGTGAAGGGATGCGCCGTGACCGCGTGCGCGTACATGACCGTCTCGCCGCGTGTCTGCACATCCTCGATGGCCGCCGCCAGGAGCTGCTTCATCAGACCAAGGCCGCGCCAATCCGGATCCACGACCGCGATCGCCCATTCCACCGCCGGATCGTCCCGCTGCGCCTTCATCAAGGCGACATGGCCGACCAGACGCCGCGCGGCCGTCACCGCCACCCAGGACTTGAGCAGACCCTCGTGGTGATGGGCGATGAGGCGGTCGGGATAGTAGATGTCGTCGTAGACATAGGAGTAGCCGTAACCGCGATACACCAGCCGCGCCAGACCGATGGCCTCCTCCTCGCGTAGCGGGCGCACGCACTCGACCGGCTCCGGTGCTGTCGCGGCGGCGATCCGGGAGACCTCGGGCGCACTGTCCAGCTCAGCGATGTGCGGGCCGGGAATGAACCACTCCAGCTCGAACCGGCAGCCCTGCCGGCCGTCGTTGACCAGCCGGTAACGGTTCGTCATCTGCTTGAGCAGAAAGGCCGACAGGCCGCCGTTCTCCAGCCCGGCCGCCAATTCGTCCTCGGACGCCCGCGGATCGAAATCCGGGATCAGCGAGTGATCGAAGGGTAATCCGAGACTGCGCACCGAGAGACGGAACAGCGACGGCGTGGAATCGATCTCGATCGCCAGCTCGCCGCGCTCGTCCTCGTCGAAGGCGACGCGCAGCAGCGTGCTCAAGACCTCCTCGACCGCCAGTTCGACCCGTGGCAGGGTCTGGGCGTCCAGCCCGTACTGACGGGCCAGCTCGCGCGCCGCGCCCCGGACCAAGGGCAGCATGGCGGCCAGGGCCGGGATCTGCAGGCGTGCCCAGAGCGTGCCGGATGACGTCAAGGGTCGAGCCTCCGGTCGATGACCCGCTGGAGCTTGCCGGTCCGGGGATGGGTCCGCAGTTCGCCGACGGCGACCCATTCCACGCTCAACGGATGGACGATGCCCTGGGCGATGAGGTCGGCGTACATGTGACGCTCGGCGTACAGGGTGTCGGCCAGCCGCTCGGACAGTCCGGCGGGGATCTCCAGCGGTCTCTGGACGGCGATGCGCAGGGTACAGCGGTCGCGCCGTTCACTGTGTTCGATCAGGAGCTGGAAGCCGCTGACGTGCTGATCGAGCTTCAGTCGTCCGAGCAGGCGCTCGATATCGCTCAGGTACAGGGTCATGGGGCCGACGCGGGCGCCGGTGTCGGTTCGTCCCAGCACGCGGAAACGCCGCCCCGGTGTTCCCGGCGGGTCGATCCACTGGCCCCGATCACCGACCGGATAGCGAATGATCGGCATCAGCCGGCGCCGGACATTGGTGATGTGCAGCAGCCCCTCGGCCTCCGGCTCATCCAGCGGGCGCTGCTCCTCGTCGAGGATCTCCAGGATCGTGCTCTCGTCGAAGCAGCGATGCACACCCGGCTCGCAACTGGCGTCCACCCAGCCCATCTCGCCATAGTCGACGCCGGCGATACCGATCGAGGCCACCTCGCACTCGGGCAGCAGACGCTTGAGTTCGGCGATCTGATCCGGGTACATGGCTTCCCCGCCGTAGATGAACCGGCGCACCTGCAAGGCTCCCGGCTCCAGGGCCGCGAGATGGGGCATCAGCGCCAGCAGCGATGTCGGCACGCCGGCCAGGGTCTCGATGCGGAACAGACGCAGTGTGTCGATGAGTTCCTCGGGAGGCGCGCTGCCGCCGATCGGGAAGCACAGGCCGCCGCCGGCCTCCTCGATGCAGCGGGTGATGAACAGCAACGAGGCGTAGAGCTGTCCGCCATAGAAGATATTGGCGACCTTCTCGCCCTCGCGCAGCCCGGCCCGACGCAGCCCCTGTCCGAAGACTTGGCAGAATTGCTGCCAGTCCTGGTTGCTGAAGAAGGAGAACTTGGGGCTGCCCGTCGTGCCGCCGCTCTTGAAGACGAGGCCGTCGCGATGCGGGGCGGTCAGCAGCCGGTTGTCCTGCGGTGTGTTGGCGGCCCAGTAAGCGGCATGATCGGTCACTGGAAGGGTCTCCAGGCCGATCTCGTCCGGCAACCCGCGCCACTGCTCGGCGAACCAGGGCGAGTGCGCGCGCACGAAGCGCAGATGTTCGGTCAGGCTGGGATTGGGGACGGGGTCGCTCATCCGGCTGCGCTCCTGTGATCACAGATGGGTTTGAGCTTGCCGCTGACCGGGACGAAGACGAAGTCGGCATCGGACTCGACGACGCTGACCTCGAACCTGAAGGCCAGACCGAACTCCTTCTCCATGAAATCGATCTCGGCATACTGGGCGCGCAGACAGGCCTCGGCCGCCGCTGCCTCCAGCCCAGGCCGCCGGGCCAGTCGGATCTCCAGCCGTGTGTCGTTGCCGTCCTCGTGGATATGGGCCTGCACCGGGCCGTCGTACCCCAGCTGCTCACCGAGGATATCGACGAAACGCCGGTAGTTGAGGAAGGGACCGCCGGCCTTGAAGAAATCGCCTGTCCGGCCCAGCAGCTCGAAGCGCGGATCCGTGCGTCCGCAGGGGCAGTCGCCGGGGATCCAGCGCCCCGTGTCGCCGATCTCGTAACGCCGTACCCGTGGCTGCTCGCGGGCCAGGGAGCTGAACAGCAACCGACCGACGGCGCCCTCGGCGACGGGGCGATCCTCGTCCAGGTCGACGATCTCCAGGTGCTGAATGGCGCTGGCCAGATGATGTACTCCGCCCTCGCATTCGGGACACTGATAGCCCATGGGGCCGGCATCGTTGGAACCATAGGCGGCGGAGCGCACGATCGAGACGCCGCAGGTCTCCATCAGGTATCGGCGCTGGGCGTTCGTGAGTCGCTCGCCGCCATAGAAGACCTTATCGATCCGGCCGGTGAGTCGTCCGGCGGCGGCCATGAACAAGGCCAGCAGATGCGAAGGCGCGCCGATCAGTGTATTGCAGCCCGTACCGAGGAGGGTCTCGATGATCTCCTCGTAGTCATGGATCATCCCCATCGGCAGGGTGCGTACCCGCAGGGTTTCGAGGATGGTCCAGAAGCTGATGAAGCTGCCGTACAGATGACCGGCGGCGAACAGATTCATCACCCGATCGCGGTCCGGCTCCAGGCCGGCGGCGACCAGTCCGTGGGCCGCGACGGTCATCTGGTCGTGATAATCCTCCCAACTGAAGCTGGAGTAGACGATCCGCCCGCTCGAACCGCCGCTGCGGAACAGCAGGTCGACCTCCCGCACGGACTGGGACTCGGCCTGGAAACGGGTCTTGTCCATGATCGGCAGACCGGCGACGGGCAAGGGCGGATGCGCCTCCAGCTCCGAGAAGCTGCCCACCTGGCGCGCCGACTCGGGCGGATCCAGGGTGATGCGCCGCGCCAACTGTTGCAAGGCATAGACGCCGTCGTGCGGTGAACCTGCATAGCTGTCGACCATCTGACCTGGACGTGCGATGCGGGTCACGCCGGCCGCGAACAGCCGTCGCGACAGGGTCGCCAGCGAAGACAGTCCGCAGACCAGACCACAGCTCTGGAGCCAGGCGCGCATCGGGCGGAGCGTGCCGATGATGGCCTCGCGCTCGAGACCCTTGACCCAGAGGGTGCGGTACAGGGGCGAGGGGCGCAGACCGGGACGATGATCGACGAGGATCCGCCAGCGCCCGTGCACCGGATCCTCGATGACACGGGTCAGGTCAAGCGCCTCCTCGGCGCGCGCCACGGCCGTGACGCTGGTGATCTCGGCCTGTTCGGCCCCCTCGGGCGCCTGTCCCGGGATCTCGGGCGAGCGCACGGCCAGACGTTCGGCCAGCGCCGTGGCGAAGCGCTCGACGCCCTCGCGATCGGCCTCGACGAACAGGGTCTGCGGGCTGGAGCAGGCCTGCTGGTCGAGCCGGCAGACATCGGTTGCTACGCCATCGAGCGCGGCCTCCAGCAACGCCGGCTCGCGCAAACATTCAGCCGCGACATAGGCGAAGGAGACCTTGTGCCCCCAGGTGATCAGCCGGGCGCCCGGCGGCGCAGCCTCGCGCACGGCGGCCATGGCCCGCTCGCCGCCCCAGGCCGAAATGGCATCGGCACGCTCGAAGAGCGCCGAAAGACGCCGAGATTCAGATGAGGCGACATGGACCACGGCGAGATAGTCGGCGAGACGCCCGCCCGGATCGGCGTCGCAGAGGGCGGCGGCAAACTCGGTCGCGAAGCTGGAATCGCGCGCGCTGAGCTTGACGAGATTCACATTGCCGGGCAGCAGGCCCTCGACCAGTCCGAGCGCCGCCAGGGTGAAGACGTTGGACGGCATGACATGCACCACGCAGCCGACCGGCGACCAGGCCTCGAACTGACGATCGGGATAGCGGCGCGTCGGGATGCCCGGTCTGGAACAGCCCAGTTCGGCACGCACTCGGGTCAGCAGGGACGCCCGCGTCAGGGAGGCCGAGGCCCCGGCGAGCATGGCGTCCACCTCCTCGTCCGGCGTGGTCTCGCGCGCCAGCGCGGCCAGACGGGCGTGCAGCGGTCGACCGGCGCGCAACCCGTCGGACACCGTCTGGGCCGCCGTCAACAGATCCTCGAACGGAAACGGCGACTCCAGCACCCGTTCCAGGTGTTGATCCAAACGCTCGATCGCCGCGTCGAGTTGCGCATCGTCCAGCCACTGACCAAACCAGAAATGTCGGTTCATGCGTGTGATTCCAACCAAAGGGTTCGCCGGATCGCCAAGGGCCGCCGATGGCCGTTCGATGCCTGTTCAGGCGCGCTTGAGCAGCTCTGAGGCCGCCGCCGCGCAGCTCTTGTTGGTCGAGACGCCGGCGCGACCCAGCACCTCGAACCAGGGCGTGGGATGATCGCCGCAGGCGCAGGATCCGGCCGGATGGCGCACCGCCAGATCGCCCATGACCACGCTGTGCGCGGGCGCCGAGGTGATGTAGGGGGAGACGAACGAGAGGAAGCCGGGCTGGCCATCCGCCACCGGCTCCAGTGTCTTGAGATCGCGGATCACCACGCGCGACCAGACCGGCTGGTGCAGATGGTGCTCGGCGCAGTCGACATAGGGCACGCTGTGCTCCACGGCGCCGAAGGTCTCGATGACACGCTCATCCGGAATGCCCAACTGGGTCGAGATGTGCCGGTACAGGTCGGACTTGGGGATCGCCCGGTCGGCATGACCCTTCCAGCCGCCGCCGAACACGACCAGACTCCCGGCCGGCAGTCTGAGTCCAGGATGTCCCATGTCCCGCATCCGTTCGAGGATGAAATGCAAAAAGGCCGGAAACCCGATGAGGCGTACCGGCAGATCGCCCGTCGCCCACTGCTCCAGTTGACGAATGGCGCCGAAGGGGTCGAACTCGTGCCGCCCCCCGCCGATGTGTCTGAGCGTCCAGAATTGCTCGGCCACGGGCGCATAGCGCATCAGATACTGGTTCGTGTTGGAGGTGCCGAGCTGCAAGCCTTCGAACGGCTCATAGGCATTGACCAGATAGTGCGCCGGCGTCTGGCTGACCACGCCGCGCACCTGCATGACCTGATCCACCATGGCACGCGCATGACCGAGCGTGAAGGCGTCGAAGAAGATCTGCGATTTCTGTCCCGTCGTCCCGGAGGAGGTCAGATGGGCCGTGACTTCGGACAGGGTGATCGAGCGGATCTCGTGTGCCTTGAAGAAATTGGCATGGACCGGCGGCAGGGCCAGCACGGCCTCCAGCCGATCGAGCCGATCCGCGTCTACGCCGTGACGGTGCGCGAAAGCCCGATACCAGGGAGAACGTTCGAGATGCCAGTGCGTGATGGCCCGCATGGCTTCGATGAACAGCGACTCATGGCGAGCCTCAGGGGCATAGGCCTCCGAGAGCGAGCAGAATGATTCGACGGCGTCGGGCACGGGCCGGGAGGCCGGCTGGGCGGGCTGATCGATCATCAGAGGCAATCCGTGATTGGCGACCTATGGGGTGGAATCGCTGGCCGCGCGACCCTGCCGGCGAGCGGCGCGAGCGGGCTTGGGTCGATTCCGACCGTCCGCGGACGGGGAGCGATCGGGCATTCGAGCGCCATGGCACCGCCCAGGATGTTTGGAGTTTCGAGGGTAGCTGGGGCTCCGGAATCGGTCAAGTTCCACCCAGAGACGACCGGCCCGGGCGGACGTTCGATCGAAGCAGTCGCGCCGCGCCGATGAGACGATTAAGATCGGCGCCATGTCACAGCCACCCCGCATCGCCTGTTTTCTCTCCACCTCCGGTCACAGCGGCGTCGATCGGCTCGCGCGCCATCTGCTGCCGGCGCTCGTCGGACGCGGCTATCGGGTCGATCTGCTCAAGGTGCGCGAGCACGGGCCGCATCTCGAACACTGTGATCCGGCTCCTCGGATCGTCGATCTCGGGACGGCGCACACCCTGATGGCGCTGCCGGCCGTGGTGCGCTATCTGCGCCGCGAGCGCCCGACGGTCATGCTCTCGGACAAGGATCGCGTCAACCGGCTGGCGCTGGCGGCACGCGCCCTGGCCGGTACGTCGACGCGGCTGATCCTGCGTTCCGGGATCACCATCTCGGTCGATCTGGCCTCGCGCGGCGTGATCGACCGCTGGGTCCAGCGTCGATCGATGGGGCTGCTGTATCGCTTCGCCGATCGCGTGCTGGTGCCCAGTCTCGGGGCTGCCGACGACATGGCGGCCTATACCGGGCTGGAGCGTGCGCGCATCCGGGCCGTGCCCTCGCCCGTGGCGCCGGCGCGTCTGTTCGACCAAGCCCTGCCGGCGCCGGATCATCCCTGGTTCGCGCCCGGACAGCCGCCGCTGATCCTGAGCGTCGGCGAACTCTGCGGGCGCAAGGACTTCGCCACGCTCGTCCGCGCCTTCGCCCGTCTGCGCGCCCGACGTCCGGCGCGGCTGATGATCCTCGGCGAGGGGCGTCATCGCGAGCGCCTGCTGGCGCTGGCTGCGAGCCTCGGGGTCGGAGAAGACTTCGCGCTTCCCGGTTTCGTACCCCAGCCCTATGCCTACATGGCCCATGCCGCGCTCTTCGCCTTCTCATCGCGCTGGGAAGGACTGCCCTTCGTGCCGGTCGAGGCGCTGGCGGTCGGTACGCCTGTGGTCTCGACCGACTGCCCGAGCGGTCCGCGCGAGATCCTGGATGGCGGACGCTATGGCCCCCTGGTGCCGATCGGCGACGACGTAGCGCTCGCCGAGGCCATGAGCGCCACGCTCGACGACCCGTTGCCGCGTGAAGAGCTCCAGCGGGCGGCCCGCCGCTTCGAGATCGAGGCTGCGACCAGCGCCTATCTCGACGCCATGGGATTGCCGGCCTGGGCCTGAGCGTCGGGGGAGGGCGTGTCGGCGCCGCGACCGAGTCCATACAGCGTGCCGGCGACGAGGATCCAGAAGAACATCCAGTCGGTGCGCACGACGCGATAGTTGAACAGACACCAGATCAGCACGAAGACGAGCGCCGCCAGATAGAAACGCCCGAGATCGGCGGGCAGACGTCCAGCGCGGCCGGCCCTGAAACCGGAGCGCGCGAGTGTCCAGACCAGGGCCGCGATCAGGATCAGACCGACGAGGCCGAACTGGACCAGGATCTCGGCATAGGTGTTGTGCAGATGCGGCAGCCAATGGTCGTAATCGAACAGCGCCTCGGGACGTCCGCTGTTGGCGATCAGCTCGCGACTGGTACCGGCGCCCCAGCCGAACCAGGGTCGCTCGCTCCAGGTGTCGCGCGCGAACAGCAGGGCCTTGAAGCGCAGTCCCACGGGGTCGGACTCCACGGCGGATGTCTCACCGCGCACGATCTCGAGCACGGTGCCCGTGTGTTCGGTGAAGCGTTTTTGAACGATCTCCGTCTGCACCAGCAGTCCGCCGAGCAGCGCCAGTCCGACGACGGGCAGGATGAGTCGGTAGCCCTGACGTCTGATCCAGGCGCCCGTCGCGGCTGAGTGTGCGCGCCATTCGAGGACGATCAGTAGCGCCAGCGCGCCGAGAAAGGCGAGCCAGGAGCCGCGCGACTGCGACAGCAGCAGCCCTTCGAGCATGAACAGCAGCCAGAGCGCCCAGAGCGTCATGCCCAACCGGCGCGGCCAGCCCGACGCGAAGCGTCCCCAGAACGCCTGACGCAGGACGATGAGCCCGAGCGCGCCCAGCCCGGTGAACATGCCGAAGGCGATCGCCGGCAGATAGGACTCGAAGCGGGTCGAGAAGAATTCCAGTCCGAAGTTCGCCCAGTCGATCTTGCGCAGCACCGCGAGCGTGAACCCCAGCGCGGCGAGCAGCAGCAGTCCGCGCACCCGCTCGGGCCGACCGACGCACCAGTGGGCGAGCGGGATGAAGAGCATCAGCTTGAGCCAGTCCCCGCCGCCGCCGAGGATGGTCGCCGCCCGTTCCGCGCTGGGCGCCGACAGCGCCAGGACGAGGCTGTGGACGATCAGAAAGCCGATCAGGATCAGGCTCAGCCGCGCGACCGGATCACGCCCCAGCGCACGCCAGTCCGGGCGGTGCAGCACGAAGGCCAGGGTCAGGAGCGCCAGCCCGAGCGTGGCGGGCGTCGTGCCGAGCCAGGCGAAAGCGGCGAACAGATAGAGTCCGAACAGACCGAGACGCTCCACGCCATCCGGGGGCACGAGCGGAAGTGAGCGATCGAGCGTCGATGACATGCGGATTCTCGCGTGGGTGGGGGACGGGAAGGGCGCTGGAGCCGATATAATAGTGCGCTCCGCCTGATTTGTGGACGCTTTGCCGTCAGCCCTTCAGGCTCAACTCGACGCGGCCGCGCGCCGCCTGGATGGAGATCCGCCTTGTCATCCGATCCCAGCCCCACCGCGGCCCTCTCGCCGTCGCGTCCCATCTGTCTGTTCCTGCCGAGCTTCGGCGATGGTGGCGTGGAACGCATGATGACCAACATCGCCCGAGGCATCGCCGAACAGGGCTTCACGGTCGACTTCGTGGTCGGCCCACCCGACGCGCCCTATCTGGACACATTGCCGGCGAGCGTGCGTCTGCATCACCTGACCGACAGTGACCGGCGCGCACGCCAGCGGTTCCTGCACGACTATGTCGAGCGCCAGCGTCCGTCGATCGTGCTCACGGCCAAGAACACGGACGATCGTGTCGCGCTCGCTGTCAAGGCGTCCTGCCCAGGCGACACGCGCTACTTTCTGCGTCCTGGAACCAACCATTCCGAGCGCTGGAGTGCGCGCGGGAACGCGCTCAAACGCTGGTGGGAGAGGCGGCGTCTGCGCCGACTCTACCAGCGTGCCGATGGCGTGGTGACGGTCTCGCACGGCGTGGCCGAGGACATTGCCGCGATCACGGGTCTGGCGCTCGATCGCATCCGCGTCGTACGCAATCCCAACATCACGCCGGAGCTGGAGCAGAACGCGCGCGCGCCGCTCGATCATCCCTGGTTCGCTGAGGGACAGCCGCCGGTCATCCTGGGCGTGGGTGGGCTGCGGCTCCAGAAGGACTTCGAAACCCTCATCCGCGCCTTCGCCCAGCTACACCGCCGCCGCCCCTGTCGGCTGCTCATCCTCGGTCAGGGCCGCCAGCGCGAACGACTCAGGCGTCTAGCCGCAGAGCTTGGCGTTGCCGATTCAGTCGATCTGCACGGATTCGATCCCAATCCATACCGCTTTCTGGCCCGCGCCGGACTGTTCGTGCTCTCTTCGCGCTGGGAGGGCTGGGCCAATGTCCTGGCCGAATCGCTGGCACTGGGCGTGCCCGTGGTCTCGACCGACTGTCCGAGCGGGCCGCGCGAGATCCTGCAGGACGGTCGCTATGGTCCATTGGTGCCGGTCGGCGACGTCGACGCCCTGGCGCGAGCGATGGAAGAGACGCTGAGTCGGCCGCTGGCGCCCGATGTGTTGCGCGAGGCGGTGCGTGACGATCGGCTGGAGGTCAGCGCAAGGGGGTATCTGGATGCCTTCGGCCTCGTTCGATGAACCACGGCTTCCCTGGCGTCTGATCAAACAGCTCTTTCTGCTGCTGTTCCTGGCCAGTCTGGGTCTGGCGATCTGGAGCCATTGGAAGAAGGATCAGTTCCCGCCGCCCGAGTTCTACGATCTCGAACGGCTGGTCGAGCCGCGTCAGACGCGCACTCTCACCGAGCCGTTCGAGATCGAGGCCGAGGGCATCCGCTACCGCATCGAGCCGAAGTTCGACTACGAACTCGATGGCGTGGTGGTCAGTCTGCACGACAGCGACGTCTTCTGGGACATCTACCACACCAAGGACTGGAAGGACTTCATCAACATCCGCGACCTGTGCGTGGTCTGGGGCGAGAACGTCGCCCGCGATGTCTTCCGCGCCATGCGCTACGAGAACAGCACCTGGACCTGCTGGATCTCGACCGACGATCCGCAGGCGGCGCGGGACTTCGCCTGGAATCAGCTCTCCAACAATCATCTGCTCAGCCACGTCGGTTTCGTGCAGAAGGCGATCAAATCGGCCGAGATCGGCGATCAGATCCATTTGCGCGGCCAACTCGCCAGCTATTCACACGACGGCGGTTTCAGGCGCGGCACCAGCATCACCCGCGACGACACCGGCAATGGCGCCTGCGAGACCATCCATGTCGAAGACTTCCAGATCACGCGCAAGGCCAATGCCGGCTGGCGTCTGGTCTACAAGCTCGCCGTGGGCGCGACGCTCGTCGGACTGCTTGGGCTCACCTGGGTGTTTCTGTTTGCGCCCTATCGTATTTGAACGCCGGGCGCCTCCCGCTCAATACGGCGACGGCACGCGCTCGTAGACGACCGTGGACCCCTCGTAACGCGGCAGATAGTAGTCACTGCCGCACTGCCGGTAGCTCTCGCCATAGACAGTGACCGTGCGACAGTTCGGCGGCAGACTGTAGACGATGGAGCCGATGGCGATCGCCGTCCCGATGGCCGCGGCGGCCCCGAGCGGCGCCCCCCAGTAGGGATCGACGGGCGGACGCGGGCGCGGAGGCGGCGGTGGCCGCTGCCCGCCGGGTGGAGGTCCGGCCAGTGGCGGACGGCCCGCCGGCGGACGTGCACCTCCGGGACCGCCGATCGGCGGAGGTCCGGCCGGCGGTTTTCCAGCACCACCCGCCGGCGGTCGAGCCACGGGGCCGCCTCCACCGCCCGGCCGTGGCGGACGTGCATCGCTCGGCGGCCCACCCGAAGGTCTGGCCGGTCGCGCTCCGCCACCGCCGCCCGGCGGGCGCATGGCATGACCACCCCCGATGTTGCCGCGCGGCGCCCGGACGCCCGGCCCGCCTCCACCAACACGTCGCGCCTCGACATCGACCGCGATCAGGGCGAGTGTCGGTCCCAGGACCAGGGCGGCGAGTCCCGCCCGTTTCCAAAAGCTCCAGATCGATTGACGCATGTCGGAATCCTCCGGTCAGCGGTTGGGGGTAGGGGTCAGGGTCGCGGTCATCTCCTTCATGAAGGGGATGCGACGCGCGTCCTTCGGCGGCGTGAACGTGAAGAAGCCACGCGCGAACGACGGCGAGACGTCCCAGTCGGTCAGATTGGCCATCAGGGTCGGCGCGCCCTCGACACTGCGGTCGGTCAGCAGCAAACGACGCGGCAGCGGCTTGGGACCGGCCTCGATCCAGATCTCCCAGTCCAGGTCGGGCGTGCGGAAGGCGAGGTGATGGCAGGGCGCGCCATCGACCAGGATGCGCCCGACATAGGTGCGCGACTTCAGATCCTGCACCAGCCGGCTGGCCGGATCGGCGGCCAGCAGATCGGCCACAGGCAGCTCGATCTGATACTCGTTGTAGAGGATCTCCAGCGTCTCGTCGATGGTCGAAGGCGCCGAAGCCGTGGCATAGACGCCTTCGCTGGGCGTGAAGAGCGCGAAGTTCTCACCGTCGTAGAAGAGTCGGCGCCCGCCGCCGAGCGACTTGAAATCGGCCCGCAAGCGGTTGGGCCGACTCATGGCGATCTCGATGGTCTGATCGTTGTGCAGCGACTGATCGCTCGGCAGGATGTATTCGGTGAGCTTATCGACCCGCACGCTGAAACGCTCGAGCGAGCGCAGATAGGCCGCCATCTCCTTGAGGATCGCCGTGGGATCGGGCGCGACCGTGGATGGCGCCTCGACCTGGGTGCTCGCCGTGTCCGACGAGTCCGTGGGCAAGGTGACGCACCCCGTCAAGGCCAACCCGCCCGCCAGCATGGCAGGCATCCAGAATGCAGGCTTCATGTCGATAGTCCCCCTGATGATGTCAAACCAGACCGTCTGGAAGACGCATTGAAGCATGGATCAGCCAGGCATGGCGATACGTGTCTGAGTCGGCCGGACAGCGAGTGGATGTTCCGGCGCCGCCCTAGACCTGTCCTCTTCGACGGCGTTCAGGGCGTGACCAGCCGCCCCTGCTCATAGTCGGCGATGGCCTGCCGGATCTCGGCGCGTGTGTTCATCACGAAGGGGCCGTATTGGACGATGGGTTCGTTCAGCGGACGTCCGGCCAGGATCAAGACCTGAGCCGCGCTATCGTCGGTCTGAAGTTCGATCACCTCGCCGGCGGCCAGCACCGCCATTTGGCGTGGCTCGATCCAATGTCCGGCGATCTGAATCCGTCCCGAGACCCCATAGACCAGCGCGCGCTGGCCGGCTGGAATGGGCGCCTCCAGCCGGGTGCGGGCCGGCAGGCGCGCATCCAGATAGGTCGGCTCGGTGACGATCCCGCGCACGGCGCCCTGGACCACGGACTCACCCTGACTGAAACACCCGGCGATCACCCGTACCGCGACGCCATCGGCGCGCGCGACCACCGGGATCGCCTCAGCCGGAATGTGACGGTAGGCCGGATCGGTCAGCTTGTCGCGCGCCGGCAGGTTGATCCAGAGCTGAAAGCCGCGCATCCGGCCTGAGGTCTGGCGCGGCATTTCGGAATGGATCACGCCCCGTCCGGCCGTCATCCATTGCACCCCGCCGGCGGTCAGAGTCACCGTATGGCCCAGATGATCCTCATGCACCATCTCCCCTTCGAGCATATAGGTGACGGTCTCGAATCCGCGATGCGGGTGAGGCGGGAAGCCAGCGATGTAGTCGTCCGGTTCGTCCGAGCCGAACTCGTCGAACAGCAGGAAGGGATCGAAACCGCGCATCCCGTCCGGCCCGACGAGGCGATGGAGTCGGACGCCGCCGCCATCGGCGGCCGGCTGTGCCGTCAGGATTCGTTCGATCGACATCGGGTTCATGAGACACCTCCCCAGGCCAGTGGCAGACGCTCGAGGTCGGCCTCGGCGGCCGCCAGACTCGCGCGGCGCGGCTCCTGGCCCAGATTGAGCGCCTCGGCATAGACGAATTCGACGTCCGTGATCCCGAGGAACCCGAGCATGGTGCGCAGATAGCTGCTCTGGGTGTCGGTCGGCTGACCACGATGTTGTCCGCCGCGACTGGCGAGGATCACGGCGCGCTTGCCGGTCAGCAGCCCCTGCGGGCCTTGCTCGGTGTAGCGGAAGGTGACGCCCGCGCGTGCGACATGATCGAACCACGCCTTGAGCGGACTCGGGATGCCGAAGTTGTACATGGGCACGCCGAGCACCAGACACTCGGCCGCCTGGAGTTCGCGGATCAGCGTCTCGGCGAACTCGGCGATGGCCTGTTGCTCGGCTGTGCGCTGCTCAGCCGGGGTCTGGATCGCCGTCAGACGCGCCGCGTCGAGATGCGGGATCGGCTCGCGGCCCAGGTCGCGATGCGTGACCTGGAGTGCCGGTTGCTCGGCGCGCCAGCGGGCGATGAGACGTGCGGCCAGGGTCGAAGAGACGCCCTCGCCGGAAAAGAGGCTGCTGTCGATGTGCAGGATGTGGGTCATGGAGATGTCCTCGCGTGATGTGGATGCCTTGGAGTGGCGATCAGATTAGGTCAGAATCGACGATGAATTGATGCTGATTTCAACCCTTATTCATCGCCTTATTCGATCGAACCATGTCCAACACATCACCGCGCACCACGCTGGAGCAATGGGCGCTCCTGGACGCACTCGACGAGCGGGGGAGTTTCGAGGCGGCCGCCGAGTCGCTGAACCGCACGCAGTCTTCGGTCAGCTACGGGCTCAAGCGACTCCAGGAACAGCTTCCTGTGACGGTACTGGAGCCGCAAGGACGCCGCACGGTCCTGACCGAGTCGGGCCGGCTCCTGCTGCAACGCGCGCGCGTGCTGCTGCACGAGTTCAGACGGCTGGAGCATCTGGCGGCGACGCTGGGGCAGGGCTGGGAGACGACGGTCCGGCTGGCGGTGGAGATCGTGATGCCGCTCGAACCGCTGTTGGAGGCACTGGCGCGGTTCACCGAGCAGGCTCCGCAGACGCAGGTTCAGCTCGTCGAGACCGTGCTGTCGGGAACCAGCGAGGCGCTGGTGCGGCATCAGGTGGATCTGGCCATCACGGGGCTGATTCCGCCGGGGTTCATCGGCGATCCGCTGCTGCGGGTCGATTTCGTGGCCGTCGCCCGACACGACCATCCCTTGCATCGTCTGGGGCGCGTGCTCACGCTCGACGATCTGCGCGCACACCGCCAGGTCGTGATCCGCGACACCGGGCATTGGCGTCCGGTCGACAGCGGTTGGCTGGAGGCCGAGGAACGTTGGACGGTGTCGCATCTGCGCACGGCCATCGCCCTCATCGAACGCGGTCTGGCCTTTGCTTGGATTCCGGAATCATCGATTCGCGCTGAACTGGCGCGCGGCGAACTGCGTCCGCTGCCGCTGGAATCCGGCGGCCACCGGCCCGAGACGCTCTATCTGGTCTTTGCCGATCCGACGGGCGCCGGTCCGGCCACGCAGGCGCTCGGGGTCTGTCTGCGTGAGCGCGCGCAGGCGTTTCAGGGCATGGATCGAGGTGTCTGAGTCAGCCCCTGGTCCGGAATCCCATCGGGTCGCGGGCGATCGTGAGGGAGGCTATCGGCCTTCCAGGGTCGAGCGGGCGCGATCGACGAACTCGCGACCCTGTTTGCGCATGGCCTGTCCGATCACGCGCGCCAGCTCGGGATTGCCGATGGAGCGTCCATCGAGCACGAAGCGCGTTGGCGAGGTCGAATAGGCCGCCAGCGGATCGGCGGCGGTGAACATATCACTCTCGACGGCATTGTGCGGGTAGTGGCAGCTCGCCTGTCCAGTCTTGCCGTCAGCGCCCGTCCAGCTCAGACGGACCACGGCCTCCGACTGGCGGCGCGGCTCGATGTTCTGGCCGCTCCAGTTCGGCTCGCTGCCGAGCGTCACCCGCACCATGTCGCGGCAGAGCGTGACCCGAACGTCCTCGCCGGGGTTGGAACAACCTGCCGACAGCGCCGCGAGCGATACGGACAGCAGCGACAGGAGGCGAAACGGAACTGATAGCGGGCGCATGGAAGACTCCAAGCTCATGGATGATGAGCGGCCAGTCTACGCGGGTTGGGTTCGACGATCATCAGCCGGCCGGAACGCTTGGCGCGGGCGGCCCCCTGGCCGCCAATCGCACTCACTCGGCGGCGTCCAGTGCCCGTGCGCGCTCGACACGTCCAGCCAACTCAGCGACGTCGGCGGCGGGACGCTCGATCTCGGGCCAGCCGCTGCAATGTCTCACCACCAGATCGGCGATCAGTTCCATGTGATCGGCGTTGTCGTTGAGACAGGGAATGTACTCGTAGGACTGTCCGCCCGCTTCGAGGAACAGCTCCCGATTCTCGACCGCGATCTCTTCGAGCGTCTCCAGACAGTCGGCCGAGAATCCGGGCGAGAGCACCTGGACCGATTTCACCCCGGACCGCCCCCAGTCTTCGAGCGTCGCATCCGTGTAGGGCTTGAGCCATTCCTGTTTGCCCAGGCGCGACTGGAACGACAGCCCCCAGCGCTCGGCCGGCAGTTCCAGCGCCTTGGCGAGCAGGCGCGCGGTCTTGTGGCAGTGACAGAAATAGGGATCGCCCTGGTCGAAATAGTCCTTGGGGATGCCGTGGAAGGACAGCAGCAGCCGCTCGGCCTGACCGTGCTCGGTCCAGTGGGCGCGGATGCTCGCGGCCAGCGCGGCGATATAGCCCGGCTCATCGTGGTACTGGTTGACGAAGCGCAGCTCGGGCAGCCAGCGCCAGCGCATCAGCTCGCGCGCCACGGCGTCGAAGACGGTGCCGACGGTGGTGGCCGAATACTGCGGATAGAGCGGCAGGATCAGCACCCGCCGCGCATTGGCCGCACGCAGCTCAGCCAGCCCCGAGGCGATCGACGGCTGACCATAGCGCATCCCGAGCGCAACCGTGACCGGCCCGCCCAGACGCGCGTCGAGCCGGCTCTGGAGCGCGGCGGCCTGACGGCGCGAGATCTCCAGCAGCGGTGAGCCTTCCGGCGTCCAGATCGACTGATAGGCATGCGCCGAGCGCGCCGGGCGGGTGCGCAGGATGATCCCATGCAGCAGCAGCATCCAGGGCAGACGCGCCATCTCCACCACACGCCGGTCGGAGAGGAACTCGGCCAGATAACGGCGCACGTCCGGCACGCTCGGGCTGTCCGGCGTGCCGAGATTGACGAGCAGCACCCCGAGCCGTTCCGGGGTGTCGTGACGATAGTCGGGCGTGTTCATGAAGGTCATCGGACGAGGCATCACTACTGGCAAGGGTGGCAGGACGCGGCGCTCGGGCCGTCGGTGGGTATGAGCCGGAATGGTACCGGAGATCCGCCGCGGATGCGCCCCTCTGGTCGTGCCATGGAGCCGAGGGGGCCGGTTGGCCTATACTAGCGCGCTTCGTTCAGCGTTCAGGCCCGATCCAGCGGCCGGCGCCTCCACTCAGGTTTTGATGGCTATCGATGAATCCGGATCTCGGCCGACTCCAGTCCTATCCCTTCGAGAAGCTCGCCGCGCTCAAGCAGGGCATCGATCCGCCGCGCGAACGCGACCCGATCGGTCTACAGATCGGCGAGCCAAAGCATCCGACGCCGAGTCTGATCGCCGAGGCGCTGATCGCGCATCTGCACCGGCTGTCGGTCTATCCGACCACGCGTGGTCTGCCCGAGCTGCGCGGGGCCATCGCCGACTGGCTGGGGGCGCGCTTCCGGCCCGAGGGCGGCGCGCCGCTGGCAGTCGATCCCGAGCGCCACGTCCTGCCGGTCAACGGCACCCGCGAGGCGCTGTTTGCCATCGCCCAGGCGGTCGTCGATCGCACGCACCCCGCGCCGCTGGTGCTGATGCCCAATCCCTGCTATCAGATCTATGAGGGTGCGGCGCTGCTGGCCGGCGCCGAGCCGCAGTATCTGGCCTGCCGGCCCGAGAACGGCTTCATCCCGGATTTCGACGCCGTGGATGCCGCGACCTGGGATCGCTGCCAGCTGCTCTATCTCTGCTCGCCCGGCAATCCGACCGGAGCGGTGCTCGACCGGCCGACCCTGACCCGACTGATCGAACTGGCCGAACGGCACGATTTCGTCATCGCCTCCGACGAGTGCTATGGCGACATCTACCAGGACGAGGCCGCCCCGCCGCCCGGTCTGCTCCAGGCCGCTGCGGCGCTGGGCAACGACGGCTTCGAGCGCTGTCTGGTGTTCCATAGCCTGTCGAAGCGCTCCAATGCGCCCGGACTGCGCTCGGGCTTCGTCGCCGGTGACGCCCGACTCATCCGCGACTTCCTCGCCTATCGCACCTATCACGGCTGCGCCATGCCGCTGCCGACCCAGTACGCGAGCCTTGCCGCCTGGCGCGACGAGGCCCATGTCCGCGAGAATCGGCGTCTCTATCGCGAGAAGTTCGCCGCTGTGACCGAGATCCTCGGCCCGGTGATGCCGGTTACGACGCCCGCCGGCGGATTCTTCCTCTGGCTGGAGACGCCCATCCCGGACACCGACTTTGCGCGTGATCTCTATGCGCAGGAGAACGTCACCGTGCTGCCGGGACGCTTCCTCTCGCGCGCGATCGACGGCTACGATCCAGGCGCCGGCCGGGTGCGCATCGCCCTGGTCGCCCCGCTCGACGAGTGCGTCGACGCCGCCCGGCGCATCCGTGCTTTCGTCGAACGTCTCTGAATCCAACCGCACTCCCACAGACCCAACAGGTATCAGCCCATCATGAGCGACCAGCAGAACATCATCCTCGAAGCCTTCGAGCGCCGCGCCGAGATCACCCCGCGCAACGTCGAGACCCATGTCCGCGACGCGGTACAGGACGTCATCGAGCGTCTGGATCAGGGCACGCTGCGCGTGGCCGAGAAGCGCGACGGCGACTGGGTGGTCAACGAGTGGGTGAAGAAGGCGGTGCTCCTGTCCTTCCGCATCGAGGACAACGCCTTCATGAAGGGCGGTTTCACCAACTACTACGACAAGGTGCCCTCCAAGTACGCCGACGCCAACTCGCGCGAGTTCCGCGAGGGCGGGGTGCGCGTGGTGCCGCCGGCCACGGCACGGCGCGGTTCCTACATCGCTTCCGGCTGCGTGCTCATGCCGTCCTATGTCAACATCGGCGCCTATGTCGACTCGGGCACCATGGTCGACACCTGGGCCACGGTCGGCTCCTGCGCCCAGATCGGCAAGAACGTCCATCTCTCCGGCGGTGTCGGCATCGGCGGCGTGCTGGAGCCGGTGCAGGCCGCACCGACCATCATCGAGGACAACTGCTTCATCGGCGCGCGCTCCGAGATCGTCGAGGGCGTGATCGTCGGCGAGGGCGCGGTGATCTCGATGGGCGTCTACATCGGCCAGAGCACCAAGATCTACAACCGCGAGACCGGCGAGATCACCTATGGTCGCGTCCCGCCCGGCGCTGTCGTCGTCTCGGGCAACCTGCCGGCGAAGGACGGCAGCCACAGCCTCTATTGCGCCGTCATCATCAAACAGGTCGACGAGCGCACGCGCGGCAAGGTCGGCATCAACGAACTGCTGCGTGATATCTGATCGATCGGAGATTGCCGCGATGTCGCCCACGCTCGAACTGGCCTGTGAACTCGTCCGCCGTCCCTCGGTGACGCCCGAGGACCAGGGCTGTCAGGAACTCATCGCCGAGCGTCTGGCGGCAATCGGCTTCACCGTCGAGCCGATGCCCTTCGGCGAGGTCACGAATCTCTGGGCGCGGCGCGGAAGTGAAGGCCCGCTGCTCTGTCTGGCCGGACATACCGATGTGGTGCCGGCTGGACCGCTGGATCTCTGGGACTCGGACCCCTTCGACCCGGTCATTCGCGACGGGATGCTCCATGGTCGGGGCGCGGCGGACATGAAGGGTTCGGTCGCGGCCATGGTGACGGCGGTCGAGTCCTTCGTCGCCGCGCACCCGGGCCATCCGGGTTCGCTCGCCTTCCTGCTCACCAGTGATGAGGAGGGACCGGCGGTCAATGGCACGGCCAAGGTCATCGAGCGGCTCCAGCAGCGCGGCGAGCACATCGACTATGCCCTGGTCGGCGAGCCGTCGAGTCGCGAGCAACTGGGGGATTCGATCAAGAATGGGCGGCGCGGCAGTCTCTCGGGCTTCCTGACCATCCACGGCAAACAGGGCCATGTGGCCTATCCGCATCTGGCCAAGAATCCCTTCCATGCGGCGGCGGATGCACTGGCGGCACTCTGCGCCGTGGTCTGGGATCAGGGCAACGCCTATTTCCCGCCGACCAGCTTCCAGATCGCCAATCTCAACATGGGCACGGGTGCCGAGAACGTCATCCCCGGCCAGCTGGAGGCGCAGTTCAACCTGCGTTTTTCGACTGAACTCGACCCCGAAACCATCAAGCGCCGCGTGCGCGCCATCCTGGACCAGGGCGATTTCGACTACGAACTCTCCTGGCGTCTGTCGGGCCATCCCTTCCTGACGACGCCCGGCGAGCTGGTCGACGCCGCGCGTTCGGCCATCCGCGAGGTCTGCGGCATCGAGACCGAACTCTCGACCAGCGGCGGCACCTCGGACGGACGCTTCATCGCCCCGACCGGCGCCCAGGTGCTCGAACTCGGGCCGCTCAACGCGACCATCCATCAGGTCGACGAATGTGTCGCGGTCGCGGATCTCGATCAGCTGCACCGGATCTACGGACGAGTGATCGAGCAGTTGCTGTTGCCGGCGGCGGACTGATCCGCCGCCGAACCCGTCTCAGACTCCGCGCGCCGCCGCCGACTCGGGCAGGATGATGTTGAGTTCCAGCACCTCGTGCGACTCTTCCTGCTCGTAAGTCACCGAGACGGCGTCCATGTCGACCTCGACATACTTGCGGATCACCGCCAGGATCTCCTGCTGGAGCTGCGGCAGATAGGAAGGCTTGTCCCGCGCGACGCGATCATGGGCGACGAGGATCTGCAGGCGCTCCTTGGCCACACTGGCATTGCCCGCCGTCGTCTTGGGGCGCGAGGATACGAAATAGTCGAGCAGACCCATGGTTCACCCCTTGAAGATGCGGCTCAGCAGGCCTTTTTTCTCCGGATGCAGGAAACGGTGCGGAACATCGTCACCCAGATAACGCGACACCATGTCGCCATAGGCCTGGCCGGCGTCGCTCTCGCGGTCGAGGATGACCGGGATACCGGCATTGGAGGCATTGAGGACGGCCTTGGACTCGGGGACCACGCCCAGCAGCTTGAGCGATAGGATCTCCTGGACGTCGTCGACGCTCAGCATCTCGCCGTTGGCCACGCGCATCGGATCGTAGCGGGTCAGGAGCAGATACTCGCGGATCGGCTCCATGCTCTCCTCGGCACGCTTGGAGCGGCTGGAGAGAATGCCGAGCATCCGGTCGGAGTCGCGCACCGAGGACACCTCGGGGTTGGTGACGACGATGGCGTCATCGGCGAAGTACATGGCCATGTAGGCGCCATGCTCGATGCCGGCGGGCGAATCGCAGACGATGAAGTCGTAGTTGTCCCCCAGATCGTTCAGGACGCGCTCCACACCCTCTCGGGTCAGGGCATCCTTGTCGCGCGTCTGTGAGGCCGGCAGCACATAGAGGCTGTCGCAGCGCTTGTCGCGGATCAGAGCCTGATTGAGGTTGGCCTCGCCGTTGATGACGTTGATGAAGTCATAGACGACGCGCCGCTCGCACCCCATGATCAGGTCCAGATTGCGCAGACCGACATCGAAGTCGATGACGACGGTGCGCTTGCCGCGCTGAGCCAACCCCATGGACAGCGCGGCGGCCGTGGTCGTCTTGCCGACCCCGCCCTTGCCTGAGGTGATCACGATGATTCTTGCCAAGGTCACACCCTCCTTCGGGGGTTCCGCTCCGTTCGACGGGCGCGGCGGATGTTCAAAGTTTCTCGATACGCAGGATCTTCTGGTCCAGGAAGATCTGGACCGGGACACCGCGCAGTTCATTTGGGATACCTTCGCTGACACGATAGTGTCCGGCGATCGAAATCAGTTCGGCCTGGAGATCGTGGCAGAAGATGCGTGCCTCCATGTTACCGCTCATGCCGGCGAGCGCGCGTCCGCGCAGCGGGCCATAGACGTGGATATTGCCGTCGGCCATCAGCTCGGCGCCCGAGCTGACCGGGGCGATGATCGACAGATCCCCGCCGGCGGCATAGATACGCTGGCCGGAGCGCACCGGCTTGGTGATCAGCATGAAGCCGGATTGTCCGGCGGCGCGCGGCTGAGTCGTCTCAGCGGACGGCTGGGCCTTCTCAGGCGCTTGGGCTGTCTTGGGCGCCGTGACTGGATCAGGTTCGAGTTCTGTCTCCGCTGCCAGCTCGCCGACCGATTTGGTGCGTCGCACATAGGACTCGCGCAGGATCGCCAGTTCCAGCGCCTCGGCCGCCGCCGTCTGCTCGGCGTTCGCGCCACGCACACCGAAGGGGATCATGCCATAGCCGCGCAGCAGACCGACGAGTTGGGGGAGCGCGATCGGCGCCCGGTCCCTGGGCAGATCGCTCAGGTCGATCACCACCGGGGTGTTGCGAAAGAAGTCCGGCGCCTTCTCCACCTTGGCGCCCAGCCGCGACGCCACGGTCTCGATGTCGCTGTCGAGCAGGCGGATGATGGGCAGGGTGAAGCTGGCCGCCTTGAGCTCGAAGGTGCCGGCGCCATCAGAGGCGTTCGTTGAAGAAGTCGATTTCGCGGCCATGTCGTTGGGGTCGAGCGACGAGCGCTATGGGTCTCCGGCTGGGTTCGACACGCATCCAGTCGTCAGCGCGGGGGCTGGGCTGGAGCCACTAAGAGTAAGCAAATCGTGCCTGGAACGAAAGACGGATCAACCCGGCGGCCATTGCATCGGACGCCCGCCGAGGACGTGCAGATGCAGATGGAAGACGGTCTGCCCGGCCTCCGCGTTGCAGTTGATGACCGTTCGATACCCGCGCTCGGCGATGCCGGCCTCGCGCGCGACCTGGGCCGCGACCAGCAGCAGCTTGCCAAGCAGTTCGGCATCCTCCGGGCCGGCGGCGTCGAGCGTCGGGATCGGCTTGCGCGGAATCACCAGCAGGTGCGTCGGCGCCTGCGGGCTGATGTCGCGGAAGGCCACGACATCCTCGTCCTTGTAGACGAGATCGGCGGGGATCTCGCCGGAGGCGATCTTACCGAAAATGGTGTCGGACATGGGTTTGCTCCCTCGAACAATCGATCACAGCGCCCGCCGTCCGGAGAAGGCCAGCGCCAGGGTTCCGCCGTCGACGTACTCCAGCTCGCCGCCCAGTGGCACGCCGTGGGCGATGCGGGTCACGCGCACGCCATGACGGGCGGCACGATCGGCGATGAAATGCGCCGTGGCACCGCCCTCGACCGTGGGGCTGATGGCGAGGATGACCTCGGCGATGGCCTCGTCGCGCAGACGCGCTTCGAGCACATCGAGTCCGAGTTCGTCCGGACCGATGCCGTCGAGCGGCGAGAGTCGCCCGCCGAGCACGAAATAGCGTCCACGATAATCGGTTGCCTGCTCGATGGCCACCACTTCCGACGGCTGCTCGACGATGCACAGCAGCGAACCGTCGCGATTGGGGTTGGCGCAGAGCGCGCAGACATCGTGCTCGGTCAGGGTACGGCAACGCGAGCAACGCCGGATCGCAACCATGGCCTCGGCCATCACCCGCGCCAGACGCGCACCGCCTTCACGGTCGCGCTCCAGCAGATGGAAGGCGATGCGCCGCGCCGACTTGGGACCGACGCCCGGCAGACAGCGCAGGGCCTCGATCAACTGGTTCAGCAGTGAACGCTCGCCCACCCGGCTCAGGACCAGGGCAGCTTCATGCCCGGAGGCAGCGGCATCCCGGCGGTCAGCTCGGACATGGTCTCCTTGGCCTTCTCGGCGATGCGCTGGCTGGCGGCATTGATGGCCGCCGTGATCAGGTCTTCGAGCATCTCCTTATCGTCGCCCATGAGCGAGGGGTCGATCTCGACGCGCTTGGCCTGATGCTGGCCGTTCAGCGTCACCTTGACCAGACCGCCGCCGGCCTCGCCGGTCGTCTCTTCCTGCGCCAGACGCGCCTGCGCCTGCTGCATGTCTTCCTGCATCTTCTGCGCCTGCTTGAGCAGGCCACCCAGTGCCTTCATGTGTTCACCTCAAGGGTTGTGACAGCGCGCCCGGCGGCTCCGGGCGCTCGTATTCGATCGAGCCCGTCGGGGCCAATCATGCCTGAAATGCGCATCGCGGCGATAGGTGATCGCGCTGTGATGTCCAAGCCGCCGGTCTCAGTCGGCCGGACGGATGCTCCCCGGCGCCCAATCCGCGTCGAAGGTCTCGCGCATCGAGCTGGCGACCGGATCGGCGTGCATCTGATCGACGGCCGTCTGTTGGCGCTCTCCGGCCTCGCGCGTGCGCCGCTGCGCCAGGGTCTCCTGCTCGGGGCGCGCGACCTTGATCTCCAGCTCGATCGAGCGACCGAGCGCCTGCTCGAGCCCGCTCTTCAGACGCTCCAGTGTGCTTGGAGTCCGCAGGCCGGCGGCCGTTGGGTCGAGCTGGAGACTGAGCCGCCCGTCACTGTATCCGCAAAAGGCACAGTTATGAGCGAGCTGGTTGGCGATGCCGCCGATCGACAGCTGCGCTGCGAGTCGCTGCCAGTCGGCGGCGTTTTCGAGTGTCTTCGTGCCGGACTGGATGGGCGTCGGCTCCGTGGCTCCAGCGCGGGAGTCGGCCCGTGGCGGTGCATCGGACGACTGAAGCGGAACGGGTCGCGCTGGTGCGGCCTGGACGTTCGCTGCCGGCCGGGCGGCTGGAGTTGCATCCGCTCCGAGCCGGGATGTTTCGACAGACCTCGCACCTGGGACCGGACGGAAGGCGAGTGCGCGCAACAGCACCATCTCCAGCCCGCCGCGCGGATCGGGCGCCAGCGGCAGGTCGGTCTGGCCGGTCAGGGCCACCTGATAGAAGAGCTGCACGTCTTCCGGTGTCAGCCGCTCGGCGAGCGCCAGCAGACGCGGACGGTCCGGGTCGTCCTCGGCCAGAGTCTTGGGCGCCTGCTGGATCAGCGCCAGTCGGTGCAGGAGTCCGATCAGCTCGCGCAGCAGTTCGGCAAAATCGGGCGTCATCGCCGCCACGCGCTCGACGGCGCCCAGCACGGCGGCGCCGTCGCCGGCGGCCAGGGCATCGAGGATGTCGAGCGCCAGATCGCCGCTCACGGTGCCGAGCATGGCGCGCGTCTCGGCCTCGACGACCCGTCCGCCGCCGAAGGCGATCGCCTGATCGAGCAGACTGAGCGCATCGCGCAGACTGCCGTCGGCCGCGCGCGCGAGCAGGGGCAGGGCGGCGGACTCGAACGCCAGCCCTTCCTGCTCCAGCACATAGCGCAGCCGCTCGACGATCTCGCCCGGCAGCAACCGACGCAGATTGAGCTGGAGACAGCGCGAGAGCACCGTGACCGGGATCTTCTGCGGGTCGGTGGTCGCGAGCAGGAACTTCACATGGGGCGGCGGCTCTTCGAGCGTCTTGAGCAGCGCATTGAAGCTGTGGCCCGAGAACATGTGAACCTCGTCGATGAGGTACACCTTGAAGCGCGCCCGCGCCGGGGCGTAGGGGACGTTTTCGAGCAGTTCGCGGGTCTGGTCGACCTTGGTGCGCGAGGCGGCGTCGACTTCGAGCAGGTCGACGAAGCGCCCGCTGTCGATCTCGCGACAGGCCGAGCAGACGCCGCAGGGATGCGAGCCGACGCCCTGTTCGCAGTTGAGCGCCTTGGACAGGATGCGCGCGAGCGTGGTCTTACCGACGCCGCGGGTGCCGGTGAACAGATAGGCGTGATGGAGCTGATCGCGGTCGAGCGCATTGGAGAGCGCGCGCACGACATGCTGCTGCCCGACCATATCGTCGAACGACCGGGGACGCCATTTGCGGGCAAGCACTTGATAGGACATCGCGCGATTATATCAGTCCGGGCCTGGGCGGCGTGGAGGAATCGCGGGGGAACCGAGGATGGGTGGCGACCCGCGCCAGCCGCACCCCGGCACACGATTCCGCCGCTGCGGCTGCTCCCTTCCGGGCCTGACCGGGTTCACGGCTTCACGTTGCGAGGGGACCGGCGAGGGCCACCATGACGGTCGCTCGGCGACGGGCGCCGCCAAAGCGAGCGCGGAGATTAGCAGAGACGTCCCTGGAACACAAACGATCCGGGGCGGGTTCGGCCTGGGAGCATCGAGGTTCAGGGGATCGACGCAGATCGCCGCCGACGTGGGCGGCGACCGCTCAAGCCAGGACGTGCGCCAAGGCGTCGCGATCGAAATCGCTGGTGACGACGGCCTCGCCGAGCTGCTTGAGCAGCACCAGACGCAACTGCCCGGCGAGCACCTTCTTGTCGACGGCCATGAGCTCCAGCATTCGCTCGGGCGCCAGGTCCGCCGGACGCCCGGTCGGCAGGCCGGCGCCGGCGATCAAACGGTGGGTGCGCTCGACCTCGGCCTCGGTCAGCCAGCCGAGCCGTGCCGAGAGCGCGGCGGCCAGACAGATGCCCGCGCCGACCGCTTCGCCGTGCAGCCATTCGCCATAGCCGACGCCGGTCTCGATGGCGTGGCCGAAGGTGTGACCGAGATTGAGCAGGGCGCGGCTGCCGGACTCGAACTCGTCCTCGGCGACGATCTGCGCCTTGACCTCGCACGAGCGCTGGATGGCATGGGCCAGGGTGTCGGGATCGCGCGACATCAGCCCGGTCATGTGGCATTCGAGCCAGTCGAGAAACTCGGCGTCGCGGATGAAGCCGTATTTGAGCACCTCGGCCAGTCCGGCCGAGAGTTCGCGCTGGGGCAGGGTACCAAGCGTATCTGTGTCGGCGATGACGGCGCGCGGCTGATGGAAGGCGCCGATCATGTTCTTGCCGGCGGGGTGATTGAGGCCGGTCTTGCCGCCGACCGAGGAATCGACCTGGGCCAGGAGCGTGGTCGGAACCTGGATGAAGTCGACGCCGCGCTGGTAGCAAGCAGCGGCAAAGCCGGTCATGTCGCCGATCACGCCGCCGCCGAGTGCGATCAGGGTACAGTCGCGCGCGAAGCGTTCGGCGAGCAGGGCATCGAAGATCCGGTTCCAGACTTCGAGCGTCTTGTAGACCTCACCATCGGGCAGGATGACCTCGCGCACATGCAGCCCGTCGAGGGCTTGGCGGACGGGTTCCAGGTAGAGCGGGGCGACCGTCTCGTTGGTGACGATCATGACCTGCGAACCGCGCACATGGGGGCGGTAGAGATCGGGATCGTTCAGGAGGCTGGAGCCGATGTGGATGGGGTAGCTGCGTGTCCCGAGTTCGACGGTCAGGGTTCGCATAGGTCAGACGTCCTCGGATTCGAGACGGCGGCAGATCTCCTTGACCACCGAGCTGGTGCCGCGCTTCTCGGTCGAGACCACGAGATCGGCGACCTGGCGGTAGAGCGGTTCGCGTTCGGCCATGATCTCGCGCAGGCGCTCGAGCGGGTCTTCGGTTTCGAGCAGGGGGCGGTTGCGGTCGCGGGCGGTGCGGGCGTATTGCTGCTCGGGGCTGCAATGGAGGTAGATGACGACGCCGCGCGCGGAGAGATCCTGGCGGTTTTCGGGGTTCAGCACGGCGCCGCCGCCGGTCGCGAGGACGATCCGCTCCTCGGCGACCAGTTCCTCGATGACCTGACGCTCGCGGGCGCGAAAGCCGGATTCGCCTTCGAACTCGAAGATGGTGGGGATGTCGACACCCGTTCGGCGCTGGATCTCGTGGTCGCTGTCCTTGAAGGTATAGGACAGCGCTTCGGCCAGTTGGCGTCCGACGGTACTCTTGCCGGCGCCCATCGGGCCGACGATGAAGATGTTCTGTGCACGTAACATGGAGAGAGGTATGCCAGATTTTGGGCGCTTAGGCAAGGCTGGAGACAAGGGTGACTCGATTCGATGGGGACACGGATCTCATCGCTCGACCAAGTCGGTCTTCAGGATCTTGGGCGTCACGAAGATCAACAACTCGGAATTGTTGTCTTGACGAGCTTCCTGTTTGAACAAGCGGCCGAGAACCGGGACATCTCCCAGCCAAGGCACTTGCTCCTTGCTAAACGTTTTTTCACGCTCGAATACACCACCAAGAACGACGGTTTCGCCATTGTCGACCAGCACAGACGTTTTGACTTGGCGTTTGTTTATCAACGGATTCCCCTGAACCGTGTAAGTGAAATCCGGTTCGTCTTTGTTTATCAACAAATCCATGATGATTTTGCTGTCCGGTGTGATATGTGGCGTCACATCTAATTTTAGAGTCGCAGCTTGGTATTCTACAGTCGCCGGCTCATTAGATGTGCCCGGCGTCGTCACTGGTATGTCCTTTCCGACCTCGATGACAGCAGGAGCCTGATCCGACGTGATAACCCTTGGACTCGACACGATCTCACCGCGACCTTCACGCTGCATCGCTGACAGTTCGAGCTGCAAAAGATAAGACCCTACTTTACCTATCAAAAAGTTGACCGAACCAGAAGCATCTATCGCCGGCAAATTAGTAATCAAAGTCGAATTGCCCGCGCTATCGGCCAGATTAGAATTATAACGACTTCCTGTGTCTACATTAAGACCAAATGGCCCTGCATCGAATCCGGAAAGGCCGAGATTCCCATCTTGACCGCCAGCAATAAGAAGCTCGTTCCCCTGAAACGACCCCATAGAACCCGAGACTCCAAATCTCACCCCAAGGTCTCGTGCAAAGCTGTTGTTTGCTATCACCACACGAGACTCGATCATGACTTGCCGAACCGGAACATCAAGCCTTGGAATAATTTGCAGTATCTTTTCAATCTGAGCCGCTGTATCGACTATGACAAGCGTGTTCGTTCGTATATCAGCTGTTACACTCCCACGCGGAGAAAGCATTCTCTCCTGAGAAAAATTCATGGATGTTTCTTTCGCGGCTACACTTTCAGTTTTCCCCGATCTGTTGTCTTTTTGCTCTTGCTCACGAGAAACACCTGTGCTTTGACTTCCTCCTCCCTGAAGAAAAATAGCAATGTCAGCCGCTTTGGCATAATTTATTTTTACAAACTCGGTCCGTAGCGGAGCAAGTTCTTCGACTTGCTTCAGCGATTCCATCTCAAGCCTTTCTCTTGCAGCAATTTCTTCTGCAGGCGCGACCATCATGACATTACCATTTTGCCGCATATCCAATCCCTTGGTCTTGAGGATGATATCGAGCGCCTGATCCCAGGGGACGTTCTTCAGGCGCAGCGTGATGTTGCCGCCGACACTGTCACTGGCCACCAGATTGAGATCGGTGAAATCGGCCAGCACCTGCAACACCGCCCGGACCTCGATGTCCTGGAAGTTCAGCGACAGACGCTCGCCATCGTAGACGACCTTCTGGCGTGCGATCTCCTCTTTCTCCGCCGCCGTCAGCGCCCTGAAATCGAGCGTGAACAACTCATCGGTCTGATAGGCCATGTAGTCGAAATCGCCCTGAGTCTGGACCTCGACCTCGACGTTGGCGCCATTCGGACGCGACTCGATCAGCGTCACGGGGGTAGCGAAATCGACCACATCAAGTCGACGGAAAAGCCGCTGGGGCAGCGAGGTCTGATAGAGATCGACATAGACGCGGCTGGCCTGTTCGCGCACAGCGACCCGAGTATCGGCACTCGGCAGCCGAATGACGACCCGACCCTCGCCGGTCGAGCCGCGCCGGAAATCGATGTCGCGCACCGCCGGTCCCGCACCGGCGGCCTGACGCGATCGGGGCGGCTGACTCCAGGCGCGCGCCTCGGCCCGCGCGGCGGTCGGCACCGCTTGCGTGGCGGCGGGAGCCGGGACCGGCGTCGACGCGGTGCGCCCCTGAGTCGCGACCTTGATCGTGATCTGGTTGCCCGAGGTACTGACGTCATAGGGCACAGGATCGGTGAGATTGAGCACCACGCGAGTGCGTCCGCTGGCCTCGACCGCGATCAGGCTATGCACGGGACCGAGTCCGATCGGAACCGACTTGCTCGCGAGTCGACTGTTCACGCCCGGCAGATCCATGGCGATGCGGGCGGGCGACTCGGTCGCGAAGGTCTGGGGTTGAGCGACAGGACCACTCAGGTTCAACTGAATCTGGACCTGATTGCCGGGAAGCGCGGCGAATTGCACGTCCTGCAGATCAGCCGCCAGAGTCGGCATGGCCAGGGTCACGAGCAGGATGGAGGCCATCCAGGAACGCACGCGCCCCCCCCTTGAACGATCGACTCCGACCGCACGATCTCTCTGACATGGACTGTTCATGTGGTCCCCCTCCAGGATCTCATTTGCTCAACGCCACCGAGGCCGCGCGCTCGCGCCATTGGCCGGGGGCGTCGGAGACGATTTCGTTCAATTGGATCGCGTCCAGGCCGATCGAAATGACCTGACCATGATTCTGTCCCATGTAATTGCCGACCGTGACGCGATGCACGACCCCTTCCTTGGTGCGGATCAGGCCCCAGCGCGTATCGTCCTGCTCGAGCGTACCGACCATGCGCAGCGAGTCGAGCGGATAGCTTTCGAGTTCTTCCTTGGGGCGATTGGGGTCCGGCGCCGGACCGTCATCGATCGCCGCCAGTTGCTCGGGTTCAGACTGCGCATCGGAGTGGAAGGGATCGCGCCGCTCGCCCGGCTCATAGACGAAGGTCTCGACCGGCTCGATCTCGGGCAGCGGCTCGATGGGACCGGGCGGACGCGCATTGACCTGCCGCACATAGGACTGGAGATCACTCATGTCGCGAGCGCCGCAACCGGCGAGCAGCAAGACGGCGGGCAGCCACAGGAGTCGATGCGTGATCATCACTTCGTCTCCTCTTCCATATAGCGATAGGTCTTGACCGTGGCCTCCAGGGCGAGCGGCTCGCCCACTGTGCCTTGCCCGCTACCGCCGGAGATCTGCACGTCATGAATGGTGACGATACGCGGCAGGGCCGCCAGCCCGCTGACGAACCGGCCGAAATCGTGATAGTTGCCGCGCACCCGAACGCGGATCGGCAGTTCGGCATAGAACTCACGCGCGATCTCGTTCTCAGGCTGGAAGAGTTCGAACTCCAGCCCATTGGCCAATCCCGTCTGTGAGACGTCGACGAGCAATCCGGCGACCTCGGTGCGATTGGGCAGTTGCTTGAGCATGGCCCCGAAGGACTCCTGCATCTCGGCGAGCTGATCGCGATAGGCTTGCAGGTTCGCGGCCTTCTGCTGTTTGGTCTGCAGGCTGGTGCGCAGATCCTGTTCGGTCTTCTGCTCCTGGGCGAGCCGTTCGAGCTGACCGCTGGTGTCGTAATAGTAGGCCAGACCGCCGAGGGCGACGCAGGCGATCAGGATGGCGACCGCCTTGATCGGGGTCGGCCATTCACCGAAGCTGTTCAGATCGAGTTCGTTGAGTTCGTTGAGATCCATGCGCCGGCTCCCGTTCGGATGGCTGGGTGACTCGCCTCGAAGCGGCTCAGGTCTTGCGGGCCGGTTTGCGAGCCTGTTTGGTCGGCTTGGCCGGCTTCTTGACCGGGGGCTCGGGTTCCGGACTGATCTGATTGAACGAGAGACGGAAATGACTGAGTCCGGTCCCCGTCTTGTCCTTGTTCTCGATCAGCATGAGGCGAGGCTGACCGATGGATTGCGAGCCCTCGATCCGGCGCATGAAGGCCGAGACGCGCGCGTTCGATTGGGCGCGCCCTTCGAGCGTGACCGAGCGCTCCGACTGTTCGAGCTTGGTCAGGTAGACGCCCTCGGGCAGGGCCGTCACCAGTTCGTCGAAGAGACGCACGATCTCGGGCCGGCTCTTCTGCAGACGCTGGATGATGTCCATACGCGAGAGCAGGTCGGCCTTGGTTCTCTCGATCTCGTCGATCTCCTTGATCTTGCGATCGAGTGCGGCGATCTCGGTCTTGAGGTATTGATTACGCGCCTGCTGACCGCTGATCCGGTCCTCGAAATAGAAATGCACCAGGGCGACGACCACGGCGGTCAGGCCGAGCGCGATCCCCAAGGCCGTCAGGAACTCCTGCCGGCGTTGCTGACGCGCCGCCTCGCGCCAGGGAAGCAGGTTGATGCGTGCCATCAGTCGAATCCTCGCAAGGCCAGGCCGACGGCCACCATCATTCCCGGCGCCTCTCGCATGAGTGACTTGGAATTGACGCGAGGCGCGAACGACATCTGGCTGAATGGATTGGCGACCGTGGCGGGGATCCTGAGCCGCTCCTCCACCAGGGCATCGACTCCCGGAATGCCGGCCGAGCCGCCGGCCAGGAGTATCCGGTCGACACGGCTGAAGGTCGTCCCGGAATAGAAGAACTGGAGCGCCCGTCCGATCTGCTGGGCCAGGGCCTCTTTGAAGGGGTTGAGCACTTCGATCTCATAGGTGTCGGCGACATCGCCGTCGCGGATCTTCTGTGCGGACTGCTCGTCCGTGAGACCATAACGGCGCTGCACCTCATCTCTGAGCTGCCGGCCGCCGAAGTTCTGCTCGCGCGTGTACATGATCCGCCCCTCGCTGAACACATGCAGCGTGGTGGTGGACGCCCCCACGTCCACGACCCCCAGGATGGGCGCCTCCTTGCCGTCGCCCTTGCCGTCCAGGAACATCGAACAGGCATGCTCCATGGCATAGGCCTCGACGTCGACCACCAGGGGTGTGAGTCCGGCGATCTCCAGGACACTGATGCGGTCGTCGACGTTCTCGCGCCGCGAGGCGGCCAGCAATACCTCGACGAGCGCCGGATCACTGGGCGAGGGGCCGAGGACGCTGAAATCGAGGTTGACCTCTTCGAGCGGATAGGGGATGTATTGGTCGGCGTCGAGTTGGATCTGGCTCTCCATCTCGGCGTCCTTGAGAGCGGCGGGCAAGTTGATGACCTTGGTGATGACGGCCGCGCCGGCGAGGGCGACGGCCGCCCGCTTGGTCTTGGCGCCGGACCTGGCCAGCGCGCGTCGGATGCCGTCGCCGACCACCTCGTGCTCGACGATCCTCTTCTCCACGATGGCCGTGCCCGGAAGCGGCTCGACCGCATAGTGCTCGACCCGAAAGCGTGGTACGGGCGTCGTGGCGGTCCGCGACAGTTCGATCAACTTGATGGCTGTCGTACTGATGTCGATCCCCAGGAGCGGACTGTTTTTGCGCGTGAGGCCAAACATAGTGATCTCGCTGGTCGTATCCGTCGCGAAGTGGATGATCGTACAGACGCGTAACGGTTATGAAGATACCAAGGTTCGAGAAATACCACGACTCATTATAGACACATCCGCCCCGATGTCGATTCCGTTGTCGAGGCCGCAGCCGAGTACGTTAAACTCGATCCATCAGTCAGTTAGGCGCGTATGGCCGAGGCTCCTGCAATTTTTTCGCTGCGACGCCCTCTCCCGCCTTGACAGGAATACCAACTGTTGCACCAAAACGACACACTGGAGGTCGCCCGATGCCCAATCCCGATCGCTCGAACAGCCAACGCGAACATCTGGCTTACGAGGCCGCGCGCATCATGGTCGAGCAGGGGCTGACCGACTTCGAGTCGGCGCGGCGCAAGGCCGCCGAGCGCACGGGCATCTCGGATCGGCGTCAGTGGCCCTCGAACGAAGTGCTCAAGGAGGCGGTCCTCGCCCAACGCCGGCTATTCATGGGTCCGGAGCACGGCGAGGAGCGCCGCTTGCTCAAGCGCGAGGCCGTGCAGGCGATGCGGATGCTGTCGGAGTTCGAGCCGCGCCTGATCGGTCTGGCGCTGCACGGCGTGACGGATCGGCAGCATGGCGTGGAGCTGTTCCTGTTCGCCGACCGACCGGAAGACGTACTCTTCAAGCTCGCCGATCAGGGCATCCCCTGGCGTGAGGGTGAGCGCACACTGCGTTATGCGGGCGGACAGCGCACGGCCCATCCGGCCTTCGGATTCCTGGCCGGCGGGATTCCGTTCGAATTGATCGTGCTGCCGTCGCGCGCTCGCCGTCAGCCTCCGCTCGATCCTGTCACGGATCGGCCCAGTCTGGGCGCGGATCTCGCGGACGTGGAGCGGATGCTGAACGACGAGGCCTGAGTCGCGCCGGCGTCAGCGCTTGGAGATCGGCAGATAGTCGCGCTGGTTCGGCCCACGGTAGATCTGACGCGGCCGGCCGATGCGGTTGTTGGGATCGTCCATCATCTCCATCCAGTGCGAGACCCAGCCGACGGTGCGCGCCACGGCGAACATGACGGTGAACATGTTGCGCGGGATGCCGAGCGCCTGATAGATGATGCCGGAGTAGAAGTCGACGTTCGGATAGAGCTTGCGCTCGACGAAGTATTCGTCGTTGAGCGCGATCTCTTCGAGCTTCATCGCCAGCTCGAACAGCGGGTTGTCGTTGTCGGCCAGCTCGTCGAGCACCTGATAACAGACTTCGCGGATGATCTTGGCGCGCGGGTCGTAGTTCTTGTAGACCCGATGGCCGAAGCCCATCAGACGGAAGGGGTCGTCCTTGTCCTTGGCCTTCTCGATGTATTTCGGCACGTTCTTGACGTCGCCGATCTCCAGCAGCATGTCGAGCACGGCCTCGTTGGCCCCGCCATGCGCCGGTCCCCAGAGCGAGGCGATGCCGGCAGCGATACAGGCGAATGGATTGGCCCCCGAGCTTCCGGCCAGACGCACGGTCGAGGTACTGGCGTTCTGCTCGTGATCGGCATGGAGGATGAACAGCAGGTTCATCGCCTTCTCGGCGATCAGGGTCGGCTTGTAGTCCTCGCAGGGCGTGGCGAACATCATGCGCAGGAAGTTGGCGCAATAGCGCAGATCGTTGCGCGGATAGATGATGGGTTCGCCGACACTGTGCTTGTAGGCCGCCGCCGCGATGGTGGGGATCTTGGCGATCAGACGATGCGCGGCGATCTCGCGATGGCGCGGGTCGTTGACGCTGAGCGAGTCGTGATAGAAGGCCGAGAGCGAGCCGACGACGCCCATGAGCATGGCCATGGGATGGGCATCGTAATGGAACCCGTTGAGGAAGTTCTTCAGGTTCTCGTTGAGCATGGTGTGACGCATGATCAACCGCTCGAAGCCGACGAGTTCCTTCTCGCCCGGCAGATCGCCGTAGAGCAGCAGATAGGCCACTTCCAGGAAACTCGCTTTGGTGGCCAGTTGCTCGATCGGATAGCCGCGATAGAGCAGGATGCCCTGTTCGCCGTCGATGTAGGTGATGTTGCTGTTGCAACTGGCCGTCGACATGAAGCCCGGATCATAGGTGAAGAATCCGGCCTCCTTGTACAGCGAGGAGATGTCGACCGCCGGCGGCCCTAGGGTGCCTTGGCGCAAGGGGAAGTCATGGCTCTCGCCGGTGACGTTGTTGGTGACGGTGATGGTTTCGTTCGTCATGGGCTCGCTCCTGGACGAGTCGTTCGACGCCGACATGCGTCGGGCGCCGAACCCTGCCGGTTAGTGGTCCATAGATCCGAATCGACGCCTGCGGGCGGGTCGATTTCAGTGGTCGGCCGGAAGTCGGGCAACGCCGCTGTCGATGGCCGCGCGCGCGACCGCCGCCGGTACGCGTTCGCGCAGGCGCGGGTCGAACGGCTTGGGAATGATGTAATCCGGGCCGAAGCTCAGTTCCTTCAGCCCATAGGCCTCCAACACCTCGGCCGGGACGGGTTCGCGGGCGAGCGCGCGCAACGCCTCGACGGCGGCGATCTGCATGGCCTCGTTGATGCGCGAGGCCCGCACGTCGAGCGCGCCGCGGAAGATGAAGGGGAAGCCGAGCACGTTGTTGATCTGGTTCGGATAGTCCGAACGCCCGGTAGCCATCACCAGATCGTCGCGCACCGCCAGCGCCGCCGCCGGGCGGATCTCGGGCACCGGATTGGAGAGGGCGAAGACGATCGGACGCGGCGCCATGGCGGCGACCATCTCGGGCGCGACCAGATCCGGCCCGGAGACGCCGATGAAGACGTCCGCGCCCTCCATGGCCTCGGCCAGGGTGCGTTTCTCGGTCTCGACCGCTACGCCGAACTTGTAGGGATTCAGATCCTGACGCCCGAGATGGATGATGCCCTGACGGTCGACGCAGAAGATGTTGTTGCGTTGCGCGCCGAGCGCCAGCAGCAACCGCACGCTGGCGATTCCGGCCGCGCCGGCGCCCAGCACCACGATGCGGGCGTCGGCGAGCGTCTTGCCTTGCAGCTCCAGCCCATTGAGCAGACCGGCGGCGATGATGATGGCGGTGCCGTGCTGATCGTCGTGGAAGACCGGGATGTCGAGCTGTTCGATGAGCGCCTGCTCGATCTCGAAGCAGTGCGGGGCGGCGATGTCTTCCAGATTGATGCCGCCGAAGGTCGGAGCGATGCGCGCCACGGTCTCGATGAAGGCCTGCGGACTCTCGGCGTCGACCTCGATGTCGAAACAATCGATGCCGGCGAAGCGCTTGAAGAGCACCGCCTTGCCTTCCATCACGGGTTTGCCGGCCAGTCCGCCGACATTGCCCAGACCGAGCACGGCGGTGCCGTCGGTGATGACCGCCACCAGATTGCCTTTGTTGGTGTAGCTGTAGGCGAGATCCGGATCGGCGTGGATCTGGCGTACCGGTTCGGCCACGCCCGGCGTATAGGCCAGCGAGAGATCATGCTGGGTCGCCGCCGGCTTGGTGATCTCGGTGCCGATCTTGCCCGGTCGCGGCAGGGCGTGGAAGTCGAGCGCCTGGCGATTGATGTCGGCATCCAGATGGGCCTTGTTCTGCGAATCGGTCACGATAGTCTCCGCATGAGATGGGGAAGGCGCCCAGGGTCGACGAGCTTCCGAGTCAATGAGGCTGGGGTGACAAGGCGGAACGCGCGCGCGGGCGGACGAACAGGTCGCCATGATCGTCGCGCACGGGCGGCGAGTCAAATGGATGACGCCGAATCGATAGAGTGGGGCAATATCGAATCACCCGAGAGGCGGGCGATCCCGATGATGAATGCGCGCGCGGTTCCCACGGAGTCTCACGCGCAGACGGACAGACGCCGAACCAGGGAGCTGGTGCGGCGTCTGTCGGCGAAGGGCGATCTCGGATCCGAGCCGGACGGTCGATGCGCGGGAAGACCGTGCCGGCAAATCCCGTGGATCTCAGCGGGAATACTTGCGACGGAACTTGTCGACGCGACCGGCGGTGTCGAGCACCTTCTGCTTGCCGGTATAGAAGGGATGGCAGGCGGAGCAGACTTCCACGTGCATCTCCTTGCCCTTGGTGGAGCGCGTCGTGAATTCGTTGCCGCAGCTGCAGACCACCTTCACGTCATGGTATTCGGGGTGGATTCCTTCTTTCATGATGACCCTTTGGCCCACATGGGCGTAAAAATTCTTGTAAAACGCGGCAATTTACCAGTTCGAATCCAGGCACGCAATCACTGCAAGCGATGCGCGATCGGTCAGGAGACGAACCGCGCGACCAGATCGTCGAGAAAATCACGCCCGAGTGGGGTAGGGGTGAGATGATCGCTGCTGAGATCGAGCAACCCATCGCGCACGGCGGCCTGTATTTCGGGTGCGATCCGTGACCAGGGCAGCCCGGTGGTCGCGCTGAAGAGCGCCGTCTCGAACCCATCGGTGAGCCGAAAGGCGTTCAGGGCGAATTCGAGCACCAGATCCGATTCGCTCAGGACGCGCCGCGTTCCGAGTGGTCGGCGGGGATCGGCCTCCAGATAGCGGTCCGGGCGAGCCGGTTTTTCGGTGCGCTGGATGCGCCAAGGCGTGGAGTCGTATTCCGACGTCTGGTGCTCGGTCAGCTTGCCGTGCGCTCCGGCGCCGATGCCCAGATAGTCGCCGAAACGCCAGTAGTTGAGATTGTGCCGGCACCGGCGTCCGGGACGCGCATAGGCCGAGATCTCGTAGCGTCCATAACCGGCGGCCTCCAGACACTCGACGCCCTCGACGCCCATCTCGGCGACGAGATCGGCTTCCGGCAGTTCGGGCGGACAGGCGCCGAACGCGGTGCCGGCTTCGACGGTGAGCTGATAGTAGGAGACGTGCTCGGGTTCCAGCGCGATCAGTGCATCCAGGTCTGCGCGCGCCGTCTCCAGCGTCTGACCGGGCAGACCGAACATCAGGTCCAGATTGAGGTTGTCGAACCCCTGAGCGCGCGCGATGCGCACCGCTTCGCTGGCCTCGGCGGGCGTGTGGATGCGTCCGAGTCGTTCCAGATGCCCTGCCGATAGGCTCTGCACCCCGATCGAGAGCCGATCGACGCCGGCCTCGCGATAGGCGGCGAAATGCGCGGCATCGACCGTACCTGGATTGGCCTCAAGGCTGATCTCGGCGTCCGGAAGCAGCTCGACGCGCTCGCGGATGCCGTCGAGCAGACGACGGATCGCCGCGCCTGGGAACAGGCTCGGCGTACCGCCGCCGATGAAGATCGAGCCTATGGGACGACGCGCCGCCGGCTCGCGAAGCTCCAGGTCGAGATCCAGCAGCAGCCGTTCGACATAGGCGTCGAACGGCGGCGCCTCCCGGCCGCCCGGATGCGAGTTGAAATCGCAATAGGGACACTTGCGCACGCACCAGGGCAGATGGACGTAGAGCGCCGGCGGTCGCTGTGAAGGCTCGAACGAATCCACGGGCTATGGCGCTCGCCTGATCCGCTCAGCGCCCTTTTTTGAGGCTTTCCTGAAGCAGGGCGCCGAAGCTGCCCATGGTCTTCTCGGCCGGCTTGGCCGCCGGCGGTTTGGCGGCGGCGACGACCACGGCGGCCGTTGGATCGACCTCGC
The DNA here is from genome assembly GCF_013385175.1 of Allochromatium humboldtianum. Taxonomy (GTDB): domain Bacteria; phylum Pseudomonadota; class Gammaproteobacteria; order Chromatiales; family Chromatiaceae; genus Thermochromatium; species Thermochromatium humboldtianum. The sequence goes on along the minus strand of NZ_JABZEO010000008.1, from coordinate 122,536 downwards.
GGCTCTCGTCGAGCGAGAGACTGATACGCCGACGCTCCAGATCCACGCCGAGCACGGTCGCCGTCACCTCATCGCCTTCCTTGAGCACCTCGCTCGGATGCTGGACGCGCCGACCGGCGCCCAGTTCGCTGATATGGACCAGACCATCGACACCGGGCGCCAGCTCGATGAAGGCGCCGAACGGCTGCAAGCGCGCGACACGTCCCTGAATGCGCGTGCCGGCTGGGAACTGCTCGATGGCATCGAGCCAGGGATCGCGGCTCAGGGCGCGGATGGAGAGCGCGATCTTCTCGCGCTTCTTGGCGTCGGTCGCTGGCTCGATGCGCAGCACGCTGACCTCGACCTGCTGGCCGGGCTGCAACACCTCCTTCGGGTGCTTGACGTGACCGAAGGCGAGCTGGCTGATGTGGATCATGCCTTCCAGTCCGCCGAGGTCGACGAAGGCGCCATAGTCCTTGAGCGAGGTCACGGTGCCGGTGAGGACGGCGCCCTCCTTGAGCTGGGCGCGCAGTTCCTCGGCCTTGATGCGCTGTTCTTCTTCCAGCAGCGCACGGCGCGAGACCACCAGATTGGGCCGACGTCCGCCCTCGAACTTGGTGATCCGGAAGTCGAGCTTCTGGCCGACGAATTCGGACAGATCCTCGATGAAGCGGATATCGATCTGCGAGGCCGGGCAGAAGGCACGGATACCGGCGACCTGGACCTCGCACCCGCCCTTGACCGCGCCCGTCACCTGCCCCTGGACCGGCAGGCCCTGACGATAGGCGCGTTCGAGTTCGTCGAGACCATGGTACTTGTGACCGTGCTGGCTGCCGAGCAGCAGCATCCCGCTCTCCTCGTCCTTGCCGGTGACATGGGTCTCGACGGTGTCGCCGACGGCGTACTTGAACTGACCCTCGGCGTCGCGGATCGCGGCCAGATCAAGCCGACCCTCGGACTTGGCGCCCAGGTCGACGAAGGCGAACTCCTCGCCGATCGCGATCAGGATGCCGCTGACCTTGTCACCCACGGTCGGCTCGCCTTTCTGGGCCTGTGGATGGGTCTGGTCGAACTCGTTGAGCAGATCTTCGAAGCTTGCGGACTCGGACATGGTTGGACGAACGCCGTGGGAGATGGATGAAACGGACTATTGTAGGGCGGATCGTGCTTGAGATCGCGGATTATTCGGATGGCCAGTGCTCGTCGAGCGCCTCGGTGCTCGTCCAGGGACAATCGGATGGGAAGCGATCGAACGCAATACCGGTTTCATTGGTCGCCAGGGTGCGAGCATCCAGCCAGGCATCGGACCACCAATCCGGATCGTCGAGACAGGATTTGAGGCTGGGCGTTTTGCGCAGACGGCGGGCGAGGGCGCGCCGCTGTTCGCGAATCGTACTTTCCCAACTCGCGCCGCGTCGCTCCGGCTGATAGCGCCACTTGAGCAGATGGCTCAGCAGTATGGCCATACGATTGGCCAACTCGCGTTGTTCGCTCTTGCCCACGTCCTCGATCTCCTCGGCGATATGTGCGATGTCCAGCAGATCGAATCGTCCGGCGCGCAACAGTCCGGCCTGTTCGTTGGCCCAGGCAATGATGTCGGATTCGTAGCTGTGCATGTGGGCGATCTCCAAGGCTATCTCTGAAGCGTCCAAGCGCGTCTAAACGGCTTCCAGCCGCGCATAGGTCAGCACCAGCCATTTGGCCCCGACGCTGCCCTTGAAGTCGATCTGGATGCGTGCCTGAGCGCCGCGCCCCTCGCTGTTGAGCACCACGCCCTCGCCGAACTTGGGATGACGCACGCGCTGGCCGAGCCGGTAGCCTTCGGGCGCCTGGGCGCCGGCTGAATGCTTGACCGGACTACTGGTAGCGGATTTCGGCGCAAACGCCGGTCGGGCGACACCGCCACCGCGGACTTCCTCGATCAATTCGGCCGGGATCTCGCGCAGGAAGCGCGACGGCGCCGGATACTCCTCACGTCCATAGAGCCGCCGACTCTCAGCCTGGGTGAGATAGAGCTGGCGCATGGCGCGCGTCATGCCGACATAGCACAGCCGCCGCTCTTCCTCCAGGCGTGCCGGATCGTCGGCCGAGAGACTGTGCGGAAACAGCCCTTCCTCCAGTCCGGCCAGGAACACCAGCGGAAACTCCAGTCCCTTGGCGCTGTGCAGCGTCATGAGCTGCACGCTGTCCTCGAACGGATCGGCTTCGGCTTCACCCGCCTCCAGCGCGGCATGGGCCAGGAAGGCGCCGAGCGGATCACCTTCCTCGTCGGGCAGATCCTGCTCGAACCGGCTGACGGTCTCGATAAGCTGCTCCAGGTTCTCGATCCGATCCTGTCCCTTGCCGTCCTTGCTGTTCTTGAAGTGCTCGATCAGTCTGGTCACTTCGATCACGCGGTCAGCGATTTCGCTGAGTGCGCGATCCTCACTCGCATCACGCTGGCTCTCGATCAGGTCGAGGAAACCCCGTAGCGCATTGCTCGCCCGTGGGCTGAGCGCTCCGCTTGCACTGAGTTCACGCGCCGCACGCCACAGCGAGACGCGGGCCGCACGTGCCTGCTCGCGCACCAGCTCGACCGTGCGCTCGCCGATGCCGCGCGTGGGCAGATTCACCACGCGCTCGAACGAGGCATCGTCGTTCGGATTGGCGATCAGACGCAGATAGGCCAGTGCATCGCGGATCTCGGCGCGCTCGAAGAAGCGCAGTCCGCCATAGACCCGATAGGGAATGCCGGCCTGGAGCAGCGCTTCCTCGAACAGCCGCGACTGGGCCGTGGTGCGATAGAGGATGGCGCATTCATCGCGCCGATGACCCTCGTCGACGAAGCGGCGGATGCGTTCGATGACGAAGCGCGCCTCGTCGACCTCGTTGAAGGCCGTATAGCGGCGGATCGGCTCACCGGCGCCGTCCTGGGTCCAGAGGTTCTTGCCCAGTCGCGTGGGGTTGTTGGCGATCAACGCATTGGCGGCGGCCAGGATGGTGCCCGTCGAGCGATAGTTTTGCTCCAGCCGGATGGTCCGGGTCGTCGGGTAGTCCTTTTGGAACGACTGGATGTTTTCGACCTTGGCTCCGCGCCAGCCGTAGATGGACTGATCATCGTCGCCGACAGCGAACAGATGATTGTCACTACCGGCGAGCAGACGCAGCCAGGCGTACTGGATGGCATTGGTGTCCTGGAACTCGTCGACCAGGATATGCGCGAAGCGTCGCTGATAATGACCGAGGATGTCCGGCCGCTCACGCAGCAGCTCCAGCGTGCACAGCAGCAAATCGGCGAAGTCGAGCGAACCGCTGCGAATGCGCGCGGCCTCGTATTCGCGATAGACCGCGATCATCCTGTCCTGAACGAAGTCGCCGGTCTCGGACAGGTGATGCGGACGCAGTCCCTCGTCCTTCTGGCGATTGATGAAGCCCTGGATCTGACGCGGCGGCCAGCGAGCCTCGTCGATCTGCATCTCCTTGAGCAGCCGCTTGATGAGCCGAAGCTGATCGTCCGAGTCGAGGATCTGGAACTGCTGGGGCAGACCCGCGTCCTGCCAGTGCGCGCGCAAAAAGCGATGAGCCAGACCATGGAAGGTACCGACCCACATGCCGCCGACCGGAGTGCCGAGCATCTCGTCGAGTCGACCGCGCATCTCGCGCGCGGCCTTGTTGGTGAAGGTGACGGCCAGGATCGACCAGGGCTGAACCTGTTGGACCTGAAGCAGCCAGGCGATGCGATGAACGAGCACGCGCGTCTTGCCCGATCCGGCACCGGCAAGGATCAGCAGATGACCCGGATCGGCGGAAACGGCTTCGCGTTGCGCCGCGTTGAGTGAGTCGAGCAGGGGGGAAACGTCCATCGGGCGATTTTAAACCGGCGTCCTCTCAATAACTATCTATAAGATAGATATAAAGATAGTAGTTATAAGGCCTGTGGATAAGTGGATAAGTCAGATTTGACCATATTTATCAAATATTTAAAGCCTTATGCGTTTGTGGATAACCTGTGAGTGAAATGTGCATAGAAAACGCTCTGATTTTTTGTGCACGCATTATCAACAAGTTATCCACAGGATTGTCAACAGGTTATCCATTTTCAAGTCATTGATTTTCAAGATCAAAATTTAGCCCACAATCTACGCCTGCGACAGTTCTCGCGCAAGGGCGTACCCGAGCGCCCTCGCCGTAGTAGAATGCACGGCTCGACCCCTGGTTTTCACCCCATTCAAGATCGAGCCCGATTCATGACCCAGCTGCAAAACGACACCTTCCTGCGCGCCCTGATGCGCGAACCCGTTGATTACACGCCGGTTTGGATGATGCGCCAGGCCGGACGCTATCTGCCCGAGTACCGTGCCACGCGCGCCAAGGCCGGCAGCTTCATGGATCTGTGCAAGAATCCGGAGCTGGCCTGCGAGGTGACGCTCCAGCCGCTCGACCGCTATCCGCTCGATGCCGCCATCCTGTTCTCCGACATCCTGACCGTGCCCGATGCCATGGGCCTGGGTCTGTACTTCGCCGAGGGCGAGGGTCCGAACTTCGAGCGTCCGGTGCGCACAGCCGCCGACGTCGATCGACTGCCGATCCCTGACCCGGAGGGCGAGCTGAAGTACGTCATGGACGCCGTCTCCACCATTCGCGGCGCGCTCAACGGCCGGGTGCCGCTGATCGGCTTCTCCGGCAGCCCCTGGACCCTGGCGACCTACATGGTCGAGGGCAGCGGCAGCAAGAACTTCTCCAAGATCAAGGCGATGATGTTCGACCAGCCGGCGCTGCTGCACCGCCTGCTGGAAAAGGTCGCCGACTCGGTGACGACCTATCTCAACGCCCAGGTCGCGCGCGGCGCCCAGGCGACCATGATCTTCGACACCTGGGGCGGCTCGCTGGCGCCGGCCAACTATCGCGAGTTCTCGCTGGCTTACATGCAGCGCGTGGTCGAGGGTCTGACCCGCGAGGCCGAGGGCCGCAAGGTGCCGGTGATCCTGTTCACCAAGAACGGCGGTCAGTGGCTCGGCGACATGGCCAAGACCGGCTGTGACGCGCTCGGCGTCGACTGGACCACGGATCTGGCCGACGCGCGCCGGATGGTCGAGGATCGGGTCGCGCTCCAGGGCAACATGGATCCCTGCACCCTCTACGCCTCGCCCGAGCGCATCCGTGAAGAGGTCGCGCGCGTCCTGGCCAGCTATGGTCACGGCTCGGGCCATGTCTTCAACCTGGGCCACGGCATCACCCCGGACGTCGATCCCGAGCGCCCGGCGGCCATGATCGCCGCCGTGCACGAACTCAGCCGCGCCTATCACGCCTGATCGCGTTCGGTTCGACCACGACAGCCCAAGGCCCGAGTGTCGATCAGCGGGGGTGTTGGCCGCATGGATGCGGCCATCAAGCCTCCAGGGACGGATTCACGGCGTCCCCCGCTGGTCGACACTCGGGCCGTCAACGCCTCGGTCAAGCCTGAAACCTAAAAGCCTACCCCTTCTCGCGCCACACGGTCGTGTAGAGATCGTGCCGGCGATCCTTGAGGTTCTGCACCGTCCCGCCGTTGCGCGCCGCCCGTAGCGCCTCCAGCCGTAGATCGGCGAAGGCCACGGTCTCGACGTTGGGCGTGGTATCGGCGGCCACACCGTCGCGGGCGAAGGGGAAGTCGCATGGCGTCAGGATACAGCTCTGGGCGTACTGGATGTCCATGTTGTGCACGTTGGGCAGATTGCCGACGTTGCCCGACATCACGACATAGCACTGGTTCTCGACCGCGCGCGCCTGACAGCAGTAGCGCACCCGCAGATAGGATTGACGCTCGTCGGTACAGAAGGGCACGAAGACGATGTTGGCCCCCTGGTCAGCGAGATGACGCCCGAGTTCGGGGAACTCCGAGTCATAGCAGATGAGCACCCCGATGGGACCGCAGTCGGTGTTGATGGCGTTGAGCGCGTGTCCGCCCTCGATGTTCCACCAGTAGACCTCGTTGGGCGTGGGATGGATCTTGGCCTGCTCGTGGATCTCGCCGCCGCGCAGACAGACATAGCAGATATTCTCGACCCGTCCGTTGGGCATGCGCGTCGGATGCGAGCCGCCGATGATGTTGATGTTGTAGCGCACCGCCATGTCGCGCAGGGCCTCCTTGAGCGGGGTGCTGTACTTGGTCAGGGCCTCGATCGACTCGGCCGGCGAGAGCTGCTCGTCTTCCATCGACAGGAGCTGGAGCGAGAAGAGTTCGGGGAAGACGACGAAATCGGCCCGGTAGTCGGCGGTGACGTCGACGAAATAGCGCACCAGATCCAGGAACTCCTCGAACGAGCGCACGCGCCGCTGCATGTACTGCACCGTGGCCACGCGCACCGTATCGGGCAGACGTCCGCCATAGCGCTTGGCGCGTTTCTCCTCGCGTTCGTCCGGGGCATTGGGATTGCGCCAGAGCAGATGCACGCCATAGCCGAGCGAGTCCTTGTCCTCCGGGAGATAGTCGGGCAGCAGGCCCAGGATCTCGAATCCGTTGCGCATCTGGAAGCTCAGTACGGGATCGCGCTGACGGTTCTGGCGGACCTCCTCGATATAGGCGTCCGGACTGTCGAAGCGGCGCGCACGGCGGGCGAGCGTCGGCAGACGTCCGCCGAAAACGATCCCCTTGGCTCCCCAGGAGCGGGCGAGCTTCTTGCGTTCGTCGTAGAGACGCTGACCGATGCGCGAACCACGGTGGTCGGGATCGACACAGACCTCCATCCCGTAGAGATAGTCGCCGTCGGGATCATGGCGCGAGGCATAGCCGCCGCCGCTGATCTCGCGCCAAGTGTGAGGTTTCAGGGCGTTCTGGCCGTCGATGAGGAAGGTGGCGCAATAACCGACGATGGCCCCATCGTATTCGGCCACGAATTGGCCTTCGGGGAAGTTGTTGATCTGACCCCGCAGCATGGCCGGCGAATAGCTGCTCATCCCGGAGGGCGCATAGACCTTGGCGACCAGGGCGCGGATGGCCGCGATGTCGCGGATACGGGCGTTGCGCACGATCAGGCGCGGTTTTTCGGCGCTGGCTCCGGCGGTGTCGGACATGGAGATTCTCCGGTCGTGAAGTGATGAAGGCGGGATCGGCGCATGGGTCGACTGTAGAACGATTTTCGGTCCTCGGTCGCCTCGTGCGTCATACTGAGTCTGTGGACTTGTCTGAACACGCGATCCACCCTACATCCAAGTCATTGATGTCTCAAGCCGCCCCGTCGTGCGCTTCGGGGAGGCGAGACCTGAAACGAGAGGATTTCTCCGGATGAATGTCATCGAGATACAGGAAACCGGCGGCCCCGAGGTGTTGCGACTGGTCGAACGTCCGCAGCCTGAACTGACCGGGCCGGACGACATTCGTGTCCGACTCTGTGCCGCCGGTGTCAATCCGATCGATACCAAGATCCGCCAACGCGGCCCGATGCTCCCGGAGGGACTGCCCGCCGTGCTCGGCTGCGATGGGGCCGGTGTGGTCGAGGCCGTCGGTGAGGATGTGACACGCTTCAAGCCCGGCGACGAGGTCTGGTTCTGTCATGGCGGACTCGGCGGTGCGGCCGGCAACTATGCCGAGTATCGCGTCATCGATCAGCAGTTCGTCCAGGCCAAACCGCGCGCCGTCGGCATGGTCGAGGCCGCCGCCGCGCCCCTAGTGCTGCTGACGGCTTGGGAGGCGCTGCACGACCGCGCGCGGCTCGCCGAGGGCCAGCGGGTGCTGATCCATGCCGGGGCCGGCGGCGTCGGTCATGTCGCCATCCAGCTCGCACGGCTGGCCGGTGCGCGTGTCTGCACCACGGTCAGCGGACCTGAGAAGGCCGCGCTCGCGCATGAACTCGGCTCTGAGTTCTGCATCAATTATCACGATGAGGATCTGGTCGAGGCGGTCATGGACTGGACCGAAGGGCAGGGCGTCGACATCGCCCTGGACACCGTCGGTCCCGAGGTCTTCCGTCGCACCATCCCGGCCATGGCGCACTATGGCGATCTGGTGACGATCCTCGATCCCGGCCCGGAGCTGGATCTCAAGGAAGCCCGGCTGCGCAATCTGCGTCTGAGCCTGGAGCTGATGCTGACCCCGATGCTCTATGATCTGCCGCGCGCCCGGCTGCATCAGGGCCAGATCCTGCGCCGTTGCGGCGATCTCATCGATCGCGGTGATCTGCGGGTGCATGTCTCACAGACCTTTGCGCTCGCCGAAGCCGCCGAGGCGCATCGTCTGCTCGAACAGGGCCATGTGACGGGCAAGCTGGTGTTGAATCTGGAGTGAGTCTGGTGAGGCTGATGATCCGATCGAGGTGTGCTTGAACACCCTGCCGAGTTTGAAGCGGGTGCGGGTGGCGCTGCTCTCCGATACCCATGGCGCGCTCGATCCGCGTGTGCGCGAGATCGTCGACGACTGCGATCTGGCGCTGCACGGCGGCGACATCGGTCATGCCGCCATCCTCTCCCAGCTCCAGCCGCGTCTGGGACGGGTGCTGGCGGTCTTCGGCAACAACGATGTGGCGCGCAAGTGGCCGGAGGAAGACCGGCGGCTGCTGGTGCATCTGCCCGAGTGGCTGGAGCAGCCGCTGCCCGGCGGCTCACTGGTGCTCATCCACGGTCATCAGCTGCCGGCGCGCAACCGCCATGCCCTGTTGCGCGCACGCTTCCCCGAGGCGCGCGCCATCGTCTATGGCCACAGTCATCAGCTGGAAACAGATCTCGATGCGCAACCCTGGGTGCTCAATCCAGGCGCGGCCGGACGCTCGCGCACCCATGGCGGACCATCCTGTCTGGTGCTGATCGCCGACGCCGACGAGTGGCGTGTCGAGAGCTACCGCTTTCCGCTGTCGGTCCCGAGACGGGGAGTGCGCTACACTCCGCGCCATGAACACTCCAAGCACCCCATCGGTCAAACCACCCAAGTCGTTGCTACGCCAGGTCGGGCGGGCCATCGCTGATTTCCGCATGATCGGCGAGGGGGATCGCATCCTCCTCGGCGTCTCCGGCGGCAAGGATTCGCTCTCGTTGCTCCAGATCCTGGCCCATCTGCGCACCTATGCCCCGGTCCGTTTCGAGCTGGCGGTCCTCACCGTCGACCCCGAGGTTCCGGGCTATGATCCTCAGGCCTTGAAAGACTATTACGACCAGCTCGGTCTGACCTGGCACTATGAACAGCAGCCGCTGATGGAACAGGCCAAGACGCACATGGACGGCGATTCGTTCTGCGCCTATTGCTCGCGCATGAAGCGCGGCATCATGTACCGGCTCTGTCGCGAACATGGCTACAACGTGCTGGCGCTGGGCCAGCATCTCGACGATCTGGCCGAGAGTCTGCTGATGTCGCTGTTCCACGGCGGTCAGTTGCGCACCATGAAGGCGCACTATCGCAACCAGGACGGCGATGTGCGCATCATCCGCCCGCTGGTCTACTGCCGCGAGCGCCAGACGGCCGACTTCGCCCGTCGCGCCGGCTTGCCCGTGATCCCGGATTCCTGCCCGGCCTGCTTCACCATGCCGACCCGCCGCGAGCACATGAAAGCCTTGCTGGCGCGCGAGGAAGCCGAACACAGCACGCTCTTCTCCAGTATCCTCCACGCCCTCAAGCCGATCATGGTCGAGGGTGAGCTGCCCGAACCGGGATGGACATGTCGATCCGAACCAAGCTCGCCCTCGGGCTGATCGCGATCCTCGCGCTGAACCTGCTCGCCAGTCTCCACGGCTTCCACCGACTCACCCAGGCCGCGAGCCGCGAGGCCGAGATCCTGGAGACCTCGTCGGACATCCTGACGCTGGCCCTGACCGCCCAGGTGCATTTCAAGAAGCAGGTCCAGGAATGGAAGAACATCCTGCTGCGCGGCAGCGATGCCGAACTGCGCGCCCGCTATGTCGCGCAGTTCGAGCAGGAGGAGGGCGCGACACGCGCGTATCTGGAGCGACTGGTCGGACTGTTGCAGCCCAATCCCGAGGCGCGCGCCGAGGCCGAGCAGTTTCTCGCGGCGCACGACCGGCTCGGACGCGAATATCGCGCTGCGCTCGCCGTCTACCGGCCCGAGGATGCCGCGCCCCAGCTTGAGGTCGACCGGCAGGTGCGCGGCATCGACCGCGAACCGACCGATCTGCTCGATCGGCTGGTCGATTCAGCGCTCGCGCATCGTGAGACGACTCTAGCGCAGGTGCAGCTCGCCGCCCGCCGGCATCAGTTCTGGACCCTGATCCTCACCGGCGCCCTGATGAGCGGCACGGCGCTGCTGCTGATCTGGCTGGTCGATCGTTCCATCGGACGCCCGATCGCGACCACGGAGGAGGCGGCGCGTCAGATGGATCACGCGAACGCTGAGTTGGCGCGCGCCGCCCAGGCCAAGGACGAGTTCCTCGCCGCCATGAGCCATGAACTGCGCACGCCCCTGACCTCGATCCTGGGTCTCTCCGAGACCATGGGTGATGGCCTGCTCGGTCCGCTGAGCGCCCAGCAGGAAAAGGCGGCGCGCATGATCCACGAGAACGGCACCCATCTGCTGGAACTCATCAACGATATTCTCGATATGTCGCGCGTGGCCTCCGGCCAGATGCATCTGCGCTGGGATCAGGTGCCGGTCGATCAGCTCTGCGAGGCCAGTCTGCGTCTGATCGGACCGGCAGCCAAGCGCAAGGGACTCAGGGTTTCGCTGGTGATCGATCCTAAGGCGCGACTGGTGCGCGGTGACAGTCGGCGGCTCAAACAGATGCTTGTCAATCTGTTGGGCAACGCGGTCAAGTTCACCCCAGAAGGCGGTTCGATCGGACTCGATGTCCAGGCCGATGCCGAGCGTGGTGAGCTGTGTTTCGGCATCTGGGATACGGGTGTGGGCATTCCGCGCGAGCAGTTCGAGCGGTTGTTCCAACCCTTCGTGCAGCTCGACAGCCGCCCGGCGCGTCAGTACGACGGTACCGGACTGGGGCTGGCGCTCGTCTCTGGGATGGCCGAGCTGCACCACGGGCGCATCCAGGTCGAGAGCGAAGTGGGGCAGGGGAGCCGGTTCGAGATCCGGTTGCCCTGGGATCCGGCGGCGCAACGGGCCGATCGGTTGCAACCCGACTCCACCGAGGCGGGTGAGTCAGGGATCGAGGCCGGTGCGCGCGAACCCTGGCGCGTGCTGCTGGTCGACGACAATCCGGGCAATCTGGAGATGTTCTCGGCCTATCTGCGCATTCGCGGCTGCGAGGTGCACACAGCCGGCAGTGGGCCAGAGGCCATCAGGTTGGTACATGCGCCGCGACCGGATGTGATCCTGATGGACGTGCAGATGCCGGGGATGGACGGTCTCGAAACCACGCGCCGCTTGAGATCCGATCCGGCGCTGCGGACCGTTCCCATCATCGCTCTGACCGCGCTCGCCATGCCTGGTGATCGTGAACAGTGTCTGGAGGCCGGCATGGACGACTATCTGACCAAGCCGCTCGGACTCAAGGAACTGCATGCAGCCGTGGCGCAGTGGGTCGCGCGCACGCGCACAGCGGCGGTTCGTGCGCTATCTTGAGCCTCGACATTCAGTCTGGAGGAAGACGCCTAATGTCTCAAGCCGCCCTCAAGCTGGCCTGTTACGACGATATCCTCGACCTGCCCGAGCATCTGGTGGGCGAGATTCTGAACGGCACCCTGTATGCGCAGCCGCGTCCGGCTCCGAAACATGCCCTGGCTTACTCGGCGCTCGGTTTTCTGGTTGGCGGTCCCTTTCATGGCGGCATCGGTGGACCGGGCGGCTGGTGGATACTCGATGAACCTGAACTGCATCTGGGGGCGGATGTCCTGGTGCCGGATCTGGCCGGCTGGCGGCGCGAGCGGATGCCCGCTATCCCGGATACGGCCTGGTTCGATCTGGCTCCTGATTGGGTGTGCGAAATCCTCTCGCCCTCCACAGCTGCCAAGGATCGCGCAATCAAGCGGCCGATCTATGCGCGCGAGGGCGTCGAACATCTGTGGCTGATCGATCCGCAGGCGCGGACGCTGGAGGTCTACCGACTCCAGGCCGACGGGCACTGGTTGCTGCTCGATACGCTCAAGGACGACAGTCCCGTCAGTCAGCCGCCGTTCGAGGCTGTGACCTTCCCCCTGAACGCGCTCTGGACCGACTGAGCCTTGGGATCGAAGTCACGTAGCAGATTGGACAGCCGTTGCAGCGTCTCCGGCGTGGACCGCTCGCCATAGCGCGCCGGGACATAGAGCGCGAGGAAACCGCCGACAGTCGAGGCCAGATCCGGCCGCGCGGCGGTGACGCGCTGGCCATAGTCGCCCGGTCCCTCGTGCGGCAGGCGCGGCAGTCCGACACCGGCCAGCCGCCGGCACAGACGCGCATAGAGCCGTTCGAGCGGATCGCGCTCGGTGCGTTCGTGCATCAGGACCAGCAGGATGCCGCCCAGCGTCAGTGACACGGCCAGCACCATCAGCACCGCCAGTCCATATTCCTGCCAGGCGCCCAGCCCGAGCCGATCCATGAGCCGGCGCTGATCCTGAGCCGAGAAATCCAGCACCCAGTTCTGCCAGGTCGCTTCCAGAGTGTCGCCCAGCAGACGCAGATCGCGCATCCAGCGCGCCAGTGCAGCGGCCTCGCCGAGATCGAAGCGCACCGAGGCGCCGGCCCCCAGCAGCTCGGTGGCCAGGCGATTGTCGATTCGCGATGGGTCGACCGCCGCCGTCGGGTCGACCCGCACCCAGCCGCGTCCCTCGATCAGCACCTCGACCCAGGCATGGGCATCGGACTGACGCACGATGGTATAGCCGCCGAAGTCGTTCGTCTCGCCGCCGAGATAGCCGAGCACGATGCGCGACGGAATGCCTGCAATCCGCATCAGGAGCGCGAAACTGCTGGCATAGTGCTCACAGAAGCCGCGGCGGGTCTCGAACAGGAACTCATCGGCCGGATTGGCGCCGAGCTTGGGCGGCAGCAGGGTGTAATAGAAGTTCTCGCGGTTGAAATGGGCCAGCGCCCGCTGGACCAGTGTCCAGTCGTCGGCGCGTTCTTCGCGACCATCAGCCACCTGAGTGCGCCAGTCTTCCACCAGGGCGCGCATCCGGGGCGTGACGTTCGCGGGCAGTTCGAGCGCCAGCGCGCGCACCCGCTCGTCCGGCTCGGCGGTGCGATAGCTGAGGACCGAGCGCGCGTTGTAGCGCTTGAGCGCTGTCACCGGCTGGTTCGACAGCAACTGATGGTCCGGGCTGATCGCCGTGCCCTCCGGCTCGCTGACCGGCATGTCGAGCGCGAACAGCCAGCGCTGCTTGGTCGGTTCCATGACCACTTCGTACTCGATCGGGTCGGACGATTCGATCAGCCGTGCCGGTCGCTGCCAGCCAGACGGCGGCGCGTCCGGCGTCCAGCGGCGTCCATCCATCTTCCACAGGACCGGGCCGCGCCAGTAGAGCTGATTGGCATCCGGCCGCCGGCCAGCGAAACGCGCGCGAAAGGCCAGCTCGCCATTGACCACCAGCTCGCTGATATTGCCCGGCTCCATGCTGTCCGACATGCCCATCAAGCCCCTGGAACTGTCGATCCCCAGGCTCCAGAGTGGGGCGGTCAGACGCGGAAACAGCACGAAGAGAACGAGGGTGAGCGGGATGGCCTGGAGCGCCAGTCGCGCACTCACCCGCAGCGCCGGACGCAGACCCGCCGCCCCCAGTCCGCCATTGAGTTCGGTCAGCAGCGTGACCAGACCCAGAGCGATCAGTCCCAGATAGAGGGTGAGCTGGAAGGATTCGTCGAACAGGAACTGCACCACGCTCAGAAACCCGAGCAGGATCAGCACCAGACGCAGGTCGCGCTTGGTGTCGAGTTCCAGCAGCTTGAGCACGAGCATGGTCGCCAGCAGCGCCGAGCCGCCGTCCTGGCCTGTGACTGTGTGATAGGCCGCCAGACAGTTGCCCAGACCGGCGAAAGCCAGCAGGGCGCGAATCCAGCGGTTGGGCAGCGCCGCCGGCCAGCGCAGCGCCACCAGCCGGATGGCCAGGATCAGGGCCAGGAAAGCCGTGACCTGACCGTCGAGATAGCGCGCGAACGGGGCGCAGGCCGCCGCGACCAGCAGCGTGGTCCAGAAGATCTGATGACGCTCGGGCCGTTCGTCCGCTGGGATGCGATTGGTCTTGCGCGTCATGGAATCAGTCTTGTGCATGGCCGAAGAGTGCCAGTCGGGTCAGACAGCGTTCGGTATGGGCGGCGCCTTGGGACAACCCCTCGACCGCGCCGGGCAGACGCAGACCGAAGCGCGTCGGGCCGGCGCTGACGTCGAGCACCTGCCGCGTCAGCAGACCGAGCCGGATCTCGGGATCGGGCGCGTTGAGCCGTGCCCAGTCGATCCAGACCTCCTGGCCCTGCTCGCCGCCGTATTGCTTGACCACCAGCCCGCGTTCGCGTGCGTAAGCCTTCCAGTCGATGTGCCGGATCGAATCGCCCGGACGATAGCCGCGCGAGCCGAGATAATCTTCCGCTCCTTCGTGCCGGGTGCGATGCGGACGTGGGCTGTCGCCGGCATCATGGCCCGGTTCGGGCGCCTGGGGCGCGGGTTTGGGGAAGACCAGGGTCTTGGCTTCGGTGGCGACATAGGTCCAGGCGCGAAACAGTCCCATCGGATGGCGCGTCTCGACCATCACGTCGATCAGCCGATGCCAGCCGCGCTTCTCGGTCGGCACGGCCAGGGCGACCAGCGCCTGATCCCCGGCGCCGATATGAACCGGCGTCGGCGTCTCGCCGTTCTTGCGCAGACGGATGTCATGGCGCGGACGTTCGCCCTCGGCGCGCACGGCCACCTCGAAGCGCGCCCGTTCCCCGGCGAACACCGGCGAGCCGCCGCGCGCCTGCACCGCCAGCCCCAGCAGATTGAACCAGGCATGATGCATGGCCACCAGCCCGACCGAGGCCAGGAAGAAGGTCAACAGCAGCCCCAGGTTGTTCTGATAGTTCAGCGATCCGAGCAGCATCACCAGCATCACCGCGCCATACATGAACCCGGCGCGGGTCGGCACGATATAGATCTGACGCCCGCCGACGCGCGCCACGCCATCGGGTCCGGGCGGCACCCGGCGCAGCAGGCTGTCGAAATAGCGGCGCGTGCGCTCGCGGAGGCTGTCGGAGACTTGGGACATGGCTGTCAGGGCGTGTCGTTGCGCTCAAGATTCGGTTCGGATGTTGGTTTGACTGAGGATGTGGCATCCCATCCCGTTCGATTCAAACCGGCACGTTGGTCAGGATGAAGCGCGCTACCTCGTCGTCCCCGATCCGCTGCCCCGGCTCGCCCCCGGTCAAGCGATGCACCGCCACCGCCGGCAGCACCGCCTGCACGTCCTCAGGCATCACATAGTCGCGCCCGGCGAGCAGAGCCCAGGACTTGGCCGCGTGCAACAGACCCAGCCCGGCGCGCGGCGAGAGTCCATAGGCGAAGCGTTCCGAGCCGCGCGTGAACTGAAGAATGGCGTGGATGTAGTCGATGATCGGCGATGCGGCATGGATACGGATCACGGACTTCTGCAATTCGATCAGCTCGGCGTTGGTCAGCGCCGGTCGTTGGCGCGCGACCATCTCGCGCCGATCCTCGCCGGCGAGCAGCGCCTTTTCCTGCTCGGCGGCTGGATAGCCGAGATGGATGCGCATCAGAAAGCGGTCGAGCTGCGACTCGGGCAGCGGAAAGGTGCCGACCTGGAACAGCGGGTTCTGGGTCGCGATGACGAAGAAGGGTTCGGGCAGCCGCCGCGTCTCGCCCTCGACCGTGACCTGACGTTCCTCCATGGCTTCGAGCAGCGCGCTCTGCGCCTTGGGCGTGGCGCGGTTGATCTCGTCGGCGAGGATCAGTTGCGAGAAGATCGGGCCGGGATGGAAGCGGAAACTCTCGGAGGCGCGATCATAGACCGAGACGCCGATGACATCGGCCGGCAGCAGGTCGCTGGTGAACTGGATGCGCGAATAGTCCAGCCCGAGCAGTCGCGCCAGCAGATGCGCGAGCGTGGTCTTGCCGACGCCCGGCAGATCCTCGACCAGCAGATGACCGCGCGCGAGCAGACAGGCCAGTGCCAGACGCAGTTCGCGATCCTTGCCGAGGATGACGGCGCCGGCCTCCAGCAGGATGCTCTCGGCGAGATTGGGTCGGGCGGGACTGGATGTCGGATGTAAGCTCATCTGGGACTCGGTGAGATCGCTGGCGCTCGGTTCGGGGCCGAAACGCGGGTTTTGAATCGGGAATGACTGAATTCCACAGGATTTCCGTGTTGTTTTCCAGGCCGCACGCGCTTCGGGCAGGGTGCAAGATCGGCGGCAAATCGCCTACACTGCCTGCCCCTCTTTTGTCATACCCTCCACGGACCTGCTCTTCGATGCTTGCAAGCGATACCTATGACGTGATCGTGGTCGGCGGCGGCCACGCCGGCACAGAGGCCGCGCTGGCCGCTGCGCGCGGCGGTGTGCGCACCCTGCTCCTGACCCAGAACATCGAGACTCTAGGCCAGATGAGCTGCAACCCGGCCATCGGCGGCATCGGCAAGGGGCATCTGGTGCGCGAGATCGACGCCTTGGGCGGCCTGATGGCGCGCGCCGCCGATCGTGCCGGCATTCAGTTCCGCATCCTCAACGCCAGCAAGGGGCCGGCGGTGCGCGCCACCCGCGCCCAGGCCGACCGTCAGCTCTACCGGGCCGCCGTGCGCGCGGCGCTGGAGAACCAGCCGGGATTGTCGATCTTCCAGCAGTCGGTCGAGGATCTGCTGGTCGACGGCGAGTGCGTGACCGGCGTGCGCACTCAGATGGGGCTGGAATTCCAGGCACGCGCCGTGGTGCTCACGGTCGGCACCTTCCTCGGCGGTCGCATCCATGTGGGTCTGTCCAACTATGAGGGCGGTCGGGCCGGCGATCCACCCTCCAACGGGCTGGCGCGACGGTTGCGCGAGCTGCCGTTTCGCATCGAGCGGCTCAAGACCGGGACACCGCCGCGCCTCGATGCGCGCAGTATCGATTACAGCCGGCTCGCCGAGCAGCCGGGCGACGATCCGGTGCCTGTGTTCTCCTTCCTGGGCCGGCCCGAGGACCATCCGCGTCAGGTCAGCTGCCACATCACCCACACCAGCGAGCACACCCACGACATCATCCGCTCGGGGCTATCGCGCTCGCCGCTGTTCACCGGGGTGATCGAAGGGGTTGGGCCGCGTTACTGTCCCTCGATCGAGGACAAGATCGTGCGTTTTGCCGACAAGACTTCGCATCAGATCTTTCTGGAGCCGGAAGGACTCACGACCCACGAGGTCTATCCCAACGGCATCTCGACCAGTCTGCCCTATGACATCCAGGAGGCGCTGGTACGCTCGATCGTCGGGCTGGAACGCGCGCATCTGACCCGGCCCGGCTATGCGATCGAGTACGACTTCCTCGATCCGCGCGATCTGAAACCCTCGCTGGAGACGCGACCCCTGTCGGGGCTGTTTCTCGCCGGTCAGATCAACGGCACCACCGGCTATGAGGAAGCGGGCGCTCAGGGACTGCTGGCCGGGGCCAATGCCGCGCTCCAGGTGCAGGAGCGCGAACCCTGGCATCCGCGCCGCGATGAGTCCTATCTTGGGGTCATGGTCGACGATCTCATCACGCGCGGGACGAATGAGCCGTATCGCATGTTCACCAGTCGCGCCGAATACCGGCTGCTGCTGCGCGAGGACAATGCCGATCTGCGTCTGACCGAGATCGGGCGTCGGCTTGGTCTGGTCGGCGATGAACAGTGGCGGCAGTTTGAGCGCAAGCACGAGGCTATCGAGCGCGAGCGTCAGCGTTTGCGCGAGACCTGGGTGCGACCCGAGACGCTCGATCCGGTGCTGGCGACGCAGGTGCTAGGCGAGCCGTTGCGCCGCGAGTCCCGTGCGCTCGATCTGCTGGCGCGGCCCAATGTCGGCTATGACGGCATCCGGGCGCTGACCGGCGAACCGCCCGAGCCGGTCGCGCCCGAGGTCGCCGAGCAACTGGAGATCCAGACCCGCTACGCCGGTTACATCGACCGCCAGCGCGCTGAGATCGAGCGCCAGCGCGAGCAGGAACTCAAGCCGCTGCCCGATAGCTTCGACTATGCGCAGGTGCGCGGACTTTCGGTCGAGGTGCGCGAAAAGCTGATGCGGGTGCGTCCGGCGACCATCGGACAGGCCGCGCGTATTCCCGGTGTCACACCAGCGGCGGTGTCGCTGCTGCTCATCCACCTGAAGCGGCAGGCCAGTTCGAAGGGGATCGATTGAGGCGGTTCTGCAATCGATGTGGTTGCGATCAGCGCTCGCGTTGCCATGTGGCGCCACGATAGATCCGAACCGCATTGCCGCGTTCGAGCTGGGTGTGCTGGCGCCAGCGTTGATCCTCGGCGGCGCGGGATTGCTGCTCGGCGCGCTCGGCCAGCAGCGCGGCGAGTCGCGCCAATGCCAGTCGGCGGTTGAGGTGCTGCGAGCGTTCTTCCTGGGCGAGCACGCTCAACGCGGTCGGACGATGGGTGATGCGCACCGCGCTCTCGGTACGGTTGACGTGCTGTCCGCCTGGACCGCTCGCACGCAGGGTCTCGATGCTCAGCTCGCGTTCGTTCCAGTGCTCGGCTGACGGCTCACTGAAAGCCGCGACGCTGACGAACCAATTCTTGCGCTTGTGATGCGGTCGATAAGGACTGGCGCCGATCCATTGAACCGTGCCCAACCAGTCGGCGACCCGAGACGCGACCTCGGGTCCGCTCACCCGCAGCAGTACCGAACGTGCGTCTCCGGTGTTCGTGCCAGGGGCGCGGTCGATCTCTTCGACGGCCAGTCCGCGCGCTGTCAGTTCGCGCGTCAGCACCGGAACCAGCCGTCCGACCACCCATTCGCACTCGGACGGA
Source organism: Allochromatium humboldtianum (assembly GCF_013385175.1). Classification (GTDB taxonomy): domain Bacteria; phylum Pseudomonadota; class Gammaproteobacteria; order Chromatiales; family Chromatiaceae; genus Thermochromatium; species Thermochromatium humboldtianum. The sequence continues at coordinate 103,759 of NZ_JABZEO010000008.1, read as the reverse complement.
CAGCGTCCGGCGGACATCTGAAGCCATAGAGTCGGAGTGCTCATCGCCGACGCCTCTCGGTCTGACGTGCGCGGCCAGGGCGCTGGTGTTCCGCCTTGCGCACCTTGTAGGTGAGGACCGGACACAGGGTGGCGATGGGATGACAGAGTCCGGCCGCGACCAGATCGCCGATCACACGCTCGATACCCTTGTAGCTCTCGGGCGCTTCGTCATAGAGCAGTTCCTTGTCCTCGCAGATCACCTGTCCGCCAAGCGCGGTGACGGCCAGATCCTCGGGGCGCTGACGTCCGCTCAGTCGCGCGCGCGCCTCGCCGCGTTTCCATTTGCGTCCGGCGCCATGGGCGAGCGACCGCAGGCTCGTCTCGCCGTCGCCCGTCGGTGCGACCAGATAGGACAGGCTGCCGCGCGAACCGGGGATCACCAGCGGTCCGCGATCGGCGGGCGCCGCGCCCTTGCGATGCAGCCACAGCCGCTCGCCGTGCCAGTCGACCGGCTCGACGCCGTTGTGCCAGACCGCCAGCCGCTGTTCGGCCTCCGTGCCCAGCGCGTCGAGCAGTCGTGCGGCGATCAGGGCGCGGTTGGCCTCGGCCCAGCGCAGCGCCTGATCGTGACGGGCGCAATAGTCCTCGGCTTCCGGGCTGTCCGGTGCCAGACCCGCATGGCCCCACTGGTTGACCTGGGCGCGCAGGATCGACTCGCCCAAGCCGCGCGAACCGCTGTGGACGAGCAGGCAGAGGCGCTCGGGCTCCAGTTCCAGGGCGGCGAGCGCGGTCTCGTCCAGCACCTTTTCGATCACCTGCAACTCGGCGAAGTGGTTGCCGCCGCCGATGGTGCCGAGCGCGCTGTCGAAGGGCGTCGGCTCCAGATTCCAGTCGGCGCGCCAGGCGTCCAGATCGCCGTCCCAGGGGCCTTCGAGTCCCTGCAAGCGTTCGGCAGCGCGCTCGGGCTTGAAGCGGCGGGCCGTCAGTTCGGTTTGCCACAGCGCCATGCCGCAGCCGATGTCGTTGCCGACCAGCGCCGGATAGATCCGTTCGCTCAGAAAGACCGCACCGATCGGATAGCCCTTGCCTGGATGCAGGTCGGGCAGGCCGACGGCGGCGCGCATCCCCGGCAGACGGGCGGTCTGCTCCAGCTGGCGGATGGCTTCGCCCTCGATCCAACTCGACGGTGAGGCGATGACGCGCGGGGTGATGATTGATTCGGTGGTGGTGGCTGTGATCATGCGTGTCGTCCTCAGCGTCGGCGCAGACAGTAGGCCCCGCTCGGCGACCAACCGGACGGACAGCTACTGCCGATCTTGGCGATGGCCGCGCGTGCCTGTGAACCCGCCAGACAATAGGCGCCGCTGGGCGTGTAGCCGCTGGGGCAGGCGCCGAGCTTGTCGATGGCCAGGCGCGCTTTCGAGCCTGGGACACAATAGGCGCCGCTTGGACTGTAGCCGCTGGGACAGGCGCCGTGTTTCAGGATTGGTGCCGGACTCAGGGCCGAGTCGGCCAGTGTGCTCAGCGGGAGCAGGATCAGCAGCATCCAGAGGGCCGGGCGCGCGCCGGTTGCATGACGGGGCGTGTTGGTCATCGAAGCCGTACTCCAAGATGAGATCGGGAAACCGAAGTCTAGCCTATTGGCGCGACAAAATTTGTCGCGAAGCCTACAGCGCACTGATGATATCGGTCTTGGAAAAGTCCTTCTCGGCCAAACAGCGCGCATAGTGCTCGGCTTTCGGCTCGTCGAGGAGGATGCAGATCAGTGCCGAGGTATCTATGACCATGGAGTTCAACTTCAGGCCGGCAGCCCGTCGGCGTCGTAACCGATGATTTCATCCGGGCTACGTGGATCGAGTTCCGGCGCGGCGGCACAGCGGCAGCCGATTTCCAGAATGGCGGTGAGCCGCTGACTCGCGTCGGATGGCCTGGTTTGGGGGGCGTCTTCCGTGGCGAGCAGGATGACCTTGACCGAACGGTTGTCCCGCCAATGTTGGTATGGGGTGGGCAGGCGAATCATGCCGTCTTTCAATTGGGCCTCAAATTCGATGGCTTGCATGCAGGTTGAGCAGAGATCACTATTGTATGATACTTAGTGTGATATAAAAGCAGAGAGCAACGGCGTGTGAGGATCTTCAAAAATGCCTGGTTCGAGCGCTTCGCGCGCAAACAGAAGATTCCGGCGGCGATGTTACGCGAGGCGGTCCAGCGAGCCGAACGTGGCTTGATCGATGCAGACCTCGGCGGCGGCGTCATCAAGCAGCGCGTGGCTCGCCCTGGACAAGGACGCTCAGGCGGCTATCGCACACTGATCCTGTATCGCCAGGCCCATCGCGCCTTCTTCGTCTACGGATTCGCCAAGAGTGACCAAGCCAACATCAGCGCCGAGGAAGACGCGGCCTTCAAGAAATCCGCCCGTCATGTCCTGGATCTGACGGACGAGCAAATCGCAGCCCTGATCCAGAGCGGGCAATTTTGGGAGGTGGATGGTCATGACTAAACAGTACCGCAGTGAAGCGCTGGCCTCGATTCATGAGACGATGGAAGCCCTGCACGATCTAGGCGCGATCGACAAGCAGACCCTGCGCGAGTTCGACGACGCCTGCCTGACGCCGGTGGCGTCCTTTCCGCCCGAGGCGATTCGTGCCCTGCGCGAACGCGAACATCTCTCACAGCCGGTCTTTGCCCGCTATCTCAACGTCAGCAAAAACCTGATCTCCGACTGGGAGCGCGGCGTCAAGCGCCCCGGCGGACCGGCGCTGCGCCTCCTGACCGTCATCGAGAAGCACGGCATTCAAAGCCTGGCTTGAATGTCCGGACTTCCGGAGCCGATCAAGAGGGCAGATTAGGGTTCCGTCAGGCCATCCGCGCCTCCTCGCTCTTGAGGCGCCATTCGGCCATGAGGCGCTTGAGGAACTGCTCGGGCGTGAGCGTCTCGCCGAGCAGGGCTTGCTGACGACAGACGGTGGCGAAATCGCCCGGCGTCAGTCCTTGCAGGGTCTCCAGATGACGCCCATAGGCTGGCGGGACCGGCGCCTGTTCATCGCCCAGCGCCTCGCGGGCAAAGAGCGCGATCCGCTGCGGGCCGGTCAGCGCCCGGAAGTGCAGCTTGAAGTCGAAGCGACGCAGGGCCGCGCCATCGAGTCCCGCCATCAGGTTGGTGGCGGCAACGAAGATGCCTGGAAAGCGCTCCATCTGCTGCAACAGCTCATTGACCTGGGTGCGCTCCCAGCTACGCTGGGCCTGACGCCGGTCGGCGAGGAAGCTGTCGACCTCGTCGAGCAGGAGCACCGTATGCCGGGGATCGATCTCGCGAAACAGGCGCGCCAGGTTGTGCTCGGTCTCGCCGATATAGGGCGAGAGCAGATCAGAGGCCTGACGGGCGACCAGTTCGCGGTCGAGCGCTTCGGCCAGCACCTCGGCGAAGGCGGTCTTGCCGGTGCCGGGCGGGCCATAGAAGCACAGCCGCCCGTGCCCCTGACGCTCCAGCGCCCGCACCAGCGCGCTCGGATTGAGGCTGCCGCCCAGGTTGAGATAGGCGACATCGAAGCGCGTGGCCGCCGTGCGCCGGCGAGGTGCGGGCGCCCCATGCAGCAGCTGCCGCAACGCCGCGATCCCGGCGCGCACCGTCGGCTCGGGGGCCGACTCCGGTTGCAGATCCAGCAGCCGCCGCACCGCCCCGAGTTGCGCCGGGGCCAGCGCCGTATCCGCCGCCAGCTCGTCGAGCAGATCCGGACTCAGCCCCAGATCCCCGAGATGACGCTCGGCCATCTGCCGACGCACCGAGCGCGGCGGCAGGGTGAAGGCCAGCGGCAGCAGGAAGCGACGCAGAAAGGCCGCGTCCATCCCCGAGGTGCGGTTGCTGATCCAGATCGCCGGGACCGGGTTCTCTTCCAGGATGCGGTTCATCCAGCCCTTCTGATGTCCCGTGACCGACTCGCCGCGCAGCAGCGACAACAGGCTGTCGCCCGACTCGAAGGCATCCTCGACCTCGTCGAAGATCAGCACCGCATCGCGTCGCCGCGCCAACAGTCGCTGAGCGACCAGATAGGCCGACAGCCGTCCCTCGCGGTCGAGTCCATCTTCGTCTTCATCGCTGCTGCGCACCTGATAGGCGCGCAGACCGGCGGCGGAGGCCAGCGCGCGCGCCAGTTCGGTCTTGCCGGTGCCGGGCGGACCATAGAAGAGCGCATTGACGCCCGCCGTGCCCGTGGCCGCCGCTTGGGTCAGCACGGTGCGCGTGCGCTCGGCGGCCTCAGCCAGATGCGGGAAGTCCGGCACGCGCCACTGACCGGGCGGCGCCGGTTCGATCAGCAACGCCAGCAGACCCTCGATATCGGTCGGCGCCGCCTCCAGCACCTCGCGCAACAGCGGGCTGGGCGAGAGGAAGTCGTCCAGGTCGGTCGGATGGCGTTCGCGTTCGAGCAGCCCCAGGGCGCGTAGCGGGGCGCGGCGGGACAGCGCGCTGCGGATCAGGCTCAGCTCTAGACCCAGCAGTCGAGACAGACGCTCCAGATTGAGCCGCAATCCGTGACGCCGCGAGCGCCCGAGCAGGATGCGCAGGGGTTCGGACTGCTCGCGCAGCTCCAGGAAATCGAGCACGCGCAGACTGGTGGCCTCCACTTCCAGCGCCTCCCCGAGCAGGATCAGCGTCGGCGACAGGGCCGGTTCGGTGTCGAGTGCGGCGAGGCGTTGATACACCCAGCTCGGCACGGTCTTGAAGAACTCGCGCAAGGCGCGTGACATGCCCGAGTATTGGATCGGATCGGCGTTGGGATCGAAGTCGGCGCACTCCGTCTCGTGGCGTTGGCGTTGCAGCTCACGAAGCCAGGATTCCTGATTCTCCTCTTCCGCTTCCGCTTCATTGGCCGCGTGCTGCTCGAACACCACACCCAGCATCCAGTGTTTGACCGCCTCGGCGTCGAGCAGCGGGCGCGTCAGTTGCCAGAGGGCGGTGAGGTTGTGATCCTCGGAGAGTTGGTCGGCCAGATGCGGAGAGGGCTGGTCGGCCAGAGGCGACTCGACGCGCAGCCAGTTCAGCGCCAGATGCGCCAACCGGCGCTCAGCGGCGGGCACGGGGCTGAAATCACGGCGCCACAGGGTGCGATGGGGTCTGGTATTCGGGTTCATCGTTACTCCTGCCAGGGTTGGAACCGGCGGCTGTCGTAATGGAAGCTGATCAGCTCGCCGCGTCCGGGATCGGAGTCCCAGATCAGGCCGAGCACCAGATCGAGCGGTTCGCGGAAATAGGTGCTGCCGGCTTCGTCCTCGCGGTCGAGGACCGGGGTGTCGAGCACCTCGATCACCACCGCCGGTTGACCGTAGTGGGGATGACGCTTGTTCTTGAGTCCCGGCTTCCAGGTCACGAGATCGCCGGGGGCGAAGCGATGCGCCGTGGTCAGGAGCCGGTAGCGATCGCGCAACGCGGCGCCGAGATCGCCGTTGAGATCCTCCAGAGGTTCGTCGTCGTCGAGCAGGGAGCGCGGGTCGTCTTCGTTCAGTCCGATGCGTGCGAGCAATTCGCGCGAGGAGAGGTGGTTGGGACGCTGTTTCATCGCGGAGACCTCCGGGTTGTACGTTTGGAGATGGAAAACACCGTGGCGCGTCCGGCCTGTCCGTGGGGCGGGCGCGCAGTATGGATCCGTATTGTCAAAGAGCCTGGAGCGGGTGGAGCGCGAGCACGGCCGCCGGCGAGCGAGCCGCGTTCAGTGACGGAACCCTATTTGTCCGGTTTTCGGGCAACGCGGTCGGCTGAATCGGTTCGGGGTCGCGAGCCTTCAGTACATCACAGTCCGACGTCAGACCTTGTCGTAAAGGAGCAATTCGCTTGAAAGGTACGGCTCGATTACGTACTTTCAGTGAGAACAACACGAGGATATCGAGATGCCCAGAGAGTCGATCCGCACCGCCCGCTTCGAGGCTCGGATGACCCCCGAAGTGCTGGCCGTGCTCAAGCGTGCCGCCGAACTCCAGGGACGCAGTGTCAGTGACTTCGTTGTGGCGGCGGCGCAAGAGATGGCCTATCGGACCATTGAGGAAGTCGGCCTGATTCGCCTGTCGGTGGAAGATCAGCGCCGCTTTGCCGAATCCGTGCTCGATCCCGAGCCGCTGACGCCTTCCATGGAGCGCGCCATCGAGCGCTATCGTCGCTTGACCGAGCCGCGCCCGTGACTGCCGCCGGGATTCGGATCGTTCCGCTCAGTGAGATGGCCAAGCGGCTTTGAAGTGGGCATTAGGAGAGGTGGGCGCTTGCGTGTTTTTGGAAAGCCCGCGCGACCAGCTCAGGCAGGATCTGCGCCGCTGTGTCACGAAGATTGACGGCGGCCAGGCGATCCAGTGGCCAGCCGTTCGGCCTCGAACTGCGACCAGAGGCCCGTCAGGGCGTCACGGAAGGTGGGGATGCCGCTCTACGGAATCGACGGCACTCTGCTGATATCAGTCTTGGAAAAGTCCTCGCCCTTAAACAGCAGAGATTCCTGACGTTGCTTAGCCAGGGCATAAGAAAAACAGTCGCCAAAATTCAAACCGGCGGGATGCCGACCCTTACCGTATTGCAGCCAAGCCTGATAGGCGATGCCCGCTAGCGCGGCATCCACGGGGACAATTTCGATCGATGCGAGTTTGAGCAATGCGTCGAGACTTTGCACGCCCACCTCACCCCGCCGCCCGCTCATGACAAGCATGGTTTCCAGCCAGGTTGCCGCCGACATGACAAACGGCGCATCCGTCTCCGCCAAACAACCTGCATAGCGTTCGGCTTCCGGCTCGTCGAGCAGGATGCAGATCAGCGCTGATGTATCGATGACCATGCAAGCAACTTTCAGGTCGGCAGGCCATTGGCGTCATAGCCAATGATTTCATCCGTGCTGCGCGGATCAAGCTCCGGCGCAGCGGCGCAGAGCCGGCCGATCTCCAGAATGGCGCAAAGCCGTTGAGTCGCATCGAGCGGCGTTGTCTGTGATTCATGATCGGCGGCGAGAAGAATGACCTTGACGGGGCGATTATCCCGCCAATTCCGATAAAGGGCGGGCAGATGAATCACGCCGTCTTGCAACCGGGTCTCGAATTCGATGGATTGCATGATTAGCCTCGCGCTGGCGGTGCGTATTGACGCCGCGACGCTGGAGCGTCGGGGCTTTGCTCCCACGCCGAAGCGTAGGAGCTAGAGAAGCCGCTGTCCAGATCGCTACGACAAGCGCAGAATTATGCACAGATTTATCTTGACCACCAATGTTTGTTTTTTAGCAGATTTTCCTGATGATTTTTTAAATTATCAACAAGCGACGCAAGCCTTTCCTTGTCTTGAATATAATTTACTATCAAATTATGGAATTCGGACGCCTTTAGTCTATCTTCTTCGCCTAAATCCAATGCCAGAAAATGACTCATAATGCTGCTTGAATCTTGTGCAAGGATGGTGTATCGATTTAGTGAATCAATCACGACTGCCAATGTTTTTGGATTGTTTTTTATCGTTTCATTGGCTGTAGACGCTAAAGATGTTATTTTTTGCTGCTCTAGCTTTAAGCGAATAAAGTACCTCGAAATCAATGCGGTATAATTTAGCACCCTTACATCCTCAAGTGCGGGCGATTTCATTATTTCGAAAATCTCATTTAAAGATTTTTCATCTAAGTACCCGTCATTGAACCTAAGCAGTAATCTATCTAAATATATAGAAAAAAGCAGCGGAACTAATGGGTTATCCGGTTCAGCAAGGACTGAGTACCTGAAGTAATTATTTGTTGTCGCGCTAAAATCAAATTCGTTTTCGTACAACGTGCTTGTTGCATAAACAAATGCCGGAAGAGTCCTCCTGATGTTGGATTTTCTGGCGGAATCTATTGCCAAATTTGAATATTTTTTTGCTTCAATATAGTCATTTGAAACAAAATAAAGCAAAGATAAAAGGGAAAGATTTTTTGATAGATCATCTGTGTCTGGTGAATCTCTAGCGCTTTCTTCAAGCATTGCTATAGATTTTTTTATCAAATCTTGATTTTCACTAGAAAATATTGGCGATTCTTCGTTTGATTTATCTAATATTTTAATCGCATTTTTATATGCCTTTGGCCCAGAATCATTCATAGGCAATGGAAGGGTAGGCATGTTTTTACTGTTTTCAACAAGATTGCTGTATTTATACTCACTAACGGCTTTTCCTATAGTGTAGTCAATTACAACATCGGTTCCAAAAGATAAGGCAGCAGTCAACAATGCTGTCCCACCAATAATGCCAAAACCACCAGATGCGATTGAGCCACCGCCAAGTAAAGCGAGACCTGCGTTAGTAGCAGCAATGCCCGATAGCCCCATCATTCCGCCAATCCATGATCCAATACTCAGAACAATGGGGCTTGCCGTGCCACCTGTAAAAAATATTATAGCGCCGATAAACAATGCTACTACAGCAGCTAAAACCCAACCTATCGCAGAAGACTCCTTATAAAAAGCTCCGAAAGTAGCATATTCGGTTGCAGCGCTTGCTATATCTGGAAGAGCGTATATCAAAATTACTAAGAAAATAGATGATCTCATAATATTTCCCCAAGCATTCTAATTTGTTCAACTTGTTCTTGAGGCGAGCCAAATAAAATCTGAACCCCTCGCTTATCAGCCTCGTGCTGTAACATTCTCAAATAACCTAGATCGTTTGGTTTATTGGTTATGGTAAATATTGGGATAATATTTTTATCCGTTTTTTTGTACATAACCAAGCTGTCTAAATCGGCTCTAAATTTATCCATTGGTATTTTTGTTGTTGCAGCATAGTTTTTTGCCTCAATAGCGAATATCTTGCCTTCTTTTCCAAGCAATACATCAATATCTGTAGGCCCTTTTTTTAATCCGTCAATAAATTTCTCTCCTATTCCTAAAGCCTTGAATCCATTGGTTAAAGCAGAATCCGCGATTTGAATCTCGTTTAAATGCCCGGCCGTCCCTGCATCACTATTGCCTATTATCTTTCTTAAGGTTGAGCGAAACCCTGGCACGCCACTTAATCTTGGGAACATCTCTTCCGCTGCTTCCCTGCTGATTTTGTTCTGATGAATAGCAATTCTTAAAAATGTATCTTCAAGAACTTCGTCAGGCAAATTCAATTTGCCTAACTCTTTCCCAACTTTAGCGGTCCCCTGTATTTCATCTGAAAGCGCTGAAAGCCTGATAATTTCACTTTCATCCAGCACTTTTGTATTTTTTGCAATTGCAGCTATTGATTTTGTTGCGAACCCCCAAAAAGCATTAGCCTGTGGCGCTACTAGTAAAAATGCAATAAAAAACAAAAATTTTTTGCTGAACACGGTTCCTCCTAATCTCAAAAGATGTTGGCTTACAAGTTCATATCTGCCGCAACAGACTGAAGTCAGCAAGGCCGCAGACACGTCACGGCCAAGTCGATGCCGCACACTGCGTCAGAAGTGTAGCAACAATATGACTTAAGGGAATAGTGGTTGAAACGAAACGCGACATGCGTCACTTTTTGATGACACCATATCGGCCTGGATGATCATTGCCTTTTCAAGGCGCGGATCTTCATTCTGGCACCGAACATCCGCGCGCGACTTCATCGCCCGTGTGGAAAAACGGCTTGATCATACTCCTCCCAGAAATCGACGCAATAATGCGGATCGGTCGCAAAACAGACGCGCTGTCCATGCAGTTGAAACGCCGCGCTGAGCGCCTCCCGAACTACGTTTAGGCTCAGGCGTGGCTCGGCGAACAGAGTCGCATCCATGTAGACGATGAACGTCTGCGTCGCCGTGTCGAAGATCACCCGCCCGCGCGGCACCTCGTCGTATTCCAGGATGCTCAGGATCGGCCACTCGGCCTTGTACCGTGCCACCATGCTCGGCCAGACAGCGATATGCGCCTCGGGACTATCACGCTTGGCGCCACGCGCTTCCGCCTGATCCAGCGGAATCGGACTGGCCATGAGCCGATGTTTGTAAAACCAAAAGAGGCCTGCTTGACCCTGGTTGACGCTGCTCCCTGAACTGTTTGTCGCTGGTTTCATGGCCGTTTTGGTACATGGACATCGCAGAAAACGCCGCTCACCTCACGAACCGCCGCGGGACCGAGAACGACGACCTCTCCCGCGCCGTCGACCCGGACTCGTCCGCCGAAAAACGGCTCACGTCCTAATCGGAATCGTTCCACTCGCGCAAAAACGCCCGCTCCCGCACCAGCGCCTCCGCCAACACCGCTCGGGCCTTCTTGCGCTCGAAATACTGATGCGCCAGCGCCACGACCTCGGCCCACATGACCTCAGCCTCGGGGTAGCGCATCAAACGCGCCGTCGCGGCCATGTCGAGCTTGACCCGGAAATAGGACGATGGATTCCGGATCGTTTCCATCAGCCCTTGCTTGACGTCAACCGTGTGCAGACCGTCTTCGTAGCCGTTGGTCATATCGAAGCAATAGGTTTGCGACGCTCCAGACGCCGAGACAACCGCGATCCGGTCGTAATACCGACCGTTTCTGCACAGGCAGGCCTCTACCCGCACCGTCCAGTCTTTCCAGTGTTGACGATGCTTGAGCGGATGCAGGCGACTCAGATACTCGTACTCCTCACACAGACTGCTCCAGATCGTATCGGCCCGGATGACCACCGCTGTCTCAAAGCACGCCTCTTCATTACCCAGGCTCCGACTGCCCGGCTCAGCGCCCTCATCCTCCAGGATCGCCCTGATGTCGTCAGTCATCGACACCTCTCGACCATAAAAATCCGTGATATCAAAGAAATACGACAACTCCCGCCCGTCGCTCAGCACGATGTTCACCTGATCGTAAGACCGTCCGTTCTCGTCCCTGGACAACAGCCGCTGCGACGTCGGCGTCCAGTCTTCATGCATCCGGCCATGCCGCGCCCGGATCGCCTCGTACTCCATCCCGACCCCGATCCAGGAGTCTTCCGCCCGGATCACGATTGCGGTAGCGAGACTGAGACCATCGCGGCGACTGTCGTCGATGTCCTGCCGGATGAGATCGCGCGGATTGGAGTCTGACATGGTCCATCCTCAGTGGGTTGAGCATCAGCCACCAGTAAAGCACACCCCAACGTCAGACCCTGTCGCATACGACCTTTCAGCGCCAACCATTCGCGCCGCACTGAGCGGCTCAAACGTGGGGAAGGGGACGCGGAGGAGCGCCGACGGGCGCTCAAGCCGGATCGGCGCAGACGCGATTGCGCCCTTCATGCTTGGCCCGATACAGGGCCTGGTCGACGCGATCGAGCAGCTGTTTGGCCAGGTCATCGAGCGACTCATCCGATTGCCCCGTCTCGCTCGCCACGCCCAGACTGGCGGTCAGGTACAGGGCGTCGCCTTCCCGTTTCAGGCGCATCTCGCTCAGCCGGTCCGGTCCGAGACGGGCGTGGTGCTCGATAGCCTCCGGCGTCAGCGTCAGGGGCGTTTGTTCCAGTGTGCCGCGCAGGCGCTCGGCGATCACGACCGCGTCTGCCCCCGTGGTGTTGGGGAGCAGAATCAGGAACTCCTCGCCGCCATAGCGCACCGCCAGATCCATCGCGCGACAGGTCCGGCTCAGGCATTGCGCGACATGCTGCAGCGCCCGATCACCGAAGTCGTGCCCGAAGCCGTCGTTGACCTGTTTGAAGTGATCGAGATCCAGCAGCACCAGCGACAGCGGCTGATGGGTGCGTTGGGTCTCAGCCAGACGCCGCTGCAGGACGCGCTCGCCTTCGTGACGGTTGACCAGCCCGGTCAGCCGGTCGAACAGCAGCCCCTGTAATTCGCGTTGGAGCGACTCCGGTTGCAGGATCCGCACCTGGGCGTTGAACCCGAGCAGCCACCAGCGTAGCCCGAGCGTATCCGGCACCTCGGCCCGCAGACGAAACCAGCCGTCGGCGGGCGGATCGATCTTCTGAGTACCGCGCGGCGGGCGCTCACGAATGGCGTCATAGAGCGCGGACTGGAACTCGACGTCCAGCGCGATCACGGCGCCGTGCGCGGCGGTCGCCGGAACCGGTGAGCGGTCGAGAAACGCCGCCCGCTGTTCCGGGGTGAGCGGCGGGCGTGCGGGTGCATCAAGGGGCGTCACGGACTGCACCCGATGCACGGCCAGCCAGCGCGGATTGCCAAAGTTCCAGAAGGTGCAGGCCAGATAGTGCACGCCATTGCGTTGGGTCCAGCCGAAGGGATGCAGCCGCGCCCGCTGGGTCGTGCCCTGCTTGCGGTAATCGACCTCGATCTGACGGTCTTCGAACAGGGCTTGGCGCAACGCATCGGCCTGGGCGGGATCGGCGGGCGGCTCTTCGAGGATCTCGTCCCAGTGTTGCTGGAGCCGGGTGTTCTCCAGCCAGGCCGAGGCAGCGGGATGGTTGGCCAGAACGTCCTCGGCAATGGAGAAGTCCGCGTCCAGCTCCTGCTTGACGGAGGGTGGCAGCACATCGCTCAGCCAGCGTTTGGCCAAGCTCAACACGAGCGCATGGGCGGGCGTCATCGGCGGTTCCTGTCCTGGATTCGGAGAAGGGGGCGCACGCGCTTTTCGCGCGTGTGGACTGAAGCGGCTAATACCTCCCTCCGGGCGCGTGGGCGACAGACGTTCAGGATGTCCGGCATCGGAGGCTCGAACAAGCCAGACGCACGGTGCCGGTCGTGCCGTGGTGCGTTTTGGCGACGGTGATCTCGGCGAGTCCGGCGTCCGGACTGTCCTGTTCATAGACCTCGTCGCGGTAGAGGAAGATTACCAGATCCGCGTGTGGTGCGATGGGGCCGGATCGGCTCAGATCCGTCAGTCTTGGGCGTCTGTCTGAACGGTATTCGATATGGCGAGCCAGCAGGGCACGCACGAGTACCGGCGCCTCGAGTTCGCGTGCCACTGCCTGTAGTGCTTGGGCGATATCCGACAGTTCCAGGGCGCGGCTACCCACGGTCTCGGTGGCGGCGTGCTCCTTCAGGGCGTTGGCGCCCGACATCAGTTGCAGATAATCCACCACGATCAGCCCGAGGTCGTTGTGCCTGTCTTTGAGCGCCGTCGCGCGCTCGCGTACCTCCGAGGGCGATATTGCCGGGGTATCATCGATGTACAGGGGAGCGCTGAGCAGACGGTGTTTGGCGGCGATGAGTCGTTCACGCTCATCGGTCTGGAACGGATGCGCGCGCCCGTCCCCGAGAAGGACGTGGGCTCGTGAGGCCGACAGGCGCTCGAAGAGCGTCTCCCGTGGCAACCGCAGGCTGAAGAAGGCGACGGGACGCTGTGCCTGAACCGCGACTTCCTCAGCGACGCATTGAACGAAGCTCCCAGTGCCCATGCCAGGGCGTCCTGCAACGAGTGTGAGTTCCGAAGAGTGCAGTCCCATGGTCATCCGGTCGAGTTCGGCAAAGCCGGTTGCCACTCTGGTGATTGATGATCCGGTTGTCGTCTCGGTTGAACACGTGCCTGGGATGTCGAGGGCGAACACGCGACCCGCGCCCGAAGCGAGCAATGCCCCCACGCCACAGGTTTTTAAGAAGGTTCGGCGATGCATGCGGCTTGATCTCCATGCCCTTGAAAAGCACAAAAAGTGCTGGCTAAAGGCGTGAAACTAGCTGTCATGTGAGTACTATTTCCCGAACTCCATCCTCCGTCGCCCGCCAGCACCGTCGCTCGGCCAAGGCGACGGCGAGGAGACCGCCGCCATGGTCCGACGTCGCCGAAACAGTGACACGCCGCTCGCCGAACCAGACTGAATGTCCGGGCAAGTGCGTATGGGCGCTGACTACGGTTCGCTCCCAGGTTGGGTCGTCTACCATGGCCAATTGCTTGTCGCGAAGCGCGTCGGGCATGAACAAGGGTCTGAGGGCCGTTGTCGACATAATCGCCAAGCGTGACGATCCGCGCTTGGGGATCGTATTGATCGATTGTTGCCAGCAGGCGTTCCAACAGATCCAGATGACCGTGCAGATCGGCGATCACCACCAGTGGCGACGAGGGTGAGTGCTCGGATTGTTTTAAGTCCGAGGTGTCTTCATCAATCGTGGTGTGTTTCAAGTCGCGGATCCTCTTCCAAGCCGATCGTGACGCTGTTCTATCGTTGCAATCAGCTTTTCAGGTTTGGGGAAGCGGTACTTCGACTAGGGTCAATTGAAACCCATCAGGCCAACAGCGCCCTTTATTGAATCGTTCAGGCCAAGCTTCAGCAAATTGCTCCAAGGCTTGGTTAGCGTCGTTAGCCGGTTGTCCTGGAATCGCCAGACAGGCTTCGCGCAATCCCTCTATGCGCTGATTGCAGTCTCCACCTATGGGCTCGGGGTTGGCAAGCAGTCGCGCGTAACCGATAACTTGGTACAGATCCTGTAATTCGGGACCACCAGGTTTATATTTGCTATCGACGACGATCTGCTGTTCATTATATTTGATAATGAAATCCGGTCTAAAATTGTAAGAATGTCCGTAAATATTCAGCGTTTTCCATTCCTGTGCCTGTACTAAATTGCAAACTTTATTCAAGCATACCCCAACCCAGCCTTCGAAGAGACGATTGGCATCGAGAAAAAACGGCAGCGTCCGCTCAGATTCTTCAGCTTGACCATTCGGCCGCAGATGCAGCCGCGTGAGCACCAGGCGTGCCATGGCCAGCGGTTGCTCATAGGTAGCCATCAATCCTTTTTTGCGAACGCGCGACCAGTCGCTCGGATGGGGGCGATATTCAGGTACTGAAGCCAGTGCTGCGCGAATTGCCCAGACCCAGTGTTGCAATTGAGGCGGGTAATGCGGGTTGGAGGCAATCCAGCGAGTACAAACTTCGAGCGCGGCCTTCAGCAATCGGTTCTCCAGCGTATCCAGATTGAATTGCTGATAGGCGCAGACCATTCGATCAGGTCGTGCGCGTACCAGATTTTCCCGGATTTGGTCGGCGATTAGAATCCGTCCGCGTGCGCGTCCCGTTAGATTTTCGCGCACCTGCACGAATCCTTGGCGCAGATGCCGTTTCACAAAGCGGGCGGTTGTGGCTAGAAAGGCTGTGACCTCCAGTAGCGTGAGCTGTGGCAGACCGACAGCCCGAATCGGCCGAGCATCCGGATCGCAGCCAAACAGCCAATTCAGTTCCATGCCGGTGACGTGGCTTGGGGTAGCGAGAACAGATGCGAACATCGCGCCGTAGTCGACTGGTGCTTGATTTTCCAGTAAGGTGCGCGGTTTCACCACGAAGGGATGCTGTTCAACGCCGAATGACAGATTGACCGCGCCGATAAAATGTGATGGTTTGATCTTTCCATCATAGCTCCAATGCAGGCCCAGAGTGCAGGGATTATCGGTATAAACCGGGTCATCGGCTTTAGCATAAACTTGACGCCAGGCATGATCCGTTTGCAGGCCGACAACATTCGCCAAATCGACGCCCCCTTGTTCAAGGAGTTCTAGTGGTTTCCACTCATGCGCGTTTTTGAGTGCTGCTGGATCGACCGGATAGCGCATCATTCTGCACCGTTGGCGACATCTGCTTGAGGTTGATTTTGGAAGCAGGGGAGGGTGCTACGCAGTTGTTTTGCGATTTGCATTGGGCGAATCGGTTGCTTAAGCTCTATTGCAAGATCCGCAATCGTTAGATTTGCATCCGGATCCAAGACGCCATCCTTCACATATTCATGCAGCAAGGGCAGAACTTGATAAACGAATTTGGTCAGCAACTCATCGCAAGATTCGGCTAAAAAATAAGTATGCCCCGGTTGGACATCATCGACGAAGAAGTCGGACGTCAATTTTGCGTTGTCTCCTGAGAACAACAATGCAACCGCATCATAGAGTTGCAGTGCAGATGTTTGAAGATCTCCATGTGTTGCAACGGTTTGCCCAATGACTTTTCGATCAGGCGTCATTGGCACGAAAGCAAACCGCCGCCGCACTGCATAATCGATATGGCCGATCGAGCGGTCTGCGGTATTCATGGTGCCGATGATGTAGAGATTTTTCGGGATAATCAAATCGAAGCTGCCACCGACTTCATAAGGCGTATGCACTGCCTGGTTACGGTATTCGAGTCCGTAAATTAGCTCGCCCAGAACAGCAGCGAGATTGGCGCGGTTGATTTCGTCGATAATCAGAACAAATTTGCTTTTCGGGTCATGCAAAGCAAGGTTGCATAGATTGCTAAAGACGCGGTGGACAGTATTGTATTGAACCTGCCCATCTTCCGTGCTGACTTGAATGCCACGAACAAAGTCTTCGTAGTTGTAGGCCGGATGAAATTGAACGATTTTATATCGGTCAGAAGACAGATTCCAGTGTCGTTCGACAAACTGCTTGGCAAGATATGTTTTTCCTGTTCCAGGTGGGCCATATAAAATAATCTGCTTCGCCAGCTTGAGTATGATTTCAATTTTTGCGTGCATCAGCATGGTTCTCCAGTATGCGATTTTTTTAGCGCATTGATTTGTAAGCTTTTCAAGCTTTGCTTGGCTTTCCTCGCAGTGTTGTAATATTTCTCGTGAGCATGTCTGTTCAGCATGTGCTATGAAATAATTAGCCCAATGACGTTGGATTTCATGAATATCCTGCTTCCTGCGATCAATTCCTATTGGACCGTAAGCTCCTCCGCGGTCGGGAATTGGATTGCTACCTAAGTCGATTATAAATTGATTAAAATCATTCCAGTCTAACCAATTTACACCATACAAACATTGCGCATATTCAAATTGGCCGTCGTAAATATAGGTAAAACAATCGCATATCTGGCAAATTCCGCAAGCTTGAGTTCCTTCATAGGCAATAATGATGTCTCCAGCCTGAATTTCAAAAAGCAATCGAGAAAAAGTATTGCAAAACTTGGTCTCGTTAGGGTCGTGTCCTACTTGAACTCCTGCGAGATGAGTCAAAATGCTATGCGCTTGATCCCAATCTAGATTGCCAGCTCGACAGGAATGATATAAGCAAGAAATATCTCCCAGTCCTGACCATCCCGCCGCGACGACATGACGGTTGTAAATTTCCGCATAGCTTGAGTAGTCCGTATCAATAGCCATTCTCCAGATTGTCATGGTTTTCTCTCTTCGAATGATTGTGACTTGCTATTTGTCATTACAGCACGATTGAACACTTGCTCGCATCAAATAGTGCTCAATCGCAATCAACGCCCAGGTATCCATCAAACAGTAATCGATCAGCGCCCGACGCAATTCCTCCCGGCGTGACTCTGGCGTCTCCGGATGCAGGATCTCGCGCCAAGCGTCGCTGGCCTCGCTCCCATTACCGATCACAAGAGCATCATAGTTCAGTTCAGGCGCCATGGTCGGCAGCACCGCCTTCAGCGACCAGGAACCATGCTGATCCGGATGATAGTAGTACTCCCGCACGATCGGCAGCAGATCGACGATACGCGCGCCAATGGCTTCGAGTTCCGGCGCCAGATCGGGCAGCGCCTCAGCCAGCTCACGCAGGATGCGCTGCTCGAAAGCCGCGTTGTAGACCAGGATCGAACCGCTCGCCGCCCATTCCGGAAAACACTCCCATGTAATCGATGCCGGACCCGAAAATTCGAGCGGATAACGAATCCGCGCCGGATCGATGGGCTGACAGACCGCCTGGATCAACGTCTCGGCAAAGGCGCGCAACGGCTCCGCCTCGCCGTCGAACACATAGAGCGAAGGCGCGGTCGACCCCGGCCACCATTGCACATGACAGGACCACTGCACCGGCAGCTGCTGATAGGGTCGCGTACCGACCCAGGGCGGCACTGCACAGGTCAGCGTCTCGAAATCCAGGTAATAGCGCGGCCAGCCGAGACGCTCCAGCACCCGCGCCGCCTGCGGATCGCAGAAGACCTGCCCCGTGCGCACGACATCCGCGATCCGGCGTTGACGCTCGGTGAGCGGATAGTCCTCGGGGATGTCGCCGACCTCGGTCATGCCCAGCGCCTCCAGACCCTGCAAACGCCAACCGCTCAGATACGGCAGATCGCTCAACGGATAGGCGGGCTGAGGTTGCACCGGGGCGCAATGCCCCTGAAAAGGACAGTCATAGGGATCCTGACAGTGCACGCCCGGCTTGATCGACGGCTCGGCGCCCGACAGCGTGGCACGGGCCTGAGCGACCCAGTCCGGGATCTCCGCCAGCCGCTCGGCGATCTCGGTCTCGACCGCCGCCAGCCGCAACAGCCCCCGATAGTCGCC
This sequence comes from Allochromatium humboldtianum, assembly GCF_013385175.1. Classification (GTDB taxonomy): domain Bacteria; phylum Pseudomonadota; class Gammaproteobacteria; order Chromatiales; family Chromatiaceae; genus Thermochromatium; species Thermochromatium humboldtianum. The sequence continues at coordinate 85,671 of NZ_JABZEO010000008.1, read as the reverse complement.
GGCACCGCGATAGACGAACTGATTGTCGACATGGGCCAGCGTCGTCGCCGTCATCGTCAGGCTGTCCTGAACGACCCAGCGCTGGATGGCGATATCGCTGAGTTGAGCGTCCTTGACCTGGGTGGAGGCCTTGACCTCGATGAGCCGATACCCGCCGGCCTCCGGTCGGAGGACATCGACACGCACCAGCACCCCATCGCGCGCGAACGCGGCTTCGAACAGCGTTTGGCCCGGATCGGTCGCCAGCGCCTGCTGCGTCTGCTCCAGCGCCTCGGTCGGATCGGGCGAATCGATGAGCCGTCCGTCGGGAAACAACTCGCGCGCCTTTTCACCGACCTCGAAGCCGAGTCGAAAGCGCGTCTCGGTGTCGGCGGAATGCTCGACCAGATCGGGCCGATTGAGGCGCAGCCACAGCTTGCGCGGGCACTGGCGCCAGTCCATCAGACGCGATTTCGATAATCCATGGGCCATCGTCCGAACCTCAAGCAGTGATAGAGTGGATTCCGCCATGAGCAATGATCCGGGCCGTGCTGCATCGCGGTAGACTGCCGAAGCCGCTTGCCGGATCGATCCAGTATCGTTAGCCTTGAGTAAATCACACGCAGACGTCAGACCCTGTCGCACGCGAGGCACCTCATGAGCGCCGCCCATCTCAGCCGCATCGAGCGGCTCAAACAGCTCGAAGCCTGCTTGCCGGTCGAGGGCCGCGCCGAGCGTTGCCCGGACGTGAGCCGCCTACTCGACCTGATCGGCGATATCTACGAAGGCGCGAGCGAATCGGCCACCCGTCGCGCCCTGCAACGCGATCTGAAGGAACTGGTGCACGATGGTCGGATCGCGGTCGTCAATCCGAACGGCAAGCCGCTACGCTACCGGCGTGTGATGGATGACCCGGACGACGATCCGGCCGTCTGGAACTGGCTGTGGAAACAGGTGCTCACCCAGGCCGGAGCCACCCTGCCGCGACGTCAGCTCGATCGGGTCTGGCGCTATCTGCTCACCACCACCGACGGCCCCAAGCTCGACGATTCGCGTCTGCGCATCCTGCCCGATACCCTGCGCCTGCAATCAGTGGAACTCCATGACGGTGTGCTGCGCGCCGTGATCCAGTCGCTGATCCAGCGGCGCGTGCTGCGGGTGCGCTATCTCAAGCCCACGGGCGAGCGTCGTGAGTCCGACCTGCACTCACAGGCCCTGGTCCAGCGCGGCCCGATTCCATACCTGTTTGCGCTCAAGGATGACGAAGATGCGCCGGTGCGTCTCTACGCCCTGCATCGCATGACGCGCGCCGAACTCCTGCCAGAGGTCGAGGCGCGTGCCGCCGATGGCTTCGATCTGGATGCGGCCATCGCCGATGGGCGGGCCGACTTCGGGGTGGGCGAGACGATCGACCTGGAGCTACGGGTACGCGGCTATCTGGCCGAGGTGCTGCGGGTCTGTCCGCTCGCCTCCGGGCAACGCTTGGAGGACGAGCCGCCGGACTCGGAGTTCGAGTTGAGGGTCTGGGCCAGGGTACCCTCGACCGGACAACTGCTGCGCTGGCTGCTGGGGGCTGGCGACAAGCTGGAGGTCATCGCCCCGCCGGATCTGCGCCGCGTCGTCGCGGCTCAGACGCGCAAGGCGGCGGCGCTCTATTGATCGATTTCCGGCAACCGTTCAGCCCCTCCCGCCAGCGAAGGTGGAGCGCCTACCCTCAAGCGATCACCACCCGGTCGCGTCCGCCCTCCTTGGCGCGATAGAGTCCGGTGTCGGCACGCTCGATCAGGGACTCGGCCGTCTCACCCGGCCGGAAGCGGGTCAGACCGATGGAGACCGTGATCGCGCTGATGGTGTCCTGGGTGCTCTTGCGCTTGATCTGCAGGGCCGCGACCTGACGCCGGATCTGCTCGGCGAGCATCTGAGCGACCTCCAGTTCGTCATGGACGATGACCGCGAACTCTTCCCCGCCGTAGCGCGCAACGAATACCCGATCACTCTGCACTTTTGCCAGGACACTGCCGACGATCTCCAGCACCCGATCGCCCATCGGATGACCATAGGTGTCGTTGAGCCGCTTGAAGTGGTCGAGATCCATCAGCATCAGACAGGTCGACTCGTCGTCGCCGCCCGAGAGCGACTGGGCCAGCGCCTCGTCGAAGCCGCGCCGGTTGGGGATCTTGGTCAGTGCATCCAGACGCGCGCGCCGTTCGCTCTCCTCCAGCTCGCGCTTGAGCCGCTCGACCTGGGCGCCGGCCGATTGCAGCTCGCTCTGGAAGGCTTGGGTCAGGCTCTCCAGATCGCGCGTTTCGGTGAGCAACTGACCGACCATGGCGCGGATGCGTTCCGGATCGATGGCGTCCTCCTCGAAGACCGTCATCGCCTCACGCAGACTGGCGCCATAATCCTGAGTGCCGCGCAGACTGCGTGAGACCGCCTGGGTCAGCTTGGTGACGATATCGGCGATGAGATCCCGCGCCTGGGGGCTGGTCGGCAGGTAATGCTTGACGAAATATTCGAAGAACAGCGATTCGCTCTTCTCGGGGTCGTAGTGGCCGTTTTCCGGAAACTCGGCCAGCAGCGAGCGGCTCAGATCCGGATAGGCGTTCTGGACGTGGGCGTACCAGAGTGCATAGTTGTAGGGTGTCGGCGGGATGCGGCGGCGCACCATTTGCGGCACCGCCATGCGTAGATAGTCCGAGGCCGTGTTCAGGTCGTCCCTGAAATCCATCCGGTTGACGTTCATCGCTGCTTGATCCGCCGAGAATGTGTTGACACACCAAGGGGCCGGTGTGCACATCGCGGGTCACGCCGGCCGCCGATTCGGCGTCAATGATAAGCGAGCCGGCCTCCGAACGTCGTGAAATGTCGAGACTCAGTCGGATTCTTTCGGTGTCTCGTCGCTCGACTTGGGTTGGCTGGAGTCGCTGCGCGAGTTCGAGTACTGATAGTAGAGCAGCCAGCCGACCAGCCCGAGGAACACCATCAATTCCATCGCCGCCAGGGAAGAGCCATTGGCCATGATCGTCACCTCTCTGAAGATCGCCTGATGAATGGCGCACCGGATGGCGCCGGAGTCCGAGGTTTGGGTCGGGCGTATCGATTACAACCACGCCCGGATAGCGGTTGATCTCGCACCACGAAAAAGCCCCGCCGAAGCGGGGCTCGTTTTCAGGTCAAGCGCGGCCGAGGCCGATCAATGACCCGTGGCGGCGCCGGCGCCACGCGGGATGCGCACGTCCTCGACCAGATGCTGGATGTGCTCCGGCGGCGGGGCCGTGAGCGCGGCGACCAGCGCAGCGACCAGGAAGTTCGCCACTGCGCCAATCGCGCCGAAGGCCTCGGGCGTGATGCCGAAGAACCAGTTGGCGCCCATCCCCATGTCGGGCAGCAGGAAGTCGGTACCCGGAATGAAGAGGATGCCCTTGTGCTGGAACACATAGAGCAGGGTCACGGTGATACCGGCGACCATGCCCGCGATCGCCCCCTGCTTGTTCATGCGCTTGGCGAAGATGCCGAGCATGAGTGCGGGGAAGATCGAGGAGGCCGCCAGACCGAAGGCGATGGCCACGGTTCCCGCCGCGAATCCGGGTGGATTCATGCCGAGATAGCCCGCGAGGATGATGGCGCCGATCATGGACAGACGCCCGGCCATCAGCTCGTTCTTCTCGGTGATCTGCGGCATGAACACGCCCTTGAGCAGGTCGTGCGAGATCGCCGAGGAGATGGCCAGCAGCAGACCGGCGGCTGTCGAGAGCGCCGCCGCCAGACCGCCGGCGACCACCAGGGCGATCACCCAGTTAGGCAATTGAGCGATCTCGGGGTTGGCCAACACCATGATATCGTTGTTGACCGTGACCATCTCGTTGCCTTTCCAGCCGAAGGACTCGGCCTTGGCGGCGAACTCGGCGTTCTTGTCGTCGTAGTACTGGATACGACCGTCGCCGTTCTTGTCCTCGAACTTCAGGAGGCCGGTGGTCTCCCAACGCTTGAACCAATCCGGACGCTCGTCGTAGACCAGATTGCCGGTTTCCTCGCCGACCGGGCCGATCTGGATGGTGTCCATCAGGTTCAGACGCGCCATGGCGCCGACCGCCGGAGCCGTGGTGTAGAGGATGGCGATGAAGACCAGCGCCCAGCCGGCCGAATAGCGCGCATCGGCAACCTTGGGCACGGTGAAGAAGCGGATGATGACGTGCGGCAGACCGGCGGTACCGATCATCAGCGACAGGGTGTAGACGAACATGTTGAGCGTGCTGCCCATCACCTGGGTGGTATATTCCTTGAACCCGAGGTCGCTCACGACCTGATCGAGCTTGGCCAGCAGTGAGACACCGCTGTCGTCGCCGATATAGGTGCTGCCCAGACCCAGTTGCGGGATGGGGTTGCCGGTCAGATTCAGCGAGATGAAGATCGCCGGGATGGTGTAGGCGAAGATCAGCACCACGTACTGCGCGATCTGGGTATAGGTGATGCCCTTCATGCCGCCGAGGATGGCGTAGACGGCGACGATACCCATGCCGGCCAGGATGCCCATCTCGTAGGAGATGCCGAGGAAGCGTCCGAAGGCCACGCCGATACCCGTCATCTGGCCGATGACGTAGGTCACGGAGGCCAGGATCAGACAGATGACGGCCACCACGCGCGCCGAGTTGGCATAGTAGCGGTCGCCGATGAATTCGGGCACCGTGAACTTGCCGAACTTGCGCAGATAGGGCGCCAGGAGCAGGGCCAGCAGCACATAGCCGCCGGTCCAGCCCATCAGGAACACCGAGCCGCCGTAGCCGCCGAAGGCGAGCATGCCGGCCATGGAGATGAAGGAGGCCGCCGACATCCAGTCGGCCGCCGTCGCCATGCCATTGGCGACCGGATGCACGCCGCCGCCGGCGACGTAGAATTCACTGGTGGAGCCGGCGCGTGCCCAGATCGCGATGCCGATATAGATCGCGAAGGTCAGGCCGACGATGGAATAGGTCCAGAGTTCAAGTGGGGTCATTGGGTCGTTTCCTCACTCTTCGCCGACGTCGAATTCTTTGTCGAGACGATTCATCAAGGCCGCGTAGACGAAGATCAACGCCACGAAGACATAGATCGAACCCTGCTGGGCGAACCAGAAGCCGAGCGGGTAGCCGCCGAGATGGATGGCGTTCAGCGGTTCGACGAGCAGAATGCCGAAGCCGTAGGAAACGATGAACCAGACGATCAATAGGACTGTTAGATAGCGAAGATTCGCTCTCCAATAGTCCGCACGCTTGTCAGGTGTCATGTCATGTCACTCCGTTCAAGGTTTGCGGTATGAGCCGTGAAAGGGCGGGGTGACGGGGCGCGCGCAGCCGAGGACCGCCGGGACGCGGATCGGTGCGCTTAAAACATGGCAGAAGCCCCCTCGTTGGTTATGATGCATCCGTTTCGTTCTGCCTTATCGATCGGATTGTCGGCATTGTCTGGTCGCGCTTGGCGTGCTGTCAACGTTTCAATCCATCGATATTCGCCGTGAGAGCGGCGTATCCGGAACCCTAGTCACCTTGTAGAGAACACAATGCATTACATCAGTACCCGCGGCGGAATCGAGCCGATCGGTTTCGCGCAAGCCGTGATGATGGGGCTGGCGACCGATGGCGGTTTGCTGGTTCCGTCCGATATACCCGTCCTGGAACCAGCGCGACTGCGCGCCTGGGCGGACTTGAGCTTCCAGGATCTGGCGCTCGAAGTGTCGACACTTTTCATTGGTGACGAGATCCCGCGCGCCGATCTGAAGGCGCTGATCAATCGCTCGTATGCGACCTTCAGTCATCCCGAAGTCACGCCTGTGGCGGCGGCGGGCGAGACGCGCATCCTCGAACTCTTCCACGGTCCGACGGCGGCCTTCAAGGACGTGGCGCTGCAATGGCTTGGCAACCTGTTCGAGTATCTGCTCGAACGCGAGGGCGGTCGGCTCAACATCGTCGGCGCCACTTCGGGCGACACCGGCTCGGCGGCCATCTATGGCGTGCGCGGCAAGGAGCGCATCCAGATCTTCATCCTGCATCCCAAGGGCCGGGTCTCGCCGATCCAGGAACGGCAGATGACCACGGTGCTGGACGGCAATGTCCACAATGTCGCGGTGCGCGGCACCTTCGACGACGCGCAAAACATCGTCAAGACACTGTTCAACGACCTGCCCTTCAAGTCGGCCTATCGGCTCGGTGCAGTCAACTCGATCAACTGGGCGCGCATCCTGGCGCAGACCGTCTACTACTTCTATGCCTGGGGCCGGATCACGGGCGGCGATACCGAACGCCGGGTCAGCTTCTCGGTGCCGACGGGCAACTTCGGCGATGTCTTCGCCGGCTATCTGGCCAAGCGCATGGGGCTGCCGATCGATCGCCTCGTCATCGCCACCAATCGCAACGACATCCTGACCCGTTTCATCCACAGCGGCGTCTATGCCGTCGAGGACGCCGTGCATCAGACGCTCAGCCCGGCGATGGACATCCAGATCGCCTCCAACTTCGAGCGCTATCTCTATTATCTGCACGACGGCGATCAGGCGCGGGTGTGCGCGCTGCTCGACGATCTCAAGCGCACCGGACGGCTCGAAGTCTCTGCCGAGCGGCATCGTCAGGCCCAGGCCGACTTCGACGCGGTGGCTGTGAGCGATGCCGAGACGCTCGACCAGATCCGCGCGACCTATGAGGCGAGCGGTTACATCCTCTGTCCGCATACCGCCGTCGGGGTGCGCGCGGCGCGTGATCTGCCCGAGGCCGTGTGTCTGGCCACCGCGCATCCGGCCAAGTTCGGTGAAGCCGTCGTCCAGGCCATCGGGTGTGAGGCGCCGCCGCCGCCCTCGCTCCAGGGTCTGCTGGAGAAGGAGGCGCGTTGTGCCGAGTTGGAGGCGACCGCTGAGGCCGTGAAGGGACACATCGAGGCGACGCTCGAGGCGGTGTCTGCGGCATGACGGATTCGGTTCTGAAGGCGTCGGTCGTGAACGAGCCGGCGCGGAAGCTATCCGGACAGCGTGTCCTGATCATGGACACCACGCTGCGCGACGGGGAACAGACTCAGGGCGTGTCATTCGCGCCGGCCGAGAAGCTCAACATCGCCAAGGTCTTGCTCGAACAGGTGCGGGTCGACCGGATCGAGGTCGCTTCGGCCCGCGTCTCCTCGGGCGAGGCCAGCGCCGTGGCCCAGATCATCGACTGGGCCAGGGAGCGCGGACTGGCCGAGCGGGTCGAGGTGCTGGGGTTCGTCGATGGCGGGGCGAGCGTGGACTGGATCCGGCGGGCCGGTGGTCAGGTGCTCAACCTGTTGGCCAAGGGCAGCGAGAAGCACTGTCGCGGTCAGCTCGGCAAGACGCTCGATGAGCATGTCGCCGACGTGCGCGCGACCATCGCGCTGGCGCAGTCGCAGGGGTTGTGCGTCAATCTCTATCTGGAGGATTGGTCGAACGGCTATCGCGACAACCCGGACTATGTCTATGGGTTGGTCGAGCGCTTGGCCGATGTCGGGATCGGACATTTCATGCTGCCCGACACGCTCGGGGTGATGACGCCGGATCAGGTCTTCACCGCGATCTCGGACATGGTTGGGCGTTTTCCGTCGCTCCAGTTCGATTTCCATCCGCACAACGACTACGGGCTGGCGACCGCCAATGTGCTGGCGGCCGTCCAGGCCGGCGCGGCGGCGGTCCACTGCACGGTCAATTGTCTCGGCGAGCGAGCGGGGAATGCGTCGCTGGCCGAGGTCGCGGTCAATCTGCGCGATCAGCTCGACTGCGCACTCGGGATCGACGAAACCCATCTGGCGCGCGTCAGCGAGCTGGTCGAGTCCTTTTCGGGCAAGCGGATCAGCGACAATGCGCCGATCGTCGGGGCGGATGTCTTCACCCAGACCGCCGGCATCCATGCCGATGGCGACAAGAAGGGCAGCCTCTATCACAGCCGGCTCTCGCCCGAGCGCTTTGCGCGGCGGCGTAAATATGCGCTCGGCAAGCTCGCCGGCAAGGCGTCGCTGGCCAAGAATCTGGAACGGCTCGACATCGAGCTGTCGGAGGAGAATCAGCGCAAGGTCTTGCAGCGCATCGTCGAGCTGGGGGATTCCAAGAAGACCATCACGACTGAGGATCTGCCCTTCATCATCGCCGAGGTGCTGGAGAGCAAGGACTACGACCATGCCGAGCTGTTGTCCTGCACGGTCTCGTCGAGCCTGGATCTGGAGTCGATGGCCGGGATCAAGATCCGACTCGGCGATCAGGTCTTCACCGGCACGGGCGCGGGCAATGGCGGCTTCGATGCCTTCACCAATGCGCTCGGGCGCATCCTCAAGCGTCAGGGGCTGGGGCTGCCGCCGCTGATCGATTATGAGGTTCGCATTCCCAAGGGGGGGCGGACCGACGCGCTCACCGAATGCAGTATCACCTGGCAGACCGAGCGCGGTGAGCTACGGACCCGTGGCGTCCATGCCAATCAGGTGTTCGCCGCCATTGGTGCGACCATGCGGATGCTCAATATTCAGATGCATCGGGCGTTGGCCGAGTCCAGGCGTGAGGGTACGGTCTGAAGCGCGTTTTCGATCGACTGGGGGGCATCGACGAACGTGGCCACCAGACAGACCATCGGAGCATTCGGATCGCCAAGGACGTTTGCTGGACTCCAGTCAGGTTTCGAGCCAGAAGGTCACGGGGCCGTCGTTGATCAGGCCGACCTGCATGTCGGCCCCGAACCGACCTGTGGCGACTCTGGGATGGGCGGCACGTGCGCGCTCGACCAGATGATCGAATAGCCGTTCACCCTCGTCGGGCGGCGCGGCTGACGTGAAGCTGGCGCGCGTGCCCTTTTTGGTGTCGGCGGCGAGCGTGAACTGCGGCACCAGCAGCAGACCGCCGTCGATGTCGCGCAGACTCAGGTTCATGCGATCCTGCGCATCGGGAAAGACCCGATAGCCGAGCAGCCGCTCCAGCAACCGCTCGGCGCGTGCCTCGTCGTCGCCGCGCTGCACGCCCACCAGCACCAGCAACCCGCGCTCTATGGCGCCGACCGCCTCGCCCGCGACCACCACCCGCGCCTCGCTGACCCGTTGCAGCAGACCGATCATGCCGGCTCGCGCGCGAAGCGATTGGTTGCCGCCACCAAGGCACGACGAATCCCCGGCTCGAAGGCCGAGTGCCCGGCATCCGGGACGACCTGCAATTCAGCCGTCGGCCAAGCCTGATGCAGCTCCCAGGCCGAGCGCATGGGACAGATGAGGTCATAGCGTCCCTGGACGATCACGCCGGGAATATTGGCCAGCCGATGCGCGTCGCGCAGCAGTTGATCCGGCGCCAGAAAAGCCCCGTTGACGAAATAATGGCTCTCGATGCGCGCCAGACTCAGGGCCACGTGCGGATCGGCGAAATGGGCCTGGACATTGGGATTGGCGAGCAAGGTCGCGGTACGCCCCTCCCAAATCGACCAGGCGCGCGCCGCCTCCAGCCGAACGGCTTCGTCATCGCTGGTGAGCCGCGCGTGATAGGCCCCGAGCAGATCGCTGCGCTCGTCCTTCGGGATCGGCGCCAGGAAATCCTCCCAGAGATCGGGAAACGCCCAGTTCGCCCCCTCCTGATAGAACCAGCGGATCTCCTGCGGACGACAGAGAAAGATCCCGCGCACGATCAGAGCGGAGACCCGTTCCGGATAGGTCTCGGCATAGGCCAGCGCCAGCGTCGACCCCCAGGAACCGCCGAACACCAGCCAGCGCTCGATCCCGAGTTGCTGACGAATCAGTTCCATGTCCGAGACCAGATCCCAGGTGGTATTGGCCATGAGCGAGGCGTGCGGCGTCGAGCGCCCGCAGCCGCGCTGATCGAACAGCACCGCCCGGTAGCGCTCGGGATCGAAGAAACCGCGATGCGCCGGCTCGCACCCCGCGCCCGGTCCGCCGTGCAGAAAGATGGCCGGAATGCCGTCGGGGCGGCCGCATTCCTCCACATAGAGCCGATGGCCGTTGTCGACGATCAGCTCATGGACCGCGAAGGGTTCGGTGATGGGATGGAAATCGGTGGCCTGGGTGTCCATGCGTGCCTCCCTCGGTCAGACCGCCTTGTAGATCGCCGCGCCGTCCTCACGGAACTCGCGCGCCTTCTCGCGCATCCCTTCCGCGACGGCGGCATCCAGGTTCTCGATGCGCTGATTGGCGGCATAGTCGCGCACGTCCTGGGTGATCTTCATCGAGCAGAAGTGTGGGCCGCACATCGAACAGAAGTGCGCGACCTTGTGTGACTGATGCGGCAGGGTCGCATCGTGATATTCGCGCGCGCGCTCGGGATCGAGCGAGAGATTGAACTGATCCTCCCAGCGGAATTCGAAGCGCGCCTTCGACAGCGCATTGTCCTGGATCTGCGCGCCCGGCAACCCCTTGGCCAGGTCCGCCGCATGGGCCGCGATCTTGTAGGTGATGATGCCCTCGCGCACGTCCTCCTTGTTGGGCAGGCCCAGATGCTCCTTGGGCGTGACATAGCAGAGCATGGCGGTGCCGTACCAGCCGATGTTGGCCGCGCCCATGCCGGATGTGATGTGGTCGTAGGCTGGGGCGATGTCGGTGACGATCGGGCCGAGGGTGTAGAAGGGCGCCTCGAAGCAGTCGGCCAGCTCCTTGGTCATGTTCTCCCGGACCATCTGCAAGGGCACATGTCCCGGACCCTCGATCATGACCTGGACGTCGTGTTTCCAGGCGACCTGGGTCAGCTCGCCCAGCGTCTCCAGTTCCGCGAACTGCGCGGCGTCGTTGGCATCGGCCAGCGAGCCGGGACGCAGCCCGTCGCCCAGACTGAAGGCCACGTCATAGGCCTTCATGATCTCGCAGATCTCCTCGAAGTGGGTGTAGAGGAAGTTCTCCTGATGATGGGCCAGACACCACTTGGCCAGGATCGATCCGCCGCGCGAAACGATGCCGGTGAGCCGATCGGCCGTCAGCGGCACATAGCGCAGCAGGACGCCGGCATGGATGGTGAAATAGTCCACCCCCTGTTCGGCCTGCTCGATGAGCGTATCGCGCACGATCTCCCAGCTCAGTTCCTCGGGCTTGCCGTCGACCTTCTCCAGCGCCTGATAGATGGGCACGGTACCGATCGGCATGGGCGCGTTGCGCAGGATCCATTCGCGCGTCTCATGGATGTGCTTGCCGGTCGAGAGATCCATGAGCGTATCGCCGCCCCAGCGCGCCGACCACACCATCTTCTCGACCTCTTCCTCGATCGACGAGGTCAGGGCCGAGTTGCCGATGTTGGTGTTGATCTTCACCCGGAAGTTGCGCCCGATGATCATCGGCTCCAGCTCGGGGTGATTGATGTTGGCCGGGATGATGGCGCGCCCGCACGCGATCTCGTCGCGCACGAACTCGGGCGTGATGGTCTCGGGGATGGCCGCGCCGAAGGACTGCCCCGGATGCTGGCGCAGTAGCTTGGCGTAACGCGGATCGGCACGCAGCTCGTCCAGACGCATGTTCTCGCGGATGGCGACGTACTCCATCTCAGGCGTGATGATCCCCTGACGCGCATAGTGCATCTGGGTGACGTTGCGCCCGGACTTGGCGCGGCGCGGAGTGCGCAGATGCTCGAAGCGCAGATGGGCGAGCTGAGGATCGTTCTGGCGCTCACGCCCGAAGGCAGAGGTCGGCCCGTCGAGCTGTTCGGTATCCTCGCGTTCCGCGATCCAGCCCGAGCGGATGTCCGGCAGACCGGCGAGCAGATCGATGCGCGCTTCCGGATCAGTATAGGGACCGGAGGTGTCATAGATCAGGACCGGCGGATTCTCTTCCGGCCCCTGATTGGTCTGAGTCGGCGTCAGGGTCACTTCGCGCATCGGCACCCGAATGTCGGGACGCGAGCCGGTGACATGGATCTTGCGCGAGTTGGGAAACGGCCGTGTCACCTCCTCGGAGAGCTGGGCGGTCTTGCGGACGAAGTCGTGCGGGATGGCGCTCATCGGAAATCCTCGGCGGTGGCCGGCTCGGGCGACGCGCGCGGGCGTCTGGGATTGGATCGGGATCGCCGGCGGTGTCCATGACCGAACCTGGACCTGGAGGTTCCGGTCTGGAGGCGACAGTGAAGGCGGGTGGAGCGCGGCCGGGCGCCGAGGCGCCTGGGGCCAGGATCGACGGGGTCGAAGCTCGCGCCGGCTTTCCTGCGCCGGCATGATCCGGGTCAGGTTCGAAGGGTCTGCTCTCAGCCCGTGATCGACGATGGCGTCACGGACACCCCCAGCGGCATTTCAGACAGGCAAGCTAACGAAAGGAGATCGCGATTTCAATAGACGCCCGAATCTCTCTACAATTTCCGGTCCAGATCGAACCAATCGCAGCAGGTGACAGAGCGCCGATGACCAGTACCGGACCCAGTGGCTACGTCCATGTGTTGAGCACGCAAACCACGCTGACCGAATCCTTGCGCCCCCTGCTCGAAGCGCACGGCGTCCGGGTCGAGGTGTTCGAGGATGTCGAGCGTCTCATGCAGACCCTGGCCGAGTGCGCCCCCGAGGTCGTCGTGCTCGATCTCGCTCTGATTCCCGGTGAGGAACGGCTCAAGGCCCTGTGTGAGCGGATCGCCGAATCCACGCGCCGGCGCCCGAGTCTGATCGGTCTGGCCGCCGATCAGGAGCGTGGCGAGGAGACGCTCGCGCGCCGTCTCGCGGCTCGACGGGCCGGTCTCGTCAGCTATGTCCCCAGATTGGTATCGGTGCGGCGGCTCGCCAGTCGGATCCTGGCCCTGTGCGGCTTCCTGGAAGCCTCGCGCTATCGCATCCTCCTGGCGGTGGAGAATCCCGACGCGGGTCGACGCCTGTCGCACATGCTCGCCGCCGTCGGCATGAAGACGCTGATCCTCAGCGACCCCATGAAGCTCCTGGCGCGCATGGCGGCCTTCAGGCCGAACCTGCTGCTGCTGGAGATGAACTTCTCGCAGGTGTCGGGCATCGAGCTGGCGGCCATCATTCGCGACGACGAGCAGTTCCATGGTCTGCCGATCCTCTTTCTGACCGACGAGACAGATCCGATCCGGCAGTTGTGGGCGCTCAGGGCCGGCGGCGATGGCTTCGTCCCGATGTCGGCTGGGCGCGACGCCCTGGTCGCGGCGATCGAGCGACAACTGCGTCTGTCTCGCTGGCTCCAGGATCGGTTCCGGCTGGCCAATCGTCGTGAGAGTGCGCGCGGCTTCCTGCCGCGCGAGGTCTTCATGTCGTATCTGGAGCATCTACTTCAAAACTGGGCGCCGGGCAGCGAACGCCAAGGGCTCCTGCTGCTGGATCTGGATTCGGGCCGCCGCCTCCTCGAACGCTTGGGCCACGGCGGACTCGAGCGCCGGCTGCGCGAGCTGGAGCAGGTGTTGGGGCGACATCTGAACGTGAACGAGGCGGCCACGCGCCTGGACGATTTCCGCTATGCCATTCTGGTCAGGCGCGATGGTCCCGAGAAGCTCCAGGCACTGGCCGATCAGTTGCACGAGCATGTTAAGGGCCTCGCACCGCGCGACTCGGCCAACATTCAGCCGATGACGCTGAGCATCGGTGTGTCCTGTTTCAATCCGCCGCCGGCGGATCTGTCCGCCTTGCTGGCGCGCGTCGAGCTGGCGGTTCGGAGCGCCGCTCAGGCGGGCGGCGATCGGGTGCACTTCTGGTCGCCCGTCACCACGGAGAGCGCGACCGTCATGACCGAGGCCGTGATCAAGCGTCTGGTCAGGACCGCCCTGGAGCAGGATGGACTACGCTTGCTCTTTCAGCCGATCCTGCCGGTCGATCCCCATGCCGAGGGCCTCTACGAGGCGCAGGTCCGGTTGCGGACCATCGGTGGAGAGGAACTCTCGCCGGCGGATTTCCTGACCGTCGCCGCACGCGCCGAACTCACGTCGAAGATCGACCGTTGGGTGTTGCAACGTACCTGGCAGACCCTGGCCGAGCAGGCCGGCTTGGGGGCGCTGCCTCGGCTGCTGGTACATCAGAACCTCACCACATTGGCGATCTCGGATTGGTGGAATTGGTTGAGACAGCAACGGACCCATATCGCCCCGCTCCATACGCGCACCGTGCTGGAGTTCCAGATCGCGGAGATTCAGCGGCGACGCGCCGAGGCCGAATCCATCTTTGCGCGTCTGGCCGAACAGGACATCGAGGTCTGTGCCGCCGGCGTCATGGGTCGCGAGGACGAGGCGCAGTTGCTGGCGAAGCTGGGTGTCAGGCTCGCCAAGTTGACTATCGAGGCTGGGCGGGCGACGGATCCGGCCTATCTGCCGAACGTGGTTCAGGCATTTCGCTCACAGGATATTTCCTTGATCGTGCCCGGCATCGACGGTCCGGACGATCTGCGGCGTGTCTGGATGTGCCGACCCGAATTCATCCAGGGACATTATCTCCAGTTGCCGAGTCCGGACCTGGACTTCGATTTCCAAACATTGATGCAATGAAACCCGATCCTCTGTATGTGAACGACTCCCCGATGCCTGGAGATCTCGACACCCATGGACAGGACGCCCGTCTCCATACGGGGCGCCTGATCCTGACACCCGCCGATCCCCATCGCGTCCCGGACGTCGATCTGCTGATCGAGGGATTGCGTCAGTCCGGATTCCTGGGCGAGCCATTGTCGGTGCGGGGCGAGCGTGCCTTCGCCATTGGTCCGGGCTTTCTGAGCCTGCTGACCTTTGCCGGGTGCGCCGTCCAGATTCGCGACAATCGGAACGCTGGACGTTTTTCGCACATTCGTGTCCCGCCGGTCAGTCCTTACCCGAGACTGATGGTCGGCCGCAACACACGTTCACCTCGCTGTGTCGGATGTCGCGCGCCCCTGTCGGGCTGGCGTGAACTGGTGGATCACTGGGCCACGCATCCACATGCCGGCGTGCGGTGTCCGTCCTGTGCCGAGACGCGCCCGCCCTGGCTCTGGGACTGGAAACAGCAAGGCGGATTCGGGCGTGTATTCGTGTGTGTCGAGGAGGTCTTTCCCGGTGAGGCCGTGCCGACGCCGGCATTCTTCGAGCAGTTGATCCGGGTCAGTGGGATCGGCTGGCGGCATTTCTACATCCAGGATTGAATCCTGTCTGGTTGAGTCCTGCCTCGGGGTCGAGAATCCAGGGACTCCATGGAAAAGCGAGTTCCAGGCTTCATGCTGAGCCGCCGGAATCACCCCGGCGGCTGATAGCGGGTTAGCCGTTCAACGCTCGTTCAGCCACTTGCCGATGGCCGGCGTGACCTCTTTCTGCGCCTTGCCGCTGACATAGATGCCGATGTGACCGCCGGGGAAGGCCAGCTCAGTGTAATCCTTGCTGCTGGTCAGACCCTTGAGCGCCTTGGAGGCATCCGGCGGAACCAGATGGTCCTGGAGCGCGAAGATGTTGAGCACCGGGCAGGTGATGTCTTTCAGGTTCACTTCCTGTCCGCCCAGCACCACGCCGCCGTTGAGGAAGCCGTTGTTCTGGTAGAAGTCCTTGATGAACTGACGGAAGGTCTCGCCGGCCTGATCCGGGCTGTCGAAGATCCACTTCTCCATACGCAGGAAGTTCTTGACCTTGTCCGGATCGTCGAGCAGATCGACCATGTTGACGTACTTCTGACCCGTCAGGCTGAAGGGCTTGAGCGACAGGAAGGTCCAGTTCAGCAGCTCGCCGGGGATATTGCCCATGGTGTCGACCGCCAGGTCGATGTCGACGTTCTGCACCCAGGCCGAGAGCAGGTTGTCCGGGGTCTTGAAGTCGACCGGCGTGACCATGGTCACGAGGTTGCGCACCTTCTCCGGGTGCAACGCGCTGTACATGAGGCTGAAGGCGCCGCCCTGACAGATGCCGAGCAGGTTGACGCTGTCGACGCCGTGGGTCTCGCACAGATGATCGACGCAACGATCGATATAGCCGTTGATGTAGTCGTCGAGCGTGATGGCGCGGTCGGCCTGATCCGGGTAGCCCCAGTCGATCAGATAGACGTCCTGGCCGGTGGCCAGCAGTCCCTTGATGGTGGAGCGGTCTTCCTGGATGTCGGTCATGTAGGGCCGGTTGACCAGGGCATAGACGATCAGCAGCGGCACGGGTTGAGCCTTGGGCGCGCCCTCGGGCCGGTCATAGCGATAGAGGACAAGCTTGTCCTCGCTGTAGACGGCCTGCTTGGGGCTGACGCCGGTGTCGATGGCCTCGGCGTTGAGCAGATTCTCCATGCCCTGACCCAGCTTGCGGCTGTAGTCGAGCATCTCCTGGGTGAGTTTGTCCGGCCGGATATCGATGGGGAACATGATCTCTGTCCTCTGATTCTGTCTGTTGAGCCTGCTGTTCGATCGACTGCTCGAAGATCAATCGGCCGGATTGGTCTTGGTGGTGCGACGACGCGTCGGGGCCTTGGCGGCGGCCGGGGCGGGCGACCTGAGCGCGGTGGCGGGCTTGCTCGCCGGTTCCTCGCCGGCCAGGGCCGCGACACGACGTTCCAGACTGTGCAGGCTGTGGCGCAGGGCCTTGTTCTCGCGACGTGTCTCCTGGAGGCGATCCTGGAGGGTGCGCAGTTCGCTGCGGGTCGGCATGTTCATCGCGCCCAGGTTCTCGTCGACCAGGATCGACATGCGCTTCTTGAGCGCCATCTGGGCGTTGACCAGGCGTCCGTGGATACGGGCGTACTCTGGAGTGGCGACCTCGTCGGCATAGGCCCCTTCGCAGCAGGCGACCCAGTTGTCATAGAGCGCGCGCGCCGAGTCGATGGTCTTGCCGCTGTCGATGACGCCCTGGATGTAGGCGCCCATGCGCTCGACCGACTTTGCGCCGAGCTGGGTGTAGACGTTGGTGTATTCCTGGAGCGCGGCCTGGTATTCCATGGCACTGCGCATCAGCTCTTGGTACTGGCTCTGTTCCTCGCGGGTGTAGCCGAGACCGGGCGCGGAGAGCGCGCGATCCAGGCTGTCCTTGAACTGATCATGGGGCATGTTGCGCAGCATGTCGCCCGGCATCGGCGACAGCGAGGACATCATGCGCTGCCAGTTGTCGAGCGGCAGTTCCCAGAACGACATCAGACGCTGCATGGTGTTGCCGTTGTCGTCGAGCGAACCGCTGAAGCGCTTCTGCATGTCTTCGAGCGTCTTGGTCCAGAGTTCCAGACCATTGGCCGCGCTGCCTTCGTCGGCGCGCTTGGCGAAGGTGTCGGCGAGGCGGAAGAAGTTCTTGCCCTGCTCCATCATCTTGTCCATGAAGGTGCGCGACAGATCCGGCGCGGCGGGCGACATCGCCTTCCACCATTGATCCATCGCCGCTTCCCAGGGCGTGGTCGTCTTGGTCTCGGTGTCCAGACCCATGGCCTTGCGGCTCATGTCGGTCCAGCTGTCCCAGTACTTGCGTTGCAGTTCGAGCCAGTCGTCGTTGAAGAAATTGGTATTGCTCATGGACGTACCCTCCTCGTGGCGCGTGGTGTTGGGCGAACGGTATCATGCGGATTTGTGCACTGCAACAAAGATGCGTAGAATCTGCTCGCCGCGACCCCATATCGGGGACGCTCGTCCATTTCCAAACAGAATCCAGAGGACATCCACGCCATGAGCGAGAACATCGTCATCGTCGACGCCGGTCGCAGCGCCATCGGAACCTTCGGCGGCAGTCTGTCTTCACTCTCGGCCACCGAGATCGGCACCGCCGTGCTCAAGGGCCTGCTGGCGCGCACCGGGATCGCGCCGGAACAGATCGACGAGGTGATTCTCGGCCAGGTGCTGACCGCCGGCGTGGGTCAGAACCCCGCCCGTCAGACCACCCTGAACGCCGGTCTGCCGCATTCGGTGCCGGCCATGACCATCAACAAGGTCTGCGGCAGCGGCCTGAAGGCGGTGCATCTGGCGATGCAGGCCGTCGCCTGCGGGGATGCCGACATCGTGATCGCCGGCGGTCAGGAGAGCATGAGCCAGTCCTCGCACGTCCTGCCGCGTTCGCGCGACGGTCAGCGCATGGGCGACTGGTCGATGAAGGACACCATGATCGTCGACGGTCTCTGGGATGCCTTCAACAACTACCACATGGGCACGACCGCCGAGAACATCGCCCAGAAGTACGGCTTTACGCGCGAGCAGCAGGACGCCTTCGCCGCCGCCTCGCAGCAGAAGACCGAGGCGGCGCAGAAGGCCGGCCGCTTCCAGGACGAGATCATTCCGATCGAGATCCCGCAGCGCAAGGGCGATCCGAAGGTGTTCGATGCCGACGAGTTCCCGCGTCACGGGACCACGGCCGAGAGTCTGGGCAAGCTGCGTCCGGCGTTTTCCAGAGACGGCAGCGTCACGGCGGGTAACGCCTCCGGTATCAACGACGGCGCGGCCATGGTCGTGGTGATGAAGGAATCCAAGGCCAAGGAGCTGGGTCTGAAGCCGATGGCGCGTCTGGTGGCCTTCGCCAGCGCCGGCGTCGATCCGGCGATCATGGGGACGGGTCCGATCCCGGCGTCGACCAAGTGCCTGGAGAAGGCCGGCTGGACCCCGGCGGATCTGGATCTGATCGAGGCCAACGAAGCCTTCGCCGCGCAGGCCATGTCGGTCAACCAGGACATGGGCTGGGATCTGTCCAAGGTCAACGTCAACGGCGGCGCCATCGCCATCGGTCATCCGATCGGCGCCTCCGGTGCGCGCGTGCTCGTGACCCTGCTCTATGAGATGCAGAAGCGTGATGCCAAGAAGGGTCTGGCGACGCTGTGCATCGGCGGCGGCCAGGGCGTGGCGCTGGCGGTCGAGCGGATGTGAGCCGTCGTCCGCCGGTCATGAACCGCCGGCGGATCGAGCCTCCCGCCTCGCTCCATACATCGAACGCCCTGCCGGTCCCGGATCGGCGGGGCGTTCGTGCGATTGGGGTAGATTTTTCGAACGACCAGCCGAACCCGTCCAGGTGCCCATGAACAGCGAGCGCATCATCAAGAAGTATCCGAACCGCCGCCTCTACGACACCGAGGTCAGCCGCTACATCACCCTCGCCGATGTGCGCGATCTGGTGATGAGCGGGCAGCCTTTCCGCGTCCTCGACAGTGCCAATGACAGCGACATCACACGCGCCATCCTGCTCCAGATCATGCTGGAGGAGGAGACAGGCGGTCAGCCGCTGTTCAGCGCCAACATGCTGGCGCAGGTCATCCGCTTCTACGGCGGCACCCTTCAGGGCACCTTCGCCCGCTATCTGGAATCCTCACTCGACCTGTTCGCCAAGCAGCAGCAGGAAGTGGCCAAGGCGCTCACCGACAATCCATTCGAGACGGTGACACGCCTGACGCATAAGAACGTCGAGATCTGGGCCGATCTTCAGGACGAACTCATGCGCGCGGCCGGCTTTCCGGTCGCGCCGCGCAAGAAGGGTCCGCCATGAGGCAGGTTCAGGTCGGAGAGTGTTCGATTCGGTGCGCGTCAAGACAAGGCGAGGAACCTCATGGCGCGGCGACGCCGTTGGCAATACTGAGGATTGCGAAAATTGCGCTTGACGGCCATCGGTCGCGGCTTTATTGTGCAATGCAACATTGCTGCACTGCACAAACCTTCGGAGATCAAGCCATGAACACCACCGACAGCCTCAAGACCGTCAACGAGTGGACCAACAAGAACGTCGAGCGCATGACCAGCTTCGGTGAGCTGAACGTGCGTCTGTTCGAGAAGCTGGCCGCCCGTCAGATGGACGCCGTGAACCTGTACATGGATCACAGCATGCGCCTGATGAAGCTGGCCACCGAGTCCAAGGGCTACAACGACCTCTTCAAGGGGCAGGTCGACGCCACCAAGGAACTGAGCGAGCGCGTCATGGCCGAGAGCAAGGCCACCATGCAGTTCTTCGGCGATGCCCGCGACGAATACCGCGTGTGGTTCGAGAAGAGCCTGAACGACGTCAGCGAAGACCTGCGCAAGAGCGTCGCCGTCTAAGACACGCGACGCCAGCGGCGGCGATCCACGGATGGATCGCCATTGGGCGTGCTTCCGGTTCCGGCCGGGAGCACGCCCAATGGATTCCAAAGCTTCACCTGCCCCGCCCCTTGGTAGTACAGTGTCCTTGAAGTTTGAAGTTCGTTTCTGTCCAACGTTTCAATAATTCCAAAGACTCCTGGAGGAACCCCATGGCTCGTATCGCACTCGTCACCGGCGGCATCGGCGGCATCGGCACCTCGATCTGCACCCGCCTGGCAAAGGATGGCTGCACCGTCGTGGCGAACTGCCACCCGTCCGAGGCGGCCGCCGCCGAGGAGTGGAAGCAGGCCCGCGCGGCCGAGGGGTTCGACATTGCCGTCATCACCGCCGACGTGTCTTCGTTCGACGACAGCGCGCGCATGGTCCGTGAGATCACCGAGCAGTTCGGCCCGGTCGATATCCTGGTCAACTGCGCCGGCATCACCCGCGACAAGACCTTCAAGAAGATGGAGCTGGCGCACTGGGAGGCCGTGATCAACGTCAACCTCAACAGCGTCTTCAACGTCACCCGTCAGGTGTGGGACGGGATGCTGGAGCGCGGCTTCGGACGTATCATCAACATCTCGTCGGTCAACGGTCAGCGCGGCCAGTTCGGTCAGGCCAACTATTCGGCGGCCAAGGCCGGTATGCACGGCTTCACCATGGCCCTGGCTCAGGAAGGCGCCTCCAAGGGCGTGACCGTCAACACCATCTCGCCCGGCTATGTCGAGACCGCCATGACCCTGGCGATGGACGATGGAATCCGTAACGGCATCATCAGCGGCATCCCCATGCGTCGCATGGCCCAGCCCGACGAGATCGCCGCTGCCATCGCCTTCCTGGCTAGCGACGAGAGCGCCTATATGACGGGCGCCAATCTGCCGGTCAACGGCGGTCTGTTCATGCACTGATTTCAGATCCGGTCGGGCGCGACCATCAGATTACAAAGCCCGACCGCTCAGGATCTCACCGAGTCCTCCTCGTCTCTCTCATCATGAGACGTTTATAGCCCGGCGCCCGCCGGGCTTTTTTTTCGGTAGAATCAAGCGCATCCAGTCTGCCAGTGACGCCGAACGCACCGACCTGATGACCACTGCCATGATCGACGTCCGTGATCTGATCCGTTATTGCGACGACCTGCTCGAAGCCGCGCGCTTTGCCGACTATGCGCCGAACGGCTTGCAGGTCGAGGGCGAGCGCCCGATCCAGCGCCTCGTCTCCGGCGTCACGGCCAGCGCGGCCTTGATCGAAGCGGCCATCGCTGAGCAGGCCGACGCCATCCTGGTCCACCACGGCTGGTTCTGGAAGAGCGAGAACCCCTGCCTGACCGGCATCAAGGGACGGCGCGCAAGGACATTGCTCAGGGCGGGGGCGAGTCTGATCGCCTATCATCTACCGCTCGATGCACATCCCGAACTCGGCAACAATGCCACACTCGGTCGCCGGCTCGATTTCATCGACATGGAACCGACCGCGCTGGCCAATGGTCTGGTGTGGGTCGGTTGCCTGGCCCAGCCGATGACGCCCGAGGATTTCGCCGCCCATGTCTCGCAACGGCTGGCACGTCCGGCGCAGCGGGTCGGACGCGAAAACGGCGTCATCGAGCGCGTGGCCTGGTGCACGGGCGGCGGTCAGGGCTATCTCGAACAGGCCGCCGGTCTCGGCGTCGACGCCTTCCTGAGCGGAGAACTCTCCGAACAGACCACGCATCAGGCGCGCGAGCTGGATCTCTGCTATCTGGCCGCCGGCCATCATGCAACGGAACGCTATGGCATTCAGGCGCTTGGCGAGCATCTGGCCGACCGGTTCGGGCTATGGCATCGCTTCGTCGAGATCGACAATCCAGCGTGACGGACGTCCGGCACAGCGCCGGCGAGGATGGTCGTATTCGCTCCGTCCTTGACCAATCCCGCTGAAATCACGGAGAATGCGCGGTCGATTTTGCATCGATCGTCCTATTCTCAAAATTTTCCACCTGAAGTTTCATCCAAGCTGCGTGAGGTACCCGCCTGGGGTTGGCCGTGGGCGGTGCTCGCATCAGCCGGGGGATATTGGCCTATGAGCGCGCAAGGCGTGAACAAAATGAGGCGACGAGTGCTCGTTGCCGCGACCGGCGTGGTCGGTGCCGTGGGTGCCGGCTACGCGCTCGTCCCGTTCGTCGCATCCATGAATCCGAGTGCCCGTGCTCGGGCGGCCGGTGCGCCGGTCGAGGCGGACATCAGCAAGCTGGAGCCGGGTGCGCTCCTGCGCGTCAAGTGGCGCG
The DNA here is from genome assembly GCF_013385175.1 of Allochromatium humboldtianum. Lineage (GTDB taxonomy): Bacteria > Pseudomonadota > Gammaproteobacteria > Chromatiales > Chromatiaceae > Thermochromatium > Thermochromatium humboldtianum. The sequence continues at coordinate 63,566 of NZ_JABZEO010000008.1, read as the reverse complement.
GCAAGCCGGTGTGGGTGGTGCATCGCAGCCCCGAGATGCTGGCGGCCCTGCCCACCAACGATCCCAAGCTGGTGGATCCCACATCCGAAGTGCCCCAGCAACCGGACTACTGCAAGAACCCGACCCGCTCGATCAAGCCCGAGTATCTGGTCGCGATCGGTATCTGCACCCACCTGGGTTGCTCGCCGACCTATCGCCCCGAGTTCGGACCCGATGACCTGGGCGCCGACTGGAAGGGCGGCTTCCACTGTCCCTGTCACGGCTCGCGGTTCGACCTGGCGGCGCGCGTGTTCAAGAACGTCCCGGCGCCCACCAATCTGGTGATCCCGAAGCACGTTTATCTCAACGACACCACCATCCTCATTGGTGAGGATCGAGGGAGCGCCTGATGAGTGCTGAAAAGACCGAAAACCTCAGTTGGATCGACAAGCGATTCCCGCTGTCGGAGACTTGGCGTAACCATCTCTCCGAATACTATGCCCCGAAGAACCTGAACTTCTGGTCGTTCTTCGGCTCGCTGGCCATCCTGACCCTGGTCATCCAGATCGTCACGGGCGTGTGGCTGGCCATGAGCTACAAGCCGGACGCCACCCTGGCCTTCGCCTCGGTCGAGTACATCATGCGCGATGTCGACTGGGGCTGGTTGATCCGCTACATGCATTCGACCGGCGCCTCGATGTTCTTCATCGTCATCTATCTGCACATGTTCCGTGGGCTGCTCTGGGGTTCGTACCGCAAGCCGCGCGAGCTGCTGTGGATGATCGGCGTCGTCATCTATCTGGTGATGATGGCCACCGCCTTCTTCGGCTATCTGCTGCCCTGGGGGCAGATGTCCTATTGGGGCGCGCAGGTCATTGTCAACCTCTTCGCGGCGGTCCCGGTCGTCGGCGAGGATCTCTCGGTCTGGGTGCGCGGCGACTTCGTCATCTCGGACGCGACCCTCAACCGCTTCTTCGCCTTCCACTTCCTGCTGCCCTTCCTGCTCGCCGGGCTGGTGTTCCTGCACATCGTCGCCCTGCATCACGTCGGTTCCAACAACCCCGACGGCATCGAGATCAAGGAAGGCCCCAAGGGCAACCGCTGGAGCGACAAGGCCCCGGCCGACGGCATTCCCTTCCATCCCTATTACACCGTCAAGGATCTGATGGGCGTGGTCGTCTTCCTGGCGATCTTCAGCTACGTCATGTTCTTCAATCCGACCATGGGCGGACTGTTCCTGGAGGCGCCGAACTTCCAGCCGGCCAACCCCATGCAGACCCCAGCGCACATCGCGCCGGTCTGGTACTTCACGCCCTTCTACGCCATGCTGCGCGCCGTGCCGCCCATGTATGGCTCGCAGTTCCCCGGTGTGGTGGTGATGTTCGCGGCCATCCTGATCCTGTTCGTGCTGCCCTGGCTCGACCGTAGCCCGGTGAAGTCGATGCGCTACAAGGGTCCGATCTTCAAGTGGGCGACCGGCATCTTCGTCGTCTCCTTCGTGGCCTTGGCCTGGTTGGGCATCCAGCCGGCGTCCGATTTCTACACCCTGCTGTCGCAGATCTTCACCGTGCTGTATTTCGCCTACTTCCTGCTGATGCCGATCTACAGCTCGCTGGACAAGACCAAGCCCGTTCCTGAGAGGGTGACATCATGAGAAAGCTGATCCTTGCCACCCTGTTGTTGCTGGCGCCGACGGCCCTGCTGGCCTCCGGCGGCGGTCCGGCCCTGCAGCACGCCGACATCGACCTGCGCGATCAGGCTTCGTTGCAGCGCGGCGCCAAGTACTTCATGAACTACTGCACGGGTTGTCACTCGCTGCAGTACATGCGCTACAACCGTCTCGCCAAGGATCTGGGCATCGACGAGATCGCACTGCGTCAGAACCTGCTCTTCGGCGACGCCAAACCGGGCGATCTCATCACCAAGTCCATGACCGACGATGATGCGCTCAAGTGGTTCGGCGTGGTTCCGCCGGATCTGACGCTGGTGACGCGCTGGCGCTCGTCGGATTGGGTCTATACCTATCTCAAGAGCTTCTATCTGGACGACACGCGCCCCTATGGCGTCAACAACGTGCTCTTCCCGCTGGTCGGTATGCCGCACGTCCTGGGCGATCTCCAGGGACGCCAGGAGGCCGTCATGCAGCCGCCGCACGAGCCGGGCGGCGAGCCGACCATCAAGGGCCTGAAGCTGGTCGAGGAAGGCGGACTGTCGCCGAAGGAATACGACACCATGGTCCGGGACATCACCAACTTCCTGACCTACGCGGGCGAGCCCTTCCAGCTCGAACGTGAGCGTCTCGGTCGCTATGTGCTCCTGTTCCTGGGCTTCCTGTTCATCCTCGCCTATCTCCTGAAGAAGGAGTTCTGGAAGGACGTCCACTGATCGGACGCCACGGCGGCGGCCTGATCCCAGGCCGCCGCTTTTCGTTCCCGCCTTGCCAATCGGTACTGCAATGACCCTCTATTCCGATCCTGCCTGTCCCTATTGCCATCGGGTCAGGATGGTCCTGGCCGAAAAAGGGATCGCGGTCGACGTGGTGGACGTCGATGCCAAGGCCCTGCCCGATGAGGTGATGGACTTCAACCCCTATGGGACGGTCCCGACCTTCGTCGATCGCGATCTGCGTCTCTATGAGTCGCGGATCATCATGGAATATCTCGACGAGCGCTTTCCCCATCCGCCGCTGCTGCCGGTCGATCCGGTCTCGCGCGCCAATGCGCGGCTGTTCATGTACCGCGTCGATCGGGACTGGTATTCGCTCATGGGGCGCATCCTGCACGGCGAGGGCGACGAGGTCGAGCAGGCCCGCAAGGAACTGCGCGAGAGTCTGACCGCCACCGCGCCCGTGTTCGGGGCCCACGAATTCTTCATGAGCGAGGAGTTCTCGCTGGTGGACTGTTGCGTCGCGCCGCTGTTGTGGCGTCTGCCGGTGCTCGGCGTCGAGTTGCCCAAGCAGGCCGATCCGATCCGGGTCTACATGAAACGGATCTTCACCTGGGAGGCCTTCCGTCGCAGCCTCACCGAGGCCGAAAAAGAGATGATCGCGGATCTCCGCCGATGAACGACACCACAGACGACAGCATGACCTCCAGCAAGCCCTATCTGGTCCGGGCCATCTATGAGTGGATCCTGGACAATCAGATGACGCCCCATCTGGTGGTGGACGCGGGCTTTCCCGATACGCGCGTGCCGATGGAGTTCGTCGCCGACGGGCGCATCGTGCTCAACATCGCGCCTGGCGCGGTGCGCGGCTTGGTCATCGGCAACGAGTGGATCGAGTTCGGGGCGCGTTTCGGCGGCACGGCGCGCGAGGTGCTGGTGCCGACCGAGGCCGTGGTCGGCATCTTCACTCGCGAGAACGGGCAGGGCATGGTCTTTCCCGACCCGGCGTATCCCGAGCCGACCCAGGCGGCCAATGCGCCCGCCGCCGGTCCCAAGCTGGCGCCGTTGCCCAGCAGCAAGCCGGGCGGTTCGGGCGACAAACCCTCACCCGATCGCCCCAAGGGCAAGAAGGGTGCTCCGACGCTCAAGGTCGTCAAATAGGGTGTGGCCGTTTCAGGCGTCCGCTACCCGATCGGGCAACCCGAAGCTGAGTTCCTCCAGATTCAGGCCGCGCATCACGATATAGCCCTGGCGCCGCTCCATGCCTTCCTCGCTGAAGTCGAAGCGATAGACGCGCCGCAGTCGCACGCCCTCCGAACGCCAGGTCAGTCCGAGCCGGCGCAGGGCCACGGTCTGATCGAGCCATTGCAGATCGCGCTGCCGGCAGGCGGCCTGACAGAGACCGATCGCGATCTCGCGCGCGCGCAGGCTGTCGAGCCAGAACCAGCCGAGCAGCAGCAACAGGCAGACGATGAGCAGATGACTCATCGCTTGAAGGCGGGCAGGCCGGATTCGAGCCACCAGCCCTTCTTCTCGGCGTCATAGCGCCAGAGCTGACGGTCCTTGAGCTGTTTGACGACCTGCCGATCCTCGTAGAGGTAGTCGATGGCGACGATCTGGGTCGCGGTTTCCGCCTCGGCGTTCATCAGCGGCGGCTGGATCACGTCATAGCCCGTCAGACGCAGTCCCTCCAGGGTCTCGGGCGAGAGCGCCTCGCCGCGCCGGTCGGGATGGATATAGCCGTAGGCGTTCTCGTAGTACCCCCAGCGCAGTGCGTTCTGATAGCCGTTGGTCGCGTTCTGGAGCGTGTCCGTCATCCGATCCTGTTTGACCGGATTGCAGCCAAGCAGCATCGCGGCCGCCAGCGCGACGGCGACCACGGATTTCAAACGACGGTCGGCGGACAGCGGAATGATCGAAGCGATCCTGGAGGCTCCAACGGCTGTGGTGCTCATAGCGGCTCGGCGTCTGGTGAGAAGGCTGAACGGTATTCCCTGGGAGCGGGCTTCGAGCGCGATGATACGGCATCGGTGCGATACGCACCAAGGCTCGGCGACGGCGCCGAGCCAGGTCGCTCGGTTTGGGAAACGCCCCCAAGTCTCGGTATCATGCCGCCCTTTGTCCAACACGAGTCACGAGAAACCATGGCCGATTCGATGGAACCAAGGCGCGATCTGGTGATCGATGGGGTCGAGCTGACGGTGCTCGGCACGGCCCACGTCTCGCGCGCCAGCGCCGATCAGGTCCGCAAGCTGATCCAGTCCGGCGACTACGACAGCGTGGCCGTCGAACTCTGCCGTAGCCGTTTCAATGCCCTGATGGACCCGCGCACCCTGGCGCAGATGGATCTGTTCTCGGTCATCCGCCAGAACCGCGTCTATATGGTCGTCGCCAATCTGGTGCTCGCGGCCTATCAGCAGCGGCTCGCCGACCAGTTCGGCATCGAGCCGGGCGCCGAGCAGCGCACCGCCCTGCGGTTGGCCAAGGATCAGGGCCTGAACCTGCTGCTCGTCGATCGCGAGATCGGCATCACGCTCAAGCGCATCTCGGCCAATCTCGGCTGGTGGAAGCGCTATGGGCTGTTCGCCGGTCTGCTGACGGCCATGCTCAGTTCCGACGAAGTGACCGAGGACGAGGTCGAGCGGCTCAAGGAGGGCGATGTGCTCGAAACGGCCTTCGCTGAGTTCGCCGCCGAGCGTCGGGATCTCTATGTCCCCCTGATCGAGGAACGCGACCGCTATATGGCCGCCAAGCTCCGGCGTGAGCTGGCGCGCGTGGGCGCCAAACGCGCCCTGGTCGTGATCGGCGCCGGTCATCTCAAGGGCGTGGCCGAGGCGCTGGAGACGGATCGCACCGATCCGGGCGAGGTGTTGAGCACGCTCGAACGGGTGCCGCCGCCGAGTCGCTGGCCCGCCGTGTTCGGCTGGACGCTGCTGGTCCTGATCCTGGCCGGTTTCGGCTATGGATTCGCTGTCAGTCCCGAACTGGGGCTGGATCTGCTGATCGGCTGGGCGCTGATCACGGGCGGACTCTCGGCGCTCGGCACCCTGCTCGCCGCCGGGCATCCGCTCACCATCCTCTCGGCCTTCCTCGCCGCGCCCCTGACCACGCTCAATCCGGCCATCGGCGCCGGCATGATCACGGGCGCCGTCGAACTCTATCTGCGCAAGCCGAGCGTCGGGGACTTCAGCCGTCTGCGCGCCGATGTGGCCACCTGGACCGGCTGGTGGCGCAACCGGGTCTCGCGCGTGCTGGTCGTCTTCGTCCTGAGCAGCCTGGGCGCCGGAATCGGCACCTATGTCGCCGGCCTGCGCGTCGTCGAGCGTCTGATCCATGCCGGCGGTTGACCTGAGCGTTACGGGTCACAGGCTCAGACGGGACGGCTCAGATAGGGTTCGATATAGGTGCGCCTGAACTGCTGACAGCGATCGACGTATTCGCGGGCGCTCTTGGGCATGGGCACGCGCGCGCGCACGATGAAGCTGATCAGATCGGTGCCGTCGCGCAGCAGCCGCGTGCCCTCGACCGCCTCGCGCACATCGACGGCGTCGTGGATGGTCGGCATGATCGGATCGAGATTGCGCACCCGGTCGCTGGCGACGACATAGGTCGGCCAGACGTCGAAGACCTCCGGGTCGGTGCGCAGGATCTCGCACTTGCGCTTGGCCGTGGTGTTGAGTTCATCGAGCCGTGCATCCAGACCGAGGATCTGACGACTGCCGGCGAAGGTCGCCTTCATGGCCCCCGTGATGCGGTCGATGTCGTGCATGGTCATGGCGATCTTGAGATAGCGGCTCGAATAGAAGGCCTCGATCGGCATCGAGAATGCCTTGAACGGCTCGCCCCAGAGCTCGTCGATCCCCTCGTCGCCGCCGCGATGGCGCACCATCTTGCCCAGTTCGAGCGCTTCGATCAGACAGTGTCCGCATTCGCGCATCAGCGCATGGTCGGGCGGAATCTCGACCCCGGCCGTCTGCAGATCGACTAGGCTATGGAAGATGTCGGCGGCGCGGTTGAAGAGCGCGCCGGCCAGCATGGCGCCGTTGACGCGCTTGCGCTCGGTGTCGGTCTCGGCCTCGTAGGCGGCGCGCGCCTCCCTGAGCCGCGCGCCTGGGATGTTGATGCCATGCTCGACATGGTTGAACAGGCGGCGCGTGAGGGCCTGGATGAGCTGGCGCCGGACCTCGAAACTGTCGGGCGGCGGTTCGTAATATTTGATCCAATAGCCGTCATAATAGACGCGCATGACGCCATCGATCTTGCGTTTACTGCCGTTGAGTGGGGACTGATACATGCCGCGCATCAATGTCCGGAATCATGGAAGAGGCTAGTGTAGGCCATGACGAGCGGTGATACTCGCCTGGAGTGCGTGATGCGCGTCCCGGTGCATCGTTCGCGGGGGAGCCGGATCACAAGGATTCCGGAGAATCGGAGTGCCGTTCAACACCGCCGGGTATTCAATCATGCAATCCAAGGACCGTTTCACCGCGATCGTTCTGGCGCTCATTGTATGGGGTTTCGCCGGGGCGCTGTTCGGCGCGCTCTTCGCCGGCCTGCATCGGCTCCTGCTGGTCGTGGGTCTGACGGGATGGCTGCCGCTGGTCGTGGCCACCGCCGCCGCGTCCATGACGACCACGGCCTTTTATAGCGCGATGCCGGTCGCGCTGGTAGGCTCCATGGCCGGTGTCCTGGCCTCGATCGGCTATCTGATCGTCATCGGGCATGACATCGATCTGCTGATGATCTCGGGTCTCGCGGCTGGGGCGGGTGTCCTGGCCGGTGGATTTTATTCCTGGATGGTGGCCGGCGGCAGCCGTCCATTGGCCGAGACGCTCACCGGACTGCTCACCGGACTCCTGGCGGCGACACTGCTGAGCCTGGCGCTGTGGTTCCTGGGCGAACCAGTCGGGGTGTTCGTGCTGACCGCCGGTCTGGTGGCGCTGGCCGGAGCCCTGTTCGAGCTCTCCGAGCGCTGGCTGGTCAGGCTCGGCATCGCCTGGCTGCCGGGCGTCGTCTCCGCACCCCTGGTGGCGGGACTGGTCGCCGCTGTCGTGGCCGGGAGCATCTGGATTCTCGGCAACACCACGGCGACCGTGCTGGATGTGCGCACCCAGCAGGCGATCGCGCAGGTGTTGCACGACATCCCGCCGGGCCTGCTGGGCGGGATGCTCGGCGGCTCCATGACCGGCATCGTGCTCGAGATCTTCGGTTTTCGTCTCGAAGACGAAATCTGACCGATTTTCGTGTCTTAAGCCGTGCACGCACGATATGGGATAATCCGGCATCCGGTCCGACGCCCGGTCGGACACATGGCTCGTCTTCAACGCCAACAAGAGGAAACGCGCATGGTTCAGATATTGATTGGTATCGCGATTGGCATCGCGATCGGTTGGAATTGGCCGCAGCCGGCCTGGGCGCGTGGTATCCAGGCCCGTTTCGTCAAGCTGGTGCGCATCCCCGAAAAGCACGATTGAGTCGTCGTCAAAGCCTGTCTTGCGTGAAGACAGCCGCTCATGGATGTGACGCCGGATGGAGGCGCGCCCATGAGCGGTTTTTGTGTTTCAGTTTTGATTTCCAATAATTTAGAGCATCGATGAATACCACCAATCGCAAGCCCCTGCCTGGAACCGATCTGGACTATTTCGACGCCCGCGCCGCGATTGAAGCGATCGCGCCCGGCGCCTATGACGGACTGCCCTATACCGCGCGCGTGCTGGCCGAGAATCTGGTCCGGCGCTGTGATCCGGCGATTCTGAGCGATTCGCTTCGGCAGATCGTCGAATGCAAGCGCGAGCGCGATTTCCCCTGGTTCCCGGCGCGCGTGGTCTGTCACGACATCCTGGGCCAGACCGCGCTGGTCGATCTGGCCGGGCTGCGCGATGCCATCGCCGATCAGGGCGGCGATCCGGCCAAGGTCAATCCGGTGGTGCCGGTGCAACTCGTCGTCGATCATTCGCTGGCGGTCGAGTGCGGCGGCTATGATCCGGATGCCTTCGCCAAGAACCGCGCCATCGAGGATCGGCGCAACGAAGATCGCTTCCACTTCATCGAGTGGACCAAACTGGCCTTCGACAATGTCGACGTGATCCCGGCCGGAAACGGCATCATGCATCAGATCAATCTGGAGCGGATGAGTCCGGTGATCCAGGCGCGTGACGGTGTGGCCTTCCCCGATACCCTGGTCGGCACCGACAGCCATACGCCGCATGTCGATGCGTTGGGCGTGATCGCCATCGGCGTCGGCGGGCTGGAGGCCGAGAACGTGATGCTGGGGCGTGCGTCCTGGATGCGCCTGCCTGAGATCGTCGGCGTCGAGCTGACCGGCAAGCCGCAACCGGGCATCACGGCGACCGACGTGGTGCTGGCCCTGACCGAGTTCCTGCGCAAGGAGAAGGTCGTCGGCGCCTATCTCGAATTCCACGGCGAGGGGGCGGCGGCCCTGACCATCGGCGATCGCGCCAGCATCTCCAACATGTGCCCGGAGTATGGCGCCACGGCGGCGCTCTTCCACATCGACGGGCAGACGATCGACTATCTGCGCCTGACCGGGCGCGACGATGCGCAGGTGAAGCTGGTCGAGACCTATGCCAAGGAAACCGGACTCTGGGCCGACACGCTGAAGAATGCGCAGTACGAGCGCACTCTGAAATTCGACCTGTCGAGCGTGGTCCGCAACCTCGCCGGTCCGTCCAACCCGCATGCGCGTGTGGCGACCGCCGATCTCGCGGCCAAGGGGATCGCCGGTCAGTGGGACGAGGTTCCGGGTCAGATGCCTGATGGCGCCGTCATCATCGCCGCCATCACCAGCTGCACCAACACCAGCAATCCGCGCAACGTCATCGCCGCCGGGCTGCTGGCGCGCAACGCCAACCGGCTCGGACTGACGCGCAAGCCCTGGGTCAAGAGTTCGCTCGCGCCCGGCTCCAAGACCGTGCCCATGTATCTGAAGGAAGCCGGGCTGCTGTCGGAGCTGGAGCAGCTCGGCTTCGGTATCGTCGGTTTCGCCTGCACCACCTGCAACGGCATGTCCGGCGCGCTCGATCCCAAGATCCAGCAGGAGATCATCGACCGCGATCTCTATGCCACCGCCGTGCTCTCGGGCAACCGCAACTTCGATGGCCGCATCCATCCCTATGCCAAGCAGGCGTTCCTGGCCTCGCCGCCGCTGGTCGTCGCCTATGCCATCGCCGGCACCATCCGCTTCGACATCGAGAAGGATGTGCTCGCCGTGGTCGACGGTCAGGAGATCCGGTTGAAGGACATCTGGCCGTCGGACGACGAGATCGACGCCGTCGTTGCCGCCAGCGTCAAGCCGGAGCAGTTCCGCCAGGTTTACGAGCCGATGTTCGCTGTCCGGGCCGAGACCGGCGAGAAGGTGAGTCCGCTCTACGACTGGCGTCCGCAGAGTACCTACATCCGTCGTCCGCCGTATTGGGAAGGCGCGCTGGCCGGTGAGCGGACGCTGAAGGGCATGCGTCCGCTGGCTGTGCTGCCGGACAACATCACCACCGACCATCTCTCGCCGTCCAACGCCATCCTGCCCAACAGCGCGGCGGGCGAGTATCTGGCGCGCATGGGTCTGCCCGAGGAGGACTTCAACTCCTACGCGACCCATCGCGGCGACCATCTGACCGCTCAGCGCGCCACCTTCGCCAATCCCAAGCTCATCAACGAGATGGCCGTGGTCGACGGTCAGGTCAAGCAGGGTTCGCTGGCGCGGGTCGAGCCGGACGGCACGGTCATGCGCATGTGGGAAGCGATCGAGACCTACATGAACCGTAACCAGCCGCTCATCGTCATCGCTGGCGCCGACTATGGTCAGGGTTCCTCGCGCGACTGGGCGGCCAAGGGCGTGCGTCTGGCCGGGGTCGAGGTCATCGTCGCCGAGGGCTTCGAGCGCATCCACCGCACCAACCTGATCGGCATGGGCGTGCTGCCGCTGGAGTTCAAGCCGGGCGTGAACCGCAAGACGCTCGGCATCGACGGCACTGAGACCTATGACGTCATCGGCGAGCGCCGTCCGCGCGCCGATCTGACCCTGGTCATCCAGCGCCGGAACGGCGAGCGCGTCGAGGTGCCTGTGACCTGCCGGCTCGACACCGCCGAAGAGGTCTCGATCTACGAGGCCGGCGGCGTGCTGCAACGTTTCGCCCAGGACTTCCTCGAATCGACCAAGGCGGCTTGAGAGCCGCGCCCCTCTCTCCGCGTGAGAGAGGGGAAACAGCGCCACAGTGTTGCGGAATCCCATTCAATGAGCCACACACCCCAAATCAAGATCCCTGCCACCTACATGCGTGGCGGGACCAGCAAGGGCGTCTTCTTCCGTCTGCAAGACCTGCCCGAATCCTGTCAGGTGCCGGGTGCGGCGCGCGATGCGTTGCTGCTGCGCGTCATCGGCAGTCCCGACCCCTACGGCAAACAGATCGACGGAATGGGCGGGGCGACCTCCAGCACCAGCAAGACCGTCATCCTCGCCAAGAGCCGTCGGCCGGACCACGATGTCGACTATCTCTTCGGTCAGGTGTCGATCGACACCGCCTTCGTCGACTGGAGCGGCAATTGCGGCAACCTGTCGGCGGCGGTCGGCTCGTTCGCCATCGCCTCCGGGTTGGTCGATGCCGACCGCCTCCCGCAGAATGGCCTGGCGACCGTGCGGATCTGGCAGGCCAACATCGGCAAAACCATCATCGCGCACGTCCCCATCACCGATGGTGCCGTGCAGGAGACCGGCGACTTCGAGCTGGACGGCGTGACCTTCCCGGCTGCCGAGGTGCAGCTCGAATTCCTCGATCCGGCCGACGAGGGCGAAGGGGAGGGCGGCAGCTCCATGTTCCCGACCGGCAATCTGGTCGATGACCTCGACGTGCCCGGTGTCGGCACGCTCAAGGCGACGCTGATCAATGCCGGCATTCCGACCATCTTCGTCAACGCTGAGGCGATCGGTTATACCGGCACCGAGTTGCAGGAGGCTATCAACGGCGATCCCAAGGCGCTGGCCATGTTCGAGACCATCCGCGCCCATGGCGCGCTGCGCATGGGGCTGATCAAGGACATCAGCGAGGCGGCGACCCGTCAGCACACACCCAAGGTCGCCTTCGTCGCCCCGCCGACCGACTATGTCGCCTCCAGCGGCAAGCCGGTCGCGGCGAGCGAGATCGATCTGTGCGTGCGTGCGCTCTCGATGGGCAAGCTGCATCACGCCATGATGGGCACGGCGGCGGTGGCCATCGGCACGGCGGCGGCCATCCCCGGAACGCTCGTCAATCTCGCCGCCGGCGGTGGCGAGCGCACGGCGGTGCGGTTCGGTCATCCTTCGGGTACGTTGCGGGTCGGCGCTGAGGCCAAACAGGTCGATGGAAACTGGACCGTGACCAAGGCCATCATGAGCCGCAGCGCGCGGGTGATCATGGAAGGCTGGGTGCGCGTGCCTGGGGATGCGTTCTGAGCGATCGCTCATGTAAGGTGCCGATCGCACTGTCTGAGCGGCCAATTGGAAGTCGCGCCGCTCAGATAGTGCTCAATAGCAATCGGTCAGGACAGCGCCCCCGGCGTCAGCGCCGCGAGCACCAGATAGCGCCCGCTCTTGGCCAGGGCCACCAGCAGCACGAAGCGCCACAGCGGTTCACGCAACACCCCGGCGACCAGGGTCAGCGGATCGCCGATGATCGGCATCCAGCTCAGCAGCAACGACCAGTAGCCGGTACGCACATAGAAGCGCTGGGCCTGTTCCAGCCGGGTGGGTGTGGCCGGAAACCAGCGCCGTTCGCGATAGCGCTCCAGCGAGCGCCCGAGCAGCCAGTTGAGCATCGAACCCAGTACATTGCCGAAACTGGCTACGGTCAGCAGTGCCCAGACCGCCTGATTCCGGTCGAGCAGGAGCGCCACCAGCAGCACTTCGGACTGCAACGGCAGCAGTGAAGCCGCCCCAAACGCTGACGCGAAGAGTCCGAGATAGACGCCGAGATCGTTCACCGACAACAGATACACCTAAAACCCCTCTTCCCTGGCGGGAGAGGGGAAAGTCCGCCGGTCTCAAGGATCGGGCACGAAACTGAGCACACGGCTGTTGATACAGTAGCGCTTCCGGGTCGGCGGCGGTCCATCCTCGAAGACGTGCCCCAGGTGGATGCCGGAACTCGCGCTACGCACCTCCACACGCCGCATCCCATGACTCACGTCCTCGTGGAAGGTGATGGCCCCATCGACCGGATCGAAGAAACTCGGCCAGCCGCTGCCGCTCTCGAACTTGGTTTCGCTGCGAAACAGCGGAGCACCCGTGATCGGATCGACGAAGGTTCCGGAGCGCTTCTCATCCAGCAGTGAGCCGGTGAAGGCCCGCTCCGTGCCCTGCTCGAAGGCGATCCGGCGCTGTTCGGGGGTGAGGATCTGCCCGCCAAGCCAAGACCAGAAGCGCGCCGCGTCACCATCATAGCCGGTATAGCGCGACACCTCGCGACCGTCCTCGAACAGCACCAGCGTCGGCGTGGCGAACAGCGGCTTGTCCAGCGTCCAACCGGTCGGGGCGCTGAAACTCAGACTGCGCGCGACCGGCACCTGAGACTGCCAGTGATCCAGCACCTCGGCCTTGAATTGCTTGCAGGCCCCGCAGTACTCCGCCTCGAACATCACCAACTGTCGCGCGCGCTCCAGGGTCGCGCCATCCAGCGGGTCGGGGGAGGGCGACTCGGCGGACTCATCGACACCTGACGCCGTGCCCGGATAGGCGACGCCCGTGCCGCCGAGTCCGCAGTAGCCACGCGGATTCTTGCGCAGATAGTCCTGATGCGCTTCCTCGGCACGGAAATAGGCCGACAGCGGGGCGATCTCGGTGGTGATGGCGCCGCGTCCGGCCTGCGTGAGCGCCGCCTGATAGCGTGCGCGCGTGCGTTCGGCCACGGCGGCCTGCTCGGGACTGCTGGTATAGATGGCACTGCGATAGTTGCTGCCGACATCGTTGCCCTGACGATCACCCTGGGTCGGATCATGGCTTTCCCAGAACTTCGCCAGCACCTGTTCGAGGCTGACGCGCGCCGGATCGAAACGCACCTTCACGACCTCGGCGTGATTGCGTTTCTCGCTGGCGCCACGCCGCCGGGCGCGCTCGTGGGTGAGGATCGCCTCATAGGTGCCTTCGATCTCGCCATTGGCATAGCCGCTCTCGACATCGATGACTCCGGGCAGCTCGCTCATGCGTTTTTCCGCGCCCCAGAAACAGCCCATGCCGAGGACGATGGTATCGACCGCCGGCTCCGGATCGACGCCCGATGGAGCCTGAGCGGGGTTCTGGGCGGTCGCAGCCTGACCGTCCGTTCCGGTATGCAGGAGCGCGCTCAATCCCAGTGCGATGAGCGGCCAGCGATGTGTCTGTCTCATAACGATCGACCCTCTTGCGCGTGCGGATGACGGACTATTGGGTCGTGATGGGCTGTCTGCAATGCTCGACATGAGGCTGTTCATCAGCCGCGAGCCGGCTCAAGCCGTGGTGTTGATCTGGCCGCCGACGCCGTCGGGCAAGGCGGCCGTAGGCGTCGGCAGATTCTGAAGCAACTGGGCGACAGATTCTTTCTGGATATCGATGGCTTTCTTGAGCACGGCGACATCCACCGCGCCCTCGAGCTTGGTCTGACTCATGGCCGTGGCCAGTGTGGCCAGACCTGTCGTTGAGCTGGGAATCTCCATGAGTGTAACCTCGCGCGTGGTGGATGAGTCGAATGCAAGGGCGCGATCGGATCTCGGCGCCAAGGGCGTGCCGAACGGGGCGCCATCCTGTCGGTTAACGGCCGGATGCCTCTCGTCTGGAGGCATGGAAGTCACTTCAACCGCGCGCGCTCGGAACCGGCTCGAACGGGGATGCGCTGGTGGCCGTGGCCTGCGCCAATGGCGGGCGTCATGTGGTGTCCATCCACAGTGACGACAGTGTCTCCTACATGACCTCGTGCCAGACGTTCGAGGCGGGCACGGGGCTGGCGTGCTTCGACGCTCCGTAGTCGACGCGATCGATCCGGCCGCGTCGTCAGTGTTAGGGAGTGCGGTTTCCGCGCTCACCCGATCGAAACCGCCCGCCAGGATGAAGGGACCGTCGAAACACCGGCGCAGTTGCACCTTGAGCCTGTCCGGCACCGGCGGCGCGGCTGTGCTCGATCCCTTGCACCGCAGCAGTCATTCCCCCATGTTCCACTCACGCCCGCGCCGTGCGCGCCCCGATTGCCCTGAGATCCGACATGACCCGACCCACGACTTGGACGGCCCGCGCCTTGCTTGGTGCCGTCCTGCTGCTTTCAGGAGTCTTCGCCATGGCTACCGAGGAACCGTCCTACCAGATCCTCCAGACGACCGAGGATTACGAGCTGCGCCGCTACGATCCCTATCGGGTCGCCGAGGTCGAGGTGCGGGGCGACTTCGAGGACGTTGGTTCGGAAGCCTTCAGGATCCTGGCCGGCTACATCTTCGGCGACAACCAGGGTGAGACGAAGATGGCCATGACCGCTCCGGTCAGCCAGCGTCCGGCCGAGACGACGCGCGAACAGGCCGGCACGCGCCTGGAGATGACCGCTCCCGTCACCCAGCGCCCGGCAGGCGCCGAGACGGACTCCGACGTCTACGTCATCAGCTTCGTGATGCCGGCGAGCTTCACCCTGGAGACCCTGCCCCGGCCCAACAACCCAAGAATCCGGCTGCGCGAGGAGCCGGCCGGGCGCGTGGCCGCGCGCCGCTACTCCGGCTCCTGGAGCGAGGCGCGTTATCGCGAGGAGGAACAGCACCTGCTCGAGGCCGTGCAGCGCGACGGACTCCAGCCGCGTGGCGTGCCGATCTATGCACGCTACAACGGGCCGTTCTCGCTGCCGATGCTGCGACGCAACGAGATCCTGGTTCCGCTGGCTGACAGTCCCGAGTCCTGATCGAGCGCGCGCATGACATTCGACTCCGATCGCCCCCGGCGCTGGTCGCCGCTGCCCATCCCCGCCGTTGTCCTGATCGCCGTCAGCCTCCTCGTAGGGACGCTGCTCCTCATCGACGGCCGGCCGGCACCGTCGACGCCGGCGGTCGAGCGCCTGCCGCACACCGACGGCGCCGAGCGGCTGGCCCCGCCGCCCGTCGGCGAAGCCCTGAGCCTGGAGCGCTTTCAGGCCGCCCGGCGCGCCTGCGATGGTCCCTGTGTCACCGACTTCGGCATGCCGCTGGGTCGCTCTAATGGTGTCGAGGCCCGTTCCAACTGTGTCTCCACCTGCGTGCGACTCGAATCCAGCTTCGTCGATCCCGACTCCGGTCAGATCCAGGTCGCCCGCTCGGGCGAGCGCCCCGATCAGCTGGAATACGCCGGTCTGGCCTATCAGTGCGTCGAGTATGCGCGGCGCTGGTGGATCCAAACGCTTGGTCTGACCTTCGGCGACGTACCGAAAGCGGCCGACATCCTGAGTCTCACCGAGGGCCGGCGGCTGTCCGATCAGGCTGTCATCCCGCTCGGTCGCTCGCTCAACGGTCACGCCCGACGTGCGCCCGAGCGTGGTGATCTGGTGATCTATGCCGCCGACCACAACGACCCGGAGTGGCGCGCCGGGCATGTCGCCGTCGTGGTCGACACCGACATCGAACAGGGCTGGGTCGCGCTGGCCGAACAGAACTACGACAACCGTCCCTGGATCGATCCAGAGCACTATGCACGGCGTATCCGGATCGTGCGTGTCGGCGAACGCTACAGCCTGCTCGACGTCGCCCCGAATCAGGTCGAGAATCCCGAGGGCGGAGCCATCGCCGGCTGGGTCTATCCGCGCGTGGACTGACCCCAAAGAGTGGTGCCGACAGTTTGCCGCGCGCCGCCTGATCTATACTTTGAGCACAAGCCACACGAGGAGCACGGCCATGTCAAAAGAACACGAAGCCCACAAAGAAGCCAAGAAGAAACCCGCCCTGAACCCGAAGGAACGGCGTCAGGTCAAGCAGGCGAAGAAGCGCGAACGGGCGGTGATGTGAGGGTGCGCGCCGCGAGTCCGATCGCCGTCGTGTGGCTGCTCACCATCGGTCCGGCGGCCCACGCCGAAGAACCGCCGACCGTGGCCCTGACGGTTCCCACGGCCGCAACGTTTCCCAACGGCCCGCTCGGCGAGAGCATCGTCCGTGGCCGGCGCTATCTGGCGGACACCCCGGCGCAGTTGCCCGAGTTCGTCGGCAATGGACTGGCCTGCCGGCATTGTCATCCGGGCCGCAACGGAGAGGTCGGCACCGAGGCCAATGCCGCTCCATTCGTCGGCGTCGTCGGGCGCTTTCCGCAGTACAGCGCCCGACATGGCGGCCTCATCACGCTCGAACAGCGCATCGACGACTGTTTTGAGCGCAGTCTCAATGGTCGAGCGCTTCCGCTCGATCATCCCGCCCTGATCGACATGCTGGCCTACATGCGCTGGCTGTCTCAGGGCGTGCCCGTGGGAGCCGTCGTGGCGGGACACGGCATCCCGACGCTGAATCTGGAACTCGAACCGGATGTGGCGCATGGGGAAGCGATCTACCAGACCAAGTGTCTGGCCTGTCATGGCGCCGACGGTAGCGGCACGCTGGACGCCGATGGACGCTACCTGTTCCCGCCCCTGTGGGGACCGCAGTCCTTCAATAACGGTGCGGGGATGAACCGTCAGACCACGGCCGCCGGTTTCATCAAGCACAAGATGCCGTTCGGCGCCGATGACTCGCTCAGCGACGCTGAGGCTTGGGACGTGGCCGGTTTCGTGCTCGCGCATCCACGCCCACTGTTCCAGGAGCCGTCTGGTGACTGAGATCGGGGGCCGGACTGTTTGGATCCCTTCGACGGGATCTTCTGCGCAATCTCTTCTCCGACCTCCCGGTACTCACCAGCACGGCCTTGCGCCATTCGCCCCTTGAATAAAAACCGATGCTATACTGGACGCGGAAAGACGCTGTTCGGGTCAAACCTTCAACTCTCCTTGAAATATAGAGACCAAAGACATGAGCGAGAAAGAAGCCGTTGCCAACGAACTGGTCGCTTATTATTCGAAGTGGGCAATGGCTGCCGGCAGCATCCCTTTGCCCGTGGCCGACCTTGCCGCCGTCACCGGCGTGCAGATTCAAATGTTGGCCAAACTATCCAACCACTATGAGGTGCCGTTCTCGGAGAACAGCGTCAAGTCGATCCTGGCCTCCATGATCGGCGGATTCGTTCCGGCACGGTTCGGCTGGGGCGCCGGCTATGCCGTGGCTTCGACGGTGAAGTCATTTCCGGTCGTGGGTACACTGCTCGGGATCGGCACGGTCGCGGTCGTGTCCGGGGCCATGACCTATGCCATCGGTAAAGTATTCGTTCGACATTTTGAAGAAGGCGGAACATGGCTCTCTTTCGACTCCGCCAAGACCAAACAGTATTTGCAAGAGCAATACCAAAAAGGCGCGGAATTGATGAATAAAAACAAGCGTCAGAACGAGGCGCCTCAGACCGAGGACGCTCAGGCGGAACCCGCCTGATCAGGAACATCGCGCAAGACATTTCACTTCCGGGGGGGCGTTGGGGACGCGCGGCCGTCATGGATGGAGCGGGTCTGTCGCCGTTCGGCGGTCGGGCGGGGTCTTTGTCGATCGCTCCAGCAACGCGCTCGGTTCACATCCTTCATCTATCGATAAGCAGTCGGTCCATAGCCCCCATCCATACAGGGGCATGGCTAGCGTCTGCCGTTGCCTGATATCAACGTCCTTCAGCATCGAGCATGAAACTCTATGAGCTGCTGCGGCAGCAGTCGGATATCCCCAACCGGACCATCGTTCTGGTGATCGGGATCGCCGCGATCAGCAACGTTGGGGTGCTCGCGGTGATCAACAATGCCGCACAGCATGCCGCGGAACAAGTCCATAGCTTTCGCGAGCTCGCCCTTTTCATCCTGACTCTTTTGATTTTCGTCGTTTCCGAACGCGCCGTACTGCGAACTTCAACCAGAGAAGTCGAGTCCATTCTGCATCGGCTCCGGATGCGAATGATGAGCCGTATCCGGCACGCCGACCTCCTTCCCCTGGAGTCGATCGGTCGTGCGCAAATCGATGCCGGCGTCGCGAAGGAAACACTGGTGATCTCTCAGGCGGCCCCGGTCGTCATCATGGGGATTCAATCCGCCATCGTCGTGTTTTTCGTCCTGTTGTACCTTGCCTGGCTTTCCCCCTGGGCATTCATACTGGCGGTGGGGTTTCTGTCCATTGCGGTGACGGTGCATTTCAACAAGCTCAAACTCGTCAATGCCGAGCTGCACGAAGCCCTGAGGCAGGAAAACCGAATGTTCGATGCGGTGTCCGATATCCTGGAGGGATTCAAGGAAATCAAGATGAATGCCGCGCGCAGCAACGAGCTCTATACCTTCCTGAATCAGATCTCCGAGTCCGCCACCACACTCAAGATCACGACCAAAACGCGTCAGGCCGATCACATCATCTGGACCCAGGCCATGTTCTTTCTGCTGGTGGCCAGCATCATTTTTCTGTTGCCGCAATTCAGTGTTTCTCACAACGAGGTGGTACTACAAGCCACGACCACGATCGTTTTTCTGCTCGGCCCACTGAGCATGCTGGTGGGTTCGATGCCGGTCATGGCCGACGCCAACGCCGCCGCCGAAAACATCGACGCGATGGATCGCGAGCTGGAGCGCATCACACGCACTCCGCACCCTATCCGCACAGGCATCACCCGCTTCGACCAGATCACGCTTGAGACCCTGACTTTCAATTATGCGTCTAACACTGGAGATACGCCCTTCGGCATCGGCCCCATCGAACTCGATATCCGTTCCGGCGAAATCCTGTTCCTGACCGGCGGCAACGGCACTGGGAAATCGACACTCCTGAAGCTCATCGTTGGGTTATACTTTCCCGAGAAAGGCAGCATACGTGTCGACGGTATTCCCATCACGGATACGGGATACGACGATTATCGAAGCCTATTCTCGATCGTGTTTTCCGATTACCATCTGTTTCAGCGACTGTATGGCCTGAGTGAAGTCGACAGCCGGCGGGTTGATTCACTGTTGCAAGAGCTTGGGCTGGCGGGTAAGGTCTCGGTCCTCGATGGAGGGTTCAGCACGCTCGACTTGTCGACCGGGCAGCGCAAACGCTTGGCGTTGCTCGTTGCGCTACTGGAGGATCGCCCAATCATGGTGTTCGATGAATGGGCGGCCGACCAGGATCCGATATTTCGCAAAAAGTTCTACGAAGAAATGCTGCCGGCCTGGAAATCCAGCGGCAAAACGATCGTAGCCGCCACCCATGACGACCGCTATTTCTCGGTTGCGGACAGGATCGTCGCACTGGAAAACGGCAGAATACAAACATCGTCTCCCGCCCCCGACCTCTGATTGCCTATGTTGCGGCGCCTCAAAAGCTGGTTTTCCCGGAATGGTCTTGGCCTCACGCTCCTTGGACTCATTCTGGCCCTGGTATTCGCGTGGCTGACACCCACGATCTTCATATTCGTTCCACCCGGCCATATCGGCGTGTATTGGGTGCGGTTCGGCTCGGGCACGATCACGGATCGGGTTCTCAACGAGGGTGTCGCGTACAAATGGCCCTGGGACAAGATCTATCTCTATGATGCCCGCCTGCAGGTCGTGGATGGTGCGTTTGAGGTGCTGACCGCCGATGGCCTGGAGGCCATCGTCGATATCTCGACCCGCTATCGTCTCGTTCGAGAAGACATCGCGTTGTTGCACAAGAACATAGGCCCCGATTACATCAAAACCCTATTGCTTCCCGAGGTCAATTCCCATGCGCGACATGAAATCTCGAAATACACGCCTGAGGAGTTGTACTCACTGAAACGAATCGAGATCGAGCAGGCGATCGCCGAGGGTCTGAAGAATGCCATGCGCTTCGAGTACGAACCGCAGAACCGACGCGAAAGTTTCCTGCACATCGAAGATCTTCTGTTGAAACGCACTCAATTGCCGGAAAAGGTTCGGGATGCGATCCAAGACAAGCTGGTGCAGTTCTATATCATGCGGGGATACGACTTTCGCGTCGCGCGTGAGGAAAAGGAACGATTGCGCAAACGTATCGAAGCCCAGGGCATCCGGGATTTCCAGACCATCGTGAACGAAGGAATCTCGGAGCAATATCTCAAATGGAAGGGAATCAGCGCCACCCTGGCCCTGGCAACCTCGAACAATGCCAAGGTCGTGGTGATTGGCGCAGGCCAGGGCGGCCTGCCGATCATCCTGGGCAACCTCGATTCTCCACCGGCGGCAGCCGGTGGCGGCGATCAAGCCTCCACGGATCAGCTGAAAGGTCAAGCGGCTCAATTGAACCTGTCGCCGGAATTCGAGTCGGATCCATTGCTTTTATCCGAACCCGAGATCCCGAATCCATCCGAAGCGCTGTTGTTGCCTCCTCACTTCGACCACAATGACAGTGTGGATCGACCCGAATCGACGATAAAGAATCGGTAAAGTCGATAGCGATTGGCTTGACGCCTGTCCAGCGTGCTGTTCTCAACAAAGTTCGAAAGGTAACTTCAAATCATGATACCTACAGTAGTTGCGATCATCTGGATGCTGGGCAGCTTTATCGTCGGACTCTTCTGCATTCACAGAAAGCTCGGATTCTGGGGCGGCTTCTTCTTCTCCGTCCTGCTCAGTCCGATCATCATGATCCTCATCCTGATGATGACCCGGCAATCGACCGACAAGACGCTGAAGACCTGATTTCAATACGCTGGGACAGGCTCCGGACGACCATGAGTCACGGTATCGACCCCCGGAATCTCGGCGCTTCGGCATTCCGTCGGCGTTACGATCTGAGTTACGCCTATGTCGCCGGCTCCATGTACAAGGGGATCGCCTCCAAGGAGCTGGTCGTTCGTATGGGGGAAGCCGGCCTTCTGGGATTCCTCGGCACGGGCGGACTCGGACTCGATCGCATCGCCTCGGACCTCGATCACATTCGGTCCAGACTCGGCGACCGTCATACCTATGGATCGAACCTGTTGGCCAGCCCCTTCAATCCGGAGCTCGAACAGGCCATTGTCGATCTTTTCCTAGAGCACGATGTTCCATGCATCGAGGCCTCGGCGTTCACGCAGATGTCGCCCGATCTGGTGCGTTTTCGCGTCACCGGCCTGCAACGCGGTCCTGACGGCGTCGTCCATTCACCGCGCAAGGTTTTCGCCAAGGTCTCCCGGCCGGAGATCGCCGAGCAGTTTCTCAGCCCGGCACCGCCACAGGTGCTCGACAAGCTCAGGCTCCAGGGACTGATCACGCGCTACGAGGCCGAGCTGGCCGCCGAGATTCCGATGGCCGACGATCTCTGCGTCGAGGCGGATTCGGGCGGTCACACCGATCAGGGCGTCGCCTCGACGCGGCTGCCGGTGATGCTGAGGATGCGAGACGACCTGCGGCGGCGCCATGGCTACCCGGCTCAGATCTGTGTCGGTCTGGCCGGCGGACTCGGCACGCCGGAGGCCATTGCGGCGGCATTCGTGCTGGGGGCCGACTTCGTCCTCACGGGGTCGATCAATCAATGCAGCGTCGAATCCGGAGCCAGCGAGGTCGTGAAAGACCTGCTGCAGGAGGCCGAGGTTCAGGATACCGATATCGTGCCCGCTGGCGACATGTTCGAGCTCGGCGCCAAGGTCCAGGTGTTCAAGAAAGGACTGCTCTTCCCCGGACGGGCGAAGAAACTCTATGACCTGTACCGACAGTGTGCGTCCATCGACGACATCGATCCGAAAACCCGGGAGCAAATCGAGCAGCGCTGGTTCGGTCGTGGCTTTGACGAGGTTTACGACGAAACCAGGCGTTATTATCATCGAGTCATGCCCGGGGTCATCGAGCGCGCCGAAATGAACCCGAAGCAGAAGATGGCCCTGATCTTTCGCTGGTATTTCGTCCATACGAGCCGTCTGGCCTTGCAGGGCAACGAAAACCACAGGAGCGACTATCAGATTCATTGCGGCCCGGCACTCGGCGCCTTCAACACCTGGGTCAAGGGAACGCCCCTGGAGTCGTGGCGGAACCGGCACGTCGATGACATGGCCGAGAAGCTGATGGCCGGCGCGGCTCAGGTGCTCGACAGTCGCTACCAGCGATTCTTCGCCGGTCCAGGACAAGGCAATCATCCGGATACACCGAGAATCCATGAAATTCAGTCAGCAAGAGATCTTTGAGGTCGTCAAACAGAACTCGATCAAGGTGTTGATGGATGTCGACCCGAGCCTGATCACCCTGGACACGAGTCTGACCGAACTCGGCGCGAATTCCATCGACAGAGTCGAGGTCGTCATGTACTCCATGGAGCAACTCGGTATCGAGGTGCCCCGAACGGAGTTCCGCGGCGTCCGGGACATACGTACCCTGGTCGATCTGCTCCACAGTTACTGCCGATGAATCGCCCCCAGACACCTGGCCGGAATCGAGCGGTCGCCGTGACCGGGGCCGGTGTCGTCTGTAGTATCGCCGGCAGCGTCGCTGAACTCGGAACGGCGCTCAGGCAGGGACGCTGCGGAGTGACCCGTTACGATGATCCCGATACCCCCTCGATTCGGGTCGCCGCCACCCTGCGGGACTTCTCATGGCAGGCCGCCCTGGAGCCGTTCATGTGTGATTACCCCGACCTGGGGCGTCGCGCCGGACGGGTCTTGAACACGAACAATCCGTCCACCGCTCTGAGCGCCTGCGCCGCCATCCAGGCTTACGTGCAGGCCGGACTCGGGGATGGATCGGAGCGCCTGGAGGATACGGGCCTGATCGTGGCGGGAAGCAATCTGGATCAGAAGTACATGGCGGATAATTGGCATCGATTCCGGAAGACGGGGCGCTGGATCGATCCGAAATATGCGCTCAGCTTCCATGACAGCAATCAGCTCGGCAGTCTGAGTGAAATACTCGCGCTGCGCGGAGCCGGCTGTACCCTGGGCGCGGCTTCCGCCAGTGGAAACGCGGCCCTCTTCAATGCCGTTCAATGGATTCGCAGTGGATTCATGCAAAAGTGCCTCGTGGTCGGGGCTTGCAGTCGATTTTCGGCGCTGGAACTGGATGCCTTTTCATTGTTGGGCGCCGCCACCTCGGGGGAACGCCATGAAAACCCGATCCAGGCGTGCCGTCCCTTCGACATGGACCACGACGGTTTCGTTTGGGGCGAGGCCAGTGCCTGCCTGGTGCTCGAATCCCCGGACAGCGTTCGGGCGCGAAATACGAAGGTACTCGGCGAAATCCTCGGCGGCTCGCTGCTCCTCGATGCTCATCATCTGCCCGATCCCAGCGTCGAGGGCGAGGTTCGCGCGATGCGATCGGCGCTGGAGTCAGCGGACCTTCAGCCGGAACAGATCGGCTACGTCAACGCGCACGGCACCTCCTCGCCCTTGGGCGACCGCACCGAATGTCAGGCACTCAAAGCCGTGTTCGGTGAGCAGTCCGACGGACCCTGGATCAATTCCACCAAGTCCCTGGTCGGGCACTGCATGAGTGCCGCAGGCGTCCTCGAGGTGCTGTGTTCATTGATCCAAATGAATGACGGATTCCTACATCCGAACCTCAATCTCGAACGCCCCATCGATCGGGATCTGCGTTTCGCCGGAGCGGAATCCAGGGCCTTTGAAGCCGAATATGCCCTGTCGAACGGCTTCGGCTTTGGGGGCATCAACAGCACGCTTGTGATCGGAAGGGCGGGTCGGCCATGAGGGTTGGAATCGAGGCGATCAATTTCTACGGTGGCCGGACCTTCCTGGACATCCGTCGCCTGTTCGAGGCGCGCAAGCTGGATCTGAGACGGTTCGACAACCTGATGATCCATCGCAAAACGGTCGCGCTGCCCTGCGAAGATCCCGTCTCCTATGGCGTCAATGCTGCCAAACCCATCCTCGACAGGCTCAGCGAGGACGACAGGAACCGTATCGAACTCTTGATCACGGCCACCGAATCCGGAATCGACTTCGGCAAGTCGATGAGTACCTATCTGCATCACTATCTGGGACTCAGCCGGACGTGCCGACTGTTCGAGGTCAAGCACGCCTGCTATGGCGGCACGGCGGCCCTGCAGATGGCGGCCGGAATGATCGCGGCCAATACCTCACCGGGCGCCAAGGCGCTGATCGTCGCCACGGATATCGGCAGAACCTCGATCCGCGGTAACTATGTGGAACCCACTCAGGGCGCCGGCGCGGTGGCCATGCTGATCGGCGATCGACCGGAAGTGCTCGATCTCGATCTGGGCGCGACCGGCTTTCACGGCTACGAGGTCATGGATACCTGTCGCCCGACGACGGATCTCGAAACCGGTGATTCCGATCTGTCCCTGATCTCCTATCTCGAATGTCTCGAACACAGCTTCAAGGCCTATGCCGCGAAGGTCGAGGCCGTGGATTTCCTGGAAACCTTCGACTATCTCGCCTTCCATACCCCCTTTCCGGGGATGGTCAAGGGCGCGCATCGCATGTTGATGCGCAAGCTGTTCAAGGCGACTCCGGAGGTCGCGGAAGCGGATTTCGAGCGCCGCGTGCAACCCTCGCTGAGTTTCTGCTCGCAAATAGGCAACATCTACTCGGCAACGGTCTACCTCGCCCTGTGCGGCCTGATCGCCAATGTCGATCTCACGCGGCCCAAACGGGTCGGGATCTATTCCTACGGCTCGGGATGCTGCGGCGAATTCTACAGCGGCGTGATCGATTCCACCTCACAACGCAAGCTGTCCGGGTTCGATCATCGGGCCGCCCTGTCGGAGCGCCATGAACTGTCGATGTCGGAATACGACCTGCTGTTGGACATCGGAATGGATTGGCCATTCGGCACCAAGGACAGGGTCGTCGACTGCACGCCTTATCAGTCGATCTACGACGAGACGCTGGCCGGCCGTGGATTCCTCGTCCTTCGGGAGATCAGGGACTACCACCGTATCTATGGATGGAGCTGACGCGAAGGATCATGGAACCAATGTCGATCGATTCCACCAGGCGATTTCAGAACCTGACCGTCGAAACTCATGCGCGGACGATGATCCTGAGCATCGCCCGTTCGCAGCGGCAGAACAGTATCAACGCTGCCTTGATCCGGGAAATCGGCGCGGCCCTGGACGAGGCCGAGAGATCGAGTCGCTGTAGGCTGGTCGTGCTGAGAGGCGAGCCCGGCTGCTTCTGCACGGGCTTGGATTTTCGGGAAACGGCGCGACAGGCCGACATCCCCGCCGGCGATACGGTGGAGATCGACAAGTTCATGGATCTTCTCAGACGCCTGACCCTCAGCCCGAAGATCATCGTCTCCCTGGTCGACGGCAAGGTGATCGCCGGTGGTGTCGGGCTGGTCGCCGCCAGCGATCTGGTGATTTCCACGACGAGGAGCGAATTCAGTCTTTCCGAGGCGCTTTGGGGGATGCTCCCCTGCTGTGTCGTCCCCTATTTGATCCGACGCATCGGTTTTCAAAAGTGCTACTCGATGACGCTGACCACACGGCCCATCGGCGCCGAGGAGGCGTACAGATTCAACCTGGTCGATGAGCTGAACGACGACCCGGACGACGCCTTGCGCAAGCTCGCGCTTCGTCTCAACCTCCTGGAGGAAGACACCATCGTCGATCTGAAGAACTACTTTCGGAAAATGTGGATCATCACCTCCGAGATGGAGGAAACCGCTGTTCGGGAGATCACGCGACTCAGCTCGCTGCCGCGGGTGAAACGCAACATCACCGATTACGTCGAGCAGGGTTTGTTTCCATGGCACCGGAAGGATCGACCTTGAGCATCCAGCCGCCGGCCATTCGACTCGAGTGGAGAAAGAACGGCGTCGCCGTCGTCACGATGGAGGATCGCGATGCCAAAAACACTTTCTCCGATGCTTTTAGCCGCGGCCTGAGTGCGGTATTCCGCGAAATCGCCGCGAACGCTCAGGCACGGGCCGTCGTGATCCATGGCTATGACAATTATTTCTGCTGCGGCGGCACCCGAGATCAGCTGATCCGACTGGCTGAAAGTCGTCTGAATTACACCGACATCCTGGACTTCGAGCTACTGCTTCGCTGTGAGATCCCGGTCATTGCGGCCATGCAGGGTCATGCCATCGGCGGAGGACTCGTGTTCGGCGCCTATGCCGACATCATCATCCTTGCTGAAGAGTGCGTGTACAATACGAACTTCATGCACTATGGATTCACGCCCGGTATGGGAGCGACCTTCATCATCCCGCACCGGCTCGGTCAGATGCTCGGATGGGAGATGCTGCTCACGGGTCGCAACTATCGCGGCGCCGAGCTGCGTGATCGCGGCGCTCAGCTGCAGGTGACCAGGAAATCGAACGTGCTCGATTCCGCGCTCGCGCAGGCAGAGAATCTCGCGCAAAAGCCGACTCTCTCACTGCGCGAACTGAAACGCCGTTTCGTCGCTACGATCGAAGCCGACCTGGCGACTGCGATCGAATCCGAGCTCAGGATGCAGTCGCTGACCTGTCCTCTGGCGGAAGTTCGCGAGAGAATCGACGCACTCTATCCACTCTAAATCCAACAGGCGATGGCTCGACTATGAATCAAGCTGACGATGATCCCTGGAGCTTTTTTCCCCTGGTCATGTGCATCAACCTCAAGACCAGGGATGATCGTTACCAGGAAGTCGTGCATGAGCTGACCCGAGTCGGGCTCAAGCGGATCGTGCTCTTTCGGGCCGAACCCCAGACCGATCGCGACAAGGGATGTGTCGACTCTCACATGGCCTGTCTGGAATATGCCCTGGCTCAGGGAGTGCCCTATGTCCTGGTGTTCGAGGACGATGTCCTCTTCCAGGGCGACCACCTGGAGAACATGCGCCGGGTGGTCGACTTCATGCGCCGGCACGATGAATGCCCGTTCCTGCACCTCGGTGGTTTCATCTTCCGCAAGATCGAACGCCTCGATGCGCATTTCCTGCGCGGCGCCATCATGACGACTCATGCCTATGTGATTCGCGCCGATCATGCCCGAAAGCTGCTCGCCGAACGCCCGAACTACTCGGGCATGTCCGTGGACACCTTCTTCACCATCGTCAATCGCAACGAGGCCTGTGTCCACATCGATCCACTCGTCTGCATCCAGCGCGCCTCCGAATCGGATGGAACCTGGGACAGTCGCGACCTCAACAAGACCGGCTGGCTCGGCAAGGCGATGATCTATTCGGCGCTGTCCTATCGCGAACGGTTGAAATTCGATCAGCTGCCGGTGTGGGAGCGGCTCAAGATCGAGCAGGGACTCCTGTTCTTTCGCGTCTACCGGCACGTCATGCGTCTGAAGGCGGGGCCTAGGAAAAAACGGCACGACACCTCCTCGGCGAGTCTTGGGTGTGACTCGGGAGGAGAGTTCATCGAAGTCGCGCTATCGGATTGAACACCACTGGCGAGCGACGAGACATGCAGACCTTTTATATCGGACTGGCCACGACCTTTCACGACCCGGCCCTGGCCGTCGTGGGACCGGATGGCGAGGTGCTGTTCGCCGAGGCGACCGAACGTTTTCTACAGGACAAGCGCGCCTATACGACCGCCGCAGACGTGCGTGGCCTGGTCCGGCGGGTCATTCGCGATCACTGTGAACCCGACGCCGCCTATGTCATCGCCAAACCCTGGAGTTCCGGCTTCTGCAGATTGCTGGATCTCAATTACCTGTCCGGAATCACCAATCACGAAAAGCTGTCGAAACGATCGCCTGGGATGACGCGCTTTCTCGTCGACAAATCGATTCTCTTCCAATCGCTCTGGCAGCAGCACACCAGCCTCAAGCTGTCCGGAGGGAACCTGTCCAGCGTCCTCGGCGTCGACTTCGGTAACAGGAATCTGAAGTACGTCAAATTCCAGCATCATCTGGCCCATGCGGCGAACGCCTGCTTTACCAGTCCGTTCGATGAAGCCGCCTGCGTCATCTGCGACGGCCAGGGCGAAAGCGGCTCCATGACCTATCTTGAGTATCGCCACGGACGCTTGAAAACCCTGGACCAATTGAAGGGGCCTGAGAGCCTGGGAATCCTCTATGCTGTCTGCACCGATTTTTGCGGATTCAGTTCGGAGGCCGGCGAAGAATGGAAAATGATGGGTCTAGCCCCCTATGGCGAAATCGATGCCGAGATTCTCGATGCATTGAGAGCGCTGGTCAGGATCGACGGTCTGAAGTTCAAGTACCCTTCACTGGCGGGCATCGAGCAATGGGCCGCAGCCATGCAAAAGAAGGCGCGCGCCAAGGGTGCACTGGCCATCACGGCGGCGAACCTGGCCTGCACGGCACAACATTTTTACGAAGAAACGCTGACCGAGTTGCTGAGAAATTTTTATAAACTTGGAATTTCCAAGAATCTGGTTTTGGGCGGCGGCTGCGCACTGAACAGCTCGTACAACGGCAAGATTCTGGAGCAGACCGGATTCGAACGATTGCATATTCCAAGCGCTCCGGGCGACGACGGCAATGCGCTTGGATGCGCACTGCTGGCCTATCAGGCGGATCATCCAGATGCAAAACCATCGGTGACTGTACAGAGTCCCTATCTGGGCTCCGCGATTCCCCGGCAATCCATCGACAATCTGATTCGGTTCGGTCGCTTCGAGAAGGCGCGCAACCTGCCGGAAACGCTCGTCGAGGAAGCGGCACGCCTTCTGTCGGAGGGAAAACTTCTGGGGTGGGTACAGGGCCGTGCTGAATTCGGGCCTCGTGCCCTCGGGAATCGCTCGATCCTGGCCGATCCCCGCTCTCCGGACATGAAGGATCGCATCAACGACCTGGTCAAGTTCCGCGAGGAATTTCGCCCCTTTGCGCCATCGATCCTCGATGAATTCGGGCCGGAGTATTTCGAGAACTATCAGTGCTCGCCATACATGGAAAGAACGCTCAGGTTCAGGCCCGAGGTCGTCGCCAAAGTACCAGCCGTGGTCCACGTCAATGGCACCGGGCGCGTCCAATCGGTACGTCGCGAGTGGAATCCTCGTTACCATGATTTGATCGCTGCCTTCCATAAAGTGACCGGTGTTCCGATACTCCTGAATACCAGTTTCAATATCATGGGAAAACCCATCATCAATTCCCTGGAAGATGCCGTGGGGCTGTTCTTCACGACGGGCCTGGATGCGCTGGTGATCGGGGATTATCTCATCGAGAAATAGCTTCCCAACTGTTGAAGTCCAGATCGACCCTGGTTCTCTTGGGCAGCGTCAGCGACAGCGCCAGGTCACCAATCGAAAACGACACACATTTGTACTGTGCGAAGTTTCTGAACGTGGAGACGATCATTCCATCCTCTTCCGTGATCCTGTCGATCGCGTAGATGTCGAATGGCGACATCAATCCGGTTCGCAAGACCTTCGAGAGCGACTCCTTGATCGTCCACAGCACCGTCGGACGCATGTCGGCGCTCAGATGGGTTGCCGCGATTGCATCGATCTCGGCGACGGTCATGTTGGCGAGTATGACATCCTGTTTGTTCTCGGCATGAACCTCGATGTCGATCGCCATCGGATGGCCTTCATGGAACGCGACCGCCGCCGCCCAGTGTCCAGAGTGCGAGAGACTGACTTGAATATTGGTCAACGTCCTGCTCAGAACGATTGGCTGGCCAAAGACTCCCCTGTCAATCATGACCTGCCGGAAGTCGCAGTGGTCATGCAGGGCCCGTAGCGCCAACTTCGCGCACAGTCGTCCGCGCAAATAACCGCATCGCCATCGACCATAGGTGTCGGATTCGAAGATCTCGAGCTCTCGCGAGTGAAGAATGTCTTCTCGCTTCGATAGCAACTCGGTGTCTGCGCACGCCGAAAGTCCAATAGCCGCCCAGGAGACCGATTCCTCACGGATCAAGCGGAATTTTTCGATCGCGGTTCTGGGAGGCAGATCCGTCAAATCGCTCATGTTTCTAGCCGGGACCGCGTTCACGTCGGCGACTGGCTCCAATAGGTGCTTGAGAGTATCCTAACTTCATAGCGAGCGGGGCTGCCCCGCGATCCCAGCGACCGGCACATGGCCTTGATCGCACCGGCCTTGGCCCCGACAAGCGGAGTGACTGCATGGCGATTCCAAGAATTATCCATCAGATCTGGATCTCGAGCGAAATACCTCAAAAATACAAAGATCTGTCCGACTCCTTTTCGCGCATGATGCCCGATTGGGAACATCGGATCTGGGAGGATGAACCCTGTCTCGAACTGGTCCGCGACAAATTCCCAGAGTTTCTCGAGATCTTTACATCACTGGAAAGCCCGGTCGCGAAAAGCGACTTACTGCGCTACATGATCCTGTTCGAGTATGGTGGCATGTATGCCGACATGGACTGCGAATGCAAGCGTCCACTCGACTTCGTCGCGGACGACGATGAGCTGATCGTCTGCAAGGAAGTCGAGACGAAATCCGTCCGAGTGATGAACATGTACCCGACCGACATTTCACCCGTGTATTGTCAATGGACCTTTCTCGCGCGTCCAAGGCACCCCGCGCTCATGGCCGTGCTCAAGCATATCGAGCGCCATATCGATTCCGACTACGGTGATCACCCCGTCCTGAAATTCGTCAAACGCACAGGCCCCCATGCCTTCACGGCCGGCTTGACGCAGTACATGGAGCAAGGCGGAACATTGAGGGCCATGCCCCCGGCCTATTTTGGCTGCTTCGAGACGCAAAACACGGTCCGCTTCATGGCGAGCGCGCTCTTTCCGGAATTGCTGCGAACGGTTTACGTCCGTCATCATTTCGCCGGCACCTGGATGGACGAGGCGTTCAAGAAGAAAATGATGGTACGCAACCTGCTGCTGATGCCCGAGCCCATCACGAAACCGACTTCAAGACAGTCCCCATGAGCTGTTTCTTGGTTCAGGATCCGGAGCCAAGAGCACGCTCATCCCGGCCAAACCATCTCGCGGTCCGTTCGTTCAGCAACAGCCCCTCTGGATCCCACTCCGAGCGCAGCCGGGTGAAATCGGCCCAGCGCTCGTACAGCCCGGTCAGACGCTCGGGGTCGGTCGAACCGATCTTTCCCCAGTGCAATCGACTGTCGAAGCGATCGAACAGACTCGCCAGCTCCGCATACAGCGCCGGGTTCGAGGGATACTGCCAGAACTCGAACCAGCAGACATCCCGCCGGTGATTGGGACTGAGCCAGTGCTCCCCGGCCCTGGAGCAGCGCAGATGCACAGGGAAAAAGCGGGGAAAATTGCGTTTGCGCTCGAATAGATCGGAAAGCTCCCTAAGTGCGTCGACCGCCTGCCCATAGGGAACAGCGAATTCCATGTCATCGATCGGAAACGGCTCGACGGCGGACAGATCACCGAAGGTCAGGGCTTCATCGGACCGCCTGATCCCCTCGGATGGATAGAGGGTATCTATGACCCGATTGACCACCGCCCGATTCATGGATTCAGAACTGGTCGTGTTCAACACCCGCAGGAAATTCCGGAAGACGAAGGAAACCAGTTTCTTCCTGGCGACCGAGGGTGGCACGGATTCGATCGGCGGCGAAATCGGCTCATTCTGAGGAACCGGGACGCGATTCATCAGCAGCATCTTGACCTGGCGCGTCTGCGGATGATACAGAACGTCGACGAAGTCGTTCCCGCGCTGAATGGAGTCGAATTCCGTGAGCAACTGTTCGATGGAACAGACCCTGGCTTCCGATCGCAGATAGAACTCGGGAACGCACTTCAGCGTGACCGTCGAGACGATCCCCAGGAGTCCGAGCGAGACAACGACGGCATGGAAACGCCCGTCCGCCGCTCCGATGTCCAGGACGGTTCCATCGGGTCGGACGATACGGATCGCTTCCACCTGGTCCGCCAGGGTGCCGTGATGGAGTGAACCGCCGTGGGTCGCGGTGCTGATGGCGCCCGCGATGGTCTGAGCCGTATAGAAGCCATTGACCGGCAGGGCCAACCCATGTTGCCTCAAGGCGGTATTGAGTTCGGCGATGGTGATTCCCGCCTGGACGGTCACACGCGATTCCTCGACCTCGAGGACTTGTCGGTAGCGATCGAGTGAGACACAGACGCCTTCGGTGACTGGGATGGGCACGAACGAATGGAGCGCGCCGATCGCCTTGACCGGAAGATCGCGTGCCCGCGCCTCCCCGATCGCGTCGATGATCTGCGGCTCGGTCTCGGGACGCACCAGCACCCTGGGGCGAACATGATAGTGACGATCCGAGCTGGGTATCGGCCGTCTCCGGGCGGGCAGGGCGCCCGTCTCTCGGAGCACGAGCTCGGTCCGGAGCATTCCGGTCGGAAGCTGGAACCTGGGCGCATAACCCAGGGTCGTCATGGCCTTGGTCGAGGGGTAGCGACAGCGGCTCAGCGACAGTCGTCGCACCATCTCCAGGCCGCGCCCGATCTCCGCCGCCGCCGGCCAGAATCGCGATACAGGGCGAATCATGGATGAGAGTCGCTGGAGTCGGGCCTCCGAACCCAAACGCGGCGCCCGATCGACCATGGCGCCGAGCCGTTCATAGAACTCCCGGAAACCGAGGCTTTCGCCGCCGATATTGAAGATCTCGCCGGCGGCCCTGGGCTCCGCGACGGCGCGGAGAATGGCCTGCACGAGGTCTTCCACGTACACCGCGTCCATCAGTCCCTCGGGCGCGTCGAAGCCGATGAGCAGCGGCCGCCCCTTCAGGATCATGTTCAGGGGCAACAGGGTCCAGGACTGGATGTACGGACCATAGACGCAGGTCGGTCTCAGGATGACGTATTCGAGTGCGGAGCCTTCGCCGGCCTCGACGACGGCCCGCTCCGCGAGGAGCTTGGTTCGCGTATAGGCATCGAGCGACTCGCTTGAACGCAGCTCGGTGTTCTCGGGATAGGCGCCGTCGGCTCCTGGCTCACCCGCGCCATACACGGCCATGGAACTGAGATGGACGAAGCGACGACAGCCGCTGTCGATGGCGGCGGCGAGGAGATTCTTGGTTCCCTGGACGTTGGTCGCATGAAAGGCGCCAGGGTCGAAGCCCATGATCTTCGCCGCGCCATGGATGACGACATCGGCGCCGGCGACCAGGGATTTCAGCGAATCCGGATCGCGCAAATCACCAATGACGATCTCGCATCCTGCCTCGGCCCAGCGCCGGCTGTTGGCGTTCTCGGCGCGAAACAGG
The DNA here is from genome assembly GCF_013385175.1 of Allochromatium humboldtianum. GTDB lineage: Bacteria > Pseudomonadota > Gammaproteobacteria > Chromatiales > Chromatiaceae > Thermochromatium > Thermochromatium humboldtianum. The sequence goes on along the minus strand of NZ_JABZEO010000008.1, from coordinate 30,163 downwards.
GCTCTGACCGCATAGTGGTCGCCCAGTAGCGCGGGCAGCAGGGATTGCGCAATGCCGCCGTTGGCGCCGGTGACGCTCACAAGCCCCTTGTTCGATCCGGCAAGATTCGACATAAACGCTCACTCCCCCGACGGGTCTGAATTCAATCGATCCAGCAGCCGCTGGAGATTGCGCCCCGCCTGGCCGAAGCGCGTGATGATCGACAGGATCTCGGAGCGCGAATCTGCGTTCAGGTTGTATTTGACAGTGGTCGCCAGACTTCCGGAAGGCCCCAGATCGAGATAGAGCCAGGGGCCGGAGCGCTCGAGCGTTCTCAGGGTCGCGCCGAAGTCTACCTGGGCGCTCATGGCCTCCAGCAACCGCTCGGGTGAATCGGTCTCGACCGGCTCGCCGTTCAGCGCCGAGAGGACGGGTATCCGGGGGCGGCTGAACGCTATCTGGTCGGCCAGCTCGCGCAAGGGTGTCCGGATCCCGGCCATGAGCGATGAGTGAAACGGATGGGCCACCGGCAGCTCGATCGTATTGATGTCACGGCTGGCCAGGAACTGTTTCAGCCGCCCGACGGCGTCCGCCGGACCCGCGACGATGAAATTGCCCGGAAAATTGTGCGCGGCGATCTCACAGCCCTCGAAGGCCGCCGGATACTGCTCGACGATCTCAGCAGCGTGCAGCACGGCCAGCATCTTCCCGGCGGGAGCACAGTAATGGATGAGCTCCGCCGTCTTCACCGCGAAGCTCATCGCGTCCTCCAGCGAGATGGCCCCCGAGATCAGCCGGGCGGTCAGCTCGCCGAGACTGTAGCCGAACAGGGCATCCGGCTCGACGTGATGCGCGAGCAGGACACGCGCCAGGGCGTACTCGATCATGAGCAGCGCCGGGTGTGAATGGAGGATCTCATCGAACGGCTCGAAGCGATCCTCGCGCGCGCGATAGACGATCTCGATCAGTGATTCGTTGAGCATCCGCTGGGCGATGCGATCCGCCGTCTCCAGCTCTCGCCTGAACGACTCGTGGCTCTCGTAGAGATCCAGGCCCATCTGATAGTACTGTGACCCCTGTCCCGAGAACATCCAGAGGGTTTTTGGCCGGCCGTTGCGCATGTCTAGTGTCCCGTTGCCCTGGCGGTTTCCATGTCGATGCGTCGATTGAGCCCCGTCAGGACCGTGCCCGGACCCAGCTCGGTGAATGTCGGCTCGGGCTCGCGCTTCAGGGTCGATACCGACTCCACCCAGCGCACCGGATGGGTGATCTGGCGCGACAGCATCGTCTTGATCGTCTGGGGGTCGTGAAAGGATCCGGTCACGTTCGAGATGACCGGGAGGCGCGGAATCCCGATCTCGACCGACTCCAGGAAGCGCTCGAACCGATTCGCCGCCTCCGCCATATAGCGCGAATGAAAGGCCGCGCTGACCGGCAACTTCTTGAACATCATTGCCCCGGCCTGCTCGAGTGGCGACTGCGCCCGATCCAGATCTGCGATGGGGCCGGAGATCACGGTTTGCAGTGGTGAGTTCAGATTCGCGATATCGATCGAGTCGAGGCCCTGCCGGTCGAGGGTTGCGCGAATCTTTTCGACATCGAGACCGATCACCGCCGCCATACCTCCGTCGCGCGCCTCGGCCATCAACTCGGCTCGTCGCTTGACGAGTCTGACCCCAGTTTCGAAACCGATGGCCGAAGCCGCAAACAGGGCGTTGTACTCACCGAGGCTATGGCCGGCAACGATATGAGGAAGCTCTCCGGTCTTGACCAGATGGTCCAGAAAGGTGAGCGCATTCACCACGAAGAGCGCCGGCTGAGTGTATAGAGTCTGATTGAGTAGGCCGCGGGGATCCTCCAGGCAGAGCTCGGTGAGCGAGTAGCCCAGCACACGATCGGCGATGGCGACCTGCTCCGGAAAGCGCGCGAAGAGATCCCGGCCCATGCCGGGCGTCTGGGATCCCTGTCCGGGGAAGAGATAGATGCGTGTCATGGATACCGGCTCCAGCCTTGAAAAGCGTCTCAGGTCCAGGATTCCGGATAGGACACGCGGACTTTCAGGCGCGTCCCGGAGTCGGCCACGATCACCCCGGTACCGGCGTAATTGACGGCGTTGAAATCCTGTGTGCAGGGGCCATGGCCGAAATCGATCGGCGGCAGTGGGAAACGGGCGACGTTCGTGACGACCAGCCCGCTCGTCGGATCGACCAGCATGGCTCGATTGGTCGCCTCCAGACCGCCGGTTCGCCGGAGTGCGTCGACGGCCGCATTATAGCGAAGCAGGGTTTTATCGTCACAGGCCGCGACCGCCGTAGTGATCTCGGCGGCGAGCGTCGCGATGGACATCGCCAGTACCTGATCGCGAGTACGCTCGATCACCGCCGGCGCCGAGGCATTGCCGAAATAGGCGTGCGACCAGTCGCCGCTGTGACGGCGGAAATTGATCGGACAGGCCAGGGTGATCTTCCCGGTGGTCTCGGGCAGAGACTGGGCGTAGTGCTTCCACACCCTGGCTGTCAGCACGCTGTTTTCGGTGAGTCGTTCCGCTTCTCCGGGCTTCGCGTCCGTCCGGGCTTCCGCGACCATGGCCGGGCCATCGAAGGATAGACAGTCCATCCGTGTGGTGGTCGTCCGGACACCCGGATGCAACAGCACCAGCAATGGAACGGCGTCGCCGGCCTGCTGTGAACGTCGGGCGGCCTGTATCAGTCGCTCACGCGAGTGATCCGGGGTGAGGAAGGATTCGCCGCGGCAAGCCGCCGCCCAGGCCGACATGAAGTAATAGAAGCTGTAGCCATCGGCGATCGCGTGCGACAGGCTGACGTTGAGGAGGCTGCCCCGGTCCAGTTGCTGCAAGCGAAATTTCGCCAGCTTCTCCCCGCGACGGGTCGGGTCGAAATCGACCTGGAACGGGCGCAGCGTCGCGGGATCCGTCTCGTCCGGCAAGGCGAGGTTCTCCGGCATGATCACTTCGGCGAAATCCGGATCGTCCAGGCACTCGCGGATCACATAGTTTCCATCCCGATCCAGGACCAGCTCGGAATTGACGGGATAGAAGGCTTCCACCGCGATCCTGAGACCGTCCATGAGGCGTGAAAAATCGAGGCGCTGCTCGAAGTAATAGAGCACCTTGATCGCGAGCCGGTCGGGGCCGACGAAGAGATAGTCGATCGGCGCCAGAGGGACGGATCTCGGTGTCCGGCGTCCTTCCGGCTCAGGTGCGACCAGCGCCGTCTCCAGCAGATGATCCGCCAGACGATCGATCGTGGGGTACTCGAAGACCAGCGTCTTGGAGAGCTCGCCATAGCGCTTCTCGAGTTCCGCGCTCAGTTCCATCGCCAGCATCGAGTCGACACCGTACTTCTCCAGCGTCTCGCCCGGCTGGATCTCGGACGCCGGGATCCTGGACAGCGCCGAGATCCGCCCCACCAGATAGGCGACGAGCTCCTCCCGGGCGCCGAGCGCCGGGCCGTCCTTGGGCCTGGCCGCCTCGGGCTCGATCTCCGGTCGAGCCGGCGGCGCCGCACTCAGCGCGGCACGGATCCGCTCCCGATCGCCGAGACATCCCCATATCTGAGGCAGGTCACAGGCCAGTGCCTGCTCGAACAGTTCGAATCCGGACGCGGTGTCCAGGGGCCGCAGGCCCAGCCGATCCGCGCGCTCCGTCGACGCCGGCCCCGGCATTCCGCCCTCCTCCCACAGCGGCCAGTCGATCGAGCATGTTCGGCCACGGCGTTTTCCTTCGGCGCACAGACGGTTGCGATCGCGTGCGAAGGCATCCAGCCAGGCATTGGCGAAGGCGTAGTCGCTCTGACCCGCGTTGCCCAAGACGGCCACGGAGGACGAAAACAGCAGAAAGCCGTCCAGATCCTCGTCCCGGGTCGCCTCGTCCAGGGCCAGGGCGCCCAGGATCTTCGGACGCAGCACGGCGGCCAGGTCTTCGTCGGTCTTGTTCATCGTCAACCCGTCCCTGAGGATACCGGCCGCATGGATGACGGCGTCGACGCGGCCGAAGCGCTCCCGGGCCGCCGCGATCAGGGCTTTGGCGCCGGCGCGCTCGCTGACATCACAACTCACATAGATTGCCTGCCCGCCGAGCGCCTCTACTTGGGCCTGCCGCTCGGGATCCAGTGTCGACCGACCGGCCAGGACGACCTTCGCCTCGTGATGCCGGATCAGGTACCGGGCGAACAGCAGACCGAGTCCGCCGGCACCGCCGGAGATGACGCAGACGCCTCCCCGGCGCCAGGAGAACCTGCTCTGCGGCTCGACCTCTTCGAGTCGTCGAACCTCACGCCGGCGGGCGAGCCGGCGCACTTCCGTATCCGTGTTCGACAGCTCGCGCAACAGCACCTCCGCCTCCGGTCGCTCGACCGCGACCGTCTTGATCGAGAGTCGCGGGTGTTCGTGGCGAATGCTCTTGGCATAGCCGCCGATCGCCTCGCCGGATGGATCTCCGGGCGGATAGGCGACGAGTAGCCTCAGCGGCTCCCGTCCGCCCTGCCGGATCAGCGCCCGGGTGAGGCGATGCAGGGTCCGGATCCCAAGGTCCAGTCGCTCGTCCAGGCTCGCGTCCGCGCCCGGACACACCAGGATGATGGCGTCGTGCGGGGTCTTGCGCAGCAGGCGCTCGTAATCCTTCGGGTGCTCGGCGCGGAGACTGACCCGGTTGGCCTTCACCTCATACCTGGAACCGAAGCGGACACGAGTCACACGTGCGCCAGCCCGGCGCAATGACCTGGCCAGTTCTGGGCCTGGGTCGAACAGCAGGAGGTCGCCCGAAAAAACGTCTTCGCCCGGGTCGAGCGGTGCGTCGCACCAGACCGGGGTGTGAAAGATGAAGTCCGCCCGGCGATCCGGCAAACGCCGGATCACCACCCCGTCCAGGCTCGCCAGCGGGCGGCCCGCGTCGTCGAGCAGGCTCAGGCGATGGCGCCGCATCCCGCCAGCCTCGCGCTCCAGGCGCGCGTAGGCCCAGCACGCACGGGGCAGGGGCGCCGGACACTCGACTCGATCGACGGCAAAGGGCAGGCTCAGACCGGCCTCGTCCGACCGCAGGAAGGCCAGCGACTGGAGTGCCCCATCGACCAGGGCCGGGTGGAGTCGATAGGCATCACCTGCACCCCAGACATCGGGCACCCGTAGCCGGCTCAGGACTTCATCCGAACCCTGCCTGAGTTCCTGGATGACCTGATAGCCCGGCCCGTATTCCAGCCCCCGATCGGCGAACGCCGCGTAGACGTGGCCGACATCCACGCGATTGGGGCAGCGACGGCGAATCGCCTCCAGATCCAGGGGTGGCACGTCAGGCCGGTCGCCGACCGGCTCGGCCCTGTATTCAGCCCTGGCGTCGGCGAAGAGGTCGCCGTCCGCCGAGCGCAGTTCCAGGTCGAACCCATCCTGACCGGGCCGGCCCAGGGCGAGCGTCAAGTCGATTCCGTCGTCCCCGACCGCCAGTGGTCGCCGCCAGACCAGATTCCTGAGTCGCACCGGCTGAGCATCCGCCGCCAGCCGGGCGCCGGTGAGCAGGAGTTCGAGGATCGCCGCCCCCGGCATGAGCGGGCGCCCGGCGACCACATGATCCCTGACCAGTATCTCACCGCCGTCGAAACGGCTGTGGAACCTGAGTCCGCCGAGACTCGACACATTGCGATGCACCAGCGGATGGAGCCGGTCCGGTGCGCTCGGCGCGACCGCCGTGCCCGGACGGGCCTCCGGCCAGTGACGCCGGCGCGCGAAGGGATAGGTCGGAAGACTCAGCGTTCGGACCCGCCGTCCCCGATGCAGTCGCCGCCAGGGGACATCCAGGCCCGCGATCCAGAGCCGCGCCAGTTTCTCGAGATCCCGGCTGTTCAGGAGCGGCCCGAGCAGCGCCTCATGGTCCCCCAACTGGCGAACCAGTTCGACTCCATCGCGCCCCGCGGCGACATTGCCGCGCAGGATCCCGGCGGAGCGATCGCCCGCCTGCAGGAACAGCTCCAGTCTCTCGATCAGATCCCGGGTGCCGGACACCAGCAGCGCGAGCCGCTCGGCCATCGGCTCGCGACCCACTTGCAGGGTGAAGGCCAGGTCACATAGGCGCGTGTCCGGATACTGCCGCAGATAGCGGAGCAGGTTGCCCGCCTGCTCGTTCAGGCGGTCGGCGTCGCGGGCCGAGAGCAGGATCAGTTCGGGCTCGTCCGGCTCGACCTGTGGCTCGGGGTCCGGTGAAAATTCCTCCAGGACCACATGGGCATTGGCGCCGCCGAACCCGAACGAGCTCACGCCGGCGCGCCGCGGCAGCGGCCGGCCGTCACGATCCAGCAAGGGCTCCCAATCCGTCGTAGCGGCGGGAAAATAAAACGGCGTCCCGGCGACCTGGATGTAGGGATTCAGGGTCGTGAAATGTACATTGGCCGGGATGCGCCGATGCCGCATGGCGAGCAGTACCTTGATGACCCCGGCGATGCCTGCTGCGGTCTCCAGATGACCAATGCTGGATTTCACGGCGCCGACCGCACAGCGCGGTTGCGGAACCTGACCGGAGCGCTCGGCGAAGGCCTTCTTGAGACCATTGATCTCGATCGGGTCGCCGAGCGGCGTCCCGGTCCCATGGGCCTCGATATAGCCGATGGCGCCTGGATCCACGCCCGCCCGGGCGAAGGCCTCGCTCAGCAATTGCGCCTGGGCGAGCGGATTCGGAACCGTCAGGGACTGGACATGGCCGCCATGATTCTCGGCGCTGCCCAGGATCAGAGCCCGGATCGAATCGCCGTCGGCCAGTGCCCGGCACAGCGGTTTGAGCAGGATGGCTCCGACCCCTTCGCCGCGCACATAGCCGTCGGCCCGCGCATCGAACGACTTGCAGCGCCCGTCCGCGCTGAGCATACCGGCCTTCTCGAAGGCGACGAAGGCCGCAGGGCTGGCCAACAGGTTCACGCCGCCCACGATGGCGGCCTCCGAGCTCCCGGACTCCAGCGACTCGATCGCCCGATGGATCGCCACCAGCGAGCTGGAGCAGGCGGTATCGATCGCCTCGCTCGGTCCACGCAGATCGAAGAAGAAGGACACGCGATTGGCCAGCACCGAGTGCGCGTTACCGGTCGCGCTGTAGGCCTCGACGCCGATGCCGCGCATGGACAGCAGGTTGGCATAGTCATTGGCGGCCACTCCGACGAACAGTCCGGTCCGGCTGCCCGCCAGGTCCGCCTTGCGATAGCCCGCGTCCTCGATGGTCTTCCAGACGGTTTCGAGAAACAGCCGCTGTTGCGGGTCCATCAACTCGGCTTCGCGCGGCGAGATGTCGAAGAACAGCGAATCGAACTTGTCGGCGTCCGCGATCCAGCCGCCCCAGGGCGCCTCGGAGGCCGGACCGAAATCCCAGCGGTCCGCCGGGGCGCGGGTGATGAGATCCCGTCCGGCCTCCAGATGGCTCCAGAAGGTCTCCAGGTCCGGCGACCCCGGAAAGATGCCGGCCAGGCCCACCACCGCGATCGGCTCCCGGCTTGCGGTGGCGCGGTCGACGGGTGGGACCGGCGCAACCCGGACCTCGGCGCGCGGCGGTCCGGCGTCGGCGACGACCTCGTCACGCGGTTGGTCCGGGGGGGCAGTGGTGCCGGCGCTGAACTGTTCGGGATAGGCGCCGAGCAGATGATCGGCGAACGCCTGCAGGGTCTGGTACTCGAACAGGATCGCCGGTGTGGTCTCCAGACCCAGGGTGCGGTTGACCTCGTTCGACAGGGCCGTCAGGGTGATGGAGTCGAAACCGTACTCGGCCAGCTCGGCCTCGGCGTCCAGCACCTCCGGATCCAGCCTCAGAACCTTGCCGACGACCTGCTTCAGGGTCTCCATCAGCGCCTCCGCCGCAGAGCCGGCCTGGGGCATCGCCGGCCCCGGCTCAGCCTGGACGGACGCCTGAACGCCGGTGGCCGGAGCCGGACGCGGGCGTTCGAGGCGCGAGAAGAACCGGTTCGGGTCGCCGTGGAAGACCGCGCACTGGTCCTCCCCGGATCTGAGCGCGTCGAGCAGGGCCTGGATCCCGTCGGCTCGGGCCAGTGGCTGTAATCCCAGTACCGACGACTGAAACTCCAGTGACTGGGGATGGACCGGCATACCGCCCTCGGCCCACAGGGGCCAATCGATCGACAGCGTCCGCCCGCGACGCTCTCCGGCCCGCACACGTTCGTTGCGCACGCACGCAAAGGCGTCGAGCCAGGCATTGGCATAGGCATAGCCCCCCTGCCCGGCGTTGCCCAGGAGGGCGGCGGTCGAGGAGAAGAGCACGAACAGGTCGAGCGGTTCCGAGCGGGTCGCGGCATCCAGGGCGTTCGCTCCCCGGATCTTGGGTGCCAGCACGGACATGAAGTCCTGGTCGCTGGTGTTGCGAATCCAGCCGTCCCGCAGGACGCCGGCCGCGTGGATGACGCCGTCCAGGCGGCCGAAGAGATCTTTCGCGCGTTGCACGGCCTTGTTCGCGTCGTCCAGGCGTGCGACATCGGCCTGGAAATAGGCGGCCCGCTCTCCCAGGGCCTGCAAGCTCGCCGCCGTCCGCTCGCCCGGTTCCGACCGTCCGACCAAGAGCACCCGGGCGTCGAAGGTGTCGACGAGGAAGGCGGCTAAGATCGATCCCAGCCCACCGGCGCCGCCGCTGATCAGGTATACGCCACCCGGTTTGAAGGAGGGTCCATCATCGATTCCGACGGTCAGGGGTTCGAGCCGGGACTCCTCGCGGACGCCGTCCCGATAGCGTACCTGCACCGCCTCGTCCGCGAGTTCGTCGAGCAGCCGATCGACCGCGATCGGACCCTCGATGGCGAGGGTCTTCAACAGTATCCGTGAGTCTTCCTGACGCAGGCTCCGGGCATAGGCGGCGACGGCGTCGAACGCCGGATCTCCGGGTGGATGCAGATAGAGAAGGGGCACGGGAGCCGTGCCGTGCCGGTTCGCGAGTGCCCGGACCAGACGGTGAAGACTGAGGATTCCGGACTCCAGCGCCCCATCCGGATCGGCCTCGACGCGCGACCAGTGATGGACGACCGCGTCGAAACTCAGATCGTTCACGAGCCGTTCGTAATCGTCCGGTCGATCCGGGCGCAAGCGGATCGGATCGTCCGTGACCGAGTAGTCGTCCCCGGCGATCGCACGTCGCACCCTGAGGCCGGCCCGGTCGAATTCGCGCTGTAAGCGCGTGTCCGCGTCCATCAGCAACAGGGTTCCCGCGAAACGCGCTTCTGGAATGGCCGACGGGGACGGTCGCCACACCGGGCGGGCGAGGAACAGCCGTCGCTCGTCCGCGCCGAAACGCCGCATGGCGAGCCCCTGCAACCGCGCCAGGATTTCACCGTCCGGCGTGGCCAGGGTGATCTCATAGCGTCTGACGGCGCCGGAATCCGTCTCGACTCGACCATGGGCCAGGCAGGTTGTCGGCAGGGCGCGCCGACAGACCAGCTCACGGAGCTCGAACGGAACCTCCATGACGCCGTTGCCGGCGCCGATGACCGCCAGGCTCTGCAAGGCTCCATCGAGCAGTGCCGGATGCAGCCGATAGCCGCCCTCCCAGACCGGGGGTGTGGCCAGTTCGGCCCAGCATTCGGTCTCGCCGTGCGCCAGGGTCCGGATGACCTGGAACCCCGGACCATACTCGAGTCCGCGCGACCGGAATCCAGCATAGAGGGTCGCCGGATCGACCGTCTGCCGGCAGCGCGTCTGGATCGCGGGCCAGTCGATGGGGGCGGGCGGCTCGGCCAACGCGCTCCAGTCGGCCTTGCCCTGGGCCAGGGGCTGGCCCTGGTCGTCCGTCAACGTCAGGCGCGCCGACTCATCGCCGTCCGCGCGAACGGACAGACGCAGCACGACACCCGACTCGGCAACCACCGGCCGTGACCAGACGACCTGGGTCAGCCGGATGTCTTCCCGCCCGGCGAACACCGAACATCCGGCCCGGGCCATGTCCAGGATCGCCGCCGCCGGCATCAGGCGTCGGCCCGCGATCCGATGATCCCGCACGACCGGCTCCGAGCCGGTGAACCTGGATTCGAACACCAGCTCGGCCCCCTGGCGGCGCTGGTGGTGCAGCAGCGGATGCACCCGGGTCGGCGCCGGTTCCGCCGGTCCGCCCGAGGGCGCGAGCGGCTGGATCCAATAGCGCTCGCGCGCGAACGGATATCCCGGCAGTCCCAGCCGGCGAACCGGCTCGTCGCGGTACAGGGTTCGCCACTCGAAGCGATCACCGGCGACCCAGCGTTCAGCCGCCTTGCGCAGGTCTGCGGGCGGCGCGTCCGGGATCGGCGCACCACCGGCGTCGGCGCCACTTTCGACGCGGGCCTTCTTGACCCGTCCGAACCAGACCCCGGCGGCGGTCTGTCCTTCGGTCGCGATGGAATCGAGCCTGGAGAGGAGTTCGGCACGATCGGCGACGATGAAGGCCGCCCGCTCCTCCAGCGCCTCACGCCCGACCTGTAGCGTGAAGGCGACCGAACGCAGCGGATAGTCTTCAGGCGCTGCCTTGGCCAGAACATCGGCCAGCGCGCGCGCCACCTCCCGCAAACGCTTCCCGTCCTTCGCCGACAGCAGGATCAGGGATTCGCGGTCAGCTTCCAGCGGCCGGCAGCCAGCCAACTGCTCTCCGGCTGAAGGCTGGAAGCTGGAAGCTGAAATCGGCGCGACGAATTCCTCCACGACGATATGGGCGTTCGCCCCGCCCGCGCCGAAGGAACTGAGGCCCGCGCGCCGTGGGACGATCTGGTCGCCGATCCGCTTCCTCTCCCAGGGCTCACGCCTGGTCTGGAGTCGAAACGGCGTCTCGTCGAAGCGGATCCTGGCGTTGGGTGTCTCCGCGTGCAGGGACGGCGCCAGGGTCCGATGGCGCATCTGCAACAGGACTTTGGTCAGTCCGGCGATACCGGCGGCCGATTCGAGATGCCCGATGTTGGTTTTCACCGATCCCAGGGCACAGGACTGCACGGGCACGGCGTCACCGGCGAGTGCAGCGAAGGCTTTGGTCAGGCCGGCGACCTCGATCGGATCCCCAAGGGCGGTCCCGGTGCCGTGCGCCTCGATGTAACCCAGGGTGCGCGGGTCGATATCGGCCGACCTGAGCGCCTGGGCGATCACCTCCGCCTGCGACTCCGGGTTGGGCACGGTGTAGCCATTGGTGCGACCGCCGTGATTGATGGCCGAGCCCTTGATCACTCCATGGATCCGATCACCGTCCGCGAGTGCCTGCGCCAGGGGCTTGAGCAGGACCGCCCCCACGCCCTCGCCGGGCACGAATCCGTCGCCGCCCTCGCCGAAGGCGCGGCATTTGCCCTCGGACGAGAGCATTTTCATCATGCAGAGATGCGAGTATTTCGACGGATGCAGATAGAGATTCACCCCGCCCGCGATCGCCTGTCGGCATTCCCCGCGACGAATGGCTTCACAGGCGAGATGGATGGCGGTCGACGAGGCCGAACAAGCGGTATCGACCGGGAGACTAGGACCGTTGAAGTTGAAGAGATAGGACACCCGGTTCGCCAGTGACCAGGGCAGCGTGGTCGGCAGAGCGCGTCCGCCGACGTCATGGCCCAGGCTGGCGTAGCTGTTGCTCGTGACCCCGACGAAGACCCCGACGTTCGCGGCATAGTCCTTGCCGATCGAGCGGCCCAGCTCCTGGCGACTGTAGCCGGCGTCCTCGAGCGTGTGCCAGACGACCTCCAGGAACAGCCGTTCCTGGGGGTCCATCAGCTCGGCCTCCAGTGGCGCGATGTTGAAGAACAGCGGATCGAAGCGGTCCACGTCGCTCAGGAAGGCGCCCCAGCGGCAGTACATCCGGCCCTCGGCCGCCTTCTCCGGATCCGGATCATAGAAGGCATCGATATCCCAGCGTTCGCGCGGGATCTCGGTGACGCCATCGACCCCGGACGCCAGTGCTTCCCAGAAGTCGTCCAGGCTTTGTGCACCCGGATAGCGTCCGGCGAGTCCGATGATGGCGATGTCCCTTGAGTCGGCTTCCAGCGGCCGGCTTCCAGCTTCCGGCGGCGAGCCGCCGGCCGCCTGTTCTCCGGCTGAAAGCTGGGGGCCGGCCGCTGGCTCAGGGACTGGATCCCGGACCGCCGTTTCCTCGGGGACGGTGGACGCCCTGAACAACGCCTCGATCGAGCTTGGGTAAGACGTCCGCAAATGCTCGGCCAGCTTCAGGATGTTGGGTTGCTCATAGAGCAGGGTCTTGGAGACGGCGCCGAGATCCTGTTCCAGCCGCAGATTGAAATCGTTGACCACGATCGAATCCACGCCGAGGGCATCGAAGCGCTCCTCGGGATCGATCTCGTCCAGCGGTAGCCCGGTGACGGCGGACAGGATCTCGGTCAGATAGCGTTCGACGCGCCCGGAAAGATCCGGGGCCGTATCCGTATCCGGCGCAACGGTCGCGGTCGGCGCGGGCGTCTCCAGCCGGTGAGCGCCGAAGAGGGCCGGCAGCCTGTCGCGATCGCCCCAGAGTGGAACGACCTGAGGCTCCCCGGATCGCAGCGCGCGCTCGAACAGCGCAATCCCAAGCTCGCTCGGCAGCGGACTCAGACCCGTCGCCCGTAGCCGTGCCCGCATCGCTTCACCATCGAGGCGCATACCACCGTCCTGCCACAGGGGCCAGTCGATGGAGAGGGTTTGGCCCCGGCGCAGACCGGCCAGACGCTGTCGTTCGCGCCGCGCCGCGAAGGTATCGAGATAGCCGTTCGCGAAGGCATAGTCGGACTGACCGGCGTTGCCGAAGACGCCGGCGGTCGAGGCGAAAAGCGCGAAGAAGTCGAGGTCATCCTGGGCGGTCGCCAGATCCAGGTTCTCGGCGCCGCGCGCCTTGGGCGACACCACCTCCGCGAACTGCTCAGGCTCCTTGCGCAGGATGTAGGCGTCCCGGATCACGCCGGCCGCGTGAATGACGCCGTGGATCGCACCGAATCGCGCCCGCGCCTGCTCGACGGCCTTCAGGACGTCCTCGGGTTTGCCGACATCGCACTGGAGGTACAGCGCCTCGCCGCCGAGTTCCTCAAACGACTCGAGCGCGGTTTCGATGTCCTGACCCTGGACCGAGCGGCCCAGTAGCACCAGACGCGCCACGAAGCGTCCGGCCAGATGTCGGGCCAGGAGGCGTCCGAGTCCACCGAGACCGCCCGCGATCACATAGACGCCCCGCTGTCTGAACGGCGTTGCCGGTGTCTCCTCGATCTCCAGGGGCTCGAAGATCCGCACCTCGCGCTGCCCGTCCAGCCGGCGGATCTCCAGGTGCTCGGCCGGCCCGTGCCACTCCGACAGTAGCTCGACCTCGGGCCGCTCCGCCTGGAGGGTCTGCATGTCCAGCAAGGGCTGTTCCTGGACGAGCGACTTGGCGAACGCCGCCACGCCGCCGAACTCCGGAATCTCACCGGGCGGATGACAGAACAGCAGACGGATCCTCGACCCGACGCCCCGGCGGATCAGCGCGCGTGAGAGATGGAACAGCGAATGGATCCCGGCGTCCAGCGGCGATCCGACGGCGTCGGTCTCGAACGCCCAGGCATGGAATACGAACCTCGGATCGACCGCCTCGACGAGTCGCTCGTAGTCCGCCTCGCGCGCCGGGTCGAGACGAATCCGGCCCGGCGCCTGCTCGAATGACCGACCCGGCACGACCTGCGTGATCGCCAGCCCCGGATAGGCCGTCTCGATCCTCCGCTTCAGCGCCGCGTCGGACGAGAACAGCAGCAGGTCGCCCGCGAGCCTGACATCGGCGGCGGCCTTGGATGGGCTCGGAATCCAGCATGGACGCAGAAACAGTGTCTGTGCCGCGTCGGGTTCGGACTCCGTGGCTTCCGCCGTGACCCTCGGCGCGACCTCGGTCTGACGCAACCGGTCCGGCGCCCAGTAGCGCTGCCCGGCGAACGGATAGGACGGTAGCGGCACACGCCGTACATTGACGCCCTGATAGAGCGCCTCCCAGTCGATCAGGGCGCCCTTGGTCCAGAGCTGGGCGAGTCCGGCCCAATCTCCCTGCCGCGCCAGGGCCACGAGGACGGCGTGCTCCTCGTCGCCCTCCGGCAGGAGCGTCCCATTGGCCTCTGCCGATCCAAGGCTTCCGCGATAGGTCTTCCCCTGGGGAACGCCGTCGAGGAATCCGCGCAGTGCCCGCACGACCCCGCCCGGATCGCGCGCCGTAAAGGCCAGACGCTCCTCGAACGCCTCCCGTCCCACCTGGAGGGTATAGGCGACATCGGCCAGCCGGCGCGACGGGTCCGGATGATCGGCCAGTCGCTCGATGTAGGCCAGCAGTTGCTGCGCCCGGGCGCGCAGACGATCCTCGCTCCGGGCCGAGAGCACGAATAGCCAGGGCGCGCCTGATGCGCCGTTCGCCGTGACCGTCCGCTCAGCCGGGATGAACTCTTCGAGGATAACGTGTGCATTGGCGCCACCGGCGCCGAAGGCGCTCACGCCGGCACGCAGCGGCGGCCGGGTCCGTCCGCCCTCTGCTTCGGCGGCGGTCAGGGCGGGCGGGCGCCACTCCATCAGGCTCTGGGGCACGAAAAAGGGTGAATCCTCGAACTTGATGCTCGGATTGAGCCGGGCCGAATGCAGCGAGGGCGCGATCCGCCGGTGGCGCATCTGCAGCAAGACCTTGGTGACGCCCGCGATGCCGGCGGCCGATTCGAGATGACCGATGTTGGATTTCACCGAGCCCAGCGCACAGGTCTGCCGGGGAAGCTCCCGACCGCCGGCGGCGCGACGGAACGCCCTAGTCAGTCCCGCGATCTCGATCGGGTCTCCCAGCGCGGTCCCGGTGCCGTGCGCCTCGATATAGTTGATGGTGCTCGGATCCAGGCCCGAGCGCGACAGCGCCTCCTGGATCAGGTCCGCCTGCGCGCTCGGATTCGGGACGGTGTAACCATTGGTCTTGCCGCCGTGGTTCAGCGCCGTCGACTTGATGACGGCATGAATGTGGTCGCCGTCCGCGATGGCCCGGTCGAGGGGTTTCAGCAGGACCGCGCCGACACCCTCGCCCGGCACATACCCATCGCCGCCCTCGCCGAAACTGCGGCAGCGCCCGTCGCTCGCGGCAAAGCCGCCGGGGCTCAGGAGCATGTCTTTGTGCGGATGCAGGGTCGTGTTCACGCCGCCCGCGATCGCGAGTTCGGATTCTCCAGTCCTCAGGCTCATGCAGGCGAGATGGATGGCCGACAGCGACGACGAGCACATGGTATCGAGTGCGATGCTCGGCCCGTTCCAATCGAAGACATAGGACACGCGATTGGCGATCGAGGCATAGGAGGAACTCAGTGGATACACCCGCCCCTGTTCGGGATCACCGGCGCCATAGAGCTGATACTGACCGTACATGACGCCGACGAAGACGCCGATCTTCCGACCGGCCAGCGCGCCACGGCGATAACCGGCCTCTTCCACCGTTCTCCAGACGGTCTCCAGGAACAGCCGTTCCTGGGGATCGAGCGCGTAGGCCTCGCGCGGCAGAATGTTGAAGAAACGCGGGTCGAACCGCTCGACTCCGTCGAGAAAACCGCCCCATTTGTTGACCGTCTTGCCCGCGCGACCTGGTTCGGGATCGAAGAAGAGCCGATAGTCCCAACGCTCGCCTGGAATCTCCTCGATACAATCCCGGCCCTGGCTCAGCACCTCCCAGAACTGCTCCAGATCATCGGCCTTGGGGTAGCGGCCGAAGACCCCGATGATGGCGATGTCTCCGGCATCGTCCAAACGCTTCGTCGATGCCGGTGCGGAACCCTGGGGACTGGAATCGACCTGGAGGTCTTGAGGCCGTCCGCCCGGTGACGTCGGCGCATCGGCCTTGCGGAGGGTCTCGGACGCCGGCGGCGCGAACAGCTCCGCCAATCGCGGCGCGTGATTGGCCAGGAAGTAGTCGCCCAATTCAGCGAGGGTCCGGTATTCGAACAGCAGCGTCCGCGACAGCTCACCGAAGTCCTGTTCGAGACGCTGGGTGAACTCGACCACCATGATCGAGTCGATGCCGTACTTCTCCAGCGGCACCGAGACCTGGATGCGCGACTCCGGGAGGCGGACCTGCGCCGAAAACTGCTGTTTCAGATACGCCAGCAGCCGGTCGCGATCAGCGAAGGGCGCACTGCCCGTCCGGACGGATTCGGAGCGGACCGCAGGCGCCGGATCGTCCACGGGATCGAGTCGGATGCGGTCGGGATCGCCGAGCAGGGCGAGCACCTGGTGCTCACCGGACCTCAGGGCGGTCTCGAACATCCGGAATCCGCTCTCGGCGTCGACCGGGGCCAATCCCGCGCGGGCCAGGGTTTCCTCGACCGAGGCGGACGTCTTCATGCCGCCTGCCACCCAGGCGGGCCAGTCGATCGCCAGCGTCGTCCCGGACCTCTGACCACGCCGTCGCTGAAGCTTGCGCCACTGGGCGAATTCGTCGAGAAAGGCGTTCGCATAGGCGTAGTCGGCCTGTCCGAGGTTGCCGAAGACGCCGGTGATCGACGAGAAGAGGACGAAGACATCGAGCGCATCATCCCGCGTCGCCTCGTCGAGGAGGTGACTGCCCCGAACCTTGGCCGCGAGCACCGCCCTGAAATCCTCGCTGGTCTTCTTGAGCAGCAGACCGTCACGCAGGATCCCAGCCGCCTGAATGACGCCGTGCAAGGCACCGAAACGGCGTTTGACCGACTCGACCGCCGCGACGACCTGGGCGCGATCCGTGACGTCGGCACTCAGATGGACGACCTCGGCGCCCTGGGCTTCCAGTTCGGCGATCACAGCCCGCCCGTCGGGCGTCAGTGCCGAACGTCCCATCAGGGCCAGCCTGACCCGGAGGTTCCGGGCGAGATAGCGCGCGAAGAGCAGGCCGAGACCGCCTAGTCCGCCCACGATCAGATAGACCCCCTGTTCACGCAGCGGCAGCGGGGTGACGGGTTCGGGCGCGAAGACCTCGAAGCGCCGGACCTCGCGTCGTCCGTCACGTCGGCGGATCCGATGATCGCGCGCACTGTCCCGTAATTCGCTGACCAGGGGCTCGATATCCGGTGCATCGCCACCGAACGCCTCGGACTCGATCGTCTTCAGGATCAGGTTCGGGCGTTCCTGTCTCAGGGTCGCGGCATAGCCGGCGAGCGCCGGAAAGACCGGATGCGCCTCGGGCGCATGCAGCACCAGCAGGGGCAGCCGCGCCGCGAATCCGGCGCGGATCAGGGCCTGCGTCAGATGGAAGAGCGCGACCGGACCCCGCTCGACGGCCGCGTCGAGATCCCAGTCACCCCGGCTCCAGTGGTGGATCACCGCCTCGGGCGGATAGTCCCGGATCAGACGCTCGAAGTCCCCGGCACAGGCGGGATCGAGCGCAACGACGCCCGCGTCGTCATGATAAGCGTTCCCCGGCCTGACCCGGATGATCCGGGTGTCCGGAAACGCGCCCTGCAACGCCCGACCCAGTGCCTCGCCTTCGTCGAACAACAGCCACGGCCCGACGCCGGCGGATCGAGCGTCGCCGACGATCGGTGCCTCGACCCACTGGGGTCGTGCGTACAGCGGTTCGATCCTGGCGCCGGAGATCGGGGACAGCGCCCGCATGACGACACCCTTGAGCTCGCCGATCACCAGACCCGAGTCGTCGAGCAGGTCGATCCGTAACCTGAGCAGACCCGGACCGCCGCCGTCACGCCGGACATGGGCGTGGCAGCGCGAAGGAAGGGGACCGAGCACGGCCTCCTCGATCGCGAAGGGCACCGGGATGCCCGAACCGCGACCATCGCCGAGTGCCGCCGTGGTCTGCAAGGCCCCATCGAGCAGGATCGGATGGGCCAGGAAGTCGCCCGCCCGTGCAAGCGCAGACTCGGGCAATTCGATCAGCGACAGGGCCTCGTCGTCGGAGAACCAGAGATCACGCAGACCCCGGAACCCGGCGCCGAGTTCGAGTCCGGCCCCGGCGCAACGCGCCGCGATCGCCTCACCGGATTCGTGCCGCCGACAGCGCGCGCGGATGGCCGCCAGGTCCGCCCGGCGCTCAGCGCCCGCGTCCGCCGGACGGATGGAGCCCTCGGCGTACAGGGTCCGGTCGTCCCCGGATCGCACCTCGAACCGCCACCCAGGTTCCAGATCGGTCAGACGCACCCGCACCGAGGTCTCGCCCTCCACGACCAAGGGACGCAGCCAGGTCACGCGGGAGAGCAAGACATTCGGTTCCCGACCAGCCAGCCGGTTGGCGGCGAGCGCCATTTCGAGATAGGCCACGCCCGGTAGGGTCCGGCGACCCGAAACACGATGACCGGCCAGGAAGAACTCCGAGCCCTGGAAGCCGGCGGCGAACTCGACGCCAGTGGGCGAGTCCGTCAGACGCCGCTGGACGAGCGGATGCAACACCCCGGACGGCGGTGCGGCCTGTATCGGCGTCGCCGACACCCAGTAGGACTCGCGCGCGAACGGATAGCCGGGCAGGGGCACGCGCCGTCGGGATTCACCCTGATGCAGCTGCGACCAGTCCAGGTCGAACCCCTTGACGTACAGGGCCGCCAGCGCGGCGAGCTTGTGGCGGTAGCGCTCGGGATCGCTGTGCTGGAGTTCGGGCAGATCCTTCAGGATCATCGCGATCAGTTCCCGATGCACGGCCTCGTCGGGGTCATCGACGTCAACGCCGGCGGACAGCCAGCCATTGGCCGTCGTGCCGTCCCGGACCAGGGTGGTCAGGGTCGCGCGAAACTCCTGGAGCGAGTCCGCCACCACGGCGCAGCGATCGTGAAAGTGCTCCCGGCCCAGGTTCAGCGTGAAGCTGACATCCTCGGCCGTCTCGCCCGACTCGATCGTGCTGAAGCGCTCCAGCAACTGCCCGAGCGCCTCGCGGGTCTTGGCCGACAGGGTGAACAGATAGGCGGGCTTGGAGGGGCGGCCCGGTCGCGGACGGGCCGGCGCCTCTTCCAGCACCAGGTGAGCATTGGTCCCGCTGAATCCGAAGGAGCTGACGGCCGCGCGTCTGGGTTGACCGGGCGGCTGGGGCCATTCGCGCAATTCGGTATTGACGAAGAAGGGACTGTGCGCGAAATCGATATGGGCATTGGCCTGCCGGAAGTTGAGCGATGGCGGGATCTGCCCGTGTCGCAGCGACAGCAGCACCTTGATCACCGCCGAGACACCCGCCGCCGCCATGCCGTGCCCGATGTTGGTCTTGACCGAGCCGAGCGCGCAGAATCCGTTCCGGGACGTCTGTTTCCGGAACGCCTCCGTCAGCGCCTGGACTTCGATAGGGTCGCCGAGCCGGGTGCCCGTGCCGTGGGCCTCGACATACTGGAGACTCTCCGGGCTGATGCCGGCACGCGCATAGGCCTCGAGTTCGACCGCCGTCTGGGACAGACTGCTCGGCGCCGTGATGCCGTTGGTCCGGCCATCCTGGTTGATCGCCGAGCCGCGAATGACGGCGTGAATGCTGTCCCCGTCGCGTCGGGCCGCGGCCAGAGGCTTGAGTACCAGCACCCCGACGCCCTCGCCGGGGACGAACCCGTTAGCCGCCTCGTCGAAGGTCTTGCACTGACCGTCCGGAGACAGCATGCCCAGGTTGCCGAGTGCCAGATAGGCCTTCTCGGTGGCCAGGATCCTCACCCCGCCGGCCAGGGCCAGGTCGCACTCGCCGCTCAGGAGCGTCCGGCAGGCCAGATGGATCGCCACCAGCGACGACGAGCAGGCAGTGTTGACGGCGATCGCCGGCCCCTTGAGATCGAGGTGATAACAGAGCCGCGCGGCCAGGATCGACTCGGCGTTGCCCTGGAAGATGGGTGCATGCTCTTGTGCTGCCGCGCTTGCCGTCACCCGATGGATGTAATCGCCCGGCTCCACGCCGACGAACAGTCCGCACTTGTCCGGTATCCGGGCCGCCGGCCCAGCATAGCCCGCGTGCTCGAGCGCGTGATACGCCTCCTCCAGAAACACCCGGTGCTGGGGGTCGGTCACTTCCGCCTCGCGCCCGGAGATGTTGAAGAAGAGCGGATCGAAGGCGTCGACGCGGTCGAGAAAGCCGCCCCACTTGGAATTGGTGCGGTCGGGCCGCTTGGAGTTCGGATCGTAGAAGGTCGCGCTGTCCCAGCGATCCGCCGGAACCTCGACGATCGAAGACCGTCCGGCGGCGAGATTCTCCCAGAACTGCTCGACATCCGCCGCGCCCGGAAAGCGCCCGGAATAGCCGATGATGGCGATGTCACCCTGGCCGGACGGCGGTGCGACCGGCTCCGCCTCGGGTTCCTCCAGGGGCGTTTCGCCGGCGACCGAGTTCGGATCGGGCGTGCCCGGAATGACGGCGGCGAGATGGTCCGCTAGCCGCTCGACGGTCGAGTAGTCGAACAGCACCGTCGGCTGGAAGCGGGTGCCGAACGTCTCATTGATCCGCTCGATCAGGGAGACGCTGACGATGGAGTCGACGCCGACCTCGGTGAAGGGCGCGCGGGTGTCGAGATCCCCGGACGACAGTTGCAGAACGCCCTCGATCAAGGCGGCGAGGTCACGGCGGATCCGCGCGCAGTCGACGCCGGAGTGAAGCGCCTTGGGTTCGGGATGCAGGCCCAGGCGCGACAGCGCCTCGTCGTTCGCCCGAAGATAGCCCACCGCGTCCAGGCCGCCGGCGAGGATCCGCTCCACGGCCGCGAATCCATCCTCGGGTCGAATGCCGCCCAGACCGGCGGCGGCGAAGTTCCGGCCCATGGCCGCGTCGAGACTGTGCGCCCAGAATCCCCAGTGAATCACCCGCACCGGGAAGGACGCCTGCCGGCGAGCGATCTGGGCATAGGCATCGGACGTACAGCAGGCGGCGGCATAGACTGCACGTCTCGCCTCATGGAGGAAGCTCTGCGCCGAGCCCATGAACAGCAGGAAATCGAGCGGCAGATCCCGGGTCAGTTCCAGCAGGACCGCGCTGCCCCTGGTCTTGGGATCGAGAACCTGACGGATCTGGTGTTCATCCATGTCCCGCGCCAGTGCATGCTGCATGACCATCGCCGAATGAATGACGCCGTCGATCCGTCCGAACTCACGGCGGGCGAGATCCAGGGCGCCTTGCATCTCGGCCGGGTCGTCCACCCGTGCCTGCACGTACAGGGCCTCGCCGCCGTCCTGCCGGATATGCGCGAGCTGCCGCTCGATCTCGCCGTCGGGCGGGCGCCGGCCCGTCAACACCAGTCGGGCGCCATGGTGGCGCGCCAGTCCGGAACAGAGGATGCGACCGATGTTGCCGGTTCCACCGATGATCAGATAGACGCCATGCCGACGAAAGGCGCTCGCGTCGGATTCAGGCAGTTCCACCAGACGCAGCCGCTGCTGCCGGCGCTCGCCGGCGCGCCAGGCCGCGATCTCACCGGCCCGCTGCGGCGGTTCGGTCAGGACCGCCGCCGCGTTCCCGGCCAGCCGCGCGGGGTCATCGAGATCCAGCGGATCGAGGTCCAGGCAGGCGATATCTAACTGCCGCAGTTCGCGAGCGAGCGAGCCCGCCGCCCCGACGAGTCCGGCCCCCTCGGGACGGACGGACTCGCTGGGTTCGACCTCGAGGGCGCCGGCGGTCACCAGGCGGATCGCCGGCGGCGACTCGAACCAGCCCAGGGCGTGCGCGGCCTCGATGGTCCTGAAGAAGGCGATCACGCCCGTCTGCTGTGACTGCTCGGCCTGGGCGACCGCGTCCCCCGAGGCGCGCGGTCCGATCGATCCGGTGAACAGGATCAGGTCGGGCCGTGCCATCTGCTTCAAGCACCAGGCGATCCCCTGCGGGTCGTCGAGGTCGGCTTCCCAGCACCCCTCGTCGAGGGGGCGGGACGCTCGGCCCAGTCGCATCCGTTGCACGAGCGGGGCGCGACTGGCCTCGATCAGGACGTCGTTCAACGGATGGTCCGAGGAATGGATCAGCAGCACCCGCTCCCAGGAGCCGATCCCGGTCTTCTCGCTCCGGCTCTGCTCCCAGACGGGCACGAAGAACCGGCCATCGGGCGCCAACGCATCGCTCCGGGGCGGCGACAACGCCCGATCCGATGGCCGGGTCTCGGCCTCGGCCCGATCGAGATCGCGCGGCGGCGTTCGGTTCGGCACCCAGAAGCGCTGCCGCAGGAAGGGATAGCCGGGCAGTGAGACAAAGCGGGCAAGCGCCCCGCCGCGCAACCCGACCCAGTCGACGGCGCCGCCGGCCACCCACCAGGCCGCCCAGCCGTCGAGATCCCCGGCTGTCGGCGGCGTCGGCGCGTCCCGGTCCGCCGACGCGCGCCCGGCGCAACCCAGATGCAGGCCCGGGATCGGCGCGTCGGACGCGGACCAGGCGAGGAGTCGACGCGCGCCTTCGTCGAGATCGTCCACGACCATCGCCAGTCGTTGCGGAAGCGCCTCGCGACCGCTTTGCAGGGTGAAGGCGACATCGCGCAGCGACGGGCGTCGGCCTGAACCTGCACGGTGATCGGCGTCATCCGGCATCCGGTCGGCGGACAGGAAACGGCCCAGGTTCGCGGCCATCTCTTTGAGTTGCTCCGGGGTTCTGGCCGAGAGCACTAGGATCTCCGGCCCGGCGGCGGTCTCGGACCCGCCACCCATGTCGTCGAGCGCGTCGAGAGACTCTTCCAGGATCAGATGCGCGTTCGCGCCGCCGGCCCCGAACGAACTGACTCCCGCGCGTCTGGGTAGGCGCCGGCCTTCGACGACCGGAGTCGTCCAGGGTTCCAGAACCCGCTGCACACGGAAAAAGGTCTGGTCGAACCGGATCCGGGGGTTGGACACGTCGGTATGGATCGAGGGCACGAGCCGGCCATGGCGCATCTGGAGCAGCACCTTGGTGACGGCCGCGATGCCGGCGGCGGACTCGCAGTGCCCGATGTTCGACTTGACCGAGCCGATCGCGCAGAACCTGTCGTCAGGCCCCTGTGGTCGGCGGTCGAGGGCCGTGGTGAAGGCCTGTTGCAGCCCCTCGATCTCGATCGGGTCGCCGAGCACGGTTCCGGTGCCGTGGGCCTCGATATAGGTGATGGTCGCCGGATCCAGACCGGACTGCCGCAGGGCACTCAGGATGACGTCCGCCTGCGAGCGCGAGTTGGGCACCGTATAGCCATTGGTCTTGCCGCCATGGTTCAGCGCGCTGGCCCGGATGACGGCCTGGACGCGACGGCCTTCCGCCCGCGCGCGCGACAGGGGCATCAGCAGCACGGCGCCCACGCCCTCGGCGGGCACATAACCGTCGCCGCCCTCGCCGAAGGCCCGGCAACGCCCGTCGCTCGCGCTGAATCCGCTCTGGCTCAGGATCAGATCCTTCTCCGGATGAACCGTGGCGTTCACCCCGCCCGCCACGGCCAGTTCGCATTCACACCGTCTCAGGCTCTCGCAGGCCAGATGAATGGTCGTCAGGGACGACGAGCACATGCTGTCCAGCGCCAGGCTTGGACCATGCCAGTTGAAGAAGTAAGACACCCGATTGGCGATGGTCGAGAAGTTGGAACTGAGCGAAACCGGGTTGCCCTTGAGACGCTCCTCGACACCGTAGAGCTGATAGTGGCCGTACATGGCGCCGACGAAGACACCGACCTTACGATCGTCGAGGCTCGTCTTGGTGCAGCCGGCATCCTCCAGGGTATGCCAGACGGTCTCCAGGAACAGGCGCTCCTGGGGGTCCATGTAGCCGGCCTCGAGCGGGGAGATGTTGAAGAACACCGGGTCGAACCGATCCATGTCCCGGATGAAGCCGCCCCATTTGTTGTTCGTCTTGCCTGGCGTCATCCGTCGCGGATCATAGTAGTCCTCAATGGTCCAGCGTTCGCCGGGCACTTCCTCGATACAGTCCCGCCCGGCCGCGAGGTTGGCCCAGAATTCATCCAGATCGGCGGCCATCGGGTAGCGACCGGCCACCCCGATGATCGCGATCGGGTCGTCGGCGATGGTCGTCGGCGTGGCCTTTGGAACCGGCGCGACATCGGGCGCGTCGACCGGCACGGACGGCTCGATCGCGCACGCGGCATCGACCGGCTCCGGGGCGGCCGGGATCTCAGCGTCCCCCGCGTCCGACCGACCGAGCGCCCTGGCGAGTCCGTCGGCATGCTGGTCGAGCAGATAGGCGCCGAGCGCCTCCAGGGTCGGGTATTCGAACAGGATCGTTCTGGAGAGATCGCCGAGGTCATGCTCCAACATCTGCGAGAAGGTCGAGACCATGATCGAGTCGAGACCATAGTTCTCGATCGGCTCATCGGGCAGCACGTCGGCGACCTGGAGCTTGGTCAGCTCGGCGAACCGCTGAATCAGGTAGTCGATCACTTGTTCGCGTGTCGGTTTCCAGCTTCCGGCTTCCGGCTTCCGGCTTTCAGCCAGAGAGCCGGCGGCTGGCGGCTGGCCGCTGGAGGCTGGCGGCTGGAGGCCGGCCGCTGAAAGCCACCCGCGAATCGCCGCCCGATCGCCGCGGCAGGCCAAGACCTGCGCCTCCCCGCTCGCGAGCGCCTGCTTGAACAGCGCCCAGCCGGACGCGCGGTCCAGTGGTTCGAGGCCGATGGCGCTCAGGCGATCGGCGTCGGCGCGCATGCCGCCCTCGCTCCACAGCGGCCAGTCGATCGACAGGGTGCGTCCCTGGCGCGCGCCCGCGAGTCGCCGGCGTTCGCGCCGGTGGGCGAAGGCGTCCAGATAGGCGTTGGCGTAGGCATAGTCCGCCTGCCCGGCATTGCCGAACAGACCGGCCGTCGATGAGAAGACGACGAAGAGCGACAGAGGCTCGTCCTTGGTCGCCTCGTCCAGCGCCTCGACCCCGGCCATCTTCGGCTTCAGCACCGCGTCGAAGTCCTCGACCGTCTTGTTCCAGATCAGGCCGTCCCTGAGCACGCCGGCGGCGTGGAACACGCCGTCCAGTCGACCATGACGTCGCTTGGTCTCGGCGACCACGCGGGCGGCCTCGTCGAGTCGGCTGATGTCAGCCTGCAGATAGCCGGCTCGGTCCGCGAGTGGTTTCAGGCGTTGCGCCCTGGTCTCATCCAGCGCCGAGCGTCCGACCAGCACCACGCGCGCGTCGAACTCCTCGACCAGACAGGCGGCGAAGATCAGCGCCAATCCGCCCAGACCGCCCGTCACCAGGAACACACCGCCCCTTGGGATCGCGGTCTCGGTCCCGATCGCCCCGGACGGGATTTCTTCCAGCGATCTCAGGAGTCGTTCGCCACGCGCGTAGCGGACGTCGAGTGATTCGTCGCGTAGCTCGGCGAGCAGGGTCGCCGCCAGAGTCGCCGCCGGGCTCGTGCGTTCGACGCCCAGTGCTTTGAGATGCAAGCGCGGCTGTTCGAGACGCAGACTGCCGGCATAGGCCCCGACGGCCTCGCCGGCCGGATCGCCGGATTCGTACAGATGCAACAGACGCACTGGCCGCGCGCGCCGCACGGCCGCCTGGGTCAGACGATGCAGGCGCCGGATGCTCTCGGCGCTGGCGTCCTGGCCCTGAACATGGAGGATGGCGCCCGCCTCGACTTCACTCAGGAGTCGTTCGTAGTCTTCGGACCGATCTGGACGGATAGTGGCCAGCGGGCGGTTCAGCCGGTAATCGGCCCCGGTACTGACCCTGATCAGGTTCACACCTATTCCTTGCAACGCCTCGGCCAGTTCCACGCGGTCATCGAACAGCAGTACCGGACCGCCCGCCGGCTCGGCAGAGGTCAGGATCGGGGTCGGCGTCCACCTGGGCCGGAACAGCAGACGTTCGCCGCGAGCTGGAACCGCTCCAGGGTGTCGGGTCATGAACCCCTGGATCCGCGCCAGTGTCTTGCCTTCCAGGTCGAGGATCTCGATGTCGTAACGGCGCACTCCGGCGCTTGCGGCTCCGGATCGCCTGCCGATGGCGAGACAACGCTCGGGCAGCGGCGCGAGGCTGATGATCCGCTCGACCGAGAAGGGAAGCTCCAAGCCGCCGTCGGCCGACAGCAGCGCCAGGCTTTGGAAGGCACCATCGAGCAGTGCCGGATGCAGACGGTAGGTCTCCGCGCCCCAGTCGGTCGGACGTTCCAGCCGGCTCCAGACCTCGTCCTCGCCCGCGCCGATCTCGCGCACGGCGCGAAATCCCGGACCATAGTCCAGGCCAAGAGCGGCGAATCCGGAGTAGAACTCCGCCGGTTCGATCCGTCGCGGACAGCGCGCCCGGACCGACTCGAAGGCCGGACCGGCGCTCTCGCCCGTCGCGGTCAGGGTCGCCTTGCCCTCGGCCTTGACCGTGCCGTCGGCGGCGCGGAGCTGAAACGCCAGTGTGTCCGGCCCCTTGGCATGGAGCGCGACCCGGACCTCGAGACCCTGGTCATCCGCCACGCAGGATTGTAGCCAGACGAGATCCTGGAGCTGTATCGCGTCGGTCTCGGCCGCGAGCCGAACGGCCTGCCAGACCATCTCGATGATCGCGGCTCCCGGCAGCATGGGCCGGCCCTCGACCCGATGATCCCGGATCACCGTCTCGGCGACGTCGAAGCGGCTGCCGAAACGCGGCTCCGTCAGGGTCGATTCGTTCCAGTGCACGAGCGCGCTCAGCCTCGGCGTCCGGGTCTCGACCGGCGCCGCCGGCTCCCAGGGCGGCGCCGGCCAGTGTCGCACCCTGGCGAAGGGATAGACCGGCAGACTGACCCGGTGTCCGGGGCGGTCACGCCACAAAGCCTCCCAGTCGATCTCGACGCCCGTGACCCAGAGACCGGCCAGCTTTTCGAGATTCCGGCCCCGGATCAGCGCCTCCAGGAACTGCCGGCCTTCCTCGCCCGACAGCAGGGCGTCGGACCGTCCGGCCTCCCGCCGCGCGTTCCCACGCCTCAGGGCGGTGGACGGTTCCGGGTCGAGGGCGCGACTCAGGCATTCCGCGAACTCGTCCCAGTCCGAGACCAGGAAGGCCAGACGTTCGTCGAGCGCCTCGCGACCGACCTGGAGCGTGAAGGTCAGGTCGGCGAGGTTCGGGCGGTCGGCTTCCGGCAGGTGCGTCACCCATTCATGAAAACGCCGGACGAGGGCCGTCAGCCGGTCGTCGTTGGCGGCGGAGAACAGCATCAGGTACGGACCTGGAATGGCCTCGGCCGCCGTCGTCAAGTCCGCGACGAACTCTTCGACGATCAGGTGAGCGTTTGCGCCTCCCGCCCCGAAGGAACTGATGCCCGCCCGGCGTGGTGCTCCCGCCGGCGGCGTCCAGGGGCCGGCTTCGCGCTGGAGGACGAAGGGCGTGTCCTCGAACGGGATGTGCGGATTGAGGTCGCGCGCATGCAGGCTCGGCGCCAGTTCGCGGTGTCGCATCTGCAACAGCACCTTGGTCAGACCAGCCACCCCGGCGGCGGCCTCCAGATGCCCGATGTTCGACTTGACCGACCCGATCGCGCAGTACTGCCGGGGCAGCTCGCCGTCCGCCGCGCGCTGGAAGGCCTTGCTCAGCCCGGTGATCTCGATCGGATCGCCGAGCGCCGTCCCCGTGCCGTGCGCTTCCACATAGCTGAGGGTGCGCGGATCGATCCGGGCCTGTTTCAAGGCCGCAGCGATGAGGTCGGCCTGGGCATTGGGGTTGGGAACGCTATAGCCGTTGGTCTTGCCGCCGTGGTTGATGCAACTGGCCCTGATCACCGCATAAATGTGATCGCCGTCGGCGACGGCCCTCGACCTGGGCTTGAGCAGCACGGCGCCCACGCCCTCGCCCGGCACATAGCCGTCACCCGCCGCGGCGAAGCTCTTGCAGCGTCCGTCTTCCGCAGCATAGCCGCCCTGGGCCAGCCCCACGTCCTTGAGCGGGTGTAGCGCCAGATTCACGCCGCCGGCGATCGCCAGCTCGCTCTCACCGCGGCGCAGGCTTTCGCAGGCCAGGTGAATCGCGGTCAGCGACGAGGAGCACATGGTATCCACCGCCAGACTTGGCCCGCTCCAGTCGAAGAAGTAGGAGACGCGGTTGGCGATGGAGGCATAGGACGCATTGAGCGCAAGCAACTGCCCCGGGCGCGACTGCTCGAGTCCGAGGAGCTGGTAATGCCCATACATGACCCCGACGAAGACGCCCACCGGACGCTGTCGCAAGGCCGACTTCCGGTAGCCGGCGTCCTCGAGCGTGTTCCAGACCGTCTCCAGAAAGAGACGCTCCTGCGGATCCATGCCTTCGGCCTCGCGCGGCAGGATACGGAAGAACAGCGAATCGAACCTGTCGATGTCGGTGAGGAATCCGCCCCAGCGGTTGTAGGTCTTCCCGGCGGCGGAGGGCTTGGGGTCGAAGTAGTCGCGGACGTCCCAGCGTTCCGGGGGCACTTCCTGGATACAGTCGCGACCGGCGGCGAGATTGCGCCAGAACTCGTCCGGACTCTCCGCCTTCGGGAAGCGTCCGTACAGACCGATGATGGCGATGTCCTGATCGTTCTCGCGCGACGGAACGGGACGGGGAGGGGACTCGACCGCTTGCACGACGGGTTCGCTCCGGGCCGACGGCTCCGAGGTTGCCGTGCCCCGGAGTCGCTGGAGCGTCTCGGCGTGATGCGCCTCGAAATAGGTCGCCAGATCCTGGAGCGTCTGATACTCGAACAGCAGCGTCTTCGACAGCGGACCGAAATCCTGCTCCAGGAGTTTGGTGAAGCTCATCACCAGGATCGAGTCGATCCCATAGTGCTCCAGGGGTTCTTTAGGACGGATCCGATCGTGCGGGATCTTGGTGAGCCCGGAGAAGCGTTCGATCAGCAAGGCAAGGGCGCCGAGTTCAGCGGGCGGCGGGCCGGCGGTCTCGGTGGGCGACAGGTTCTTCATCCCAGGTGGTGAATCCGCCGTCGGCGCCGGGTTCGTGACGACCGCCGTCACCTGGTATTCCCCGCTGGCGAGCGCCGCCTCGAAGATCCGGAGGCCCTCCGCCGTCTCCAGCGGCGGCAGCCCGCCCGTCTTGAGCGCCGCCAGCTCCGGATCGAGCTGCATCCCGCCGTCCTTCCACAGCGGCCAGTTGATGGACAGACTCCGGCCGGGTCGCTCTCCGCGCGCCTGAAGTTCGGCGCGCGCCGCGATGAAGGCGTCGAGATAGGCATTGGCGAAGGCGTAATCGCACTGCCCGACATTGCCGGTGACGCCGGCGATCGAGGAAAAGGCGACGAAGAACTCGAGCGGCTCGTTCGCCGTCGCCTTGTCGAGGACCGCGATGCCGACCGTCTTGGGGCGCAGCACCAGGGCCGCTTCCTCGGCCTGCTTGTGGCGGATGAAGGCGTCGCGATTGAGACCGGCGGCATGAATGACGCCCGCGATCGGGCCGAAGGTCGCGCGGGCCGTTTCGATGCAGCGCCGCACATCGGCCTCGTCGCAGACATCGCCCGGCACATAGAGCGCCTTGTTCCCGAATTCACCGAGCCGTTCCGCGACAGCGGCGTCCAGCGGCGATCGTCCCATCAAGACCACCCGGGCCCCGCGTTCATGCACCAGATAACGGGCGAAGATCAGACCCAGTCCACCGAGTCCGCCGGTGATCAGGTAGACGCCGTTGTCCCGGATCGGGATGTCCCCGGCCGCCTTCGGCTCGAACGGACGGAAGGTGCGAACCTCCCGGACACCATTCACGTAGCGCACTTCGATTTCGTCGTCCGGCAGCATCGTTTCGGTGCTCTTCATCAGTCTTGCGCGAGAAACCCCGTCCTTGACTGGCGGGGAGGGATAGCGCACCGCGCGCAGCGCGGTTAGGCCGCCCGCCTCGCGTCCTCCGTTACAGGTTTGGTTTGAATGGTGTAGCCATAGCCGTCGGCGCGTTGCAGCAGACGGCAATAGCGATGTGAAATGCCTGCGACCGTACCGCCGGGCGTCTGGACGTTGAACGACCCCGTGCGCCGGATGGCCACGCGTCCGACATGCACGCCGGCCTTCTGGCCCGTGGGCACCTCGGCGCGCACCCAATCGCCGGTCTGGAAGCCCTGGACGCGCTTTTCGCGCATCAAATAGCCGCGCGGGAAGCCGTTGTTGAACGTGCGCGTGCGGCTATAAGCGCCGCGTCCGGTGGCGCGGATGCTCAGGACCGGGCGGTTCCAGTCGCGCACCTGATCGACGGCGCCGACACAGGCGGCATCGAGGGCATGGGTTTTGGGGATGTCCAGGCGCGTGCGATTGAACTTGGTGCGTCCGCCCGAGGCGGTCTCGACCGGCAGGCCCGTAGCTTTGAGCGCATTAAACAGCGCCCAGCGCGTGGCATTGACGGCGGTGGCGTCCTGGAGCGGTGCTTTGGCCTGGGCCTGGATCTGGTGCAGGAGCGCCGGTTGGCGTTGCAGAAAGTCCTCGATGGACTGTTTCG
>NZ_JABZEO010000079.1 GCF_013385175.1 Allochromatium humboldtianum | reverse complement strand
CTCAGTCCGGTGGCCTGGGCGATCTGCACATCATTCAGCAGGCCGAGTTCAATGAGATGACCGGCTGTCTCGCGGGCCGCTTCCTGGCGGCCTTTCTCCAACCCGACCTGCTCGCCCTCCTGACGTCCCTCTTGGCGTCCCTCTTCGCGCGCCTCCAGCAGCAGGGCGGCCTCATCGTGCAGGGCTTTTTCGCGTGCCTCGGCCCAGTAGCGGGCTTCTTCGTCGGCGCTCAGGGCGCGCAGTTTTTCGATCGCCCGTTGGACCGGGGGGTAGGTGTGGGTGCTCATGGTGGTGTCCTCTCGCCAGTGTTCAAAGTACGCGATCCAGGCCGACAGGCGTTCGGGC
>NZ_JABZEO010000078.1 GCF_013385175.1 Allochromatium humboldtianum | reverse complement strand
GCCCCGAGAGGGGCAGCGTTACCGTGGAATCCGACGCGAGTCGGTGTAATAGGCACTCCGGGATGCTTCCTCAGTCCCGGACACTGCGGCAGGCGGTTAAACAGGTCTACGGGGTACGAAGCCAGTGCCGCCTCCAGGGATGGACCCGAAAGGGTGCGAAAACCACGGATAACATGGTCGAGGGGAGCGGGCCACGTCGTGAGACGTGGCCCCGTCACCAGGCCCTTACGGGCAGAGCCTCGCGGCCCGGCAGGTGGAAAGCCTGCACCCATTTCGGCGGCGGCACTGTCGCAGCCGCTATCCCTCCCCGCCCTGAAGGACGGGGTTTCTCGCGGAGGAACTGATGAA
>NZ_JABZEO010000077.1 GCF_013385175.1 Allochromatium humboldtianum | reverse complement strand
TGTGGTCTATGACCAGCGCATCCTGAGCTTCAAGGGACTGGAAGCGGCGAGTCTCCTGACGCTCGATGGGCGGCTGACCATCCCGATGCAGATGGGCGCCTATCAGCGCACCGCCTTCTCGCGCGGCCACGGGCAGGCCGATCTGGTCCTGGTCAACGGCCAGTTCTATCTGCTGCTGGTCGTCGAGACCCCGCAA
Source organism: Allochromatium humboldtianum (assembly GCF_013385175.1). Taxonomy (GTDB): domain Bacteria; phylum Pseudomonadota; class Gammaproteobacteria; order Chromatiales; family Chromatiaceae; genus Thermochromatium; species Thermochromatium humboldtianum. The sequence goes on along the minus strand of NZ_JABZEO010000077.1, from coordinate 152 downwards.
GCCCCGCCGATGGACCCCGACGGCTTCATCGGCATCGATCTGGGGATCGTCAATATCGCCACGGATTCCGATGGGGAGCGCCACAGCGGCGCGACGGTCGAGGCGAAACGCCAGCGCTACCAGCGTTTGCGCCAACGCCTTCAGGCCTGCGG
>NZ_JABZEO010000076.1 GCF_013385175.1 Allochromatium humboldtianum | reverse complement strand
CTATCCATCGACATCACCTACGATATGAATCATGGAAACCATGATACGCACGGATAAGTGGCCCCTGCAAGCCACCTCGTATCAGCGGCATCTGATGCGGCTGACGCTGGCGGAATACCGTCAGTTTTGCCGTGCGCTCTCGATCGTGGTGTTGAATAACTGGCCGGAACTCCACGCGGCGCCCAGCTTTGCCGCCGCCGTCGAACGGCTCATCCATCCCACGAAGCTGCACCCAAACCCGCGTCATCACTATTTCGCCAAGCGCTTCTACAAGTTCCCGTCCTATTTACGCCGCGCCGCCATCGAGTTCGTCAAGGGCCAGGTGTCGAGCTACCTGAGCCGCTATCAAGCCTGGCAAGGCGGCGAGCGTAAACACCGCCAAGCCCGTCCGCCACGA
>NZ_JABZEO010000075.1 GCF_013385175.1 Allochromatium humboldtianum | reverse complement strand
TGCCGCGAAATCGCCCTGGAGGATCAGGTGCCAGCCAAGGTTGCCCCAGGCATTTGAGAGTGCCGGTTCTAGCTCGGTGGCCCGACGCAGGTCGGCGATGGCCGCGTCATAGCGCTTCAATTCACTCAGGATGCGACTACGAGCCATGTAGTTGGAGGCGTCGTATGGAATACGGGCGATGGCCTCTGCCAAGAGGCCTAGGGCGGGGTCTGCATCACCTGCCGCCCACTTCTCCAAGGCGCGCTGGCGTAGTGTCATGGTATTCCGTGTTTCGAGTGCTGTGGCCAAGGCAGCCGATGGTATCGGTGCGGCCGCATCCTGCGCACGGGCTTCATGCCCGTGAACGCCCAACAGGCTCATGGTCAACATCCATGACACATAACGTCGTTGCATGACAAGTCTCTCTAGTCGAATCTCAGTCCAGTGT
>NZ_JABZEO010000074.1 GCF_013385175.1 Allochromatium humboldtianum | reverse complement strand
AAAGAAAAATTTCAACGTAGCAAGCCTCACGTCAACGTTGGCACGATCGGCCACGTCGACCACGGCAAGACCACGCTGACGGCGGCGATCACCACGCATCAGGCGAAGAAGTTTGGTGGTGAGGCGCGGGCCTACGACCAGATCGACAACGCCCCGGAAGAGCGTGAGCGCGGCATCACCATTGCCACGGCGCACGTGGAGTACGAGAGCGACGCGCGTCACTACGCCCATGTCGACTGCCCCGGCCACGCCGACTACGTCAAGAACATGATCACGGGCGCCGCTCAGATGGACGGCGCGATCCTGGTCGTGTCGGCCGCTGACGGCCCGATGCCCCAGACCCGCGAGCACATCCTGCTGTCGCGTCAGGTCGGCGTGCCCTACATCGTGGTGTACCTGAACAAGGCCGACATGGTCGACGACGCCGAGCT
>NZ_JABZEO010000073.1 GCF_013385175.1 Allochromatium humboldtianum | reverse complement strand
GTTGATGCTGGATATCGCTACTGACGATGCCGATTGGGGCCAAGCAACCCGGACGCCGCTGAACGAAGTCCCGTCATACCCCAGCCGGTTTTGATGCCTCAGGATCCCTGCTGGATCCTGGGTGTCATCTTAGCTTGACAGGCGCGTATGTCAAGACTTTTAGACACTTGTTCTTGATCCTGGTCAATTCTTTGCGACTTTGCGGGATGAGGCACCGCCGGCACCGGCGGATCCAGTCACGAAGGGGCCTTAAGGATCAGCGAACCCAAGTTCCGGACAAAAGAAAACCGGATCGAACCCGAGGCTCGATCCGGTTTCTTGGCTCCGGAAGAGACTTCCGGAATCAGCGTGTCACGCGATCAAGCGTGCCAGCCGAGGCCGACTGCGAACACAACCCAGTGAACGGCGATGGCAACAGCCAGCGCGGTCAGCAG
>NZ_JABZEO010000072.1 GCF_013385175.1 Allochromatium humboldtianum | reverse complement strand
ATCAAGGATACCGTCAAGACCACCTGCACCGGCGTCGAGATGTTCCGCAAGCTGCTCGACCAGGGTCAGGCCGGCGACAACATCGGCGCCCTGCTGCGCGGCACCAAGCGTGAAGACGTCGAGCGCGGTCAGGTACTGGCCAAGCCCGGTTCGATCACGCCGCACACCCACTTCGAGGCCGAAGTGTACGTGCTGAGCAAGGAAGAAGGCGGTCGTCACACCCCCTTCTTCAACGGCTACCGTCCGCAGTTCTACTTCCGCACCACCGACGTCACCGGCGCTTGCGAGCTGCCCGAGGGCATCGAGATGGTGATGCCGGGCGACAACGTCAAAATGACGATCAAGCTGATCGCGCCGATCGCCATGGAAGAAGGTCTGCGCTTTGCGGTCCGCGAGGGCGGTCGCACCGTCGGCGCGGGTGTTGTTGCTAAGATCATCGAGTAA
>NZ_JABZEO010000071.1 GCF_013385175.1 Allochromatium humboldtianum | reverse complement strand
TCGCCGCCGCGAGGCGGGAGCCGGTTGCAGACATTCCCGAGGGGAGCGAGCCGCGAGGCTCCGTCACCAGGCCCGTAAGGGCAGATTTTGGAACAGACCGATGGCGGTATTCGTTCTCGACAAACAGAAGCGTCCGTTGATGCCGTGCACGGAGAAACGCGCGCGGCTGTTACTGGAGCGCGGACGGGCGGTGGTGGTGCGTCTGGCCCCGTTCACTATTCGCCTGAAGGACCGGATCGGCGGCGCGGTTCAACCACTGCGCCTGAAGCTCGATCCGGGCAGTCGCGTGACCGGACTGACCCTGGTACGCGAATCCGAGACCTGTGACCCGGAAACGGGCGCGCTCGAGCGCCTGGAGCATGGGCTGTGGTTTGGGGAACTGGCGCATCGCGGCCAGGCGATCCGGGAGGCGCTGACGCTTCGGCGTCACTATCGCCGGGCGCGCCGGTCTCGGAAGACGCGCTACCGGGCGCCGCGTTTTCTGAATCGCCC
>NZ_JABZEO010000070.1 GCF_013385175.1 Allochromatium humboldtianum | reverse complement strand
CTTATTGGGGTCACGGCGCAGACTCGCCGCCAGACGCTCCACCGCCGCCTGCAACGCCCGGTGATCGCTCGCCGTCTCGATCCCGAACACCCCGCTCAATGGACTGCCGATCGCCGCCAACTGTTCCGGCCCATAGGCCCCCTCGTCGATCAGGTAATAGCGCAGATGCGGCTGATAGGACTCCCAGAACGCCGGCAGCTTCGGACGGATCAGCGCCCGGATATCCGTCGCCGCCGACCAGCGCGCCGACCCATTGTAGAGCACGATCGGCAGGATCGGCGGCAGCCCCCGGCGCAGCGTCGTCACCCCCGTCTTGAGCAGATGGTCATAGAAACAGGCCACATAATGCAGCATCCGGATCGACATCCGCGCATCGACCCGCGACTGAAACTCCAGCAGCAGATACACGAACACCCGCCGCCGCACACCCCGCCACTGCACCTCCAGCGACCAGACCACATCCTCGATCTTCTCCTCGAACAAGGGCGTGATGTAGTG
>NZ_JABZEO010000007.1 GCF_013385175.1 Allochromatium humboldtianum | reverse complement strand
GTCACCTTCGCCCAAAACCCAGCGACGCTGGCCTCACTACGCTCAGGATTGCGGGAAATGACGCGAACAACCCTGCTTTTTAATGCTGAGTGTTTTTCTGCAAATTTAGAGGCGGGATTGTTGGCTATGTGGAAATCGCATATTGAATCCGATTTTTAATGAAGGAAATAAAATGAGTCAAGAGTTGGTTTTTTTACATGTTGGATGCGGCCCCCAAAGCAAAGATCGTACAACAGCTGGGTTTAATACGGTCGCATGGAAAGAATTACGCCTGGATATTGACGAGTCAGTTAATCCAGACATTGTCGGAACGATGACGAATATGTCTGGCGTTAAAGATGAGTCGGTGGATGCAATTTTCTCTAGTCATAACATTGAGCACCTATATCCTCACGAAGTTCCAGTTGCTCTTGCTGAGTTTTATCGTGTACTGAAGCCAGAAGGCTTTCTGATTCTGACCTGTCCTGACTTAAAGTCAGTTTGCAAGCTGGTAGCGGAAGATAAACTCACAGATGCAGCTTACACAGCCCCGGCCGGCCCTATTGCGCCGATCGATATTCTATATGGGCATCGTCCGGCGATGGCTAGGGGAAATCTATTTATGGCACACCGCTGTGGATTTACTGAAAAGGTATTGATTGACACATTGCGCAACTCAGGATTTCAAACAGTCGCAGCATTAAGTCGAGCACATCCCTACTACGATCTGTGGGCAGTGGCTACCAAAACTACTGTTCCAGATGAAGCAGTTCGCAAAATTGCAGCGGAACATTTTCCTTTGTGAGGAATTTTCATAACTGATGCCTAACACCGAAAAACTTTTGGTCAGTATTTATCAAGCGGGGTCTTATGATAAAGCCTTAAGCCTCGCAAGGGACTTGATCGAGTGCAATCCAGTCAACAAGTTGGCCTTGACCATTTTGGGTGCTTCTTTGCTCAAAATGGGTCAGATATTAGAGGCTCTATCCACCTTTGAGCGTCAAATATCTTTGTATCCAGAGGATGGTGATGCACATTTTCATCTTGGTGTTACATATCGTTTGCTTGGTCGCTTGAGTGAAGCCGAGGATCACTACAGAATTGCAACGAAATTAAATCCAGCAACTCCGGAATTTCATATTAATCTCGGATTTGTTTTGAATGAGTTGAAAAGGTATCGGGAGGCTGTTGAGTGTTGTGAAAAAGCCATCAGTATGGGCATCAGACAGCCGGGTATCTTTGTCAACCTTGGGAACTCCCTCAGGGGAATGGGTGATTATGAAAAGGCTCTTTCGGCCTACAGCGAGGCAGCAAATATAGACCCCAGCTCCGCGCAGGCGCACAACAATATGGGGACTATTTATTTTGAATTTGGGGATTTGCTTCAGGCAGAAACTCATTACATTAAGTCAATTGAGCTTCATAAATCTTCAAAATCCAGAATAAGTGATTTGGCGGAAGTTTATCGTAATCTTGGTGATATTTATAGGTATCTATTGAGGGATGGTGACGCTCTAAGTAGTTATCAAGAGGCTTTTTCGCTGGACCCTAGTGGTGTGGGTTGTGAAGCTGCTGTATGGATGTCAATACATTGTTATTTATCTTTCGAATTCCCTGCCTTTAGAACGTATCTTGAAGCTGCTAAGCCACTGATGCAGGAGCTAAAAGAAAGAAAAAGAACATTTCAAATATATTGGCTTTACTTGGATAGGCTAAAGACTTGGATCGAGAAAAATAATGCTCGAAATCTTCCTGACCCAGCAATGGAAAAAATATACTGTATCGGGGATAGTCATTCATTGTCATCAAGTGGCGTAAAGGTGTTTTACAAAAGGAAAAATTATCAAATAATCTCCAAGTGGATTGGGGGTTGCAAGCAGTGGCATCTTGCCGTAGAGAAAAACAATAAACATAAAGTCTACTTTGAAAATGTATTGAAAAATCTACCGTGCTCCTCAGTTGTTATGATTAGCGTAGGGGAAATTGACTGTCGAATCAACGAAGGCATTATTGCTGCTTCGAAGAAATATCCAAATCTGTCGCTGGAGAGCATTGCCACATCGACGGTTACTCAATTTATGGATTATCTGGACAAGATCTCTTCGCGATATGGTCTAAAAATCATTTTGTCAGGTGTTCCTGCGGTCAACTCAGCAAATATTCATTTTTCTCGAGATGATCTCGATAAATTGGCGTACGTAATCGGGCTTGTAAACTCGTTGATGTGCAAGCTTTCGGAAAATTATGGATTTGATTTTCTCGATTTGTATTCAATGACACACTCTGAATCCGGCGTTTCGGGTGGATCGTTCCATATTGACAGCGTTCACTTAGTGCCCGCTGCAATCATAGAGGCTTTTGAAAAAAATTTAATAGAAAATCATAATTATGTCATTGAGGTATGAATATTAGAACCGTTTTAAATGTTGGATGTGGGCACCCAGACCACTCGGCCGGGTTGCCTTCATATTTTAAAAACGAGGGCTGGAGAGAGCTTCGACTCGATATAGATCCTTGGAATAATCCAGACGTTATCGGATCTATGTTAGACATGTCGGCAGTTCCAGATGGGAGCGTTGCTGCTGTTTACTCCTCGCACTCAATAGAGCATTTGTATGCGAATGAGGTAGCTGTCGCATTAAAGGAATTTCTTCGCGTACTTTCTCCTGATGGGTTTGCAATAGTCTCTTGCCCTGACCTGCAGGCTGCTGCTGAGCTTATAGCCAAAGATAAGTTACTTGATGTTGCCTATGAATCGCCCGGAGGAACCGTCACACCGTTTGACCTGGTGTTTGGGCATCGAGCTTACGCAGTACGTGATAACCCATTCCAGTCACATCACAGCGGATTTACCCTGAAAATATTGACGACCACCTTGCGGCAAGCTGGATTTGGCACAGTTGGCGGACTTAGGCGGCTTCAGCGCTACGACTTGTCTGTAATTGCAAGCAAATCAAACCTTCAGGAGCATGAAATGCGCGAGCTGGCTGAGTCCATTTTGTCAGAACCTGCGACACAGTGAATCGCAGCTGTTTTTTTGTTTTACGATAAAAGTGACGTCACTTCGCTCGCTACATTTTGACACTGCGACGTTAGCAATTGCCCGTCAGCACGCTGAAGTCGGGCAATTTGACGATTTCCTTGCTCTCTGCCGGCAAATCTCAGACTCGCTGGCTGATGACCCCAACCTCCAGCTCGACATCGGCGCCCTGCTTTCCAGCTACGGCTTCCTCAACGACGCCCGCGCCTGCTACGAAAAGGCGCAAACCCTCGCCCCGACTGACCTGCGTGCCCAGGTGAATCTGGCCAACCTCGCCCGCGATGCCGGTGAGCATGCCGAAGCCCGTCGCCTTTACACCGACCTGCTGCGCCAGTTGCCCGACCACCCGGCGATCCGCCGCAATGCACTGACCAGCCTGGAATACGACCCCGAGGTGCCGGATGCCGAGCGGCTCGTGCAGGCCCAGGCTTGGGGCGCATGGGCCATCGCACGCACAGGCGGTGTTCGACCGCGCCCTGCTCTGCAGCCGCTGCAGGGACGTCCGCTGCGCATCGGCTATGTGTCGGCCGACCTCTGCCAGCACACCGTCGGGTTGTTCGTGAAGGATGTGCTCAAAACGCACGATCCGACCCGGGTACAGGTTTTTGCTTACAGCGCTGGCCAGGTAAATGATTGGGTGGCCGACGAAATCCGCTCGGCCTGCACCTTCCGCGATGTAGCCTCACTCGACGATGCGGCGCTGGCTGATCAGATCCGCGCCGATGGCATCGACGTGCTGATCGACCTTTCCGGCCATACCGCTGGTTCCCGCTTGACGGCGTTTGCCCATCGCCCTGCGCCCGTGATGGTCAGCTGGCTCGGTTACTTCGCCACCACGGGCTTACCGACCATGGACGCCGTGCTGCTCGATGCATGGCACGCCCCGTCCGGTACCGAAGCGCAGTTCGCCGAGCCGATCCTGCGCCTGCCCTCCGGCCGCTTCTGCTACCAACCAGTGCCGTGGGCACCAGCAGAGGTCTCCGCGTCCGCCTTCGAACGGAATGGCTTCATCACCTTCGGCTGCTTCAACAACACCGCCAAATTCAACGCGGGCGTGTTCGATGCGTGGGCGCGAGTGCTGCACGCAGTACCGGATGCCCGCCTGATCCTGAAATGGCGCACCTTCAACGACGAGGCCTTTCGCCAGCAGGTCACCGACACTTTCACTTCGCGGGGCATCGCCGCCGAACGCATCGAACTACGCGGCCCGAGCTTCCATGCCGATCTGCTGAAGGAATACGCCGACCTCGACATCGCGCTCGACCCGTTTCCCTTCACCGGCGGGCTGACCAGTTGCGAAGCGCTGTGGATGGGCGTGCCGGTGGTCACGTGGCCACAAACCCGGGTGGTCAGCCGGCAGACCCATGCCTTCCTGCACCAGATCGGCCTGCCGGAGTTGTCAGCCAAAGATACGGACGACTATGTGCGCATCGCGGCAGAACTAGCGAACGACCGGGAGCGGCTCACCCAACTGCGGACCACGCTGCGCGACCGGATGCGCGCTTCCCCGCTGATGGACGTCGCCGGCTTCACCCGCCAGCTCGAAGGCACCCTGATTGACCTCTACCGCCGCATCGAAGCCGAAGAAAGCCACAAAGCCATGAACGCCCGCATCTTGCAACGTACCATCCTCCACGTTGGCCCCGGCCACCGTAACAACGGCGCCAAGCTGCCGGTGGCATTTCAAAGCAGCGAGTGGCAGGAAATCCGCCTCGACATCGACCCGGCCAACGAGCCGGATATCGTTGGCTCGATGCTCGACATGGCGGTGGTGGCGGATGCCAGCGTCGACGCCATCTACTCGGCGCACAACATCGAGCACGTCTATGCTCACGAGGTGCCGCTGGTACTGAAGGAATTCCTGCGGGTGCTCAAACCCGACGGCTTTCTGGTCGTCACCTGCCCTGATTTGCAGACGGTGTGCCAACTGGTGGCCGAAGACAAGCTGGGAGATGCCGCCTATACCTCGCAGGCTGGCCCAATCACGCCACTGGACATCCTGTACGGCCACGGCGCAGCGCTCGCCGCTGGGCACCTCTACATGGCGCACAAGACTGGCTTCACGCTGAAGACGCTGACGCAGGCGCTGCACGCGGCGGGGTTTGCCAGTAGTGCCGGCAAACGCCGCCTCAAAGGGCTGGATTTATGGTTTGTGGCCAGCAAGGGGCCGATGGAGGAGGAGGCACTCCGGGAACTGGCGGGGAAGGTGTTGCCGGGGTAAATAAAACTGACGGAGGATCAGAGATGAAAATATTGGACACTTTCAAGCATAACGGTAGGGTTTATGAGATCCGATGCTGGCATGACGATATCCACCACGAGTGGGTAGCAAGGGCTTTTTGCGAGGGGCGTGCCGTCGAAGGCTTCGTATATAGCTGTTCAGATGAGACGCTCCAAGACCTGGGTGTGGAGGCCTTCAACGAGATGATCATTCGCAGCATCAAAAGTGATGTTGTCGAGGACCGATGGGGGCAAGTTGTGAAGTCTTGCAGCGTTCGTGATTAACAAAACAGTTGACGGCAAACCTTCACCTTCTCTACAATGATCGTTAATCAATCACGCAACGGTTAACGATCATGGGCTTCGGCACCTTCATCCGAGAAAAACGCGAGCAGGCCAATGTGCCGATGAATGAGTTCGCCCGCAGCCTGGGCATCTCGCCGGCCTACTGGTCGCGTATCGAGCGCGAGCTGGAGAAGGCGCCCAAGGACGAGTTGATCGTCAAGGCTGCCGAGAAGCTCGGTCTCAATCCTGACGAGGCCTTCATCGAGGCCAGCCGGCTGCCGCCGGATATGCAGAAGGACGTCAGCACCGTCGTTCGCCTGTATCGCAAAAACCTGGGTTAAGGCGGTGACGAATGCCAGCGCTTTCCCTGCGGTATGACCATTGCTCCCTTCGTAAGCCCCGTTACCTGAACAAGCTCGCCATCGAAACGGTGGCACGAGAGGCCAGAGCACAGCTTTTGCCGCCTGGCGCGGATGCGGTGACACTCGAGCAACTGGCGGCCATCTCCGACCTGACCATCAACGGTCTGCCGTACCAGCTGTGGGTCAGCCTGGATCACCCCGTCACCGATGAGGATGGCCTGCCCGTATTGGGCCTGTGCGAGTTTGACCCAGACTGCGGCGAAGACGCCGTGTCCGTGTTGGTCTCACCGGTGGGCGAGCAACTCACGCCCGAATTGGCTCTGTCCACCTTCGCTCACGAACTGGGTCATGCCATTTTCGACGCCCCCGCTTGGTTGATCGCCACCAAGCAAGGACCGGGGCTCTTTGACGAGCCTGATACCAGTCAGCGCCGTGCTTACCGTACTGCCACGCCGGATGCTGAACATCTGGGCGCCATGGCGTTGCCGCAAAACACCGCCCTCGAAAAAGAAATCCGCATCGCCGAGTTCCGTGCGAATGAGTTCATGGGCTCGCTGCTGGTACCGCGCGACCGCTTGGTCGAGCTGGCGGTGGCCCGCGCGCCGGACTTCGATGTCGGCATCGAACGCGACGGCGGCTTGTCTGAGGAACTGCAAGCCGCGACACCCCACTTGGTCGAGCAAGGCACCTTCGGCTTCGTCGGCATGGAAAACCTGCGACGCGAGCTGGCTGCTAGCTTTGGCGTGAACCCCAAATTCATCCGGGTGCGGATGGAGCGCTACGGGCTGCTGCCCGCGTTGCCCGGGAGAGGACAGGGGTGAACTGCTGAACAAGTACCTGACACGCCGGCCTGGTGCCGGCATTTTTTGAACGTTGCGATTAACAAATCGCGCAATCGTATAACAACCCGCCACTCGTAAAGGAGAACAAGAATGGCAGAAGTCCAGGGACAAGAGAACCGCGAGTCAGAACCGACGGCCCTCGCCGCAGAGGCGACTGCTACGGGTGGCGGTAAACCGCGCAAGCCACGGGCCACCGATGGCGGGCCAGAGATCCTGCCCGATATGGGACACTACGTGACCCTGGTGCGCAAGATCAAGCATCGCGCGCTGGTGGCGCAGTGGCTGCATCACCTGCACCCAGAGCAACTGCCCGGCATCGAGTGGGACCACAAGGTTTGCGCCAGCTACAAGCAAAGCCTGTTCACCGTGGTCGCGGGCCTGTCCGGTGCCATCCGTCAGCGGCTGGAGGAAGCCGCGCAGCGTATCCTGCTGCTGTCGGATGATTTCGGGTGCGAGGCCGTCAAGTCGCTGCTGAGCGAGGACGACAAAGCCGAGCAACAGGCAGTGGCGGACGCCGGTGACAAGTACGGCCGCGCGCTCTACTTGTATCTGTGTCGGCTGGAGGACGACAAGGACCGCCGGTTCGAACAGGCCGAGACTGCACGCCAGCAGAACAAGCAGTGGAAATCCGAAGCCTACGCCAGCCACTTCCGGGGGCCGAAGGCGGTGGACATCACCTTGGACGATGCGCTCAAAGACAAGCTCAGGACGGCGATTGCTGCCATCTACCCGCAGGCGCCGCTGCAGGATGTGGTCATCGAACATTTCCAGCGCCGAGATCTCACCCAGGCCGAGGACCGTGGCGGCGAAGACGAGTCGGCTCCGGTCTGGTTACACACCATCGTGGTCGGCTTCAACGGCAAGGAAACTCACTGGGACAAGATCGTCGACGGCGAAGTGACCACGCGGCACGATCAGGCCCTGCAGCGCATCACCTTCTCCTATGAGCCGAGCACCGGCGCGCTGTCGGTGTTCTGCGATGACCGTAATGCCCGCCAGGAACTCGCCAAAGCACTGCGTGATGTGGTGCTGGCCAGCGACACCGAGATTGCGGAGATGCCGCTGCGCGAGTTCAGCCTGAAGGCCTTCGGCAGCGCCGAGGTGTTCAACCTCCTGAAACCTGAGCCCGGCGACGGTATCGAGCGCATCAGCATCAACCTCATCAAGGTGGCCAAGCGCCTCGAACAACAGGGCGAAAACGGCACGCTGGAAGTCACGAGCGGCATGACCATCCACCGCGACCGGCGCGATCAGCGTGATGTCTATCGGGTGGCTCGGGAAGACTACAAACAGAACGATCTCAGCGGGTTTGACTTGGTGCAGGTCAAGCTGGTGCTGCGCATGGCCAAACAGAAGGACCGCCGTGCCCACAACATCGTCGTGCAGATCACTGCGCCCAATGGCCTGAACGACAACGCCAAGACCGAGGATGAACGCCAGTTGGTGATGCGCCTGCTGAAACGCTGGCACATCGTCACCGAGTTCTGAGGAGGCCGCCGATGCTGACAGAGACACTGCAACGGTTGGAGCGTTTGGATGGGATGGACAGCACGCTGTTCGGCAGAGAGCTGTTGAGCTTTGGCCGCTTACTGCTGGACAGGGGTTGGATCGCCGGCATTGGATACTTCAGCCGGATCGATGTCGAGGTGATGGACGACATCTTCGAGGAGGTCGAGGTCACGGTCGATGAAGCGGCTGGCCGCTACACCTACCCGCACCCATTGCGGCGCAAGGTGATCCTGAGCGGCTCCTTGATGGATGTCACCCGCTACCGATTCCAGCGCGAGCCGTTCTTCGATCACCTCTCCACGCTACTGGGCATCGAGCCCAGGTTTGCCGGACGCCGACGTTGCCTGGTCGAGCATCACCTCTGGTATCTGGGCGACCTCCGTGTTGGTAACCGCCATGCCTTTGCGCCGATGTTCTTCGGGCGACGGCTCAAGGACACGTCAGCCGATCAGATCACCACGGCCTTGTCCGACCCGGCGTTCGGCACGGGTGGTGTGGTGCTGGCGCAGGCAGATCCGAAGCTGGCTTTGCCAAACGGCCACCAGGTGCGCGCCGTCAAGGATCTGCTGATCGTGGAGGACGGCGAGGAGCAGTTCGATCTGCAGGTGCTGGAGCGGATTCTGGTCGGGCTGCCCGCAGACCCGGCCGACGAGCCGGAGGAATGGTTCGATGCGAAGACGGGTGGGTTGCGACTGCAGCACCTTCCAGAGACAGTGTATTTCTCAGGCATCCAGTCGCAAATCGTCGAGTTTTTCTGGAAATCGCGCCACGGCGCACCGTTGTCATGGGCAGAGGTCAAGCGCCGGACATTTACAGCCAGCAAGGGCATTGATGACGCCTTCAAAGGCCGCGATTGGTCGCAGTGGATCGAGCGTGTTGGCCACGGCAAACTCAGGCTGCGAACATCCCGGTCGGCGTAGTGCCATGTCAAGCGGGGTTAAACCGCCGATCTGACGACTCAGGCGTGCTGAGATCAATGGGCGCCATCCGCCACGGAGGTGGATGGCGCGAGGGCAAGCGTTCCCAGGGGCAATCAGGCGCCTGTGCATGGGCGACTTGCTGGTCTGCGCTGAATCGAACGCGTTACGCGTCGGCTTCGTCAAGGTCGTAGTAGCTGTCGTCGACGCCAGCGCCGATGTCGAGCTCCATATCGTTCATGAGGCAGACCCGCCCAGCCTTCCAGACCCGCACAACGCCTTTGACCAGGATGTTGTCGCCGCTGAACGGCTTGTCGGGGTCTTGATCCATGCCGACGTTGCCTTCGACTGGGATTTCCCAAAATTCGCGGCAATCCTTCAGCGCCTCATCGGGTTCGGTCGCCTCGAGGTAGGCTCCTTCGAAGTAAGCGTTCGTATTGGCGGCCGCGTCGGATACAGCATCGTGATCCATCACCGTGTCATTGGCAAACGGGACCACGACATCTTCGATAAAGTCCAGCGGGGTCAGAAAAACCGCTGGCGGTTCAGGATCACTCTTGATGGTTGCGGCAATCGCCTCAGTAATCTGATCTGACGCCGCACCATAGCCCAAGGATGCGGCGCGGGCGGACAGACCCGCCACGTCCAGGATGACAAAGTTTGCCCCAGCAATACCAGGTTCCTCTTCGGTCGATGCCTGGATGGCCGCCAGACTGCCATACCCGAGGCTGGCGGCAAGCAACTGCTGCGTGTGGCCCAGCGAAATGGAAACACCGGACGCGACGAGGGACTGGCGGGCGACAAACGCGAGGGAACTGAAGTCGGACTTCATTGAAATTCTCCAAATTCTGCGCGGGACGTTGAGCGATTACGCATCCAGCACAGTGGGAATCCCAATGGTCGGATGAAAACTTCAGGGTGCAGCGGGATGACCTTTTTTGAGTCGCTCACAACTCAGGCGGGTGCCTGCCCAGAATTCTACGCCAGCGGATGAAAGGATTCAAACGCGCCAGGGAAGGTGCCCGGTGGTCTTTCCGGAAAGTTTTCAGGAAATCGTCCAGACATCTTCCGGAAATGGATGCGAAGAATGGGTAACTCCTTAACCACCAAGGAGTTGCGAAATGCAAACCCACTCTTCGGCCATCTTGGCCACCCCACAACCGGCTGCCACCGTCCTCGACATCGGCAGTCTTCCCCTCCAACTCGAAGACCTGACCCGCGAGCGCATCAAGGCGCTGCCCAAGCCGGCGCTACAGGAACTCTCCGTCCTGCTCGCCGAAATGGATCGTGGCGTTGGCCACGCCCGTGAGCAGCTGACCGCTGCGCTCGATGACCTCTACGGCGACGCCGCCCGCGCGCAACTGCTGGGCGCGGGCAAGGACACCGGCACCACGCACCTGACCGACGGTGATCTGGCCATCACGGTCGAGATCAAGAAATCGGTGTCCTGGGATCAGGATGAACTGGCCACCATCGCGCAGCGCATCGCCAGCAATGGCGATGACCCGGCCGAATACATCGACGTGAAATATTCGGTCTCCGAGCGCAAGTTCGCCGCCTGGCCCGAAACCCTGCGCCGCCCCTTCGAGGCTGCCCGCACCCTCAAACCCGCCAAGCCGGCCTTCCGCCTGGCGCTCGTTGGGGAGGGCAAGTGATGGCACTCCCGATCATCAGCGCTGACCAGCGCTTGTCAGAAAAACGCTGCGCCAAGGTCGCCCTCGTGGGCGTACCGGGTGCCGGCAAGACCTCCCAGATCCGCACGCTCGATGCCGAGCGCACCTTGCTGGTGGACACCGAGGCCGGCGATCTTTCCATCCTCGACTGGGCCGGCGACACCCTGCGCCCGCGCACCTGGCCGGAGTTCAAGGACCTGGTGGTGTTCCTGGCTGGACCCAGCCCGAGTGCATCACCCGAGCAGGCCTTCTCGCAGGCGCACTTTGACCACGTCTGCCAGAAGTACGGCGATCCGGCGCAGCTCGCGAAGTACGACACCTACTTCGTCGATTCCTTGACCGTGCTCTCGCGGATGTGCCTGGCCTGGTGTAAGACCCAGCCAGCGGCCTTCTCCGAAAAAACCGGCAAACCCGACACCCGGGGCGCCTATGGCCTCTTGGGCACAGAAATGATCGGCGCGCTCACGCACCTGCAGCACGTCCGGGACAAGCACGTCATCTACGTCTGCATCCTCGAAGAGAAGCTGGACGACTTCAACCGCCGCATTTACCAGCTTCAGCTGGAAGGCGCCAAGACCTCGGCCGAGCTGCCGGGCGTGCTCGATGAAGTCATCACGCTAGCCATCCTGAAGGCTGATGACGGCACACCGTACCGCGCTTTCGTGACCGGTGCAGACAACACCTGGGGCTTCCCGAGCAAGGACCGCAGCGGCCGGCTCGACCCCATCGAAGAACCCCACCTCGGAAAGCTCATCGCCAAGTGCCTCGGCCGCGACGCCATCGCACGCCCGGCTGCACCTGCCCCCGCTTTCTCGAGCGCCAGCACCCCATCCCCTGATTTCCACGCATCCCAGGAGTAAGCCGCCATGTCGAACTGGAACGATTTCAACGACGCTGAACAGCAGCAGTCCTTCGACCTCATCCCGCGCAACACTGCAGCCAAGCTGCGTCTGAGCATCAAGCCGGGCGGCTTCGATGACCCCAGCCAAGGCTGGACCGGAGGCTGGGCCACGCAGAGTTTCGATACCGGCGCGGTTTACCTCGCCTGCGAAGGCGTGGTGATGGAAGGCCCGTTCGCCAAACGCAAAATCTGGTGGAACGTCGGTTTGCACAGCGCCAAGGGCCCCACCTGGGGAAACATGGGCCGGACCTTCATCCGCGCCGCACTCAATTCCGCGCGCAACGTTCATCCGGCCGACAACAGCCCGCAGGCTCAGGCGGCTCGTCGCATCAGCGGCTTTGCCGACCTGGATGGCCTGGAGTTCGCCGCGCGCATCGACATCGAGAAGGATGGCCGGGGCGAGGACCGCAACACCATCAAGGCGGCCATTGAGCCGGACCACAAGGACTACGCCTTGGTCATGGGCGTGATGCCCAGGGGCTCTTCCGGCGGTGGTCAGTCGGGTGCGCCGGCAGCAGTCGCGGCACCGAGCTACACACCTCCGGCTGCCCACACCCCTTCATCGCGTCCTGCCCCATCCACCGTCCCCAGCGGCAAACCCGCCTGGGCGCAGTAAGGGAGGGCGTGACGATGATGAGCACACCTATTCTCACGACCAGCCACTACGGCGTGGTGCGCTTTGGTGACCTGGCGGTGGAAGCCGTGGTGCTGGAAGACGGCACCCGGGGCTACGTGCAGCGCCAGTTGGCCACAGCCATCGGCCTGCACGAATCGCGCCGGGGCAGCCAACTCAAAACCTTGCTGTCCGATGTCGCCCCTGGTGCAGTGGAGGTCTTGCAGGAGAACGCCTGCAGCATCCGCCTGCCCTCGGGCCAGACCACGGCGTTCTTTCCGGCCGGGGTAATCAGCGAAGTCGCCTCGGGCGTGATCGATGCCGCGCTCGAAGGTCGTCTGCACCGCAAGCGTCAGCACCTGGTGCCGAATTGCCAGCGCATTCTGAAGGCGCTCGCCAAGACCGGTGAGGTCGCGCTGATCGATGAGGCCACCGGCTACCAATACCACCGCGCGCCCGATGCGCTGCAGGCCTTGATCTCTCGCTTGCTGCGCGAGCGCGTGGCCAGCTGGGAGCGGCGCTTCAGCCCCGACTACTACCGGGCGCTGTTTCGTCTCTTTGGCTGGCACTACCAGGGCCATCAGCAAAACCCGCCGGCGGTGATCGGCCAGATCACCCTGCGCTGGGTGTACGACGTGATCATGCCCCGCGAAATCATCGAGGAGATCCGAAACCGCAAGCGCCTCTCCGACAAGGCCCATCAGTGGCTCAGCGAGGGCGGCCTCGCCCTCCTGGAAAAGCAGATCCACGCGGTGACCATGATCGCGCGCTCGTCGATGACCTACCGGGACTTCGATACCCGCTGCGCCACGGCGTTTGGCAGCCAGCCGCTGCAGATGACCCTCTTCATCGGTGCGCTGGAGGGAGGGCAATGAATGGCCGGGCAGTGTTGGGTCTGCAAGCGACAGGCCCGTGGCCTCGGCCACAGCGACAACCGCTTCAAGGCGGGCGAGGCACGCCGGTATCCGATGGACTGGGTCTTTTGCAGCCGCAAATGCCAGGACGCGTTTCACGCGCTCTACGGCCAGTGGCTGCGAACCGACCCCAGGCAGGAGGACGTGCTCATGGTTGATCCGACCGAATTCGAGCGCGCGGCGATGCGCGCCTGCCTGAAATTCTTCGGCGAGGCCGCCGGCGAGATCGGCTTTGACAAACCCCTGGGTCACTACAGCGAGGCCGAGGCCTTGCAGGTGATCGAGGCCATCGTCACTGGCTGGACGGAGGCCATGGCGGCTCACCACCAGCAGGCGAAGTATCCGCCGGTGCGGGGGCTCAATCCCTACGAGACGCAGGCGCCGCAGCCGGTGGCCAAGTTGGAACCGTCACCGGCGGCGACCGCCTTCGATCCGGCCAATCCCTTCGCGGATCTGGAGGATGACCTGCCCTGGGAAACCGGGGAGCCGGTGGCGGCCAAGGCCACCCAGCGTGGGAGGGCCAAGTGATGTTGGACTTCAATCATCGCCCCGGCTTCCACGAGCGGGTAGCGGGTTTCATCGATGCGGCGCTGGATGTTGAACGTGCCGGGCAGGCCCCGCGCGACTATCTCGGCGCTTCTCGCCTGGGTGTGGCTTGCGAACGGGCGCTGCAGTTTGAGTACGCCGGTGCGCCGGTCGATCCCGGCCGGGGTTTCTCGGGTCGCATCCTGCGGGTGTTCGAGGTCGGCCATGCGCTGGAAGACCTGGCCGTGCGCTGGTTGCGCATGGCGGGGTTTGAGTTGCACAACCAGAAGGCCAACGGCGGCCAGTTCGGGTTCTCGGTGGCGGGTGGCCGGATCAAGGGCCACGTCGACGGAATCATCACGGCAGCACCGCCAGAGCTGGGCCTGTCGTTCCCGATGCTCTTCGAGTGCAAGACCATGGCCGACAAGCACTGGAAGGCCTGCGCCAAGTCTGGCGTGGCGGTCACCAAGCCGGTCTATGCCGCGCAGATGGCCACTTACCAGGCCTACATGGAAGGCACGGTCGAAGGCATCAGCCATAACCCGGCGCTCTTCACCGCCATCAACAAGGACACGCAGGAGCTGTGGTTCGAGCTGGTTCCCTTCGATGCCGCCTTGGCGCAGAAGATGTCCGACCGGGCCGTGCGGGTGATCCAGGCGACGGAGGCCGGTGAGCTCTTGCCGCGCGCCTTCGCCGAGGCCAGCCACTTCGAATGCAAGTTCTGCAGCTATGCGCAGCGCTGCTGGGGAGGTGCGTGATGAGCACAGCTTCCAAGCGTGCCAGCGCACGCAAGACCTACCGCACCGAGTGGGTGGATCGCTGGTCGCCCCCCAAACCCCTGGTCGGGCTGCAGGCCATCGAAAAGGTGCTCAATCGTCACACCTTCCTTGTGACACCGGAGTCCCGTCTGGTGGTGGCGGTGCTCGCCCGCGCCATCCACGACAGCTTGAGTTTGACCAACCGCCGGATGCGGCGCGAGGCAAGGCGCTTTCTGCTCGGGGACGACCTCACGCTCTGGTGTGACCTGGTGGGACTGCATCCGGACTTCGTGCGCTTCGTGGCCCGCAAGGCCGGCTATCTCGCCGACGAGAAGGCGCACTGGCAGAAGGTACCGATCAAGGTGCCGGTGTATTCGGTTCCACCCGAGCCAGTGGTCAGCGCCAGCAGCGCCCCCGTGCATTCCATCACCTGCCAAGCCCACACCCATCAGCCACAGGGAGGACTGATCCATGCTTGATTTCAATTCGGTGCCGCCGGTGGCCAACGCCACGGGCGGTGATCTCAACCAACAACGCGATGCCATTCGGGCAGATTTGCTCGCCCGGCTGGAGTCGGTGCTGATGACGCTGCTGCCTGCCGGCAAGAAGCGTGGCCAGAAATACCTGGTCGGCGATGTGCTGGGCAGCCCCGGCGATAGCCTGGAGGTGTCGCTCAAGGGCGAGACCGCTGGGCTGTGGCACGACCACGCTACTGGTGAAGGTGGCGACATCTTCGATCTGATCGCTGCCCACCACGGTCTCGACACCCAGGCGGACTTCGCTCGGGTGCTGGAAATCGCCGGGCAACTGGTCGGGCGGGCTACCAGCCATCCGCCCAAGCGCAAGAAGGCCGAAGCCCCGGTTGATGAGCTGGGACCGGCCACCGCCAAGTGGGACTACCTGGATGCCGCCGGCAATCTCATCGCCTGCGTCTACCGCTACGACCCGGCACCGGGCAGGAAGGAGTTCCGCCCTTGGGACGCCAAGCGCCGCAAGATGGCCCCGCCCGAGCCGCGCCCGCTCTACAACCAGCCAGGGATTGCCTCCGCCGAGCAGGTGATCCTGGTCGAGGGCGAGAAGTGTGCGCAGGCCTTGATCGAGGCGGGCGTCCCTACCACCACCGCGATGCACGGCGCCAATGCGCCGGTCGACAAGACCGACTGGTCACCTCTGGCCGGCAAGGCTGTGCTCATTTGGCCGGATCGGGACAAGCCGGGGTTTGGGTATGCCGAGGCCGCCTCGCAGGCTGTGCTGATGGCCGGTGCCACCTCCTGCGCCATCCTGTTGCCCCCCGATGCCAAGCCGGAAGGCTGGGATGCTGCCGACGCGTTGGCTGAGGGCTTCGACGTGGCGGGATTCATCACCACCGGACCGCGCATCACAGTGCAGCCTTTGGGTGATGAGCCCGATCTGCCGGAGTATGACGGGCAGGCCGACCACGACAGCGATGCCACGGTGTGGGGCACCGAGGACGCGCTGGCGGTGAGCTTCACGCGGCGCTACCAGCGTGACTGGCGCTACATCGCGGCCTGGGGCAAATGGCTGATGTGGGATGGTCAGCGCTGGCGGGCCGAGGAGACCTTGGCGGCCACGGATCTGATCCGTCACGTCTGTCGCCACGCCGCCGTGCGTGCGGACAGCAGCAAGGTCGCGGCCAAGCTGGCTGCCAGCAGCACCGTGGGCGGGGTGGAACGTCTGGCACGTACCGACCGCCGGCACGCGGCGACCACCGACGAGTGGGATGCTGACATCTGGCTGATCAACACCCCAGGTGGCGTGGTGGATCTGCGCACCGGACGGATGCGGCCGCATGACCGGGCGGACCGGATGACCAAGATCGCCTCAGCCACCCTGGTGCAGGGCAGCACCTGCCCGACCTGGTTGCGGTTTCTGGAGCAGGTCACCGGTGGCGATGTCGAGTTGCAGTCCTACCTGCAGCGGGTGTTTGGCTACTGCCTGACCGGGGCGACCAGTGAGCACGCCTTGTTCTTCCTCTACGGCACCGGCGCCAACGGTAAGTCGGTGTTCGTGAACACGCTCTTCACGCTGCTCGGTGATTACGCCGCCAACGCGCCCATGGACACCTTCATGGAAACGCGCGGCGACCGGCACCCGACCGATCTGGCCGGGCTGCGCGGTTCGCGCTTCGTCGGTGCCACCGAGACCGAACAGGGTCGGCGCTGGAACGAGTCGAAGATCAAGGAGATCACCGGTGGTGATCGGGTGTCCGCGCGCTTCATGCGCCAGGACTTCTTCACCTATGTGCCGCAGTTCAAGTTGGTGATCGCGGGTAACCACAAGCCGGCCATCCGCAACATCGACGAGGCGATGCGCCGCCGTCTGCACCTGATCCCTTTCACGATCACCGTGCCCCCGGAAAAGCGCGACAAGCAGCTGCAGACCAAGTTGCTGCTTGAAGCCAACGCCATCTTCAGCTGGGGCGTCGAGGGCTGTCTGGCCTGGCAGCGCGAGGGGCTCAAACCGCCGAAGCCCGTGCTGGATGCCACCGACGAGTACTTCGAGGCGGAAGACGCGCTGGGCCGCTGGATCGAGGAGCGCTGCGTGCGCCACCCCAATGCCAAGGCACTGACCGCCGAGCTCTTCACCGACTGGAAGCAGTGGGCCGAAGCCGCCGGCGAATTCGTCGGCTCGCAAAAGCGCTTCGCCGATCTGCTGCTCACCCGGGGACTGGAGAAGTGGCGCAACGGGATGGGGCTGCGGGGATTTCAGGGCGTGGGCCTGCTGGAGACCCCGAAGGATCGCTTCACCCCCTATGCCGACAACTGACCCGAACCATGAATCGATGCGGTTCTGACGGATCGGACAGACTCACTGATTTACGCCTACACGCGCGCACGCGTGAAGAGGGTAACCGGCAAACCTGTCCGATCCGTCAGACCGCCCAAAACACAGGACTGACGAACATGACGACAACAATTTTGGCCCTCGACCTGGGCTCTCAACTTGGCTGGGCATTGACCGGCCGCGACGGACTCATCAACGGTGGCAGCGAGAATTTCCGCCCGCAGCGTTTCGAAGGCGGCGGCTTTCGTTACCTGCGTTTCAAGCGCTGGCTCACCGAGATCAAACAGTGCGCTGACGGTATTGATTTGGTGGTTTACGAGGAAGTCAGGAACCACAAAGGGGTGGATGCCGCGCATATCTACGGCGGCTTCATGGCCCATCTGACCGCCTGGTGTGAGCACCACCAGATTCCGTATCAGGGTGTGCCGGTGGGCACGATCAAGAAGCACGTTACGGGCAAAGGCAATGCAGGCAAGGAGGAAGTCATTGCTGCCATGCGCAGTCGAGGGTTTTCGCCGGACTGTGACAACGAGGCCGATGCGCTGGCGTTGCTGGACTGGGCGATGGCTCAAGGGGGTGTGGCATGCGTATGAGTACCCCCTCGATTCCCTGCTCCTTGGGCAGGATGGCACCGCCGTCGCCGGCCAATGCCGAGGAACTGCGTGCGATGCGTGCCGCCGCCTGGCACAAGCAAGGCATCGTCGTGGTGCCGCTCGACGACATCTACGACGACTGTGATCGTGTGTTCCTGACCGGCATCGCCACCAAGCTCTACGGCGCACGCACTACCGCATCCCGTAAGAGCACACCTTGGGCCGAGAGCGAGGTGATCGACCGGGGCGACGGCGAGACCTGGACCGTGGTGGCGACCACCGCCAAGGCCATCACTGTGCAGCGTGACCGCGACGGTGCTCTTGCGACCTTGGCCCAACTTGGGGAGGGACGGCCATGACCAAGAAGACGCAACGCGCCAAGGCGCGCGCTGAGCGCAAACCGGCTATCGGCCATGAGCTGATCCGCCCCGACGGCAGCTTGATCCGCTATGTGCGCGAGGAGGACGATGATCAGAGGCCCGTCGACCACTACCGCACCGTGGACACGCTGGCGCTGATGCTCCGAAACGGCAGCATCACCGGCGCTATGCACGATGCCGGACAGCAGTTCTCGCAGGACTTCGCCCGGGCGTTCGGCAGTGGTGTCGCCAGCCCGAGGCTTGATGGTCTGCCGGGTGGAACGGCGCCCGGGCAGATGATGGTCGAGAAGAACGCTGGCGCTGCGCGTGCGGTCAGGGAGGCGCTGGAGGCGGTCGGCGGCAGTGGCAGTCCGGCCGGATCGGCGCTGTGGTATGTGGCAGGACTGCAGATGTCGATCCGGGATTGGTCCATGCGCGATGGCTGGAACGGCAAGCGTGTCGAGAAGAACGAGGCCAAGGGCATTCTGCTTGCGGCACTCGGGATGCTGGCTCGGTACTACGGGTACGAGCGAGCGCCCAGGCCTCGGCGAGAGACATCAACGCACGTTTGACTTGTCAGGACATCGTCCGGACGCTACTATGGAGGTAGTTTCAGAAAATGGGGATTGCCATGAGCACCTTGAACCTCTCCAAAACCGAACGGATCGATGTCCGCGCCAGCAGCTCTGTCAAGCAGCTGCTGCAGGAGGCCGCGCGTTCATGCCACAAAAACGTCAGTGAATTTCTGCTGGATGCCGGGGTGATCGCGGCCAACCAGGCTCTGGCGGATCGTCGTCATTTCGTGCTCAACGATGACCAGTGGCAGGCGTTTCAGCAGGCGCTGGATCGCCCGGTTCAAGCCAAGCCGCGCTTGAAGAAACTGCTCAGTGAACCCGGGGTGCTGGGTTGAGTGCAGCGTATGAATCGGTCCGCAAGCTCGCGCCTGCGGATTCGACGGAAGGCTTTGACTGCGGGCAACCGCCGCTAAACCAGTTCTTGCAACGCTACGCGCTCGTAAACCAGAAGGCCAACAGCGCCCAGACCTACGTGTGCTGCCTGAGCGGCGAGGTAGTTGGTTTCTACAGTCTGGCGGTCGGCAGTGTTGATCCGGAGGATGCTCCAGCACGCGTCATGAAGGGCTTGGCTCGGCATCCGGTGCCAGTCATGATCCTGGCACGGTTGGCCGTGGACCGTGATCACCAAGGAAAAGGCCTGGGCAAGGCGCTCCTGAAGGACGCGCTGCTGCGCACGGCACAGGCAGCCGACATTGCGGGCATTCGTTGCCTGCTGGTTCATGCTAAGGATGAGGCCGCGCGGCAGTGGTACGAGTCCTGGGAATTTGAGCCCAGCCCGACCGATCCCTATCACCTGTTCCTGATGCTCAAGGATCTCAAGGCACTACTGGCGGGTTGATTCGATCAGAAGCGGAAAATTTTTTTGAGGTTGTTTTTCGAAACCTGATTGAATCCCGTCCGGACACAAAGTACAGTAATCCCGTACTGCTAATAACTGCGCCCACCCGATTCGTTCCGGTGGGCGTTGTCGTTTCTGGGCTGGGCGCTTGCCCGTTTGCCCAGCCTTGGAGACACCCCCATGAAACTCCTCATCACCCGCCCGGTGGTCCTCGCCGGCGCTGGCGGTGCGCGCTCGTTCGTCCCTGGCCTGACGGTTGAGGTCGATGCTGCCACTGCCGAACAGATCGTGGCGCAGCAGGCCGGCATTGCTGCCGAGCCTTCTGTCGATATCGAAGTGCCTGCCACCCCGCGCCGCAGGAAGCCCGCCGATGCTGAAACTTGATCTCACCACCGATGTGGCCAGGGCCACCGAGCACCTCTCCGAGCTCGCCCGGCAGCACGTCCCCAACGCCGCTGCCAAGGCACTGACCCGCACGGCCTTCGATGCCCGCGATGCGGTGCGCGATGGTCTGCCCGAGCGCTTCAACCTGCGCCGGCCGTGGATCAGCCGGGGCATCGGTGTCACGCCCGCCAAGCCGCGTACGCTGATGGCCGAGGTCTGGTCGCGGGATCGGTTTATGGCGCTGCAGGAGAGTGGCGGCACCAAGACCGGCAAGCTGGCGATCCCGGTCGGTCCGATGGCTCAAACCGCGCAGACTCGCGTCATCCCCAAGAGCCAGTGGCCGGGCCAGGTGATGGCGAAGAAGAACGTGTTCTACCGGGCTGGCGCCGTGTTCGAGCGCCGCGACGAGAAGCGCATCCTGGCCTTGTACCTGCTGCGCCGGCAGCAGAAGGTTGAAGCGCGTTTTGGCATGGCCGAGGCCGTTCGCAGCGTCGCCCTGCGTGAGTACCAACGGCAGATGGAACGGGCGCTGCGGGAGGAACTCACCCGTGCGACCTGACGCATCGGACACATTAAACGGGTCCTCCCGGGCCATCTGAAGCGCGGGGGCCGCGCGCAGCGCGACGCTTGCCTAGCGTCAGACTCAAAAAATCGGTGGTCAGGTGGTCGGTGGTCACCCCGGCCATCGTTCCTTGGAGATTTCCATGAGCATGAGCTTGCGTGCCTACGCCCGGCATCGCGGCGTGGCCCTGTCCGCCGTCCAGAAGGCGATTGCCAGTGGGCGCATTCAGGTCGAAGCCGATGGCCGGATCGACCAGAACAAGGCCGACGCCCAGTGGGATCGGCACACCCGGATGGCGCAGCCGACCACTCCCAAGGTGGTCACCCAGCAGGTGGTCACCCCCAGGGTGGTCAGCACCGAACGACCCGCCGCGCCGCCGACACCCCCAGCCGCCTCCAGCGACGATGCCCGGGGCGTCGATTACCACAAGGCCCGGGCGGTACGCGAAACCTACTCGGCGCGCCTGGCCAAGCTCGAATTCGAGGAACGCACCGGCAAGCTGATCAGCAAGGACGAGGTCGACATCAAGTATTTCCAGCTGGCCCGGCAGCTGCGGGACCGCATGCAGCAGATCCCGCGCAAGGTCGCGCCCGAGATCGTCGCGCTGGTCGTGGCCGATCCGGATGTGCGTGGCGTGACAGACATCCTGGATGTGGCCATTCGTGAAGCCCTGGAGGATCTCGCCCGATGAAAACCCATCCGATGTGGAACCCCGATGAGCCGACCTACGCCGATGTGGAGGACGTGGTCGGCAGAGCCTTCGCGGATGGCCTGCGCCCCGATCCGGTTGCGGACGATCCCATCCCGGACGATCCGGTACCCGCCGACCTGTCGCCCGAGCTCATCGAAGCCCTGGTGCGCGACACCCTGCGCCAGCACCTGGATGCCCTGATCCCCCTGCTCGCCCACGAGATCACCCAGCGCTTGCGCTGATTACTTCGTCAGACCGCCTGGCGAACGTTTCAACACCTTCGCCGAGGGTCATTCATGACGACTGCCTTCACCCCCGCCATGGCCCGCCGCATCGAACTGTGGCCGCTGGACCGACTCAAGCCCTACGAACGCAACGCCCGCACCCATTCGGAGGCGCAGATCGCCGAGCTGGCCGGCAGCATCGTCGAGTACGGCTTCACTGCGCCGCTACTGGTGTCCGGCGAGGGCGACATCCTGGCCGGGCATGGCCGGCTCGCCGCCGCGAAGAAACTCGCCCTCGAGGTCGTGCCGGTGGTCGTCCTCGATCACCTCACGCCCACCCAGCGCCGTGCCTACATCCTGGCGGATAACCAACTGGCGCTGCAGGCAGGGTGGAATGAGGAACTGCTGGCGGCTGAACTGGCCGATCTCTCCGCTGCTGGCTTTGATCTCGGCTTGACCGGCTTCAGCGATGCCGAGATCGAGAGTCTCTTGGGTGAGCTCGACGACGAGGACGACGCTCCACAAAATCCGCCAATTGGCGGATTTACCGAGGACGCTGACGAGGACATTCCGGAAGCACCAGCCACCCCGGTCAGCGGAGCCGGCGACATCTGGCAATTGGGTGCCCACCGCCTGATCTGCGGCGACTCGACCGACCCGGCCGTGGTCGCGGCGCTGATGGCCGGAGACCACGCGAGCCTGTGCTTCACCAGCCCACCCTACGGTCAGCAGCGTGACTACACCCAAGGCATCGCCGACTGGGATGCGCTGATGCGTGGCGTCTTTGCCCACCTGCCCATGGCCGACGATGGCCAGGTGCTGGTGAATCTGGGTCTCATCCACCGCGACAACGAGGTCATCCCGTACTGGGATGGCTGGCTCGCCTGGATGCGCACGCAAGGCTGGCGACGCTTTGGCTGGTACGTCTGGGACCAGGGACCGGGGATGCCCGGCGACTGGGCGGGACGCCTGGCTCCGAGCTTCGAGTTCGTCTTCCACTTCAACCGCGCCAGCCGCAAGCCCAACAAGATCGTGCCCTGTAAGCACGCCGGGCAGGACTCGCACCTGCGCGCCGACGGCAGTTCCACCGCGATGCGCGGCAAGGATGGCGAGGTCGGGGGCTGGACCCATGCCGGGCAGCCCACCCAGGACACCCGCATCCCGGACAGCGTGATCCGCATCATGCGGCACAAGGGCAAGATCGGCCGCGACATCGACCATCCGGCAGTGTTTCCGGTGGCGCTGCCTGAGCACATCTTGCTGGCGTATTCAGACGTGGGCGAGATCGTGTTCGAGCCCTTTGGTGGCTCCGGCACCACGATCCTGGCCGCCCAAAAGACCGGACGCCAGGCCCGCGCCATCGAACTCGCCCCGTCTTACACCGATGTGGCGGTGAAGCGATTCCAACAGAACCACCCCGACGTTCCGGTGACCTTGCTGGCCACCGGGCAGACCTTTGCCGAGGTCGAAGCGGAACGACTGGAGACGGCTGATGCAGCTGAGTGAAATCACATTCGAATATTGGCCGACCGAGCGCCTGATCCCGTACAGCAGAAACCCCAGGAAGAACGACCACGCCGTCGACCAGATGGCCGGCGCCATCCGGGACTTTGGCTTTCGCATCCCGATCATCGCCAAGAGCACGGGCGAAATTTGTGATGGTCATCTGAGGTATAAGGCCGCGCTACGCCTCGGGCTGGAGAAGGTGCCCGTCATCCTGGCCGACGACCTGACCGAAACACAGATCAAAGCCTTCCGCATCCTGGCCAACCGCTCGGCGACTTGGGCGGAATGGGACGAGGATCTGCTGCGCCTCGAACTGGAGGAGCTGGAGGAGGCCGACTTTGACCTGGCGCTCACCGGCTTCGATGCCGACGAACTGCTGGAGATCATGGCTGGCGAGGAGACGACCACCGAGGGGCACACCGACGAGGATGCCGCACCCGAGGTGCCAGTTGTCCCGGTGTCCAAGCCGAGCGACGTCTGGATCATGGGCAAGCACCGACTGCTCTGTGGCGACAGCACCGATGCTGCGAGCTTTGCCCTGCTGATGGCCGGCGAGAAGTCTTCGATGGTGTTCACCGATCCTCCTTACGGTGTCAATTACGCCAACAGCGCCAAGGACAAGCTGCGCGGCACCAACCGCCCAATCTTGAACGACAACCTGGGCGAGGACTTCGAGCCCTTCCTCAAGGCGGCGCTCACGCCGATGATCGCGCACTGCCAGGGGGCCATCTACATCGCCATGTCCTCGTCGGAATTGGACACCCTGCAAGCGGCCTTCCGTGCTGCCGGCGGCAAATGGTCGACCTTCATCATCTGGGCCAAGAACACCTTCACGCTGGGGCGCTCCGACTACCAGCGCCAGTACGAGCCGATTCTGTACGGCTGGCCAGAAGGCTCCACCCGGCACTGGTGCGGTGACCGCGACCAGGGCGATGTCTGGCACTTCAACAAGCCGCGCGTCAATGACCTGCATCCGACGATGAAGCCGGTGGAGCTGGTCGAGCGGGCCATCCGAAATTCCAGCCGCCCTGGTGACATCGTGCTCGATCCTTTCGGCGGCTCCGGCACCACGCTGATCGCGGCCGAGAAGTCCGGCCGTCAAGCACGGCTGATCGAACTCGATCCCAAGTACGTCGATGTGATTGTTCGCCGCTGGCAGGAATATGCCGGCGCGCAGGCGGTGCGTGAGGTCGATGGGGTGCGATTCGATGACCTGGTCGGCACGACAGAGACTGCCGATGCCAGCGATGAGCTGGATGCCGAGGAGGTGCTGTGAAGCAGTCGCGCTGGATGTCGCTGGTGGAGGCCGTGACCAATGTGCTGGTTGGCTATGGCGTGGCGGTGGCGACCCAGTGGGTGGTGTTCCCGCTCTTTGGTCTGCACGCCACGCTGCAGGAGAACCTGGTGATCGGCCTGATCTTCACGGCCGTGTCGCTGGTGAGAAGCTACTTGCTGCGCCGCGCTTTCGAGGGGCTGCGCGGCGTGGGCTGATCAGGCTGCCAGGGATTCTTCGACAATCTCGCAGTGGATCACGAACCCGGTGAGGTAAGGCAGGCCCTTTGGGATGCCGTACTGCTTGGCGGTCTGGCGGCCAATCGTCCAACCCATCCAACGCTGGGTGGCGGCATTGATTGCGTCCTGCAGGGTCTGCCCCTGGTACAGCCCGTTTTGCACATCGTCGGCAAAGTGGCGACCGTGGCGGCTGTCGAGGAAAGCGCGGACCGATTCGAGCGGCTGGCAGGTGGCCTCCGAAATCGCGGTCATGGCCAGGGACCAGGCGGCTTCGGCGTGCTCGTTCATGGTTCCGAAAAACCCCCAATCAGTGACGGTCGGGGCGGGGATCTGGTTGGTGGTGTTCATCTTGGGCTCCGGGCGGTTGATCGTTGCGACACCTGTAGTAACGCGCTATTCACCAGACAAGCCAAGCGCATCGTCGATCTTTCTGCGCTTGGCTCTGGCCGCGCTTACTCCATCGTGTCGGCCCGCACCAGTTCGGCCTGGGCGCTGGCGATCAGATCCAGCCGCAGGTTTGGCGTGATGTTGCAAGCGAGCTCGTTCAGGGTCCAGTTCATCACATCGGCCTTGTCGCGCAGCGACTCGGCGTCCTCGAACCGGTTGGTGTAGCGATCCAGTTCGCGCAGTGCGCGCTCCAGGGTGGATCGGGCTTGGGCCAGGGCCTCGCGGGCGCGGTGTTCGGCGTGCTGGGCTTGAAATTCGCGTGGGGTGTTCATGGTGTGCTCTCCTTCTCAGTTGATCGTTGCGACACCTGTATGAACGCGCTGCTCGCCACTGAAGCCAAGCGTCATCTCAATCTTTCTGCATCGGCTGTTGGCGGCTGACGACGGCGGCGAGCTTGGCGCGGGCGGCATCACCCTCCCATCGGCAGGGACCGTTGCCGCGTGCGGCTTCCTCGGTCCAGCGCGCGAGGATCTCGGTGTTGCGCCAGCCCTTGGCGGCCAGGTAGGCGTAGTCGTCGGTATCGAAGTTGGGACGGGCAAGGAGGGCGCGAGTGGGTTTCATGGCTTACTCGCTTTCTGGCTCGGTCGTGCCCGACTGTTCAAGCTCGGCCTTGAGGTCGAGCGCGTCGCAGATGTCGTTGCGGCTGGTGACGTATTCGCCATCGACGTAGATGTCGTACCAGACGTCGCGCAGTGAGACGTTGGCCTCATCGGTGGATTGGCGCTTCAAGGTGACGGTGGGCATGGCGTGCTCCGTTGTTCGTTGTGGGCTGGACGTCCCCATGAACGCGCTGGTCGCCACCAAAGCCAAGCTCAATCTGCATCCTGGTCGGTATCGATGGCCTCGATGGCCAGCACCACATCGGCGATGCGGTCGGCCTCAAAGCCAAAGCCCCGGTGGCGCAGCAGGTGCTCGATGCTCGGATGCTTCATCCGGGCGATCTCCCGGCAGGCCGCCAGCAAGGCCTGCAAGTGCTCTGCCGGGATCGGGACGTCAGGCGGCATGCTCACGCCGTGGCCTCTTCAGTGGCATCCTCGGCGATGCGGTAGAGACGCTGTCCTGCACCCGGGGTACCGGCCGGGCCTTCGATCTTCTCGGAGACGATGGTCAGGCCCAGCTTCTTCTTGAGCGCCCCGGCAAAGGTCCCTCTGATCGTGTGGTGTTGCCAGCCCGTCGCCTCACTGATCTGCGCGATGGTGGCGCCCTCGGGGCGTTTGAGCATCTCGATCACCAGGGCCTGCTTGCTGTGCTCGCGACCCCGCTTCGGGGTGGTATCGGGCTGCTCCTGCTGCCAGCTGGCCTCGGCAGCGGTGACCGCCGCTTCCAGTTCCGGGTCGTCGGCCAGGGGTGGTGCAGTGACAGCCGTTGTGCGCATGGGCGGCAGCACATCCTCCGGTTGAGCTTCGCCCTTGATGATGGCGATGGCGGCGCGCGTGATGCGCCACTGGCCATCCATCTGCTCGATCAACCCCCGCTGCGCGAGGCTGGCGATCATCTTCAGTTTGGCGCCGCCCTTGAGATCGAGCAGCGGTTCGATCAGGCCGCCGGCATCGCAGTGGGCGCGGGTGATGAGGTCGAGTTGGCGTTCGGTGATGGGGGTGGTTTGTGCAGACATGGTGATGCTCCTTGTGATGAGGGTGGTTAAGCAGTTTGGTTGGCGGCGGCGTTCTGTCCTGCGGCCAGGCCAGCCTGGTAGGCAGCCATCAGGGCGCTCTTGACGCACCAGACGCCAACGTCGTGGAAGTCCAGGCGGTCGTGGTTACGGGTCTCCAGGGTCTCGATGAAGAGATGCTCCTGGGCGATCTGGGCGAGCAGCTGGTCGAGTTGCTGGGCAGCCTTGCTGGCCGATGCTTTGCGGGTGCGGGTCGGGGTCATTTCGTGCTCCTCAACTTGGGTTTTGGTGATGACATGAACGCGCTGTTCGGGAGTGAAGCCAAGCGCCGGTTTGATCTTTCTGCGAATCATTTCCGGCTGTCCTTGAGCGCCTGGATGCCGGCCTGCGCGAGGCTCAACGCCGCGCTCTGGAAGGCCACGTGGGCCACCGTCGGCGCCTCACGCGCCTCGGTGAGCAGTTCGTCGAGCACTGGCCCAACCTGGGCGCGCATCGCGGCGCAGGCCGCGTCCAGTTGCGCGTTGCTGGCCTGGCGCACCTGCGGGTAGAGGCGTACCAGCAAGGTCAAGGCGGCTTCACCGAGCTTGTGGCCGAGGGTGTCGAGGGAGTCGGTGCGGTGAGGGGTGTCAGCAATCACGATGGTCTCCTCGGACGGTCAGGCGGCGATGTGGCGCTGGGCCTGCTCGATCTCGGCCGGTAGCCACAGCGTGGCGATCTCTTCTTCCAGGGCTTGGCGCCGGCGTTCGGCAATCTCCTGCAAGGACGCGATCTGCGCGAGCAAGGCCAGCAGGTCGTCGCGCTGGCGCAGGATGGGACTGCCCACTTCGGGCAGTCGCTCGATCCAGTTCAGGGTGAGGTCGGTGGGGTTCATGGCGCGCTCCGTGGGCGTTGATGACATCCGTATGAACGCGCTGAGCGCGCGTGAAGCCAAGCGCCGGTTCCACCTATTTCGCATCGGAGTAGCCCATGTTCGACACTGCTGAATCGGCCGCTGCACTGAGCGTGGAGTCAGCCTGGAAACGCGGCCTCGCACCCGACCCCATCCTCACCGTCGATGACTGGGCTAACCGCCACCGGATGCTCTCGTCGGTGGCCTCCGCCGAGCCCGGACGCTGGTCGACCAGCCGCACGCCGTACTTGAAGGCGGTGATGGAAACGCTGTCGGCCACCTCGCGCGTGGAACGCGTGGTGCTGATGGCCGGGGCTCAAATCGGCAAGACCGAAGCGGGGTTGAACTGGCTGGGCTACGTCATCCACCACGCCCCCGGCCCGATGCTGCTGGTGCAGCCCACGGTGGAAGGCGCCAAGCGCGTCTCCAAGCAGCGGGTGGATGCGCTGATCGAAGCAAGCCCGGAATTGGCCAGCCGGGTGAAGGACCCGAGAAGCCGGGATTCCGGCAACACCCAGCTGATGAAGGAGTTTCCCGGCGGCGTCCTGATCATGACCGGTGCCAACTCGGCGGTGGGCCTGCGCTCGATGCCGGTGCGTTACCTGTTTCTCGATGAGGTCGATGGCTACCCGGGCGACGCCGATGGTGAAGGCGATCCAGTGGCTCTGGCGGTGCAGCGTGCGGCCACCTTCGTCAATCGCAAGGTCTATCTGTGCTCAACGCCGACCCTGAAGGGTTTTTCGCGCATCGAGGCGGCCTACCTGGAGTCGGACCAGCGCGTGTTCGAAGTGCCCTGCGATCACTGCGGGACGCACAGCCAGATCCTCTGGCGCGACATCCGCTGGCCCAAGGACAAGATGGCGGATGCTGCCTGGCACTGCCCAGCGTGCGACGGCATCCACCCCGAGTACCGCAAACCGGCGCTGCTCGCCAATGGCCGCTGGACCGCCAAGGCCGAGGGTGACGGCAAGACGGTGGGCTTCCATCTGTCGAGCCTGTATTCACCGTGGCTCACCTGGGGCGAGATCGCCCAGGAGCATCACGCTGCCAAGGACGACCCGGTGCGCCTCAAGGTCTGGGTCAACACCAAGCTGGCAGAAACCTGGGAAGACCGGGAGGGGGAGACCTTGGATGCTGAAGGTCTGATGGAGCGCCGCGAAACCTACGGGCCTGCGATCCCGGCCGAGGTGGCGCTGCTCACCTGCGGCATCGACGTCCAGGATGATCGGCTGGAGCTCGAAGTGGTCGGCTGGGGCCGGGACGAGGAGTCCTGGTCAGTGGACTACAAGGTGCTGTGGGGCGATCCCTCCGCGCCGGACACCTGGTCGCAGCTCGATGTGTTTCTCTCCAACCGCTTCGAGCACGAGACGCTGGCCAATGGCCTGACGATTGAAGCCGCGTGTCTGGACACCGGTGGCCACCACACCCTGGCGGCCTACGCCTTCTGCAAGGGCCGGGAGCGCAAACGCATCTGGGCGATCAAGGGTGGCTCGGGCAAACGCCCGATCTGGCCCAAGCGCCCGAGTAAGGCGAACAAGGGCAAGGTCAATCTCTTCACCGTCGGGGTGGATGCGGCCAAGGAAGCGATCTACGCCCGGCTGAAGAAGGAGGCCGGCGCTGGCGCGATGCATTTCCCGCTGGACCGCGATGCCCAGTATTTCGAGCAGCTCACCGCCGAGCGCATCCGCACCCGCTACGTGAAAGGGTTCCCACAACGTTTCTGGTGGAAGCCCGACGGACGCAGGAACGAAGCACTGGACTGCCGGGTGTATGCCTACGCCGCGCTGCATGGCCTGTTGTCGATGGGCCTGAACCTGAACAAGCGGGCAGACGCCTTGCCGCCGATGCCGACCAATCGCAAACCAGCCAGCAATGCCACGCCCGTGACGACACCGATGACCGCCAGCCCGCGCCGTCGGCGCATGGCCATTTCCTCCAACTACCTCTGATACCGCCAGCCTCCCGCTGGCCGGGAGTGCTGTCCATGACCCTCGAACAACTCAAGGCCCAGCGGGAAGCCCTGCAGGCCGCGCGCTTCAATGGCGTGCTCACCGTGAAGGCCGGCGACAAGTGGGTGACCTACAAGTCGGACGCCGAGCTGCAGTCGGCCCTCCATGACCTTGACCGCGAGATCGCCCAAGCCGAAGGTCGCCCGCGTGCCCGACGCATCCGCACCTATGCCGTGAAGGGCTTGTGATGGGGATGCTCAAGAATCTGCGGCGCAAGGTGGGCGCCATGGTGGGGGGCTTCGAAGGTGGCCTATCCGCCCGGCGCCTCAAGACCTTCGCGGCCAGCCGCGCCCACGTCAACACGCTGATCCAGGCGGCCGGGGCCGACATGACTGCCCGTGCACGCTATCTCATCCGCAACAACGGCTACGCCGCCAACGCGGTCGAGTCCTGGGCGGGCAATGCGGTGGGCACCGGCATCAAGCCCTCGTCGGGCATCGGTGATGCGGTGCTCAAGGACCGGGTGCAACGCCTGTGGCTGCGCTGGACCGATGAGTCCGATGCCGAAGGGCTGACCGACTTCTATGGACAGCAACGCCGGGCAGCGCGTGAACTCTTCATCGCTGGCGAGGTGTTCTTCCGTATTCGGCCGCGCCGGCCAGAGGATGGCCTGTCGGTCCCGCTGCAGTTGCAGATGCTCCCCGCAGAGATGCTGCCCTTGCATCACAACCAGCAGCTGGAGAACGGGCACCGCATCCGTCAGGGCATCGAGTTCGACCGCATCGGTCGGCGCGTCGCCTACCACTTCCTGCGCCGCCACCCAGGCGATATCACCGATCCGGGATTGGCCGGCGAAACGGTGCGGGTGCCGGCCGAGTCCGTGCTGCACATCGTCGATCCGGTGGATGCCGGGCAGTTGCGCGGCGTGTCGCGCTTCTCGCCGGCGCTGGTGAAGCTGTTCCTGCTCGACCAGTACGACGATGCCGAACTGGACCGCAAGAAGGTCGCGGCGATGTTCGTCGGCTTCGTGCGCCGGCCCGAGCGCGACTTCGACAACGGTGGCGAAACTGATGACCGGGGCGAGCCGCTGCTGCCGCTCGAACCCGGCCAGTTGCAGATCCTGGACGACGGCGAGGACATCACCTTCTCGACGCCGGCCGATGTCGGCGGCAACTACGAGTCCTTCCAGTACCGGACGCTCTTGCAGGTGGCTGCCGCCTTGGGCCTGCCCTACGCGAATCTCTCGGCCGATATGTTGAAGGCCAACTATTCGAACACCCGGGCAGCACTGCTGGAGTTTCGCCGTCGCATCGAAGCCTTCCAGCATTCGGTGCTGGTGTTTCAGCTGTGCCGGGCCGTGTGGTCACGCTGGATGGATACGGCGGTGCTCTCGGGCGCGCTGGAATTACCGGATTACGAGCGCAAGCGTGCCGACTACCTGGACTGCAGCTGGCTGCCGCCACGCTGGGACTGGGTTGATCCCCTCAAAGACATCCGCGCGGAGATCAACGCCATCGAGGCGGGGCTCAAGTCGCGCACCCAGGCAATTGCCGAACGCGGCTTTGATGCTGCGATGGTCGATGCCGAGATCGCCGGTGACCACCGGCGCGAGGACGGTCTGGGGCTGCGCTTTGGGCGTGAGCCTCCGCAGGCTCCTGCGCAGGCACCACCGCCAGCCCCCTCGAACTGAGGAATCCCGATGACTGATTTGCCCTACCTGGCGTCCCGCCTATACGGGACGCCGCTCCTGATTGCGCGCCCGAAACTCGAAGTGATCCTTGGGGTGGTGGCCAGAAAGATGGCGGGCGACACGCTCGCCACGCCACCGCCGGCTAATGTCGATGCCGGTATGACCGGTGACCTCCAGAACTTGGAGGGCATCGCCATCCTTCCCGTCCTCGGCACGCTGGTGCGTCGCTCTTCTTATATCGGCGCGGCCAGTGGCCTCACCAGCTACCACGACATCGAGGCCATGGCCGAACAGGCCTTTGCCGACGGACAAGTGCGCGCAGTGTTGCTGGAGATCGATTCCAGTGGAGGCGAGGCGGGCGGGGTGTTCGACCTGGCCCGGCGCCTACGGCAGTTGGCGCAGTCCTCGGGCAAACCGCTGTGGGCGATTGCCGATGAGGCTGCACTCTCTGCCGCCTACGCGATTGCCTGTGCTGCTGACCGCCTGTGGCTCACCCGCACCGCCGAGGTGGGCTCCATCGGTGTGGTCGCGGTGCACGTCGATGAGTCGGTCGCCGATGCCAAGGCGGGCCTGAATTACACCTTCCTGCACGCCGGCGCCCACAAGGTCGATGGCCATCCGCACGCACCACTTCCGGCGCCGGTCGCTGCCGACATCCAGGCGGACATCGAGCAGCTACACGACCAGTTCATCAGCCTGGTCGCAGGGTTCCGTCGCCTGACGGTGGAGACCATCCGCGACACCGAGGCCCGCGTCTATCGCGGCGAGGCGGCGCTGCAGGCAGGGCTGGCCGATCAGATCGGCACCCGTTCCGAGGCACTGGCCGCTCTGCAACGGCAACTCGCCATGAGTGCCGGACGCAGCCTGCGCAACAAGGCCGCTGCGCTGTCGGCCACCCGCACCACCTCCCGATCCCAACCCTTCCCGAAGGAGATCTCCATGAATGATCACAACCCCGTCACGCCGGTGGACGACACCCAAGAGAACAGCGCCCCGAACTCAAGCCCGACCCCGGTGCAGTCACCGCAAACCCCGCCGCCGCTCGACGAAGCGGCTATCACGGCCCAGGTTGAGCAGCGACTGCGACGCCAGTTGGCTGAATTGACCGAGATCGCCGCCCAGGCCAAACGCCTCGGGGTCACGGTCGATCCCGCGCAGGCCCTGGCGCGTGGCGTCACCCCCGATGCGCTGCGCCAATCGGTGCTGCAGCAGGCGGCCGAACGCGATGTGGCGCAAGACATCGTGGCCCAAGCCCCGGCACCTGCGCCCACCAAACCTCAATCCGTCGCTGACAGCCCACTGGTCAAAGCGGCCCAAGCCTATGGAGGTCGTAAATGACTGCACCCCTGATTTCTCCCACCACCCTCGGTGACCTGATCAAACGCGAGTCCGACCCGGACTACACCCGCGAGACCGTGACCCTGAAAGCTGGCACGGCTTACCCGCTGGGGGCCGTGCTGGGCCGCATCACCGCGACCGACATTTACGCCCTGTCGCCAGCCGCTTCGACGACAGGCCTGGAAGGTGCAGAGATCGCTTGTGCCGTGCTGCTGCACCAGGTCGCCGCCAGTGACACCGACACCCAGGCGGTGGTGCTCGCACGTGGCCAGGTCATCGTCGCCGACCGCGCCTTGGCCTTCGATGCCTCGGTCACAGACGCCGCTGCTCAAGCCCTCAAACACCAGCAACTGGCCGCCCACGGCATCGTGGTTCGTCCGGTCGCCTGATCTCATTTCCCAGGAGTTTCGATATGACCGTGATCGTCAATCCGTTCGACGCCGGCGGCTTCACGCTGGCCGAGATGTCGGCCGCCATTCAGATGCTGCCCAATCCCTATGGCCGCGTCGGCCAGCTGGGACTGTTCGCCCCTGAGCCGATTTCGCAGCGCAACGTCACCATCGAGTCCATCGAAGGCGAACTGCGGCTGCTGCCGGCCGTGGCACCCGGTGCACCCGCAACCGTCGGCACCACCGACAAGCGTTCGGTGCGTTCGTTTGCCGTACCCCACATCCCGCACAACGATGTGGTGCTGCCCGAGGAGATCCAGGGTATCCGGGGTCTGGGTCTGGCCGCTGGTGAAGATCCGCTGGTCACCGTGATGACCCGCAAACTCGCCCGGATGCGCGCCAAGCACGCGCAGACGCTGGAGTACATGCGTGTGAACGCCTTGCTGGGGATTACCAAGGATGGTGCTGGAAACACGCTGTACGACTGGCATGACGAGTTCGACATCCAGAAGCCCGAGGTGGATTTCGTGTTTGGTGGCACCGAGGACATGGTCATCCATTGCACCGAGGTGGCCCGCCAGATTGAAGCGAACCTCAAGGGCGAGATGATGACCACCATCCACGCCTTGGTCAGCCCCGAGTTCTTCGACAAGCTGGTGGCGCACAAGACCGTCAAGGAGGCCTACACCTTCTACCAGGGCACCGCTGGCACCAACCCGCTGCGCGACGATGTGCGCCGGGGTTTCCGTTTCGGCTCCATCCTGTTCGAGGAGTATTTCGGCACGGTGACGCTGGCCAATGGCAGCACGGCACGCCTGATCCCGCCGCGCGAAGGGGTGGCCTTCCCGCTGGGTACGCTCGACACCTTCCGCACTTACTTCGCCCCGGCGAACCTGATGGAAGCGGTCGGCACCTATGGCCAGGAGCTCTACGCCCACCAGTTGGCGCGTCCGAACGGCACCGGCGTGGATATCTACACCCAGTCCAACCCGCTGCCGATTGTGAAGCGCCCGGCGCTCACCGTTCGTCTGCATTCGAGCAATGGCTGGTAAGCGGGAGACAAAGCATGACCGTCTTTGGTGACCTGACCCGGGCCATGTCATCCATCGTGCTCACCACCTTCGGTGAGCCGGTGGTGTTTCACCTTGAAGGGCAAGCCGAGGCACTGCCGGGGCTGGGCGTCTTCACCGCCGCCCACCAGGAGGTGGATGCCAGCACAGGTGTGCCGGTGTCCATGGTCCAGCCGATGCTGGAGGTGCGACAGAGCGATTTGCCCGCCACACCTACCGAAGGTGATGCGGTGACAGTGCAAGGTGTGCTCTACCTGATCGTCGAGGTGCGCCCCGATGGACATGGTTTTCTGAAACTGATGCTGCACAAGGGGAGCGGTGGCCATGAAACACCCACGCACCCTGATCCGTGAGGCGGTCAAGGAGCGACTGGTGGCGCAGTTGCCGGCGGTTGATCCGCGCATCAGCGCCAACCGGATCAGCATCCACCGCAGCACACCGCTGTTTGCTGCCAAGCTGCCCGCGATCGTGATCTACACCCGCGATGAGCGCATCGAGGATCAGCCCAACGCCGATCCGGGGCTGCGCTATCGCAAACTCGAACTGTCGGTCGAGATCATCGCCAGTGGCGAAACCGCCGCCGAGGAGGCCGATGGGCTGGCGCAAGCGGTCGAAGCCATCCTCGATCTCGATGAGACGCTTGGTTTGCTGGTCGAAGGCACCCGCCTGACCCGCACCGAGATCGATCAGGGTGGAGAGGGCGACACACCGGTGCTGGCTGCGCGCCTGTCGTTCGATGTCAGCTACTGGACCCGGCCTTTGGAAACGCCTGATGGAAAGCTGCCGCTGCAAGTGCTCGTCAGCTGGGTGCCGCGCATTGGCATCCCTCACGAACCCGACTACCAGCCCCTGCTCGACCCGACCGGAGTCACACCATGAGTGAGCGCCACCTGCACCAGGACATGACCGAGGCCGAGCGGCGACTGAGCAACCTGGTGATGCTGGGGCAAGTGGCCGAACTGGACGCCAAACGTGCCCGGGTGCGGGTGCAGGCCGGTCCTATCCTGACTGCGTGGCTGCCATTTGCCACCGTGCGGTCGGGACCTGACCGGACCTGGCATGCGCCGGAGCCCGGAGAACAGGTGGTGCTGGTCGCCCCAGGCGGGGATCTCAATCAGGCAGTGGTCGTGGGTTCGCTCTATCGCGACGCCTATCCGCCGCCGGCCGACAGTGCCGACATCACCCGCACGCTCTGGAAAGACGGTGCGGTCATGGAGTACGACCGAGCACAGCACCACTGGCGTCTGTCGGTGCCCGGCGGCGGCAAGATCGTCCTGGAGATCGGACCCAGCAAGATCGAGATGACGGACACCGGCATTCGCCTGACCGCACCCCGGATTGATCTGAACTGAACCTTCCGCACATTTGCGCCAAGGTTGGCGACCAAGGAGAAAGCGATGCCTGCTGCCACACGCCTGGGAGATCGCTGCACCGGTCACGGTTGCTGGCCACCGCGCCCCTCCACCGGAGCCAGTTCCACGGTCTTCATCAACGGCATCGGTGCCCACCGCCAAGGGGATGGCTGGGCCACGCACTGCTGTGGGCCAGCCTGCCATGCCAGCGCCCTTGCGCAGGGTAGTGCTTCAGTATTCGTCAATGGCCGGGCGCTGGGGCGCATCAGCGATCCGGTCGCCTGTGGATCACGGGTGGCGCAGGGTTCGCCGAATGTCTTTGCCGGATAACGAAACATGCTCGGAATCAACACCCACACCGGCCAGCCCCTCGCTGGCCTCGACCACCTGCGTCAGAGCATCGCGGACATCCTCTCCACGCCCTTGAACACCCGGGTGATGCGCCGCGACTACGGCTCGCGCATTCCCGAACTCATCGACCAGCCCATCACCCCGCGCCTGGCCATGGAACTCTACGCCGCCACCGCCGAGGCGCTGCGCCGCTGGGAGCCGCGCTTCAAGCTCACCCGCGTGCGTCTGAGCGATGCACGGGCCGGCTGGGTGGAGTTGACCCTGGAAGGCGAAGTGCGGCTGCAGGGGTTCGAGGGCCAGACC
Organism: Allochromatium humboldtianum; assembly: GCF_013385175.1. Lineage (GTDB taxonomy): Bacteria > Pseudomonadota > Gammaproteobacteria > Chromatiales > Chromatiaceae > Thermochromatium > Thermochromatium humboldtianum. The sequence goes on along the minus strand of NZ_JABZEO010000007.1, from coordinate 216,332 downwards.
GTCACCTTGTCGGGACTGAGTATCGGCAGTGGAGGACGCCCATGATTCAGACCACCTTGGCCCCCGAACTCGCAGGCCTGCCCAGCCCACAGGTGCTGGAGACGCTGCGCTTTGAGCACATCTTCGACGCGCTGCTGCGCGAGTTTCGGCTGCGCTACCCACAGTACAGCGCGCTGCTCGCGTCCGACCCGGCGATCAAGCTGATCGAGGTGGCGGCTTACCGGGAGTTGCTCTTGCGATCCCGGATCAACGAAGCGGCGCGGGCCAACTTGCTGGCCTTTGCGGTCGGCAACGATCTGGAGCACCTCGGTGCCTTCTATGGCGTGACGCGCCTGCCCCAAGAACAGGACGAGCCCCTGCGCCGACGCATCCGTGCCCGGATCATGGGCTTTGCCAACGCAGGAGGCGCGGCGCATTACCGCTACTGGGCCTTGTCGGCTTCCCCCGAGGTGGCTGATGTGGCGGTCGACAGCCCCGGCCCTGGTCGGGTGCGCATCAGCGTGCTGCCCACCGGGCACAGCGACACCGTCCCTGAATCGCTGCTGGAAACCGTGCGCGCCACGGTGCTGCGTGACGATGTGCGGGTGCTGACCGACACCGTGGAGGTGGTCCCGGTCAGTCTGGTACCGGTGACAGTCTCCGCCCAGATCTGGCTCTACCCCGATACACCCATGGCGGTGTTTGACAGCCTGGTACCGCGTCTCACCCGTGAGCTCGCCCAGGCCGCCGTGCTCGGCTGGGACCTGACCCGCTCCTGGCTGATCGGGCAACTGCAGCAGCCCGGTGTCCACAAGGTCGAGCTCACCGAACCGGCCACCGATCTCCGCATCCACAGCACCCAGGCGGTGCGCCTGACCGACGTCCAGCTGACCTTCGCGGGCAGAGACCGGTAAGCGCCGCCCTGGGGTATTTCTCCCCAGGAGGGCGCATGACAACCGACGATCTGCTGCCGCCCAACGCCACGGTGTTGGAGCGTGCGCTCTCCGTCTCGACCGACCTGCTCACGCGCCTGGCCGGTGACACCGAGGCGCTGGCCGGTTTCAAGACCGATCCCGCTGACAGCCTCTTGCCTTGGCTGATCTGGGAGTACGGGCTCGGGGAGTTGCTGCCTTACCTGCCCGAACCCCGCAGGGCCATCGCGGAAGGTATCCGGTGGCAACGCCTGCGTGGCACCCCGGCGGCGTTGACCACAGCGCTGTCGTGGATCGGTGCGACCGCCACGGTCGAGCAGGAAACCCCCGGCATTCACTTTGCCGAATTTCAGTTCGATCCGGGCCAGGTGTTGGATGACGATGCGGCAATCGCCAACCTGATCGCCATTGCCAGGTTGTCAGCCCCCGCTCGCTCCCGCCTGTCACGCATCTACCACGGCTGGGATCTGCGCCGGCTGGTGCTGGACGAGAGCCGGCTGGGCGAGGCGCTGCTGTCGGACCACAGTGGGGTGTTCTGGCGGGATGGGCAGACCAAGTTGTCGTTTGGCCGGGTGCGCAAATTTGCGCAGCCCGCGCAGGACATCGCCTTGATCCCGGCCCGCGAAGCGGTGCGCTTTGCCGTGGCGAGGTTGATCGACCGGTATCTGCTCGACTTCTCAGCCCTGGGCGACCCGGGCCATACGCCGAACGAGGAGATCCTGCACGCGCACTTGTTCGCGCTGGCCAATGCCCTGGGCCTGGCCGATCCGCTGGGGCTGCGGCCCGAGCGCAAGTTCTGCAAAGCGATGGTGGTGCTGTCCGACAGCACACCGTTGGGCGACACCAACGCCAACCTGCCAAGGTTTGTGTGGCAGGAGGCGGGGGCACCGATCACGCTCGGCAGTGGTGACCGTTTGTCGGCGACACCGCATCGGCTGGTCCGCGTGGAAGTGCTGGAACGCTTCGATGCTCAGTATCCGGCTGACCTGATCGTTCCTGCCGCTGCCATCACATCAGGGCATATCCCGACCACCGGCACACGGGTCAGTGCCCGTGCCGATGCCCTGCTGGGCGTGCTGCGTCTGGGCGATCCGCGCGGCGCCTGGGATGTGCTGGCCCTCACGCGCACCTACGGCCTGATTCAGGACCCGCTGCCTGACCCAGCGAGTTTGCGCCCGCGTCTGTACCAGCGGGCACAGGTGGTGCTCTCCGAAGTGGCGCTGGGCGATGTGAACAGCCGGACCCCACGTCGCGCCTTGTACCGCACCCGCCCCCTGCCCCGGCTGGGCGATCTCACCCTGGGTGACCAGGCCGAGATCGAGTGGCGCGCGCTCACAGAGATGCAAATTTGCATCTCTGGCTTCACTGAATTCACTCCCTATGTCTTCGAAGACGCCCGCCCGAGCCTGCTGCGCCTGCTGACACGTAGCGCTGAAGCCGGCGCCGCTTCACAGGTTTTTCCCGCACGTGTGCCGGTTCTCAGCACCCGCGCCGTCTGGAGCGGCCAGACCTGGACTGGCGTGCGCTGGCCGACTTCGAGCTGGACCGACACCCGCGAGCTGATTGGCAGCGCCCACGGCACGCAGTCCTGATTTTTTGACCCCATTCATTTTCTGGAGCACCCGATGGCGATTCTGACTGCCAGCGGTCGCGCAGCCCTTGCCGCCGCGATCAAACAACAAACCCTGCACCTCGCCCTGGGCGAAGGCGACCCCTTGTGGGACACCACCAAGGCGATCAGCACCCCGTTTGACGAGGCCGGGGTGATCGAACTGGGTTTTATGCATCTGGCCGATATCCGTGTCACCTCGCTCGATGAGGCGACCGAGTACCTGCTCGATGTCGACTACAGCGCCAATGCCCGTGAGGGCGTGATCCGGCGTCTGCCGGCCAGCACCATCCCCGAGGGCGGAGATGTCACCGTCCACTTCAAGGTCTCGCATCCGCCCGAGCCGATTGGCCAGACGGCGCTCCTGCGCGAAGTCGGGCGCCGGGTGGTCGACGAAGTGCATTTCGTCGCCGCCGACCCCGAGGGCGAGATCGTGGTGCCGACCGGGCGCTACCGGCTGAGTACCGAACCGACCAACCACCTCTTTATCCGCGTGCGTTTTGACTTCGAGGATGCCGCCACCAGCGTGGTGCGCGAGCAAGGCCTCTTTGTCAGCACCCAGACCGACCCCGCTTTGCCACTTGGACAGAAGTTCTTTATCCCGGCCCAGATCACCGATCCGGGCATCTTGCTCGTGCTGCAGAACTCGGTGCCCATCGTGCGCCAGCCCTCGACGCGCGAGACCTTCGAATTCGTCGTCACTTTCTGATCCGCGAGGCCATCCATGATCGAGCGTTACTACAACCTGTTTGACCCGGCCAAGCACTACACCCAGTTGCTGTTCCGTGCCGGCGATGGCCTGCAGTCCCGAGAGCTCAACGAGATCCAAACCACCCTGCTCCACCGTCTGCAGGGCGTGGCCGATGCGCTGTTGAAGGATGGCGACATCGTCAGCGGCGCCAACCTGCAGATCGATGCGGATACCGGTCTGGTCACGCTGGAGGCGGGCCGCGTCTATCTGCGCGGGGCCGTGCGCGAAGTGCCGGCAGCGACCTTCACTGTCCCCACGGAGGGACGTGTCGCGGTCGGCGTGCGGTTCTCCACCCGCACGGTCACCGAACTGGAAGATCCCACCTTGCGCGAACCGGCGGTGGGCGTGCGCAACTACCAGGAGCCGGGTGCCGGGCGTCTGCAGGAAACGCTCGCCTGGGGCTGGGAGGGGGCGGGCACCTCAGACGGTCAGCCGGGTGACTTCCACGCGGTCTACGCCCTGGACAATGGCCTGCTGGAGAACCGCCGTCAGCCTCCGGTTCTGGATGGCGTGATCGCGGGCCTGGCGCGCTACGACTATGACGCCAACGGCCACTACGTCGTTGACGGGCTGGGTATCCGATTCCTCAGCATCGATGCCGACGCCCAAGAGCACATTTTTTCGGTGGCGGAGGGGCGCGCCAACATCGACGGCTTCAAGGTCGAACGCAGCCAATCGCAGCGCCTGCGTCTGCCCATCGATCCCGATCTGCAGCGGGTGTCCTCGGAGCCGCAGGTGTTCAACGACAGTGGCGATGGTTCCATGGTGGTGACGATCAACCGCCCGCCACTAGCCCAGGTGCTCGACATCAAGGTCACCCAACAGAAGACCGAGACGGTGGTCCATGGCGCCTTCACCGGCAGCCGCGATGTGCTGACCGAGCCGACGGTGGTGGCAGTGCTCACCATCCAGCAAGGTGCGACCACCTACACCCAGGGCACCGACTACAAGGTCGTCGGCGATGAGATCGACTGGTCACCCGGTGGCGCCGAACCCGCACCGGGATCGAGCTACCAGGTCACCTACCAGTACATCGCCAGCATCACGCCAACCGATTTGACCGATACCGGTTTCAAGGTCACGGGTGTGGTGCAGGGTTCCACGATGTACATCGACTACCAATGGAAGCTGCCGCGCGTCGATGTGCTGGCGCTCACCGCCGACGGTCAGGTCGAGCGCATCAAGGGCATCAGCCAGGTACGTAATCCCGTCGCCCCCACGGTACCGGCCTCGCGTCTGGCATTGGCCGAGATCGCCTACGACTGGCGCAGTGGCTCGGAACCTGCTGTGCGCAACGTGGCGATTCGCACCATCAAGGTCTCGGAGCTCACCGCGATGCAGCGCCAGATCGCGGACCTCTACGATCTGATGGCCTTGGAGCGCCTGCGCGTGGACGCCAACATCCGCGAGCCCGCTGCCAAGAAGGGCCTCTTCGTCGACAACTTCCTCGACGACGATTTGCGTGACCAGGGTGTGGCCCAGACAGGCGCGATTGTGGCCGGGGTGCTGACACTGCCCATTTCTGCTTCGGCTCAGCACGCCAAGGAGAACGGTAATGCACTGCTGACCCTGGACTACACCCTGACGCCGGTGATCGAGCAGCTGGCCCGCACAGGTTCGATGAAGATCAACCCCTACCAGGCCTTCGAGCCGGTACCAGCCCGGGTAACGCTCAATCCGGCGGTGGACCAGTTCACGATCACGAACACCACCTGGGCCTCGGACGTGACGGAGCGTCTGGTCATCGGCAGCGGCGTGTTCGAGCAAGTGGTCGAGACCCGTCGCTCGGAACAGGTCCTGGCGTCCCGCAGTGAGGAAGCGCAATTCCTGCGCGCACTGCAGGTGGCCTACCAGGTCGAGGGGTTTGGGCCGAACGAGGCACTGGCCGCCTTGCGCTTCGATGGCATCGGGATTGCGCAGCCCGCCGGCACGGCAGCGAATGCTGCGGGGCGCCTCACCGGCAGTTTCCAGATTCCGTCGGCCATTCCGGCCGGGGCCAAGCGCGTGGAGTTCCTCGGGGCTGGGGGCAGCTATGGCTCGACCACCTATGTCGGACGCGGTCAGATCGTCACCGAGACCCGCCGTCGCATCCTGACCACAGTCTCCAACCGCTGGGGGTCGTTCAACGTCGACCCGCTGGCGCAAACCTTCACGTTACCCGAGCGGCGCGTCATCGGAGGACTGGAGCTTTGGTTCACTACACAGGGAGGATCGGCACCCGTCATCGTCCAGATCCGCGAAACGCAAGTGGGGATGCCGACGACCACCGTGTTGACCCAGGGACTGTTGGCCGCCTCGAACATCAAGACCGATGGCAACCCGACCCGCATCACCCTCGATCCGGTGGCGCTGGAAGCGAATCGCGAGTACGCCCTGGTGGTGCTCACGGACGACGCGAACCACGCCGTGTCGGTGGCCGAACTCGGCAAGTTTGATCCACGCACCGGCTGGGTGACGGCACAGCCTTACCAGATCGGGGTGCTGCTCTCGTCCTCCAACGGCATAACCTGGACACCGCACCAGACCCAGGACCTGACGTTTCGGCTCTTGGGCTGTCGCTTCACGCAGCAGTCCAAGACGGTGCCTCTGGGCCAGTACACGGTAACCAATCTGTCCGATGTGATGGCACTCGCGGGCGTTGAGCGTCCGGCCGCCGGCACCGATGTGCAGTTCCTGGCAACCGATGCCCAAGGGCGAATCTACACCCTGTCGGAAGACCAGGGGCTGGCGCTGTCGGAGAAGCTTTCAGGCAATCTGGTGGTGTCGGCCAAGCTCACGGGCACCGAAGTCGCCAGTCCGCTGCTGTACCCCGGCACGCAACTGGTGTTCGGCACGCTGGAAGCGACCGGGGACTACCTCTCGCGGGCGATTCCGGCTGCGGCCACCTTCAATGTGTCGGTGACCTTCGATGCGCTGACACCCGGCACGTCCAGTGTGGCGGTCCAGGCCGAGTCCGGCACACCCGGCAGTTTTACGGACCTGGCGCTCGACAAGGGCGTGGAGGTCGGCAGCGGCTGGGTGGAGCGCACCTACAAGGCCACCAGCCTCGTCGGTGTCGGGGCCGACCGCACCACGCGCGTGAAGCTCGCCTTGTCGGGGACGCCTGCGCACCGGCCCTTCGTGCGGAACTTGCGCGTGATCGTGACCTGAGGGAGGTAAGCGATGGATCTTGAGCGCACCCCGGTGCTGAATCTGCCGCTGCCGCACCCCGACCACCTGCTCTCGGAGGATGTGCTACGTCTGCGCGAGGCCTTGACCACGCTGGATGCCGGGTTCGGTGCGCAGCGCACCGAGCTGCAGGCTGCCATGGCGCAAACGCGCAGTGAGGTGGAGACGGCGCTGACAGCCACGACCACGGCGGTCGCCGATGCGCTCGATGAAGTCAGCACCGAGGTGCTTCGCCGCATCCGCCGCCTGCAGTTGAACCAACTCCTCAATCTCGATCTTTGATAGGACGCCCTATGCCCATTTCAACCCAACTCCAGGCCCAGATCGATGCGATCCAGACCCGCATCGACACCCTGGCGCCCAGTGCCACGCCCGAGGACATCGTGATGCTGGCCAAGGCCGTCGAGGCGGTCGGCGGCCAGGCCACGGTGTTCGATGTGATCGACACCGGCCAGCAGCAAAAGGCCGAACTGATCGCCACGGCCGATCTGAAATCCGCCGAAGTCGTCGCCACCGGGGACGCCCAGGTGGATCGGGTCGCTCAGCAAGGTGACCTGAAGTTCAATGAACTCAGCCAGGAAGTGCAGCGCTACGCGGCCTTCGGGGGCGCAACCCCGTCAGCGATGGGTTCGCTCGGGATGGTCCCGGCGCCACTGGCCGGCGAAGACCGGCGTTTCCTGCGCGGCGATGGCGCCTGGCGCTTCCCGGGCGAGATCCCGATTGGTGCCATCGCGCTGCTCCATCCCAACATGGACACCAGCCGCTACCTGCCGGCCGAGGGCGGCACCGTCCTGATCGCGGACTACCCGGAACTCTTCGAGGTGCTGGGGCAGTCACCGACCAGTCTGCCTTACCCGTCGATTGGCAACACCGCTGTGTTGAGCGAATCGCCCGGCTACAGCACCTCTTACCGTGCCGCTGCCGTCAATGGCGAGCGGGTGGTGATCGTGCGCTCCGGGTCTAACGGGATTTCCTATTCCAACAACGGCGGCCAGAACTGGGCCAACGCCACGGTGGGTGCGCTCGGTTTCAGCGGGCCGTTCTATCCAGCGATCTCGGACTCCGGACGCACGGTCGGCTGGGTGAACTACGATTCCGGTGCGAGTCCGGCGCGGGTGCGCTTCCAGGTCTGCACGGCTGCCACCTTTGGCGCCTGGACAACGCACCTCAATTCGGTCGGCGCAGAGCAGTTCAGCAACACCTGGAACAGTATCGTGGTGGGTCTGCCTCAGGGGGTGGCCGCCATCGACAACCGCCAGGCCGATGCCAATCAGGTCCTCTACCAGTATGTGCAGGACGGGGCCAGCGCCGTCACCCGGGAAATCAACCTCTCGGTCACGCTCGATACGCGCATCACCAAGGCGCGCGGTGCCTTGCGTGTCGGTGCATCGCTCTACCTGCTGGTGGACAACAACTCGAGCTGGCGCGCTTTGCTGCGCACCGATGACGCCGGCGATACCTGGGCGCTCACCTGGGAAGGCAGCGGCACCTGGGGCCATCACAATACCCTCAACGGCGCCTACAACACCCGTCAGGATGCGGGCCAGCCCTCCTATGTTGAGAACGGACTGGGCATCATCCATTCCGGTAGTCAGCTATTGCTGATCGCGGCCGATGGCAGCCTGAGCTGGGTCGACCCGCCCAGCGGTCACACCCTGATTGCTGGCAGCGTCCATTTCGTGAATGGCTTCTACTATGCCGCCAGTGCCAATGCCGTGTTCCGCACGATGGACTTCAGCGCCTGGGAAGAAGTGGCTACCGCCAGCCAGATCCTCGGGGCCACCGGGACGCTGGCGCGCATGTGGGTGCATCCGGGCAGTGGCAGCTTTGGTTTTTACTCGAACCTGAGCACGTTCACGCTGGTGCAGACCCAGGATTTCGTTCGCTTCAAGCGCAACGGTCGGCCATCGAAGTGGGGCACGAACATCGTCTTGAGGCGCAGCCACTTCACCGGGGATCGGTTCATCTGGTTCATCGCCGAGTCGAGCAACAACAGCTACTACTTCGATTTCGCGCTGTTCGACCTGGTCAGTGGGCGTTTCTACGCCAACAACTATTTCCAGAACTACGGCGCTTCGGTCAACGGCTACTGGCTGTTGCCGCTCTCGGGAGGGCGCTGGTTGCACTTTACCCAGCAGTCGAGCAGCTATTACGTGCGCGTGGCCAGTGCCGCTGATCTGTACAGCTACAACCTGACCACCGAGTTTCGGCTACCGACCAGTACCGGCGAATTCGGGGCGGTGGGCGCCTATGGCAACCAGACCGGCTGGCTCTACAGCACCGACAGCAGCAGCCGAGGTGGCTACCGCTACTACGTCCGCGCCCAGTAAGGAGATCCACGATGCGAACGATTTATCAGATCGACCACGGTTTCCTGGGCGAGACCGCCGAGATTGAACCGGGTCAGCCGGCCCCAGCGGGCTGGACCTTTACCGCGCCGCCCAAGATCCCACGGGGCAAAGCCGCAAAGTGGGACGGGGAGAACGGCAACGGCTGGACGCTGGTGCCGACAGCCGAGGAGAAAGCTGCGCAGGTTGCCCAAGAAGTCATGCAGCAGGCGCAGCAGCTGCGCGAGCGGCTCGCTGCCGTCGATGCGGAGCGCGATGCCCGTATCGCGCGCGGCAAGCCGCATCCCTTCCCGGATGGCACGACCGGCACCGTGCAACTGCGCCATGAGCGCGACACGGTCAATGTCAATGCGGTGGCCACGGCCGGCACCGCGCTGATGGCGGCTGGGAGTAGCGACACCGTGTCGTTCCGCGACGCCGAGGATGTGACCCATACACTGACCGGTGCCGAAGCGGTGCAGTTTGGCCTGGCGGTGATGCAGTGGGTGTCGGCGCATTACGCAGCGGCCTGGGCGCACAAGGATGCGATCCGGGCGTTGGCCGACCGTGGCGATGTGCAGGCACTGGCGGACTACGACATCCAGACAGGCTGGCCTGAACAAGAGGTCGAGGAGGCCAGCTCATGATGCGCAGACTGCAACTGCTCGGATTGTGGGGACTGTGCCAGATCGCAGCAGTGGTCGCTTCCGTTTGGATGCTCATCGCCGCACTGGCCGGAAGCCGACGGGCCTGGACCCTGGCCGTCGCCCACGACCAACTGGCCAATGCCGCCTTCGGCGGACACGAGGACGAGACGCTCTCGAGCCGCGCAGGCAAAGCCGCCCGTGAGGGCAAGCGCTGGGCCTGCATTTTCTGTCGGCTGCTGGACCGACTCGATCCGAACCACTGCGAGAAGTCCATCGAGCCTGACGAGGGTAAGCCGATGGCCTGAACCTCGACGCTGCACTCGCACCCCGCCGTTTATTCCGCCAATTGGCGGATTTTTTGTTTACCGAGGGTGAAACTGCGGCTCGCCGCAGCGAGCCTTGTTTTCTGGAGAACCGTTATGGCAGACCGATTCCTGCACGGTATTGAACTCATCGAGATCGAGGATGGCGGGCGCACGGTGCGCACCGTCAAGTCCTCGGTCATTGGCCTGGTGGGCACGGCGCCCGATGCGGCCCCTGCTCGCTTTGCCGCGCTCACCGTCGGCACGGGCGACGCCAGTTTCCGGGTGCGCGCAAAACAGGCAGGGATCGTGGGCAACAGCCTGCGCCTGGAGCTACGCCCAGCGACCACCCCGAACCAGCCGCTGGCGATCACGCTCGACACCCGCACACCCGGGATGACGCTGATCCTGGTGACGCTCGCAAGCGACGAAACCGGCCAGCGTGCCAGCACCGCTGCCGAGGTAGTCGCGGCGCTCAACGCGCACGAGGCGGCCTCAGACCTGATCACCGCCGAAGTGGTGGAGGGCACCGGGTCCGGCATTCTGGCCTCGACCCTGGGCTCCAAGCCGCTGGTCGGCGGCATGGACGAGCCGTTCCCGCTCAACGTCCCGGTGCTGGTGACCAACCGGCGCCTGACCGCGCACCTGGGGGCATCCGGGACGCTCCCCTGGGCGATCACCGGTATCTACGACCAGGCCAGCCCCTTCATCTACGTGGTGCGGGTGCCCGAGGGCGACACGCTGGAAGCCACGATCAGCCATGTCATCGGTGGCCAGGATGCCGAGACCGGGCAGCTCTCGGGCATTGCTGCGCTGATGCAGACCCGCGCCGAGATGAAGTCGCGCATCCTGATCGCGCCCGGCTTCTCGCAGTTCAAGCCGGTGGCCGATGCACTGCTGTCGGTGGCCCACAAGACCCGCGCGGTGGCAGTGCTCGATGGCCCCAATACCAACGACGAAGCGGCCATCGACTACCGCAGCCAGTTCGGCTCGGACCGGGCGTACCTCGTCGATCCCTGGCTGGTGGTGCGTAAGAAAGATGGCTCGGAAGTGGCCGAGCCGCCCTCGGCGCGCGTCGCTGGCCTGATCGCCCAGTCCGACGAGAACCGGGGTTTCTGGTTCAGTCCGTCGAATCAGGTGGTCCTTGGGGTGTTACGCACCGCGCGGCCCATCTCCTGGGTGATCAACGACCCGGACACCCAGGCCAACTACTTGAACGAGTTCTCGGTCACCACCTTCATCGCCCAGGACGGTATTCGCCTGTGGGGCAACCGCAGCTGCGCGACCGACAGTCGCTGGGCCTTTCTCAGCGTGCGGCGCACGGCCGACATGATCAACGAGTCCCTGGTGCGCGCGCACCTGTGGGCGGTGGATCGCAACATCACCCGCACCTACATCGACGAGGTGGTGGAGATGACCAATGCCTACCTGCGCCAGCTGAAGGCCCGCTCCGCCATCCTCGGGGGTCGCTGCTGGGCCGACCCCGAACTCAACACCCCGGAGTCGATTGCCGATGGGCGGGTGTATTTCGACTTTGATTTCACGGCGCCCTACCCGGCCGAGCACATCGTGTTCCGCTCGCACCTGGTCGGCGACTATCTGGAGGAGATCCTGTAATGGCCATCGAACTGCCTCGCGTTCTGAAGAACATGAACCTCTTTGTCGATGGGCGCGGCTACGCCGGTCGGGTCGACGAGATCCAATTGCCGAAGCTCACGCTCAAGACCGAGGAGCATCGCGCCGGTGGCATGGACCTGCCCGTTGAGCTCGATCTGGGGATGGAGAAGCTCGAAGCCCAGCTCACGATCTCCGACTTTGATCCGGAACTCTTCAAGCTCTTCGGGCTGCTGGATGTCTCCGAAGCCCAGCTCACCTTGCGCGGCGCCATCCAGGCGCAGGGCCAGACCGCACAGCCGGTGGTGGTGAATCTGCGCGGCGGCTGGAAGGAGCTGGACCCCGGCACCTGGAAGCCGGGTGACAAGAGCACGCTGACGGTGATGGTCGCGGCGCGCTACTACAAGCTCGCCATCAACGAAGAAGAGCTGATCGAGATCGATGCCGTGAACCTCGTCAGGAAGGTCGGCGGCGTCGATCAGATGGAAGCGATTCGCACGGCGATTGGTCTGTGACCAGACTGTGAGGACAAGGAACCATGAACAACCCTGAACGCATCACCCTGAACTTCCCCATCGACCACGACGGTTTGCCGATCAAGGAGATCGCGCTGCGCCGACCCACGGTGGGTGACCACTTGGCCGCGCAGAAGTCGGCCGGGACGGATGCCGAGCGCGAGATTCGGCTGATTGCCAATCTGGCTGAACTACCGCCCGCCGCGATCCACCTGCTCGACATGAAGGACTACGCCCAACTGCAGAAGGTGCTGGGCGGTTTTTTGCAGTGAATCCGGGTGAGCTCAACGCGCTGGTTGTTGAGCTCGCCCTCTACACCCACTGGCCTCGATCCGAGTTGCTCGCCCTGGAGGTGAGCGAGTTGGTCGAGGCCTTGTCCTTGGCGCGGCGGTTGTCGGCCGTGCCGTCTTCCTGAGGTATCCCCCATGGCCCATCCCGTCCAGATCAGCATCGGTGCCACGCTGGCGGCCTCCTTGGGGTCGGCAGTGCGCGGCGCCCAGGCGCAACTGAACCAGCTGGGTTCGACCATGGCGGAGCTCGGCAACAAGCAGTCCGGCATCAAGCAACTGGAAACCTTGCGGGCGCAGGCCAAGGATGCCGCGCTGGCGATGCGCGCGGCGCAGCAGAAGGTCTCCGGGCTGGAAGCCAACATCGCCGGGCAGGATGGCGGGGCTACCGCCAAGCAGGCCAAAGAACTGGAGCGTGCCCGTGCGGCTGCCGCTCGGGCTGAAGAGGCTTACCGTCGCCAGCGGGCAGCCGTCGATGAACTCTCCGGATCGCTGCAGCGCGCGGGCGTGAACACTCGTGCGATGGGCACCGAGTCGGCACGCTTGGGCAGCCAGTTGGAGACACTGCGGTCTCGAACCGAAGCCCTGACCCGTGCCCAGCAGGCCCAGGCTCGTAATCTCGAAAGCCGCAGCGCCTACCGTGCCCAGATGATGGATGCGGTGGCCTTGGGCGGCGCGCTCTATGGCCTGGTGCAGCCGGCGGTCCAGTTCGAGTCGGTGATGGCCGACGTCAAGAAAGTGGTGAACTTCGACACGCCCGAGCAGTTCGGGCAGATGTCCAAAGATGTGCTCTTGATGTCGACCCGTATTCCGATGGCGGCTGACGGCATTGGGGCCATCGTCGCGGCTGCAGGTCAAGCCGGTATCGCCCGGGAAGAACTCCTACGCTTTGCCGAAGATGCCGCCAAGATGGGCGTGGCCTTCGATTTGTCGGGTCAGCAGGCGGGTGCCGCGATGACGGGTCTGCGCTCGATCTTCGGATTGACCCAGGACGAGGTGGTGAAACTCGGCGACGCCATCAACCACCTGTCCAACAACATGGATGCCAAGGCATCCGACTTGTTGAACATCGCCAATCGCGCCGGCTCAACGGCGAAGCTCTTTGGCCTCTCTGGCGCGCAGTTGAATGCCCTGGGCGCGACCTTCCTCGCACTCAAGACCCCACCCGAGGTCGCTGCGACGGGCATCAATGCGCTGCTGATGAAGCTCGCGACCGCCGACAAGCAGAACGAGAAGTTTCAGCAAGGCCTGCAGGACATCGGGCTATCGGCCGAGGTCATGAAGAAGATGATCGCCCGCGATGCCCAAGGGGCGCTCACGACCTTCCTGCAGCAGGTGAAGAAAGCCCCAGATCTGATGGGCACGCTGTCGGACCTCTTCGGCATGGAGTACGCCGATGACATCGCCAAGCTGGTGGGCTCGATGGAGACCTACGAGAAGGCGGTAGGCTTGGTGGCCGATCAAACCGCCTACGCAGGCTCGATGCAGAAGGAGTACGAGGCCCGTTCTGCGACGACCGCGAACAACCTGCAGCTGTTGAAGAACCAGATGAGCCGGCTCGGCATCACGGTCGGCAATGCGCTGCTGCCGGCCTTGAACAGTCTGGTCGGTGCGCTGATGGGCCCCATCGATAGTCTGGCCAATCTGGCCGAACGCTTTCCTGTGGTCACGCAAGTCGTGGTGGGTACCGTCGGTGCGGTGCTGGGCCTGAAGGTGGCGACCATTGCCTTGGGCTACGCCTGGACCTTTGTGAAGGGGCCGATCCTCGGTGCCCAGGTGGCGTTTCAGTCGGCGCGGGCTGGCTTGGCGCTATTGCAAGTGCAGGCCGCAGCGACCGGGAGCAGTGCAGGCCTTCTGTCACTGGCCTGGACTCGTATTCAGACCGGTGCGCTCGGTCTGATCGCCCCGATCAAGTCGGCGGCACTGGCCTTCTGGTCGATGCTGCCGGCCATTGGTGCCACCACGGCAGCGCTCTTGGCCAACCCGATCACCTGGATCGTGGTCGGGATCGGTGCAGCCGTCGCGGGTCTGGCCCTCGTGATCCGCAAATACTGGGACCCCATCGCTGCCTACGTCGGCGGCGTGTTTCAGGGCATACGCTCGGCCGTGCAGCCAGCGATCACGAGTCTCTTGACCGCTTTGGATCCTCTGGCTTCCATCGGTCAGGCAGTGGCGTCGGTGTTTGGCTTCATGGGAGATGCGATCAGCGGCATGGTTGGCTGGGTGGGTGATCTGCTATCTCCAGTCACCCTGACCACGGACGAGTTCAACAGCCTATCCGCCTCCGGCCAGTCCCTCGGCGCGGTGATCGGTGGCGTGTTGAGCACAGCTTTTGCGGTGCTGACGTTGCCGATTCGGACCGTCGGCACGCTGGTGGGCTGGGTGACGGAGGGTTTTCGGGCGCTCGTGTCGTTCTCGCCCTTGGCCGCACTGCAAGCCGCCTGGCAACCGATCTCGGGCTTCTTCGGTAGCTTGTGGGCCGGCGTGGTCAGTGGCGCGCAGTCGGCCTGGCAGCAACTGACGGCGGCCTTGGGATCTTTCGCGCCCTTGCAGGCACTGCAGTCGGTGATCGGTTCGATGCTGACAGCGTTACGTGATCTGCCCGGTGAGTTCATGAGCCTGGGCAGCGCGATGCTGCAAGGTCTGGCGCAGGGCGTGCGCAATGCCGCGCAGCAAGCGGTCGCAGCGGTTGGGGACGTCGCGGCCGGGGTGCGTGACCGCTTCAAGGCAATGTTGGGCATTAACAGTCCCTCGCGGGTGTTTGCCACGCTGGGCAGTGCGCTGTCCCTCGGGTTGGCCCAGGGTGTGGCGGCAGCCGGCCCGGTGGTCGTGAATGAAGTCGGACAACTGGCGCAATCTCTGCAGGCGGTGCCGTTGTCGCTGGCCACGCCCGAGGTGACCCAACCTGGGCTGCGACTGCCCTCACCGGATCAGCCGTCACTGGGGTTGGCGCTGCCAGCGCATCAGGTCGACGTACCTGTACCGACGCTGCGGCCGGTGTGGGAGGGCACGCTACCTCCGGAAGCTCAGCCGGCCAAAGGTGTGCGCGGTGATGTCGGGGTACCCGAGCGTGCCCAGTCGGTCCCGGTACCTACGCTGCCGCCTACACCGGGCGTACCACCGTCAGCGGTGCCTCTGGCCCCAGGGGCTCCCTCGATCCACTTCGCCCCGCAGATCACTATCCATGCGGCCCCGGGAAGCGACCCGCAGGCCCTGGGCGATCTGCTCGAAGGCCGGCTGCGCAGCCTGATCCGGGAGGCCTTGCGCGGCTCCACTGCCGCACTGCACGACTGATCGTTTCTTGTTTGGGAGGTTGGCCATGGCCGAACGTGTGATGTTGGCCCTCGGGCCATTTCGTTTCGAGATGGGGCAAGCGACCTACCAGAGCCTGGCCATGAGCCAGTCCTGGCGCTGGCCCGAGCAGGCGCGCATCGGGCGCGAACCGGCGCTGCAGTTCACCGGCCGCGAGCCAGCGGAGATCCGGCTGCAGGGCGTGCTGTTTCCCGGCTTCGATGCCGGGCTGGCGCAAGTCGAGGAGATGCGTGCGCTGGCCGATCTGGGCAAGCCCCTGCAGCTGGTCGATGGTTTGGGTCGGGTGTGGGGCGCGTGGGTGATCGTCGAAGTCGGCGACACCCGCAGCGTACTGATGGATAACGGTCAGCCGCGCCGGGTCGGCTTCGAGATGAAGCTGCAGGCCTACGGCGAGGACGAGACCGTCACCGACTACTCGGGCGGCTGGAGTCCCTTTGCGATGTTGATGCCCCTGATCGATGACCTGGTGAATGACCCCGTCGGTGCGATCACCCAACTGCTGGATGACATCACCCGCCTCGATCCCTTCACGGGCACCGGCGGCTTCACGGACCTGGCCGCCCTGGTCGCCATCCAGAACGCGCTGGGTGAGCTCATCGAGGCGGTGGGCGCCACCGTGCGGGGTTTGCACAGCGAATGGCTGCAGGTCGTGCCCGACGCCAATCACCCGGTGCGCCAAGCCCTGGAAGCCTGGTTGGCCTCGATCACTGTCTCGCAGACAGCCTTGACCGGCAGTGCCGGGTTGGACACCCAGGTCGCGAGGGCCCTCACCGCCCTGGAGACCTTGCGATCCGTGCTGCAGCCGCTGGCCAACGGCAGCGTGGCGACCTCGGCAGCCATCTATGACCTGGCCCAACGCACGCTGCCCGCGCTTGATGCGGCCCAGGAAGCCGCGCAGGCGCTGCAGGAGAAATTGCCATGAACACACCTCTGAAGGTTCAAGGTCAGCGGCTGACCGCCCGCGAGGGCGAAATGCTCGACGCGCTGGTCTGGCGGCATTACGGGCGCGTCGATGTCCTGCCGCTGGTGCTGGAAGCCAACCGGCAACTGGCCCGGCTGCCAGTCGCGCAGATGCTGCGTCTGCCAGCCGGCACACCTGTGCTAATGCCCGCACTCAACGATCAGCCCGTGCTGCCGCTGGTGCGGATCTGGTCGTAGCGGAGGAAAACGATGCAACCCACCTTCCTGATCCTGGCCGACCGCACCGACATCACCCGCGCCGTGGCCGACCGGCTGCTCGAACTGGTGGTCACCGACGAAGCGGGCCTGTCCTCCGACACCTTGCGCCTGACCTTGGATGACCGGCGCCGCGCCGATGGCGCCATCGCCAAGCTGCCCAAGATCGGTACCGTGCTGGAAGTGTCGCTGTCCTACGCCGGCCGTTCTTGGGTGGCGATGGGGAAGTTCATCGTCGACGAGATCGAGATCCGCTCGCCGCCGGCCACGCTCGCCGTCTCGGCCAAGGCGGCCGATATGGTCGGGCCGTTTCGCAGTCCCAAGACGCGTTCCTGGGAGGCGACCACACTGGGTGCGCTGGTGACGGCCATTGCGGGCGAGCATCGGTACGAGGCCAAGATTGACCCCGAGCTCGGCGCCATTGCCATCCCGCATCTGGATCAGACGGCGGAGTCGGACATGGCGCTGCTCACCCGCTTGGCCGCCAAACACGATGCCGTAGCCAAACCCGTAGCGGGATTTTTGGTGCTCGCGCGCCAGGGCGCGGCCAAGACCATCACCGGTCAGGTGCTGCCGACACTACAGCTGGCGCCCGAGCAACTCGCCCAGTGGCGCTACCAGCACAGCGCGCGCAAACCCGCCGGCACGGGCAGCGCACAAGGCGAAAACGGCCAGTCGCCCCCGCAAGTGAGCACCGGCGGCACCAAGGCGTACTGGTGGGACTTTGAGAAGGGCGAGCGCCGGGAAGTGACCACCGGCCAGCCGCCGTTCGAGGAGATCCGCTACGTCCATGCCACCGAAGCCGAGGCCAAAGCGGCAGCGGCTACGCGCAAGAACACCGGCGAACGCGGGCAAGGGGAACTCAGTTTCAGCCTGCCCGGAGATCCAAGGCTCGCCGCCGAGGGCCGGCTGTCGATTTCGCTGCGCCCGGGCATCCCCACCGACTGGCGCATCAAACGCGTCGAGCACCGGCTTGGCACCCAGGGCTACACCACGCAGGTGGAGTGCGAGCGCTTCACCGCATCCCCCGTGCCGGTGACTGGCACTTCCACCGAACCCGACACATAAGGAGACCCCCGTGCCCGAAAAAGATCCTTCGACCTACGGCCTGATCACTTACCTCTGGGTGACGGGGCTGGCCGCCTGGGGTGGCTTGGTCAATTTCTATCGCAAGGTGAAGTCCGGCGAGACCCGGGCCTTCAACGTGGTGGAACTGATTGGCGAGATCGCCACCTCGGCTTTCGCCGGTCTCATCACTTTCTGGCTGTGCGAGGCCGCGCAGTTCAACCCCCTGGTCACCGCAGCCCTGGTCGGCATTTCCGGCCACATGGGCAGCCAGGCCATCTACCAACTGGAGCGCTGGGCGCAGACGCGTCTTGGCAAGGAGCGGTCATGAACGCCATCGACACCATCCTCGACGACATCCTGCGCCGGGAAGGCGGCTACGTGCATCACCCTGCTGACCGGGGCGGGCCGACGAACTTCGGCATCACCGCACAGACGCTGGGAGCCTGGCGCAAGCTGGGTCACCCGGCCACGGTCGCTGAGGTGCAAGCACTGACGGAATCCGAAGCCCGTGCCATCTACCGTCAGCAGTACATCACCGGTCCCGGCTTCGAGGCCATTACCCATCCGGCGCTGCTGCATCTGCTGGTGGACGCCGGGGTGCATTCCGGGCCGAAGCGGGCGGTGCAGTGGCTGCAGACAGCGCTCGGTGTCACCGCCGATGGCGTCATTGGCCCCAAGACCCGCGCAGCACTCGCTGCTGCCGATCAAGGTGTGCTCTACGGCAAGGTGCTGGGACAGCGCCTGCGTCACCTCGGACGGTTGATCACCAACGATCCCAAGCAGTCGGCGTTCGCTGCCGGTTGGATGAACCGGATGGCCGAATTCGTGGAGGGCACGGTATGACGCCATTGCTGACCACCTTGGCACCGGGCCTGCTGGAAGCCGGTAGCCGCCTGATCGACCGCCTGGTGCCGGACCCGGCCGAGCGGGAGAAAGCCAAGCTCGCCTTGCTGCAGGCCGAGGGACAGTTGGCACTGCAGGAGATGCAGACGAGTCTCTCGGCGATCCTGGCCGAGGCCAACTCGCCGGACCCTTGGACCAGCCGGGCACGGCCGACCTTCCTGTACGTGATCTACGGCGTGATCTTGCTGTGCGTGATGGGCGCCATCATCGGCATCTGGTGGCCGACCCACGTCTTCCAGGCAGCGGAGAACTTGAACAAGCTACTGGGCGCAGTGCCCGAGAGTCTGTGGTGGCTGTTCGGTGCCGGGTATCTGGGCTACACCGGGGCGCGCAGCTTCGACAAGTGGCGTGAGCCGGTTCGCTGACCGGTGCTGCCGCGCACGACAAATAGACACGACGATCCCCCGATCTCACTGCCTTCACGGGTGGTGGGGTCGGGGAATTTTTCCGTTTGAGGGCTGGGTGGCGTAGCGAGCCTGATTATTTCAAAGTGTCGGTAGAAATTGACAAGTACCGACGATATGAAATAATGCTTCCATGGATAACGCTCAAACCCCCATCCTCGACATGGCTCGCCGGCAAGGGCTGCTTCGCCCGTGCGACGTAGAGGCGTGCGGCTTTTCTCGGATGGCACTCAGCACGCTGGCCCGCCAGGGCAAGCTGACCCGGCTGTGCCGTGGCCTCTACGCGCTGCCGGATCGACCGGTGTCCGAGCACGCCACCCTGGCCGAGGTGGCCAGCAAGCACCCGAATGTCGTGGTGTGCCTGCTGTCGGCACTGCAGTTTCACGGGTTGACCACCCAGTCGCCGTTCGAGGTGTGGGTGGCGATTGCCAACAAGGCCCGCGCTCCCAAGATGGACTACCCGCCGCTGCGCATCGTGCGTTTCAGTGGTGATGCGCTGACCGAAGGGGTGGAGGAGCACCGGGTCGATGGCGTCGCGGTGCAGGTGACGAGCGTGGCCAAGACGGTGGCCGACTGCTTCAAGTACCGCAACAAGATCGGACTGGACGTCGCGCTCGAAGCGCTGCGCGAGGCCTGGAATGCCAGGCGCGTGAAGATGGATGACCTGTGGCACTGCGCCCAAGTCTGTCGGGTGGCCAATGTGATGCGCCCGTATCTGGAGGCGCTGATGTGAGCGGACGCAACGTTGCTGCTTCGGTGCGCGCCAAACTGCTCAACAAGGCCCGTGCCGAAAAGCGGGACTTCACGCTGGTGCTCACCCGCTATGCGCTGGAGCGACTGCTGTACCGTTTGAGCATCTCGACGCACGCAGACCATTTCCTGCTCAAGGGCGCACTGCTGTTCGACCTCTGGTTCGATGTGCCCTTGCGGCCGACACGCGACATGGACCTGCTCGGCTTTGGCCTCGCGGAAGAGCCCTACCTGATCGAGGCCTTCGCAGAGTTGTGCGCGCTGGATGTCGATGACGGCATCCGTTTCGATACCCAGAGCATCCGGGCTGAAGAAATCCGCAAGGAGGCCAACTACGCTGGTATCCGCGTGACTTTGCTGGGTTGGGTCGATGGTGCGCGCTGCCCGGTCCAGGTCGACGTGGGCTACGGCGATGCGGTCACACCCGGACCTGAGGCCGTGGAGTATCCGGTGATGCTTGAGGAATTTCCGGCACCCAAACTCCGGGTCTATCCCCGCTACACCGTCGTTGCGGAAAAGCTCGAAGCCTTGATCTCTCTCGGCGTGGCCAACAGCCGGATGAAGGATTACTTCGATCTGTGGGTGCTGGCCAGGCACAGCGATTTCGGAGGGGAAGTGCTGCGCGAGGCCATCGGCGCGACGCTGTCACGCCGAGGCACCGACATCCCGACGGATGTACCGTTCGGCCTGACCGAGGCCTTTGCCTCCGATGCGCAAAAGCAGATGCAGTGGCAAGGTTTCCTGAAAAAGAATCGGCTCGATGCGCTGACGTTGGAGCAGGTCGTCGCCGATCTGCGTGACTTTCTGATGCCACCGCTCAGCGCCCTGGCCAATGGGCAAGGCTTCAGTGGGGCCTGGAATCGTGAGGCCTGGCAGCCCACTGCGTGAAACCTCACGCAGTGGCCGCCGTTGCTTGATTCACCACCGGCCGCCGCCCCACCACATTCCCCACCACATTGACCGCCTCCAGCATCGCCTGCGGCGACAGGTGCGCGTAGCGCATCGTCACCTTCGGGTCGTGGTGGCCGAGGAGCTTCTGCACCTCGTACAGCGACCGCCCGGCATTGACCAGGAAACTGGCGTAGCTGTGGCGCAGGTCGTGCAGCCGCACTTCCTCCAGCCCGACCTTTTTACGGATCGAATCCCAGGCGTAGAAGATCGACACCGGCGGCTTCTTGGTCTTGGGGTTGAAGAATACCCAGGGGATGTCCTCCTGCCGTGGCAGCGCCTGCAGCAGCTCAATGGCCGCATCCGACAGCGGAATGTGACGCGGCTTCTTCGACTTTGAGCGCGCCGCCGGCACCGTCAGCATCCGCCGGTTGAAATCAATCTCGTCCCAACGCGCATCCAGGATCTCGCGCTTACGCGCCCCGGTGTAGAGCAGCAGCCGGATCACCTGGCCCACCTGCACATTCCGGTTGGTGTCCAACTCATCAAACAGCCGCTGCACCTCGTCGGTGGTCAGGTAACGCTCCCGGGCGCCGTGGTCCTCGAAGGGCTCGACACCATCGCAGGGATTGCTCTTGGGCGGAAGGATGTCCCAGCGGATCGCGCAGTTGTAGATGAACTTCATCAGCACGATCATTCGGTTGCAGGTCCCGGCCGCGTAGCCCTTCTCGAACACCGCGTGGTGGAAGGCCACCACATCGGAGCGGGTGATGCGGTTCATCCGGAACTCGGCAAACACCGGCAGCAGGTGGTTGCGCAGCATCGTCTCGTCCGTCTCCCAGCTGCGCTTGCGTGTCTTGGCGTAGGGGAGGTAGCGTTCGGCCACGAAATCCCCGAAGGTCGGCACATCCTTGAAGCGATGACTCTCCACCTTCGGGTCGCCGCCCTCGGTCACCATCTGCTTCATCTTGTGCGCCTTGGCCCGGGCGTCCGACACCGAAATCTCGTCAGAGCGGCCAATCCGGTTCAGCCGCACCTTGCCGGCCGCATCGCGGTAGCGGAAGTAGAAGGTGGCCCCGCCGCTGGCCCGGTGCTCCAGCAGGAAGCCCTTGATCTCCGTATCGAAGTAACTCACTGCCCCGGAGGCAGGCTCGCGACCTGGCAGGGTGGCCAGGAATTCGGTCGTCAACGCTTGTGCAGGCATCGTCGTGCTCCTCTATCTATTGAGGGTCATACTACGATACAATGCGCCTGAAAGGACATAAAAAGCGTCTAATAGACCAGAATATTTACCTACCCAAAAAGGAGTCGACCATGATCGACGGAAGACAGATCCGCGCCGCACGCGCGATGCTGGGCTGGAGCCGGGACGACCTGCTCAAGGCCTCGGGCATCTCGATGTCAGCGCTGCTGCGCATGGAAGGGGCACTGGCCGACAGCCGTGGCTCCACGATCAACAAGGTGGCCAAGGCCCTGACCCTGGCCGGCATCGAATTCGTCACCCGCGATGACGGGGCGATAGGCGTGATCCTCAAGGCACAAAATCCGCCTGATGCGCCACAATGAGCACAGCATCCCGAGCCACCAAAAAGGCACAAAGGCCACCTGATGAGACACATTGGGTGGCCTTTGCACTAGATGGCTTCGGTTGGTAGGTAGTTGGTACGTCGGATTGGCTGCAAATTGCGTCTATATAGATAGGTGACGCGGCTAAGTCTTTGAAAAGACAAAGAAAATATCCTATCAGACTGAAAATCTGCCTTTTGCGGTAGGAAAGTGGTCGGAAGTGGGCGCTTCGAGGGCTTCAAAACGCGCGTAAGTCTTTGACTTGTAAAGGGATTGGTGAGTGGCGCGCTATTACGCTCACTGCAGGTGCGGATTCCGTTACGCCGAGTGCGGCGATCATGAACGACGGCCAAATCGTCCTGACCTATAAGCCCGGTGATGGCGATGATTTGTTCCGTGGTCTTTCTGACGGCACTCTGTCAACCAGTGACATCATCAACGGCGGTGGCGGAACCGACACGCTGCAATTCGGCGTTACTGCAAACACGACTGGAACGATTGTACGCGCTCCCTCGTTGACTTCAGTGGAGTTCGTGAAGGCCACGATGACAGGGGCCGGGAATGGAACTGATGCGACCTTCTCTGGTGTTAATAGTACCGGTATCGAGCAGGTCTGGTCGCTGAACTCGGTGGGGTCAACCAGTGCCACTGCAGGTCATAACAGTACCCTGATCGTGAACAATGTTGGTAAGGCTGTTGTCGCAGGCATCCAGGGTGGCTTGATCGGGAATACGACGGCTAACACCTACGCCAGTTTGACGGTGAGCTACAACGATGTCACTGGCTCAGCCGATGCATCAACCCTGAAGATGAACTTGGGCAAGGCAAACAACGTCACGATTGCTGGTGTTGAGACCCTGACCATTGACTCAACGGGCAAGAAGACGGCCACCGACACCGGTAATACCATTGCTGCCCTGGCCGCCGACAAGTTGGCAACCTTGAATCTCAAGGGTGATGGCGATGTAGTTATCACGGATACCCATACTGGGTCAACCTTGCTGCGCACTGTGAATGCGACCGACGCCACTGGTAACCTCACGCTTGACGTGGCCCTAGGCGGTGACATGAAGGTGACGGGCGGCCACGGTAACGACAAATTCTTGTTTGCAGCTACTCTGAATACGAATGATGTGGTCAACGGTGGTGATGGTGACGACACCCTGTCCGCCAATATCACTCAACTCGCGGCCTTCACAACAACCGCAGCCAATATCAGCAGTATCAAGACCGTTGAGGTTGCGGATGCTGCTGGTACGACCAACCTCAATATCTCCCGGTTTGGCGCCGACAGCATCTCGTTTGCCAGCACTGTTGGCGCGGCCACCATCACTGGCCTGGCTTCGGGTTCGAACGTCACTTTTGCGGATACTCCGAGCGCTGTCGTGCTGAGCTTGACAGGTGCAGATTCCTCCCAGACGGATGTATTGAATGTCGGTACCAACAAGAATACAGACACGACATACACGTTCACGGCAAATAATGTCGAGACACTGAATGTTTCGGCGCCTGACACCGTTGCTGGCACCAGCACCGCGACGCTGGTGGTTACTGACCCTCAGCTCAAGGAAATCAACCTCACCGCGAAGGACGCCAACTTTACCATCAACTCGAATACTTCGGGCAATACAGTCGTCAGTACCGTTGATGCTTCTGGTCTGACCAACGGCATTCTCACCTACACTGGCTCTGCGACAGCAGTCAACGGTACAACCATTACGGGTACCGGGCACAACGATGTGATCGTTGGGACCAGCCAAGGGGATACGATCCACGTTGGTGCTGGAAACGATTCCGTGACGGGCTCCGGCGGCAACGATACGATTGATCTAACTGGGGGCGGCGCGAATACCGCTATCTTTGCTAGTACGGGCGCGGGCAATGGCAAGGATACCATTACCGGATTTAACACCGGGACAGCCGCCGGTGCCGACGTTCTGGATGTCGACGCCTTCATCGGTACTGTCCCTGGTACGCTTACGACCATTGGTAATCTGACGTCCGCCGCGACGATCGCTAACGATTCGATCAACATCGTTAACTTCAATGCAGCGATTGCCGGTAAGGACTTTGCGGGTGGCGATTTTGGTGACCTGTTTGGGGCTGGCAAAGTATTCAGCACGACGATCGCTGACAATGCTGTGAGCGTTCTGGTGATCCAAGGGACGGACCAGACTCAAATCATCTATGTAAATGAGGCTATTGACAACAGCCCCGACTTAACGGTTGAAGTTGGCGACGTGGCCATTGTTGGCGTCCTTACAGACGTGACCAATGCGGCAACCTTCAACATTGCTAACTTCTCCTAAGCAAGGTAGCAAGGTAGGATGGGTAGAACGGCCACGGCACGCCGCTTGATGATTGGCACGGACGCCGAATGGCCGTGAAACCCATCGTTCACTGCTCCAACGCTTGACGGTATGACTTGAACGCCCTCGGGAAACCGGGGGCGTTTTTTATGGTGCCATCCTGATGACATGGCGCGGCTTTGAACGCCCTAGGGACATCGGGGGCTTCCTCCTGACCAAACGGGAATTCCGGGGACAGTATACTTAATTCCTAGACGAAAGACGCCCAATGGGCTTAAAGTCTTGGCAAAGCGTTTGTGACGGGGGAGACGTTGACGGAACAATGGCAAGACTTCCGCGAGTGGTGGTTCCGGTGGGGGGCGGGGACAGTTTACTTAATTCCCGCTTGGCCCCCTGACCTGAAGGGCAAGCAAGGTAGGATGGGTAGAGTGGCCACGGTATGACGCTGACTTTTGGCACGGACGCCGATTGGTCACGAAACCCATCGAGCCACTGACCTGGGGAATTCCGGGGACAGTATACTTAATTCCTTTCTGGCTGCGCCCAACGCTCCCACCCCGCCACCGAATCGGCTAAACTCACCCCATGACAGCCGGGTAGCAAGGTAGGATGGGTAGAGTGACCGTGGAACAACATTGAAGATTGGGCACGGACGCCCTCGGTCACGAAACCCATCGAGCCGCCGACCTTGAAGACAGACTTGAACGCCCTCGGGAAACCGGGGGCGTTTTTTTGTGTGCGCGGTTCTGATGCCGTGTCGCGGGGTTCGATGGGTTTCGCTTCGCTCTACCCATCCTACGGGGCGACGCAAACCGTACTGTGTTGTTGCCGTGCGGAAATGGTATATTGAATGTCACGAAATCTTGATGGATTCGACATCATAACGATGATGACTATTATCTCTGTACAGGGATTCTGGGGACAGTATACTTAATTCCCCTGACTGATCCCGCCTAACCCGGTTCCACACTTCCAGCGAATTCCGGGGACAGCAGCGTAGGTTGGGTTGCGCACGCGCAACCCAACACCTGCGCCCAAACCTCATTGCCCCGCCCTCGGGTGGGTGCTTGAGGTGAAAGCCTTCGAACCCTGTCCTTCTCACGAGGGGCAGGGTTTTTCCATAAGGGCCTTTGTAACGTGTCAAGCGACACGAAGATTTGCCCCCCTGACGACATCTGGAATTGCCCCCGGGTTAATCAACTTTCCGACGTGCTCGGGGCGGGAGCCGCGATCTTCTGCAGAAGACCGCTGCGGCGCTTGCCGAATTCCGAATTCCCCGAATTCCGGGGACAGGAATTCGAATTCCGGGGACAGTATACTTAATTCCTAGACGAAGAACGCAAAATGGGGTTAAAATCTTGCCAAGGCGTTTGTGACGGGTGAGACGTTGACGGAACAATGGCAAGACTTCCGCGCGTGGTGGTTCCGGGGTTGCCGCATCATGTGACGCAGCGCGGCAACAGGCGCCAACAAACCTTCTTTGGCGATGATGATTACGCTGAATATCGGCGTTTGCTATCGCGCTCCTGTCGTGCCTGCGAAACGCGGGTCTTAGCCTACTGCCTCATGCCCAATCATGTGCATCTGATTCTGGTGCCCGCGACGGAATTTGGTTTGCGTGATGCGTTGGGTGAAGCCCATCGGCGCTATACCCGGATGATCAATTTTCGCCAAGGCTGGCGCGGGCATCTTTGGCAGGAGCGGTTTCACTCGTTTGTCATGGATGAGCGGCATTTGATCGCCGCCGCTCGGTATGTGGAGCTGAATCCCGTGCGCGCTCGTCTGTGCCAACGGCCGGAGGATTGGGCGTGGTCGAGTGCGCGCGCGCATTTGGCGGGAGCGGATGATGCGTTTGTCCAAGTCGGGCCGCTGTTGAATCTGATTTCAGACTGGCGCCGTTTCCTTGGTGAGCCGGAGGACAAGGACACCGTCGAAGCCCTGCACGCCCATGCCCGCACCGGGCGCCCGCTCGGCGGTGAAGACTTTGTCGAAGCCTTGGAGCAGCGCCTCGGTCGTGCGCTCAAGCGACAAAAGCCGGGACCAAAGCCATGCCAACGAGATACTGAAACGCGGGATCTGTTCGACAATGACGCTTAAGCCGGCCTGAACCCTGTGGCGCGATTTTCCGCCAGTGGTGATTCACAGCCCTGAAATCACGGTCAAGCGGCATCCCGACTATCGAGTGGCAAAGTCCGGGGATGTGCAAGCGGCGTTTTCGCTGGTCAGAACGACCATCGCCGAGTCGGCGGTGGTGAATTCTTAGGTGCCCGCGCGCTGCATGGGCTTGATGAGGCTTTCGGCCGGAATGCCGAACTGGCTGTGCAACTTCCAGATCATCGGAAGTGTCAGCGAGCGCCTGCCGTTCAGCACCTCGTAGACGCGATTGGTGCGACCAATCGCCGGAGCCAGGTCGCTCGCAGTCAGCCCTGATTGCTCCATGCGGAACTTGATGGCATCGACAGGGTTCGGCAGATCGACCGGGAAGTGTTTAGTCTCGTAGGCTTCCACTAGGGTCAGCATGACGTCGAAGTAGTCGCCTTCCGGAGTGCCCGGCTCCGGCTCATGGTCGAACAGCGGCGAGAGCGCCTTGAGTGCTGCACGGTAGTCCTGATCGTTGCGAATCGGACGGATATTCATGGCGCTTACCCCATTTCAACGGTTTCGGCGTCGATCGCGTCGTATTGACGGTGCGTGCCGATGAATTTCACATAGATGGCGCCGTAGCGATAGGCTATGGCTACGACGAGCCGGTAGTCGTTACCCTTGATGTTGAAGACGACACGGCGGTTCTTGAGAATACTCGCGCTGCGATAGTGTTCCTTGATGTCGCTCGGCGAGAGCCAGGCGGCTTTCTTGACCTCGTCGATCCAGGCCAGGAGCGGTTGCTCGGCATCTGGGTACTGCTCCCAGAAGGCTTTCAGGTGGCTGATGGCGATGATTCTCATAGTTAAAGTGTAGTCCCGTAATGGGACTGTGACAAGCCAGCATCACCGCGGCGGCCTCTCAACCACGACACTTGCTGAGGCGTTCAATCCGGCCGGTTATTCGTCCAGCCTCACTCATCCCAGGGTCACGGCTCCAGCGACCCGTCTCGCGCGTCTATTGAGCAACCTGAGGCCAATCCTGATCCGCCTTCAGTGCCCGCCGCCTCTCCCCGACCACTCACCACACGCCAAGAAAAAATGTCCCGACCGGACGGCCCGCATTAGGCCGCCCCCACGGAACACGTCAACCGGTCCTCTTATGGCCGCGTCTCGACCGTCAACCCCGCCGCCTCGACCACAGTGAAAAGGGGAGTGAAAAGGGACAGTATATGCAATAGCCGTAGGCTCGCGCTTGGAATGGCTCCCACCCCCGCCGGCGAATCGGCTAAACTCGCCCCATGACAGCCGATACCGCCAACTCAGCCGAAGCCCCCAAAAGCGACTACGACAGCCCCTGGAAAGAAGCCCTGGAACGCTTCTTTCCCGAGTTTCTCGCGCTGCTGTTCCCGGCTATTCACGCCCGGATCGACTGGCGCGTGCCGCCGGAATTTCTCGACAAGGAACTGCAACAGATCGGCGCCGGTAGCCCGCGCGGTCGGCGCTACGCCGACAAACTGGTGCGGGTGCGCGCCCGCGACGGTCGCCGGATCGCCGTGCTCATCCATGTCGAGGTCCAGGGCGATCCCGAAAGCGACTTCGGCGAGCGCATGTTCGTCTACCAAACTCGACTGCGCGACCGCTATGGCCTGGAGGTCGTCAGCCTCGCGGTGCTCACCGACACCACGGCGAGCTTCCGCCCCAGCCAGTTCCGTCATCGCCTCTGGGGCTGCGGGATCGCCTTCCGCTTCCCGATGGTCAAACTGCTCGACTACGTCGACCCCAACCGCTGGGCCGAACTGGAAGCGAGCGACAACCTCTTCGCCCTGGTGGTCATGGCCCAGATCCGCGCCAAGGTCACCGACGAGGCCGAGACGCTCAAAGGCTGGAAATTCCGTCTCATCCGCCGGATGTACGAGCGCGGCTACAGCGAGACGCTGATCCTGCAAGTCTTCCGCCTCATCGACTGGATGATCCGCCTGCCCCAGGCGCTGGAGGCCGACTTCCGCCAAACACTCTATGCCTACGAGGAGCAACTGCGTATGCCGTATGTCACGACTGTTGAACAAGCGGGGATCGAGAAGGGTGTGCAGCAAGGCGAAGCCAAAACGCTGCTGCGCCAACTCACGCGGAAATTCGGACCCGAAGCGGCGCAAAGACACCGCGAACGCATTGAACGGGCGGAACTGGAGCAACTGGACACTTGGCTGGATCGTATCCTCACCGCCGACACGCCTGAGACCATTTTTCACTGAGCGAGAAAACGGACGGACCACGTTTTCTCTTGCCGAGATGACCAGTGCTACTTGGTCTACGCCTACGCCAAAAATGTCGTGGCAGACCTGACCAAAGACCAGCTACGGCGTCTGGCCGATGTGATTGATGTGGAGGTGATTCTCGATACCCACACCCTGCTTTGGATGGATCGCGATGACCCGGCGCTCGGATCGAATGCGCGACGTCAGATCCAAGTCGCCTGGCGTGCAGGCTCGGCGGCGGTGAGCGCGATCAGTTTCTGGAGCCACCGTCCGTGACCCGAACCTTTCTCCACATCGGCTGCGGTCCCAAAACCAAAGTCCAAATGATCCGCTGGAGGCGAATGATGAACACAAAAAATTTTCGCAAGGTCGGCGGTTCGGTCATGCTGGCCGTTCCCCCAGCTTTTCTTGATCAACGCGATCAGCAGGTGAGCGAGACCGGGATGACCGATCTGGCGGGCCATGAATTGACGAAACGACAGGTTCGAATTGATTTTCGAGCCTGCCCCAGCGGACGCCGCTCCCGCCAAGCCTCCGCGCTGTAAAGCCGGAGCGTCCACCCGTCATTCCAGCCCCGCCCCGAGCCATCGGGAGCGGGGTTTTTCGCGCTCGGGTCGACTGTCCGTGCGCCGGTTCGCATGGCTCGCGGCTCACCGACTCCCAGCCACACCCGCCAATCGGCTACTGGCCGCATGACCGCCGATACCCTCTTCGCGTAACGCCAGAACTCCCATCACAGACGACCTTGATTGAAAAAGCACCCGATTTGGCGCTATATTTGTAGCTGATATTATCTAGGAGCCGACTATGGACACGATCTACGCCGATTACTCCATCAGCATGTCCGAATTCAAACGCAACCCGGCACAGGTTCTGCGTACCGCCGGTGAGAAGCCCGTGGCGGTGCTGAATCACAACCGCCCGGCCTTTTACATGATCACGCCAAAGCTTTTCGCGGCGATGGTCGAAGATCTGGTCGACCACGATCTGGTAGAGTTGGTACGTAACCGTCTGGCTTACGAAGACGAGGCCATCGAGGTCGACATTGACAAAATCTGACATCGATCTGGAAGCCTCTACCCGGTACCGGCTCAAGTTTGTGCCGCCGGCACTGGCCGAATGGGAGGCGCTTGATGGCAGCATCAAGGAACCGCTTCGCAAAGCACTCAAGAAACGTCTGGAGCAACCCCACGTACCCGGTTCGGAGTTGCATGGCAGCTTGCAGGGCTGCTACAAAATCAAGCTGCGAAAACTCGGCTGGCGTCTCGTCTATCGCGTGAAGGACGATGTACTGATCGTCATGGTGATGGCGGTGGCCAAGCGCGAAGATAGCGTGGCTTATCGGCTTGCCGTCGAACGCTTGGCTTCGGATCAGCACTGAAGGAGGGAAGGGGTCAGGTTCGAATTTTCGAGCCACCCCAGCGGATGCCGCTCCCGCCAAGCCCATGCGCTGAAAGACCGGGGCGTCCACCCGTCATTCCAGCCCGCCCCGAGCTATCGGGAGCGGCGCCTGAATTTCTCGACAAGGAACTGCAACAGATCGGCGCCGGCAGCCCGCGTGGCCGCCGCTACGCCGACAAACTGGCGTCGGTCGCTAACCATCCGGCGTTCGAGCCGAGGCCCGCGCGCTGTGTGATCCGCCGTTGCTGCCCACGAGCCTGGAGCACCAGCTCCGTGCCTCTTCAAGTTTGTCTGAAAAGCGACGACACGGGACGCTGTATCCTGGCCGGCCGTTTGAGATCGTCAGCGCTCCAAACCGATTTACAGCACGCCGCCGAGTGACTAGGCTTCGAACCCTGTCCGGATCAGGAGTCTCTCGTCATCATGTGCGGAATCGTCGGTGCCATCGCTCAACGCCCGGTCGCGGCCATCCTGTTGGAAGGTCTGCGCCGGCTCGAATATCGCGGATACGACTCGGCGGGCCTCGCCGTGCTCGACGATTCGGGCCGGCTCGAGCGGCGGCGCGAGCTCGGCAAGGTCGCGCGTCTGGCCGAAGCGGTCGCGGCCGATCCGTTGCCGGGCACGCTCGGCATCGCCCACACGCGCTGGGCGACCCACGGCGAGCCGGCGACCCACAACGCCCATCCGCACCTCAGTCACGACCGCTGTATGCTGGTGCACAACGGCATCATCGAGAACCACGAGGAATTGCGGCGCGAACAGCTCGCCGCCGGCTACGTCTTCACCTCGGAGACGGACACCGAGGTCGCGGTCCATGCCGTCCACGCCGAGTTGGCGCACGGACTGTCGTTGGTCGAGGCGGTGCGCGCAGCCACCGGGCGCCTGCGCGGGGCCTATGCGCTGGGCGTGATCGACGCCGCCGACCCCGAACATCTGGTCGCGGCGCGCCAGGGCAGTCCGCTGGTGATCGGGGTCGGTTTCGGCGAGCACTTCATCGCCTCGGACGTCTTCGCGCTCCTGCCGGTCACGAATCGCTTCATCTTCCTGGAGGAAGGCGATCTGGCCGAGCTGACGCGCGATCGGGTGCGCATCTGGGATCGTGACGGCCGGGTCGTCGAGCGTCCGGTCAAGACCTCGACGGTCTCGGCCGAGGCCACCGAGCGCGGCCCCTATCGGCACTACATGCAGAAGGAGATCTTCGAGCAGCCGCGCGCCATCGCCGACACCCTGCAAGGACGCTTGACGAGTGACCGCGTCCTGCCGGAGACCTTCGGCAATCAGGCCGCCGCCCTCTTTGCCGAGATTCGGGCCGTGACCATCGTCGCCTGCGGCACCAGCTTCCATGCCGCGCTGGTGGCGCGCTACTGGATGGAGGCCGTCGCCGGCCTGCCCTGTCAGGTCGAGGTGGCGAGCGAGTATCGCTATCGGCGCCATGTCGTCCCGGAGCAGGCGCTGTTCGTGACCATCTCACAGTCGGGCGAGACCGCCGACACCCTGGCGGCCCTGCGTCAGGCCAGGGCCTCCGGCTATGCGGCGACGCTCGCCATCTGCAACGTGCCCGAGAGCTCGCTGGTGCGCGAGTCGGATCTGGTCTTCCTCACCCAGGCCGGCCCCGAGATCGGCGTGGCCTCGACCAAGGCCTTCACCACCCAACTGGCGGCGCTGCTGCTGCTGACCATCGCGCTCGGGCGCTTCCATCGGCTCGATGCGGCGGCCGAAGCCGAACTCGTGGCGCTGCTGCGCACCCTGCCGGGCAAGATCGAGGAGGTGCTGCGACTCGACGAGACCGTCGCGGCGCTCGCCGAGCGCTTCATCGACAAGCAGCACGCGCTCTTTCTCGGGCGCGGCGAGCAATACCCCATCGCTATGGAGGGCGCGCTCAAGCTCAAGGAGATCTCCTACATCCATGCCGAGGCCTATGCGGCCGGTGAGCTCAAGCATGGTCCACTGGCCCTGATCGACGAGCAGATGCCGGTGGTGGCCGTGGCGCCCAACAATGCACTGCTCGAAAAGCTCAAGTCCAACCTGGAAGAGGTCCGCGCCCGTGGCGGTCAGCTCATCGTCTTCGCCGATTTCCAGGTGCCGCTGGAGGAGGGGGAGGGCGTGACGGTCGTGCGTCTGCCCGAGACCGACGATCTGATCGACCCGCTGATCTTCACCATCCCGCTGCAACTGCTGGCCTATCACGTCGCCGTGCTCAAGGGCACGGATGTCGATCAGCCGCGCAATCTGGCCAAATCCGTGACGGTGGAATAGGCGCAGCTCCGGGCATGGCCATATCCCGAGAACATTAGGGGGCGGCCTGCCAGGGTCGTGCGAGACGTTGGATCTCGTCCGCCAGCCCGTGCCGGGGCACGAATCCCAGGGCCGTGAGCGCACTGGAGTCGTACCAGGCATCGCCCGTCAGCTTCACGAGCGCATCGCGCGTCAACGGCATCCGTCGCCCCATCCACCGCTCGGCGAGCGTGCCGCCGAGTGCGGCGCCTTGCAGCATCCACAGCGGCGCCGTCCAGCGAGGGATGGGACGCCCAAGCGCCGACAGGATCTGCTCATAGATCCAGCGCGTCGAATAGGGCCGGCCATCGGTAGCGATATAGGTCCGGTCGCCGCTTTCCGGGTGACGCGCGATCAGGAGCGCGGCGGCGATGGCGTCATCGACATGGATCGCCGAACGCCGATTGTCGAGGCGCGGCCAGGGCGGGAAGCGTTCGGCGGCCACGGCGGCGACCATTCGCGTGATGTTGCCGGCGCCGTCGAGTCCATAGACCATCGGCAGACGCATCACGCTGGCCTCGATCCCACGCGCGCGGCCGAATTCGAGCACCCTGTGCTCGGCGGCGAGCTTGGCGCGGCCATAGAGACAGTCAGGCTCGGGCGGCGTGTCGGTGCCAGCCGGCCGACCGAGCGCGCCCGCACGATCGCCCATCGCCTTGACGGTGCTGACATAGACCAGCCGTTCGATCGTTGACCCGGCGAGTGCCGCGACCAGATTGGCCGTGCCTTCGGCGGTCACGCGCCAGTGATCTGGGGCGTTGTAGAGATCCGGTTCGTCGGGGCGCGGGGCATAGCTGGCCAGATGAAGGACAGTCTTCAGACCTTCGCCGAGTCCGGCGAGCGTCGCGGCCTCGGTCAGGTCTCCCACATGCACCGCGACCCGGTCGTTCGGCCACAGCCGTCGTGCCGACTCGGGCGAGCGGGTCAGGACGGTCACCGGATGCCCGGTTTCGAGCAGAGCCGAGACGAGCCGACGCCCGACCTGGCCGGTCGCTCCAGTCACCAGGACCGAGCCGAAATGGCTCTCGTGTGTCGCGCCCGTCATCGACGCCCCCTGGGTCCGAGCCGAATCGACAGCGCCTTGAGTCCGAAATGCATCCAGATGCCGACCACCACCAGCCAGCCGAAGGCGCGCGAATGGCGCCGGACCTGATGCTTGCGGAAGAAGCGCACCATGCCGCGATGCTTGTGACGCTCGACGGCCAGCGGATCGCCAGTGCTGCAGGCCCCCTTGTGATGGATCACACGGACGTCCGGCACGAACAGGATCTTCAACCCGGCCTCATGGAAACGCACGAACCAGTCGAGATCCTCGCAATGCAGGAAATAGCCCTCGTCGAGCGGACCGACCCGCTCCAGCGCGCGGCGCGTCGTCAGCATGAACGAACCCGAGATGGCCTCGACCTCGACCGGGACGGTCGGCAGCGGCTGATGGCGCTGATCCAGACGCCTCCCTTCGCCGGCGGGGTTCAAGCGATCCAGATGCAGGAGACGCCGGAGCGCGATCCAGGGATCCGGGATGGCACGCCGACAGGCGACCTGCTCGGCGCCGTCCGGATCGCACACCAGACAGCCGATCATCCCGACTTCGGGACGGGTGTCGAGGATGGCGATCAGACGTTCGAGCGTGTCGGGCGCGACCAGGCAATCGGGATTGAGGAACAACAGCCGCTCGGCGCGTGCCAGGGGCAGCGCCCGGTTGTTGGCGGCGGCGAAACCGAGATTGGCGCCGTTCTCCAGGATCCGCAGACGCGCGTCTCCGCCATGGACCTGTCTCAGCCGCTCCAGACTGTCGTCGCGCGACCCGTTGTCGCTGACGATGACCTCGACCGGAACGCTGGAGGCGAGCGCCGCGCCCACCGCCTCGGTGAGCAGCGGACCGGCGTTGTAGTTGACCAGGATGAGACTGACGGCCGGGATGGATGGGGGATCGAGATCGGTCACGAGCTGGACTCCGGAACGAGTGCCGCGCGCACGGCCCGCTCGGCCGCCGCGAAACTGAAATGCGCTTCCATCACCGCCAGTCCGCCCGCCGACAGCCGTCGCCATAGCTCGGGATCCTGATGCAGACGGATCACCGCCCCGGCCATGGCCTCGGCCGTGTCGGCGACCAGGACGGATTCGCCATCGACCAGATGCATCCCCTCGATCGCCGTCCCGGTGGCGACCACCGGCAGCCCGTGGGCGAGACTCTGATTGATCTTGCCCTTGACCCCGGCGCCATAGCGCAGCGGCGCCACCGAGAGCTTGCAGCCGGCGAAGAAGGGGGCGACGTCCGGCACATAGCCCAGCACGTCGACACCGGCCGCGTCCCCGGCGCGCGCCAGCACCTCGGCCGGCGGGTCGGAACCGATGACCTTGAGCCTGAGATCGGGCAGACGGGCGCGCAGTCGCGGCATGACCTCGTCGCAGAAGAAGAGCACGGCATCGCGGTTGGGCGGATGCGAGAAGGCGCCGATGAAGAGCAGATCACGCCGCGCCTCGGGCGGATTGGCTGAGCCGAAGATTTGGTGGATGTTGGAGACCACGCGCACGGCGACGTCCGGCGCCTCCATGGCCAGCAGGTCGCGCTCGGCCTCGCTCACCACCAGTGTCAGGTCGGCCCGACGCATCAGCTCCAGCTCCTGACGCTTGCGCGACTCGGCCAGCAGGCGCGTGCCGCGATCGCCGAGCAGCTCGGCGAGCCGCTGCTCGCGCAGGAAGTGCAGGTCGACCGTGTCGAAGACGATCCGCGCCTGCGTACAGTGGCGCCGCGCTGCGTTCATGACCTGCGCGGCGGCGTCGGCCCGGCTCAGGATCACCAGATCATAGCGCGCGCCCTCGTCGGCCAGATGACAGGCGATCGAGCGCACATGGGGCCGATAGAGCACCTCGAACCCCTGGCGCTGCAAGTCGGCGACATAGGGCTGAGGGGCCTCCAGATTGGCGGCGGCGAACGTCACCTGATAACCGAGTCCCTGCAGGATGCGAAAGAGGTTGAGCATACGCAGTGAGCCGGACTCGCGGTCGGGCGTGACCATGTAGCTGTCGACCACCAGCACGCGCCTTCGCGTCTCGTCGGCGGCCTGGACGAGCGCGGCAGAGTGATCGCCGGGTTTCGGCTCGACCCGGCACGGGTCGACGGACCCGAACCGGACCACGCGCGAGAGCGGCTGACAGTAGACCCGCCGACCGTCGGCGCGCACCCGGCGGGCCAGATCGACGGCCAGTTCATCGGCGTCGACCAGGGTCGGATCGAAACCGTCCAGGCGTCGGAACAGCTCGGCGCGGATCGCGAGCGCGGCCGGCGAGCAGGCGTCGACCACGCGCCGATAGCCGTGGGCGGGCTGATCCGGGTCGTCCAGCCGGCCCAGTCGATGCATCGAACCATCGGGGGCGATCCGGCGTCCGGCCTCGCGCTGGCGTCCGTCGGGGTAGAGCAGACGGCTGCCGAGGATGCCGGCGTCGGGCGTCTCCTCGAAGCTCTGCACCAGCACGTCCAGCCAGCCGGGCTGGACCTGGGTGTCGTCGCTCAGAAAGACGATGAAGTCGCCCCGAGCCGCGCGCGCGCCCTGATCGAGTACAGCGGCCGGTCCGGAGGCGCTCGGTGACTGGATCAGTCGTGTGCCCGGATAGCGGGCGAGTCGGCGCGTCCGATCATCGATCGTCCCGGCGACCAGGACGACCTCGAACGTGGTCCGGGTCTCGGCGCCGGCGAGCGCGGCGAGACAGTGATGGATGGCCCGCAGCGG
This sequence comes from Allochromatium humboldtianum, assembly GCF_013385175.1. Lineage (GTDB taxonomy): Bacteria > Pseudomonadota > Gammaproteobacteria > Chromatiales > Chromatiaceae > Thermochromatium > Thermochromatium humboldtianum. The sequence goes on along the minus strand of NZ_JABZEO010000007.1, from coordinate 180,080 downwards.
CCGCTGGATCGCGATGACGACCGAGACGCGCGGCGCGGCATGGTGCGGAAAGGCGATGGGATCGAAGGGTTCGTCGAGTGTGAGCAGGGTCGGCGGTCCCTTGGGCGCGAGCGGGCGGATATGCAGCCGCCGGCGCAGCTTGCGCAGCAGGACTCCGGCCCCCTCGGTGCGCAGCACATGCAGCATCCGCGGCAGATAGCGCACGGCGATCTCGACGAGACTCGTGTATTGGGCGCGCGCGATGGTCATTCAGGGCGAGCCGTCCAAGGCGCCGGTTGAACCCGGTGTGTCGTACTGAAGCATGCGAAGTCACGGGGCGATTCGAACCGCGTCATCCGGAGCGCCGTGCCTGTCCTCATGATTGGATACGGACCTGCGAAGATGGCTCGGTGTCCCGGACGCGGTTCGAACGCGGCTCAGTATTGATTCATGGGCCGGTAGGCCGGGGCCGCCGGCCATTCGGGATTCCGCGGCTGGGGCTGACCCGGCGGTTGGCGCGACTCCAACTCCTCGATCCGGCGCTTGAGCGCCTCGACCTCGCCCGGATCGACACTGGGCTGAGTCTGAGTCGATTGCGCCGGCGCCGGCGTGGGGGCGGGAGCCGGAGCGGCCCCATAGCCGGCAGGCGGCGCGCCGACCCCTGGAACGCCATAGGGCATCCCGTAGGGGGCGCCATAGACGCCGGGATAACCATAGCCGCCATAAGGGGTTGGGCCATAGGGTCCGCCGCCCCAGTAGGCATCGTCATAGCGATCGTCGTAACGGTCGCGGTCGCCGCCGAACCAGCGGTTCGGATTCATCATATTGCCGAAATTGAAGGCCTGGCCCACGGGTGCATAGGCCAGGATGGCCGCTGCGGCGCTCAAGGCCAGCACAGGGAGCGCGTGTTTGCGTTGTACAGGCACTGACATGAATCCTCCAGATCGGGTTTTATGGTTTTTTACTCATCCTGATCTCGATCTCCGGCAGCGGGCGCCGGTCGGCTGACATCCATGATTCGTTGGCCGATCAGCCGTGCGTGGGCGACGGCTCATGGTGATGATGATGGTGGTGGTGTCCGGGCGCGGCCGTGCCCGTCAGGCCGGAGCTGTGTTCGCCGTCGTGCCGGTGGCTCGGGCGGATCGTGCGCCCGAGTTCCAGCCGTGTGCGCTGGGCCTGCAACTCATCGCGCAGCCAGTGTAGCCAGGGCTCCAGATCCGCGTGCGAGCGCGCCGAGACGCTCTCGAACGGCGCCGTGCTGGCGAGCGCACGCAGATGACGCTCGGCGCGTTCGGGATCGAACTCGGGCATCAGGGGGCGCAGATCGGACTTGGAGCAGAGCACCAGATCGGCCGAGCGGAACATGACCGGATACTTCGCCGGCTTGTCGTCGCCCTCGGGGACCGAGATCAGGATGACGTTGCGGTGCTGGCCCAGATCGAAACTGGCGGGACAGACCAGATTGCCGACGTTCTCGATGAAGAGCAGGTCGATGCCGTCGAGATCCAGCCGGTGGAGCGCCTCGTGGATCAGATGGGCGTCGAGATGGCAGGCGCTGCCGGTGGCGATCTGAATCGCCGGGACGCCCTTGGCGCGGATGCGCTCGGCGTCGTTCTCGGTCTCGAGATCGCCCTCGATGACCGCGATGCGCAGCTCCTGGCCGAGCGCCTCGATGGTCGCCTCCAGCAGACTGGTCTTGCCGGCGCCGGGCGAGGACATGAGGTTCAGCGCCAGAACGCCGTGATGATCCAGATGCTCGCGATTGTGCGCGGCCTGATGATCGTTCTCCGACAGCAGGCCCTGGAGCACCGCGACGGCGGCCTTGCCGTCGGCGGTTTGGGCATGACGCCCGTCGCCCTGGATCAGATGTTCGTTACCGGAGGTGATGTTGCAGCCGCAGGTATTGCACATAGGGAACCTCTCTGCCGGAGAAAGCGGCAGTGTACGTCATCGCGCAAGCGAGGGTTAGCCCCTTTGTGGCGCCGGCCGACCGGAGGATCGGGGATCGAGGCATCCGATGGCGTATCACTGGCGTTTTTTCGTGATTCTGGGCAGACTTCACGCGGCCGCCGGCAAGCCAGTTTCGACGATCAGAGGATTATTCCGAGTGTCAGCCATGTCTTTCGAACCTGTACGATCACCCGACCCGACATGAGTCCGATCGATCTGCTGCGCCCGCTCTGGCGCGCCCTGCCCATCGACATCCACTGGCGCCAGCGGATCAAGCACTGGCTGCTGCAAGGACCGCTCGCGGGTCGCGGGTCGCGCCGTATGGCCGTGCTCGACGTGCCGGCCTGGGACAGCGACTGGCGCGTCCTGCTGCCGCCGCTCGATGAGCCGGCCGATCGGCTGCTCGTCATCGACTGGAAGCCGCCGACGCCGGATCTCGACTCCGGCTCCTTTCGTCTGCGCCTGATCCTGGATCTGCTGCTGGAGTCGGGCTTGGCGGTCGACTTCATCGGCGATCGCGAGGCCGAGAGCCCGGACTATGCCGAGGCACTGTGCGCGCGCGGGATCAGGACGTTCGTCGGTCCGTCGGCGGCGCTCGAACACCTGATCGCCCAGGGGCATAGGTACCGGCAGGTCTGGATCTCGCGTCCCGAGGTCGCCGAGGTCTATCTGGCGCCTGTGCGGGCGCATGCGCCCCAGGCGACGGTCATCTACGACACGGTCGATCTGCACTGGGTGCGGTTCGAGCGCGGCGCGGCCTTCGCCGCCGATCCGACCGAGCTGCTGGAACGCGCGCATCGGTATCGCCGGCTCGAACTGGCCAATGCGCGTACCGCCGATCGCGTCATCGCCATCACCGAGGACGAACGCGCGCGTCTGCTCCAGGAAGACCCGAGGCTCGACGTGCGTGTGCTGCCGAACGTCCATCCGGTCGTCGACCGGGCCGCGCCCCTGAGCGAACGGCGTGATCTGTTCTTCATCGGCGGCTTCCAGCACGAACCCAATGTCGACGCCATGCAGTATTTCGCCGCCGAGATCCTGCCGCTGGTGCGCGCCGAGCTGCCCGAGGTGCGTCTGCGCATCGTCGGCAGTCACATGCCCGACTCGGTCCGCGAACTGGATTCGCCGGCCATCGAGGCGGTCGGCTATGTGGCCGAAGTCGAACCCTGTTTCGCCCGAGCGCGGATCTTCGTCGCGCCCTTGCGCCACGGCGCCGGGATGAAGGGCAAGATCGGCCAGAGTCTGAGTCAGGGATTGCCGGTGGTCATGACCAGGATCGGCGCCGAAGGCATGGGGCTGACGCACGAGCAGGACGCCCTGATCGCCGATGATCCGGCGACGTTCGCGGCGGCGGTCGTGCGCCTCTATCGCGACGAGGTGCTGTGGTCGCGTCTCTCCGAGGCGGGGCTGGCGCTGATGCGGGCGCGCTATTCGGCGCCCGTAGTGGCTGAACAGTTGCGTGCCCTGTTGACGGAGCCGCCGGCCGAGCCGGTCGCCGGTTCCTCGCCCGCTGCCGGAACCGGCGGTCGGCCGGAGTCCGTCGAACTCCGGAGCGGCGAGGACGGGGCGCGCACGGCGAGCCTGCCGCCGCGTGAGACCGACCGACGAGTCCTGATCCTGGGCATCTATCTGCCGGGAATCGCCAATCATGCCGCGACGATTTCGCGCGAATTGCTCGGGTCGCGCGACTGGGAGGTCGATCTGCGCTGGGCGTCGGTCGGCACCGACTCGTCCGAGGCGCCGGCCGATCCGGAACTCAAGGCCCTGACGCGACTGCACAGCCCGGAGCGCGTGCCCAAGTTCGTGCTGCTCAACCGGCTGCTCGCCGAGGCCGAGATCGAGCGCTATCGCTATCTGCTGGTGGTCGACGACGACATCGAGCTGTCGCCGGGCTTCGTCGACCGCTTTCTCGCCATCCAGGAGGCGCGCGACTTCACGCTGGCCCAGCCGGCGCGTACCCATGACGGCTACACCGACCATCAGTTCGTCAATCAACTCCTGGGCGTCGAGTCGCGCCGCACGCGCTTCGTCGAGATCGGACCGCTGTTCTCGCTGCGCCGCGACGGATTCGCGTCGCTCCTGCCGTTCGACGAGGAGGCGCCCATGGGCTGGGGGCTGGATTTCGTCTGGCCCGTCGTCCTGGAGTCCCAGGGCCGGCGGCTGGGCATCGTCGATGCCGTGCCGGTCCGACATGCCCTGCGCAAGCCGGTCAGCACCTACGACTACACAGAGACGCAGACCGCCATGCAGGCGTTCCTGGCCCGCCGTCCGCATCTGACCCTGTCGGAGGCCTGCATCGCCGACCCGACCTATCCATTGACCGGCCCGACCGCGATCGCTCCATGAACCGGACACCCCTGATCAGCGCCATCCTCTGCACCTATGATCGCGCCCCCCTGCTGGCGCGGGCGCTCGGTGCGCTCTGCGCCCAGGCGCTCGGCCCGGAACAGTTCGAGGTCGTGCTCGTCGACGACGGATCGAACGACGACACCGCCCAGGTCGCCGCGACCTTCGCGCCGCTGCTCGATCTGCGTTATGTCCGCCAGCCCAACTCGGGTCTGGCGGCAGCGAAGAATCATGGCGTCTGTCTGGCGCGTGCGCCGATCGTGGTCTTTCTCGACGACGACGACGTGCTCGACAGCCGCGCCCTGGAGCGGCACTGGCTGAGCCATCGGCAGGATCCTCGGGTCGAGACCGCCGTGCTCGGCTATACCGGTCTGGGATACGAACAGGCGCGCTCGCCGCTGATGCGCTATGTCACGGGCGTGGGTTGCCAGCTCTTCTACTATCCCTCGCTCAAGGACGGTCAGGAGCTGGATTTCTCCTTCTTCTGGGGCGGGCGCTCGTCCTGCAAGCGCGCCCTGCTGCTCGAACATGGGTTGTTCGATCCGGTGTTCCGCTTCGGCGCCGAGGACATCGAGCTGGCCTTTCGGCTGCGTGAAGCCGGTCTGCGCGTGCGCTACGACGCCCAGGCGATCAGCACCATGATCCGCACTCTGAGCGTCGATGACTTCGCGCGCCGCTGTGTCCTGCAGGGGCGCTCGAACTGGGTCTTCCATCAGCGCCATCCGCACAAGCTGGTGCGCGCCTGGACCCAGGTCGATGGGGTCGAGTCGGAATGGGCGCGCATTGCGCCCCATTACGAACGTCTGCTCGCAAGCGCGCGCGGACTCGACCGCTGGGCCAACGCGCGCGTCGAGCATGACTTGGAGCTCGATCCGCGCTCCACCGAACTCCTGCATCGCGCCTATGCCGCGCTCTTTCGCGCCAGCCGGATCAAGGGGACGGTCGAGCGGATGCGCGAGGAGCGGCTCGAACGGCATGGCGAGGTAGATCGTCTTTGATCGTTTCGCGAGTCTCTATCGGCTGCGGCTGTCGTCGGTCTCCAGCCGGATCGGTTCCAGCAACCGCGACTCGAAGTCGGTCAGGACGCTGAACTCGACCCGGCGCGAGGCGGCGGGATCTTCGCGCCCCTGGTCGTCCCGCACCGGCCGCGAGGACGAGAGTCCCACCGCCGCGACCCGCCCCCTGAACCAGTCCTCGCCCTTGAGTTGGTCGAGTCCATAGGCGAATCGCAGCACGGCCTGGGTGCGCTGCTGGCTCAGTTCCATGTTGAGAAAATAGGCATCCAGCGGCGCGGTGCCGGTATTCCATTCGCTCGACGTATGGCCCTCGATCCGGATCTCGCGGATGACGTCGCGGAAGGGTTCGAGCCGGGCGACATAGCGCGGCAGGAAGTCATTGAGGATCGCCTCGAACTCGGGCTTGATGCGCGCCGAATTGCGATCGAACAGGATGTCCGGCTCGCGAAAACGCAGGGTCAGGGTGCGCTCGACCAGTTCGGCGTTCCAGCGCGGCAGATCGTCACGAAACTCGCGTTCCAGTGCCGTATAGATGGCCTGACGCGACTCGGCGGCGGTGACGCGCACCTCGGTCTCGACCTGATGCAGCCGCTCGACCTGGACCATGTGCAGCACGGCCAGGAACAGAAAGATCATCATCAGGGTGGCCATGAGGTCGGAGACCGTCAGCCAGTGGCTCTCGTCCTCCGCCGGAATATCGGCGCCCGACGCGTTCGACCAGGGGTAGGGGATGGTCTTCATGCCGAGGCCCTCGCCAGATCCAGATGGTTGCCGTTAGCGCCGAAGCGCGCGGCGGACGGCGGTGAGGCGGCGGCCCCGAGCCGGCCGATGCGCTGCTGGGCTTCCAGGCCCGAGAGCACCGCGCCCTCGATGGTCTCCAGCATGGTCCGCAGCCGCTGATCGATGGCCGGGAAGGCGTCCTTGGCCCGTTCGCGCAGCTCGGCCACGCCGCCGAGCACAGACTCCAGCTCCAGCGTCTCGCGCTTGAGCGCCTGCATGGTCGATTGCTGATCCTCGACCTGGGTCGTGATCTGGCTGGCCTGCTGGGTGAGCGTCTGGAGGCTGGTCTGCGAGCGTTCGACCCCGGCGACGGCCAGTTCGAGCTGCGCCCCCAGAGCGTCCATGTGCTCGCGATACTGCACCTGCCAGTCCAGCAGCTTGCCGATCGAGGCGTCGAGATGGCGGAAGTTCTCGCCGAACTGGGTGCCGAGCTTGTCGTTGAAGTCGCGGATGACGGATTCGAGCGCGGCCATGAGCTGGCGCGAACCCAGTTCGCTCAGTTGGCCGGCGAAGTCCCGGAAGGCGGCCAGTTGTGCGTCGTGCTGCTGCTCCAGGGTCTGGATCAGACGCGCGTCCATCCGCACGAGCTGTTCGCCAAGCTGGCGGGTGGCGGTGAGCTGGGCGTCGGCGAGCTGGATCTGGAGCTTGAACAGGGCGGCCGGGTCGCTGGTGTCGAGCGTCGCCGTGGCATTCGCGCGTGCCTTAGCGCTCTGCGGACCGTCGCGCTTGAGCACCTGCGTCAGGCGCAGGGCGGTCGCTAGCAGGATGCCGACGATACTGGTGATGAAGGCGAGTTTCAGCCCTTCGAGCAGCAGCGGGATGCTGTATTCGATCCGGCTGGAGTCGAAGTCGAGCAGCCCGATGGCGATGCCGAGAAAGGTGCCCAGGATGCCGAGGGTCGTGAGCAAGGTCGGCGTGCTTTGCTGGAAGGCCGCCGCGCGCCGGGTCAGGGTGGCGGTCAGGGCCAGTGCGAAGAGCACGATCATGAGCAGCACGAACAGACCCGTGACCTGATTCGAATCCAGGCTCTCCAATGCCATGACCACGACCTGAGAAATCGACTCGAACATGATGGACCTCGCTTGAGCGGTGGTTGCGCGCCGGTGATTGGCCGGGGCGTCCTTGAGATCGCTTAAGCAGGAGTCGGGCCAAGCAGGTGGGGGGGGGGCGATTCAGGTGTGGCGCGCTGTTGGCGAGGGGGCGTGCCGGGCGTCAGGCGGCGGGAGGATGCAGGGGCGTCAATTGATTGACGGCGCGGGGACGCGATAGCTACTCTTGAGCCGTTCATCGACTGTAAGACGTTGCCCAACCAGTCGCTCCAGCCGACTCCGGCTCCGCGACGCTTGTCGTTACTCAGAATAGCGCCGCCATTTTGGAAGCCACATCAAGGAAACGAGCAACCGATCGTGAACCAAGCCGCCCATAACAAACTGATCTCTTTCATTTGGTCCATTGCCGACGACTGTCTGCGCGATGTCTATGTGCGCGGCAAGTATCGTGATGTCATCCTGCCGATGGTGGTTCTGCGTCGTCTCGACACGCTGCTGGAGCCGACCAAGGCGGCGGTTCTGGATGAGGTTCGTTTCCAGCGCGAGGAGATGCAGGCGACGGAACTCGATGAGGCTCCCCTGACGGCGGCATCGGGTTACGTCTTCTACAACACGAGCAAGTGGACGCTGAAGCAGCTCCATGCCACGGCGACCAACAATCAGCAGATTCTGCTGGCCAATGTGGAGGAGTATCTCGGCGGGTTCAGCGACAACGTCAAGGAGATCATCGCCCGCTTCAAGCTGCTCGAACAGATGCGGCACATGGCGAACAAGCAGGTGCTGCTCGATGTGCTGGAAAAGTTCATCTCGCCTTACATCAACCTGACGCCGCACGATGCCGAAGACCCGGACGGCAATCCGATGCCCGGTTTGTCGAATCTCGGCATGGGCTATGTCTTCGAGGAGTTGATCCGCAAGTTCAACGAAGAGAACAATGAGGAAGCCGGGGAGCACTTCACGCCGCGTGAGGTGATCCATCTGATGACGCATTTGATCTTCGACCCGATCAGCGACCGGTTGCCGCCGGTGATGACCATCTACGACCCGGCCTGCGGCAGCGGCGGGATGCTGACCGAGGCGCAGAACTACATCAAGGATCCCGAGGGGCCGATTGCGGCCAGGGGCGATGTCTATCTGTACGGCAAGGAGATCAACGACGAGACCTATGCCATCTGTAAGTCGGACATGATGATCAAGGGCAACAACCCGGAGAACATCAAGGTCGGCTCGACGCTGTCCGTCGATGAGTTCTCGGGGCTGCGCTTCGATTTCATGCTGTCGAATCCGCCCTACGGCAAAAGCTGGAGCAGTGAACTCAAGTACATCAAGGAGGGTAAGGAGGTCATAGATCCGCGCTTTCAGGTGGAGCTGACCGATTATTGGGGGCGGCGCGAAACCGTCGATGCGACCCCGCGCTCCAGTGACGGGCAGTTGCTGTTTCTGATGGAGATGGTGGGCAAGATGAAGCCCGTCGCCAACAGTGCCGTCGGGTCGCGCATTGCCAGCGTTCACAATGGTTCGAGTCTGTTCACCGGCGATGCGGGCAGCGGGGAGTCGAACATCCGTCGCTATCTGATCGAAAACGATCTGCTGGATACGATCATTCAGTTGCCGAACAATCTGTTCTATAACACCGGCATCACGACCTATATCTGGCTTGTGAGCAATGCCAAGCCTGAGGCGCGGCGCGGTCGGGTGCAGTTGATCGATGCGAATCTGCTGTATCGCAAGCTGCGTAAGAATCTCGGCGATAAGAATTGCGAATTTGCGCCTGAGCATATCGAGCAGATTACGGCGGCTTATCTGGCGTTTCAGCCGGTTGAGCGGCGAGTGGATGCGAATGGCGATCCGGCTGGGATTGCCGTTCAGATTTTCGATAACAGTGATTTCGGTTATTACAAGGTGAGCATCGAGCGGCCGGATCGTCGTCGTGCTCAGTTCAGTGCGGAGCGGCTGGAGCCGCTGCGTTTCGATCGGTCGCTGCGTGAGCCGATGGGGCAGTTGTGGGCCGAGCATGGCGATCAGGTGTATGAATCCGGGTTTTTGAAAGGGCAGGCGAAGGCGATTCAGCGTTGGTGTGAGGAGCGGGAGATCGGGCTGAATGCCAAGCAGCGGGCCAAGCTGGTCGATGTCGGTCTGTGGTTGCGTCAGCGTGAGTTGATCGGGGTCGGGCGGCAGTTGATGGAGGCAATCGGTGGCGAGGAGTCCGCGGATTTCAATGTGTTTCGCGAGCGTGTGGGGCAGGTGTTGAAGGCGCGTAAGATCAAGCTGACAGCGACGGAGAAGAACGCGATTTTGAATGCGGTCAGTTGGTATGCCGAGGATGCGGAGAAGGTGATTTCTAAGGTCGAGTGTTTCAGTAAGGATGAGTTGGAGGCGCTGGCTGGGCGTTACGGTTGTCGGGTTGATGAATTGGGTGATTTCGGGTGGTATGTCCAGCCTGATGGCGGTTGGCTGAGTTATGAGTCGAGCAGCGATCTGCGCGATAGTGAGGCGGTGCCGCTGAAGGACAGCATTCACCGCTATTTCAAGGCTGAGGTGCAGCCGCATGTACCGGAGGCGTGGATCAATCTCGAGTCGGTGAAGATCGGCTATGAGATCAGTTTCAACAAGTATTTCTATCGTCACAAGCCGTTGCGCAGTCTGGATGCCGTGACGCGGGATATTCTTGCGCTGGAGCAGAAGGCGGATGGGTTGATTGCGGATATTTTGGGGGTGAAGGCGGCTGATTTGTCGGGGGTGGTGTAATGAGCGTTGCCGCCTGGCCGACCTATGACCGCTACAAGGACAGTGGCATCGACTGGATCTGCCAAATCCCGGCGCATTGGGAGGTACGGCGGAACTTCGCCCTGTTCCGCGAAATGAAAGTCTCGGGTCGTGCCGATCTGCCGGTCTTGTCGGTGTCGATCCACAGTGGCGTGTCGTCCGAGGAGTTGAGCGACGAAGAAAACATCCGTTCAATCATCAAGATTGAGGACCGCACCACCTACAAGGAAGTGAAACCCGGCGACGTAGCCTACAACATGATGCGCGCATGGCAGGGCGGCATCGGTGCTGTATCCGTGCATGGCATGGTCAGCCCGGCCTATGTTGTTGCGAGACCAAGCTCGGCGCTGGTCGCAGACTACTTCGAATTGCTGTATCGCTGTCCGGCGTTCATTCGGCAGATGGATTCCGGTTCCAAGGGCATCACAGATTTCCGCAAGCGGCTGTATTGGGACGATTTCAAGAACCTGTTGACGCTTGTTCCGCCACGCAACGAACAGTTGGCGATTGTCCAGCACATCGCCGAAGTCTCAGAGAAGATCGACGAGGCGGTGCGCATAAAGGAAGCGCAAATCGCGCTGCTGCGTGAGCGGCGGCAAATTCTGATCCAAGAAACCATCACCCGTGGCCTGAACCCCGATGCCCCCATGAAGGACAGCGGCATCGACTGGATCGGTCAAATTCCGGCGCATTGGGAGGTGAAGCGCCTAAAACATATTGCACTAATTAGGTACGGACTCGGACAACCCCCAAGAGAGACTGAGGACGGTTTACCGTTATTGCGCGCCACCAACGTGGAACGAGGGAAAATTAACCCAAAAGGACTTATTTTTGTTGCCCCGGCAGGGGTGCCAAGAGATCGCAATGCTTTCTTGAAGCAGGGTGAAATCATTGTCGTAAGAAGTGGTGCTTATACAGGTGATTCCGCCATAGTCCCAATTGAGTTTGATGGAGCAGTTGCAGGTTATGACATGGTTGTTACTCCACATGGCGTAAATGAAGCATTTTTGAGTTTATCACTGCTATGTCCATATATTCTGTACGAGCAACTCTATTTGTTGAGAATGCGTTCAGCGCAACCGCATCTCAACAAAGAGGAGCTTGGCGAGACTATTGTTTTGCTTCCGCCCGGCGACGAGCAAAGCGCAATCGTTAATGATATTAAAGCGAATTGCGAAAAAATCGACAACGGCATCACCATCAAGCAAGGCCAAATCACAGCCCTCAAAGAATACAAAACCGTCTTGATCAACGCCACAGTCACCGGCAAGATCAAAGTCATTTAGGGATACAGCATGATGAATTCTACAGCCCGAAAACTACTAAACGATTTTGAAACCTTACCCCCTGCCATGCAGCAGGAAGTGACCCATTTTGTCGAATATCTAAAGCATAAACTCACGTTCCCTCCAACCACTTCTCCCCATCAGGAGCAAGAGCCGAATGGCGCTAAAGTGGCACAATTGATGGCAAAAATCGCCGAACGCGGCACCGCTTTTCGGGAGATTGACGATCCCGCAGCATGGCAACGGGAGATTCGCAAGGACCGCCCCCTGCCGGGGAGAGAGTAACGGTGCTACTGGATAGCAATATCTTTATCTATGCCATTCAGCCACAATTTGCATCATTACGTGAGTGGTGTCTGCTACAGCCGATCTGTGCTTCGGATATCAGCCGTTTAGAGGTGCTGGGTTATCACCATCTTAGTGATTTCGATAGGCGCGATCTGACCGAGCTTTTTACTCTTACTAACGTCTATCCTGTGTCAAGCTTCATTATTAGTCGAGCTATCTCACTGCGCCAGCAACGCAAAATGTCATTGGGCGATGCGGTCATTGCCGCAACAGCACTGGAGCATCAGCAGGTATTAGCCACCCGGAATGTGGCTGATTTTGACTGGATTGAGGGATTGAGCGTGGTGAATCCAATCAAGATGAAGGATTGAGTTTATGGTGAGCAAGACAAACGAACAGGCGCTAGAGGCGGCCATTCAGCGCCACCTCACCGGCCTGACAACCGAAGGGATCGCCGAACACCCCGCCAGTTACAACCCGACGCTCTTCCGACTCGGCTGGCCCTCCGATTTCGACGCCGAATACGCCCTCGACACCCGACTGTTCTGGGAATTTCTCGAAGCCACTCAAAACAAAGAACTCACCAAACTCAAAACCCGCCACCCCAACGACTGGCAACGCAAAATCCTCGAACGCTTCGACCGACTCATCAAAAAACACGGCATCCTGCATCTGCTCAAAAAAGGTCTCGCCGTCGACGACGCCCACTTCACACTCATGTACCCCGCGCCCCTCGCCGGCTCCGCCGCCAGGGTCCACGAAAACTTCGCCGCCAACCTCTTCAGCCTCACCCGACAAGTACGCTACTCCCAAACCAACCCCGGCGAAGAAATCGACACCGTACTCTTCATCAACGGCCTGCCGCTCATCACCATCGAACTCAAAAACCCCTGGACCGGCCAGACCGCCCGCTACCACGGCCAAAAACAATACCGCACCCAACGCGACCCCACCCAACCCCTGCTCCAATTCGGTCGCGCCCTCGTCCATTTCGCCGTGGACACCGACGAAGTCTTCATGACCACCAAACTCGCCGGCCCGGCCACCGTCTTCCTCCCCTTCAACAAAGGCCACAACCAGGGCGAAGGCAACCCGCCCAACCCCAACGGCCACAAAACCGCTTATCTCTGGGAAGACATCTTCACCAAGGACAGCCTCGCCCGCATCATCCAGCACTTCATCCTGCTCGAAGGCAAAGCCACCGATCCACTACCCAAAAAGACCCTGATCTTTCCCCGCTATCACCAGCTCGAAGTCGTGCGCCGCCTCCTCGAACATGTCGCCGCCACGGGCGTCGGCTACTGCTACCTGATCCAGCATTCAGCCGGCTCGGGAAAATCGAACTCCATCACCTGGACCGCCTATCAACTCATCGAAACCTACCCGGCCAGAGCGGACATCCCAGGCGCCAAAGGACTGGACCAACCGCTGTTCGACAGCGTCATCGTCGTCACCGACCGCCGCCTGCTCGACAAACAACTGCGCGACAACATCAAGGACTTCTCCGAGGTCAAGAACATCGTCGCCCCGGCCCTGCGCTCGGCGGATCTGAAAGCCGCCCTGGAACACGGCAAAAAGATCATCATCACCACCATCCAGAAATTCCCCTACATCATCGAAGGCATCGCCGACCTCAGCGACAAACGCTTCGCCGTCATCATCGACGAGGCCCACAGCAGCCAGAGCGGCAGCGCCCACGACGACATGAACCGCGTGATGGGCCAGGGCGCGGACGACTTCGACCCCGACCAAGAGCAGGACGACCCGCAAGAGCAGATCCTCGCCGCAATGCGCTCGCGCAAGATGCGCGGCAACGCCTCCTACTTCGCCTTCACCGCCACGCCCAAGAACAGCACGCTGGAAAAATTCGGCGAGCGCCAACCCGACGGCCGCTTCAAACCCTTCCACCTCTACAGCATGAAGCAGGCCATCGAGGAAGGCTTCATCCTCAACGTCCTGGCGAACTACACGACCTATAAAAGCTACTACGAGATCCGGAAGTCGATCGCCGACAATCCCCTGTTCGACACCCAGAAGGCCCAGAAGAAACTGCGCGCCCATGTCGAACGTCACCCGCGCACGATCAACATCAAAGCCGAAATCATGCTCGACCACTTCATCGAGCAGGTCGTCACGCCCAAGAAACTGCGCGGCAAGGCCAAGGGCATGATCGTCACCCAGAACATCGAGGCGGCGATCCGCTACCACCAGGCAGTGAGCAAGCGGCTGGCGGATCGCGGCCACCCATTCAAGGCACTCATCGCCTTTTCGGGCGAAAAGCTCGTCGATGGCCTGACCTATACCGAGGCCGGGATCAACGGCTTTCCCGAATCCGACACCCGCGATCGGTTCGACGCGGACGACTACCGGCTGCTGGTGGTCGCCAACAAATACCTGACCGGCTTCGACCAGCCGAAGCTGACCACCATGTATGTGGACAAGAAGCTGCAACACGTCCTCGCCGTGCAGGCCCTGTCGCGCCTCAACCGCTCGGCGCCCAAACTCGGCAAACGCACCGAGGATCTGTTCATCCTCGACTTCTTCAACGAGGCCGCCGACATCAAGGCCGCCTTCGATCCCTTCTACACCGTCACCACCCTGTCCTCGGCCACGGACGTGAACGTCCTGCACGAACTCAAGGACGTGCTCGATCAGGTCGGCGTGTATGAACGCCAAGAGATCGAGGACTTCGTCACGCGCTATTTCGCCGGCGAAGACGCTCAGACCCTGAGTCCGCTGATCGACACGGCGGCGGACCGCTTCAACCGGCAACTGGAACTGACCGACAAGGACAAGATCGACTTCAAGATCAAGGCGCGCCAGTTCGTCAAGATCTACAGCCAGATGGCGGCGATCATGCCGTTCGAGGTCATCGCCTGGGAAAAGCTGTTCTGGTTTCTCAAGTTTCTGCTCCCGAAGCTCAAGATCACCGACCCCGACCAGGATCAGCTCGACGCCTTGCTGGAAGCGGTCGATCTGTCTTCCTACGGTCTGGAGCGCACGAAACTGAACCACAGCATCGACCTCGATGCCTCACCGTCCGAACTCGATCCGCACAACCCCAATCCACGCGGCTACCGCGAGGGCGACCCGGACACGGACCCGCTCGACGAGATCATCCGCACCTTCAACGAACGCTGGTTTCAGGGCTGGAGCGCGACACCGGAAGAGCAGCGGGTGAAGTTCATCAATGTGGTCGACAGCATCCGCACCCACCCGGATTACAGCGAAAAATACGCCGCCAACTCCGACCCCTACACGCGCGAGCTGGCGCTCGAAAAGATGTTGCAGGACGTGATGCTGAAGCGCCGCAAAGAAGAGCTGGAGCTGTATAAGCTGTTTGCCTCAGACCCCGCGTTCAAGTCCGCCTGGAGTCGGGGTATCGAACAAATGCTGAGCAAAACCCCAGAATACTGGTGAAATCATGAAAAACATATATCAACTGAAAGTCGTTTTGAACGGCGTAAAGCCGCCGATTTGGAGAAGAATACTTGTTCCAAGTGACATTGAACTTGGAAGTCTGCATCTTGTCCTTCAATTGGTGATGGGATGGACGAACAGCCATCTTCATCAATTTATTTCCGGTCGCACTTTCTATGGCATCAAAGATGATGAGTTCTCGTTCGGCCTTGAAGTCAAAGACGAAAACAAATATACATTGAATAAATTGCTGGAGTCGGAAAAAGAAACGATCGTATATGAATACGACTTCGGCGACTCCTGGGAGCATAAAATCATTCTAGAGAAGATATTGCCCTATGAAAAAGACAAGAAACTTCCCTTGTGCATCAAAGGGAAGCGGGCATGTCCTCCCGAAGACTGCGGAGGTATTTGGGGTTATCAAGAACTTCTCAATACGTTGAGTGATCCTGAAAATCCGGAGTATGAAGAAATGCTCGAATGGCTTGGAGGGGGATTTGATCCGGAGGCATTCGACATCGCCGAGACAAATGAGCAACTTTCAGCATATTTCAGATGAGAATGCCGAAACCGCGTCTAGTTCGAGAAACGTCTTTTGTAGTGCGGCTTCAGCCGCATCGGTTGAAGATGCTGAAGCCGCGCCTACAGCAAAATGACGCATCTCGCCCTGGTGGTGGTTTGATGATTTCTTTATTTGATCAACGACTTAGGATGAAAGCGGCATTGCGATTTCGATAAGGAGAACAAAGTGGCCTACAGCGATTTTACTCTAAAAAAAGTCAAAGCCGACTTCAGCATAGAGACCGTCGAGAACGAATCTGTTTTCTCGAACATCGTCGGTCTCGAAATAAGCGACTATCTCGCGAAAACATTGAAGCGAAATGTCCCTTTGGCTCTGGCAATCAATACCGAAAAAGCCCGGTCCGAGCTGATAATCATAAACATACTGCTTGAGGTGAAAGATCGTCTCGAAGGAAGGTTGAGTCTATTTTCAGGGGTCGACTTCAATGTGGATAAAGAAAAGGGATTGGCCGGATTTTGTGACTACATCATCAGTCATTCTGAAGTGCAGTTGTATCTCGACACGCCTGTCTTGACGATAGTCGAAGCCAAGAACGAGAACATCGTTTCCGGGCTTGGGCAGTGCATTGCCGAAATGTATGCGGCTCGACTGTATAACGAAAAAGATAATCACGATTTGCCGTGTATCTATGGCGCCGTTACGACGGGTGACGAATGGAAATTCATCAAGCTCGTCAAAAACAAAGCCTACATAGACAGTGATCTGTACTATATAAGCGATATTGAAAAAATTATTGGTATTTTAGCGGCAATGGTCGAGCAGACAGCCTGATACATCGCCGCCGACGGCGTCAATCGATTGACGGCGCGGGAGGCACCAGCACACCTGGAGGACGCCGCGGCGCCGGTTCACGGCTAGATTCGAGCGATGCGGAAGCTTCAGGAACCCCGGATCGAGCCGGCGCCGGTTGTTCGCCTCTGGATTCGAGCAACGCCCCCTCTTCGTGCATGGCCTCGTCGGCCTCACGGGTCATGACGATGAGACTGATCCGGCGATTGATCGGGTTGTTCGGATCGCTCTTGTCGAAAGGCACGGTCGAGGCGAAACCGACCACGCGCCCGACCTTGTCCTCACGCATCCCGCCCGCCACCAGCGCGCGGCGCGCCGCATTCGCCCGCTCGGTGGACAGCTCCCAGTTGCTGTAGGACAGACCGCCCAGCGGACGCGCATCCGTGTGTCCGGTGAGACTGATCCGGTTGGGCACCTGATTGATCAGCGCACCCAGCTCGCGCAGGATGTCGGTGGTGTAATCCTTGAGCTTGGCGCTGCCCAGATCGAACATGGAACGATGCTCCTTGTCGACGATCTGGACGCGCAACCCCTCGGGCACGATATCGATCAGCAGCTGATCCTTGTAGGGAGCGAGGGTCTCGCTCTGGTCCAGCTTGCGCTCCAGGATCTCCTTGAGCGTGGCCAGACGCGCGGCGTCCTGCTCGCGGGCCAGTTCGGCCAGTTGCTCGGGATCGAGCTCGGTCACGTCCGGTTCCAGGGTTTGCGGCCCCATGTCGACCGCACCCTCGAAGTCGATCAGCGAGGGTTTGGAACCCGTCCCCTCGCCGATGGCCTGCGAGGGTGAAACGGCAACGCCCATGAAGGCCGAGGGATTGTTGAAATAATCCGAGATCGCCGCCTTCTGATCCTCGGTGGTCGAACCCATGATCCAGAGCAGCATGAAGAAGGCCATCATGGCCGTGGCGAAGTCGGCGAAGGCGATCTTCCAGGCCCCGCCGTGATGCCCGCCCTTCTTGACGATCTTCTTGACGATGATGGGCTGTTTGGATTCGTTGATCGCCATGGACTCGCCACTCCCGCGCTACTTGGTTCCTCGCAGATGCTGCTCGAACTCCTGGAAGTTGGGACGCAGCTCGGGCGGCATGGTCTTGCGGCCGAACTCGACCGCGACCTGGGGACTGTAACCCTGCACCGTAGCCAGGATGCACGCCTTGAGACAGGACAGATAGCGCGTCTCCTCGTCGGCCAGTCGTCCCAGGTAGCTGGCGATGGGACCGACGAAGCCATAGGAGATCAGGATGCCGCTGAAGGTTCCGACCAGCGCGGCGGCGACCAGTCCGCCGATCTCGCTCATGGGGCCGCCGAGCGCGGCCATGGTATGCACGATCCCGAGCACGGCGGCGACGATGCCGAAGGCGGGCAGACCATCGGCCACCTGCTGCACGGCGTGCGAGGTCTCGGCGGCGGCATGGTGATGGGTGTCGATCTCGACATCCATCAGGTTCTCGAGTTCGAAGGGATTCATGTTGCCGCTGACCACCAGCCGCATGTAATCGGAGATGAACTCGGTGGCGTGATGGTCCTGGAGGATGAGCGGATATTTCTGGAACAGCGCGCTGCTCTCGGGTTCCTCGATGTCGGCTTCGATGCCCATGAGTCCTTCCTTGCGCGCCTTGTTGAAGAGCTCGTACATGAAGCCGAGCGCGTCCATGTAGTGGGTCTTCTTGTACTTCGAGCCGGTGAAGAGGGCCGGTATCGACTTGAGCGACTTGAGGACCACGCCCATCGGATTGGCGATGACGAAACCGCCGCCGGCCGCGCCCAGGATGATGACCAGTTCGAAGGGCTGCCAGAGCGCGATGATGTGTCCGCCGCCGGCGGCGAACCCGCCCAGCACGGAGGCGACGACGATGATCGAACCCAGGATGAAGTTCACGTGGACCGGCTACCGAGCAACTGACGGATGTCTGGAGTCATGGCGCATGACGCGCCTTTCGCGTGCCCGCTAATATAGCATCCGTCGAGCGGCGCCAACCAATGCGACGGCGCGCAGAATCCGATTTGGGGATGCGAGACGCGATGGGATCGATGTGGTTGGACGAGGTGATCGCGACGGCCCGGCTCGATACGCTGCCGGTCCAGGCGCGCACGCGCCGCGAACTGGCGCGGGTGCTGGCCGACGCCGGCGCGCCGCTCGGACGCATCGCCCTAGTGGTGATGAGCGATCCCGGGCTGGCGCTGCGCGTCCTGCAGCGGGCCAACGCGGTCGAGCATCGGCATTTCCGCCGCGAGATCGTGGTGCTGGAGGATGCCATCCACATGCTCGGTACGCGGACGCTGGCCGAACTCGAGCGTCAGGCGCCCCTGGCCGAGGACGTGCTCGACGCCCGGCGGCTCGAACACTACAGACGCGGTTGCGGTCGGGCCTTGCTCGCGGCGCTGCTGGCACTGGACTGGGCCGAATTCGAACGCGATCGGGTGCCGGCCGAGATCGCGCTCGCGGCCCTGCTCAACGATCTCGGCGAGCTGTATCTGCTGGCGCGAGGCGACGCCCGGATCGGCCGCTATCTGGAGATGATGGAGCACCCGGACGTGTTGCCGCACGAGGCCGAATACGTGACGCTCAGCGCGAGCCTGGAGGCGCTGGGCTACGGGCTGGCCTGTGCCTGGAACCTGCCGGAGATGGCGCGCGAGTCGATGCGCGGGCGCAATGCGCGTCATCCGCGCCCGCTGTACGTGATGCTGGCGACCCAGATCGCGCGCCATGCCTTCGCCGGCTGGCGTCATCCGGGGCAGGGGCGGGATCTGGAACTGGTCTCGGAATTGCTTGGATGCGATCCGGCGACCCTGTCCGACCGCCTCGATCGTGTCGTGGATCGATTCAACGAGCGCGCCCTGTTGTACGGTCTGACGCCGCTGGAAGCGCTGCCGCGCGCCGGCGGACACGAAGACCTGACGTGGTTCGATCGTCCGTGCGCGGCGTCCTTCTGTCTGGCGCCACGCGCCGATGAGCTGGAGCGCGCCGGCGCGGCGCTGAGTGCCGGCCGGATCGAGGATCGCGAGACGCTCATCCTGGACTGGCTGCATGGACTGCATCGAGGTCTGGGCCTGAATCGGGTCGTCTACGCCGTCCTGGATCCGGATCGGCGGACCCTGAGGGCCGATCAGCTCGTCGGCACGGACTTCGAGCCGGGCTTCAATCGTTTCAGTCTGTCGCTCGACCGCGACGGTCTCTTCGCACGCCTGATGGCGGCCCCTGGAGCGCTCTGGCTGAACGCGACCAACCGGGCCGAGCTGGGCGACCAGGCGCCGCCGGACGTCGAGACCCTGACGCGCGTGGAGGACTTCATGGCGCGCTCGGTATGGGTCGCGGGACGGCCGGTCGGTCTGGTCTATGCCGACCGCCGATCGGCCGACTGTGCGCTCGATGCGCGCGCCTATCAGGGGTTCCTGTGCCTGTCGACGCTCGCCGAGACGGCCCTGGAGCGTCTCGCCGCGAAGACGCCCCCCGGCTAGGTCCAGGGCAGGCGCGTCTTGCCCGGCTCCTGTTCGGCGGCCTCGGTGCGGCGTGACTCGCGGCGGCGGTGCATCACCGCGAGCGCGGCCTCGACGGCGTCGTCGACCTCCTGAGACATGATCGCGCGGTCTCCGTCCCCGAGATGGGACCAGAGATCCACCGTGTGGCGCACATAGCGGGCCGGCAGCGCATTGAGCGCCAGGCAGGCGAGGTCGGCCACGAAGTCGGCGTCGTATTCCTCGTCCCGCCCCGAGAGTTTCTCCCGGATGGACTCCAGGACCAGGCGTTCATAGTAGTTCTGGATACTCGCGAGCATGGTCTCAACTCGGGCAGTCTGTCGATGGCGTCATCTTAGCAAGAGTGCGTCGAAGCGTGCTGAATGACTTTTCCGTCGTCTCCGAAGCGGTTAGGATCTTGGCCACTTCAATTCTCGGGTCAATGGCCGCCCGGATCATGAGCGTCGACGATCGGCGCCGGCATCGACCGTCTGTGCGACGGCTAGCTTGAGGGGAAAGAGGAACGCGCTCGGTGATGAGAATCGGTCTGTATGGCGATGAGTCCGCGCGTCTCGCCACGCGGCATGTCCTGGAGTTCCTGGGCTGCGATGTGCGCGATCCGGCGAGCCTCGATCCGGTCTCGAACAGGGATCTGGGCGCGCTCTGGGTCTGTGACACGGCGGACGGGCTGGAGCGCGCGCTCGCCCGCTGTTCCGGTCCCGAGCATCCGCCGCTCGTCTGTCAGCCGCTCGACGGCGATTCGGCGCCGCTCGCCGGGCGCGCCTATGTCGCCGTGCCGCCGCTGACGCCCGGCCTGGTGATCCAGATCCTGCAGCGACTCCAGCTCGAATCCGAGCCCGAGCCGCCGTCCGGGATCGATCTGGTCGGTCGTCATCCGCGAATGCTCAACGTCAAGCGTCTGATCACGCAGGTCGCTCGTACCGACGCGACCGTGCTCATCCTCGGTGAGACGGGCGCGGGCAAGGAAGTGGTCGCGCGCGCCGTCCACGCCGCCTCCAGCCGCGCCGACAAGCCCTTCGTCGCCGTCAACTGCGGGGCCATTCCGGGCGATCTGCTCGAGAGCGAACTCTTCGGCCACGAGAAGGGCGCCTTCACCGGCGCCTTCACCGCGCGCGCCGGGCGCTTCGAGCTGGCCGGCGACGGCGTGCTCTTCCTCGACGAGATCGGCGACATGCCGCTGCCGATGCAGGTCAAGCTGCTGCGCGTGCTGCAGGAACGCACCTTCGAGCGCGTCGGTTCCAACAAGCCCATCCAGGCCAATGCGCGCATCATCTCGGCCACCCATCGCAATCTGGAGGAGGCGGTCGAGGCCGGACTCTTCCGCCAGGATCTGTTCTTCCGGCTCAACGTCTTCCCGATCGAGCTGCCCTCGCTGCGCGAGCGCCCGAGCGACATTCCGCTGTTGATCGCTACGCTCGAAGCCCGGTTGCGCGAGCAGGGCGGCCAGCCGGCCCGGCTCACCCCGAGCGTGCTGGCGCATCTGAGCGCACAACCCTGGCCGGGCAACGTCCGCGAGCTGGCCAATCTGCTCGAGCAGCTCTCGATCATGTATCCCGATCAGCTCGTCGATCTGGCGCAGTTGCCCAGCCGTTTCCGACCCGAGGGGCTGGAGATCTTGCCGGACGGCGCCGCCGAGCCGGGGCCGTCGGCCAACGGCGCGCCGCCCGGACTCGGCGAGGATCTGCTGCCGCCCGAAGGCGCCGAGATGCGCGAGTATCTCAACGATCTGGAGCGGCGTATGATCCAGGCCGCGCTCGAACAGAACGGCTTCGTCGTCGCCCGTGCCGCGCGCCGGCTCGGCATGCGTCGCACCACGCTCGTCGAGCGGATGCGCAAGTTCGGACTGGAACGCGACGCGCGCGACGAATCCTCGGAGCTGTAGACCGTCGTCGAACATCCTGCATGACCTCTCGGGCGTCAAAAAGACGTCGTTCTCGGTCGTTTGAGTGCCCCGGACTCCGGCACTCAATTTGCTTGGCTTTGACCATCCAATGATGGCCGTCCCCCACCGAGTGACGCACTCGGGTACGCGCGGAGACGGGCCTCGATCCCACGAGGCACGAGCCGGGAGATTCCAGAGTCATGAGTGGCGAGATGCAGATCCAGAATGTGCTGGCGCAGATGCGTGCGCTCGCCCAGTCGGGTCGCGTCGAAAATGCGGCGCCGGTCGCCGAGCCCCAGGGCGCGGCGGGTCAGGACGAGGATTTCGCCGCCAAACTGCGCGACGCCATTCGCGATGTCAACGAGATTCAGCAGGAGTCGTCATCCATGCAGACACGCTTCGAGCTGGGCGACAACAATGTCAGTCTGCCCCAGGTCATGGTGGCCATGAACCGGTCGAGCATCGCTTTCGAGGCCGCCAATCAGGTGCGCAACCGGTTGCTGTCGGCCTATCAGGAAGTCATGAGCATGCAGGTCTAGGCCGGACGCCGCCGAGTTAACCCCACATGGCCGCCATCGATACCGCCATCACCGAGAACCCGACCCAGGATCAGCCCCCCGCAGCGGATCCGAATACGCTGGGCGGACGTCTGACGCTCGGTCTCCAGGTTTTCAGGGAGATGTCGGTCGGGCGTCAGATCGCGCTCATCGGTATGCTCGCCGGCGGACTGGTGGCGGTGGCGGCCATCCTGTTCTGGGCCCTCAAGCCGACCTATGTGCCGCTGTTCAGCCAGCTCGAGAGCGCCGAGGCCTCCGAGGTGATGGAGGCGCTGACCCAGCTCGGCGTGCCCTACCGGGTCGACAACACTTCCGGGCGCATCGAGATTCCCCAGCAGCGCGTCGCCGAGACCCGGCTGCAACTCGCCGGTCAGGGGTTGCCGAAATCGGCGGACATCGGCTTCGAGCTGTTGCAGCAGGACTCGGGCTTCGGCACCAGCCGTCTGATCGAGGGCGCCCGCTTCCAGCGCGCGCTCGAAGGCGAATTGGGGCGCTCCATCGCCGCCCTGGAGCCGGTCGAGAAGGCGCGGGTGCACATCGCCAGGGCCGAGCGCTCGGTGTTCGTGCGCGAGCGCGTGCCGCCGAGCGCCTCGGTCGTCGTGCATCTGAAGGGCAGCCGGGGCTTGACCGACACCCAGGTCGGGGCCATCGTGCATCTGGTGTCTTCCAGTATTCCTGAGCTGACGCCTGATCGCGTGACCGTGGTCGATCAGAGCGGGCGGCTCCTGACCTCGGATGGCGAGGACAAGAGCAGCCGGCTCAGTCTCGACCATCTGGAATACACCCATCGGGTCGAGTCGCGCTATGTCGACCGCGTCCAGTCGCTGCTGGCGCCCATCGTCGGGCGCGATCGGGTGCGGGTCCAGGTGTCGGCGGATCTGGATTTCTCGCGTGTCGAGCGCACCCAGGAGTCCTATGATCCGGACAAGACCGCGATCCGCTCCGAGCAGCTGAACGAGGAAGAGCGCATCGGCGCCGATCCGCTCGCCGGCGGCATTCCGGGCGCCCTGACCAATCAGCCGCCGGCCGGCGGCGTGGTCGGTCAGCAGCAGGCGCAGGGGCAGGGCAATGCCACGGTGCCGAGCAGCCGCAGTCAGCAGACGACGCGCAACTATGAGGTCGATCGGACGATCTCACATATTCAGGAGACGCCCGGCGGTGTGCGCCGGCTCACGGCGGCGGTGGTGGTCGACTACGTCGATCAGGTCAACGAGGCCGGCGAGCCGATCCGCGCCCCGCGTTCGGATGCCGAGATGGAGACGCTGCGCGAGCTGGTGCGCGAGGCCATCGGCTTCAACGAAGCGCGCGGGGACTCGCTGCAGGTGCGCTCGGCCTCCTTCGTGCCCGAATCCGATGAGGACGCCGAGCCGATCTGGACGCAACCCTGGTTCCTGGAGCTGGTCAAGATCGTTGGCGGACTGCTGCTGGCGCTGATCGTGATGCTGACCGTCGTCAAGCCGGCGCTCAATCAGATCCTGCCCAAGCCGCCCGAGCCGGAAAAGCCGGAGGAAGACGAGGAGACCCGCGCCCTGACGGAAGGCATCGAAGGCGAGGAAGGCGAAGAAGGCGAGGAGATCGTGTCGCTGACGCACGAACCCTCGGGCATCGCCGCTCTCATGGGTCCGAAGGGACCGGACCGTCAACAACTCGACCTGGAGGCCGTGCGCGAGATGGTGCGCGAAGATCCCAAGCGCGTGGTCCAGGTCATGAAACAATGGTTGGCTGAAGATGGCAACGGATAAGAAAACGGGGGCCGAGCGCGTGGCCATCTTCATGATGAGCCTCGGCGAGGAATGCGCCGCCGAACTGCTGCGTCACATGGGACCGAAGGAGGTCCAGAGGATCGGCGGCGCCATGGCCTCGCTGGACCGGATCACGCGCACCGACATCGACGCCGTGCTCAAGGAGTTCTCCGAGCTGATCCAGGATCAGACCGCGCTCGGCATCGGCGCCGATGACTATGTGCGCAGTGTGCTGCGCACGGCGCTCGGCGACGAGAAGGCTGCCGGTCTCATCGACCGCATCCTGATCGGGCGCAACTCCAAGGGTCTGGAAGCGCTCAAGTGGCTCGACCCGCGCGCCATCGCCGAGATGATCCGTCACGAGCATCCGCAGATCGTGGCGATCGTGCTTTCACACCTCGACCCGGATCAGTCGGCGGAAACCCTCTCGCATCTGCCCGAGCGGATGCAGTCGGATCTGATCCTGCGTATCGCCACGCTCGACGGCGTGCAGCCGGCGGCGTTGCAGGAACTCGACGAGATCCTGGAGAGCCAGCTCTCGGGCAAGAATACCGCCAAGTCCTCGATGATCGGCGGGGTGCAGACGGCGGCCAACATCCTCAACTTCATGGAAGGCACACGCGAGACGGCGATCATGGAGGGCGTCAGTCAGGTCGACGAGGATCTGAGCGAGCGTATCCAGGAGCTGATGTTCGTCTTCGCCAATCTGGTCGATGTCGACGATCGCGGCATCCAGACCCTGCTGCGCGAGGTGACGACCGAATCCCTGGTGCTGGCGCTCAAGGGGGCCGAGGAGGAGCTCAGGGACAAGATCTTCAAGAACATGTCCAAGCGCGCCGCCGAGATGCTGCGCGAGGATCTGGAGACCAAGGGGCCGGTGCGCGTGAGCGATGTCGAGACCGCGCAGAAGGAGATCCTGGCCGTGGCGCGGCGTCTGGCCGACAGTGGTGAGATCGTGCTCGGCAGCAAGGGTGGGGAGGCGATGCTGTGAGTCGTTTCCTCTCGACGTCCGATCCACAGCTTGCCGCCGGCATTCGGCGCTGGCTGCCGCCCGATGTCGACTTCGACCCGAATGCCGTGGAGGTCGCCGAACCCGAGGGGCCGCCGCCGCCCACGCCCGAGGAGATAGCGGCTTTGCAGGAAGCGGCGCGGCACGAGGGTGTCGAGGCCGGTTATCGCGACGGCTATGAGACCGGCTATCGCGAGGGGCGCGAGAAGGCCGACCAGGAGGCCGAGGCCGAACGTGCCGAGCGCGAGGCGCGCGAGCAGGAATGGCGCCAGACCGAGGAGCGGACACTGAGTGAGACGGTCGCCGCGCTCGAAGGGATCGCACGCGCCCTGGCCGATCCGCTGGCCGATTCAGCGGATGCCCTGGAGCCCGAATTGCTGGCGCTGGTGTCGGCATTGGCGCGGCGCGTGGTCATGGCCGAATTGACCACCCGTCCCGAACTCATTCAGCAGGTGTTGCACGAGGCGCTTCAGCAGCTGCCCTCGCGCAAGCATCCGGTGCGGATTCACGTCAATCCGCGCGACCAGGAACTGCTGGCGGCCTATGCCGAGGCCAACGACGAGCAGCCGACCTGGATCGCCGATCCGGAGGTCGAGCCGGGCGGTTGCATCCTGACCAGCGGTCCGAGCCGTATCGATGCCGGCTTAGAGACGCGGCTGCGTCAGGGGATCGATGCGATCTGGGGCGAGCTTGAGCCGCCCGCGCCGTCGCCGTCGACCGATGAATCGGAGCCGATGGCCGAACCCGAGATGGAACCCGTTGCCGAGCCGGCGTCTGTCCCTGAATCGGAAACCGAGGTGCACCCGACATGAGCGACGTCATCGAGGATCTGAAACAGCAGGGTTCCGAGCAGCTCGTGCATGGTCTGCGCGACCGTCTGGCACGCTCGCGCCGGCGTATCGAGGACGTCCCCGCGCCCCAGCCAGAGGGACGGCTATCACGCATGGTCGGCATGACGCTCGAGGCCGAGGGCATCCGGCTGCCGGTCGGCGGACGGGCGGCGATCCATACCGCTCACGGCACCCGTCTGGGCGCCGAGGTGGTCGGTTTCCAGGGCGAGCGCACCTTCCTGATGCCCGAGGGCAAGCTCGAAGGTCTGGCGCCGGGCGCGCGAATCGAGCCGCTGGAACAGGCCCGGCGCATCCCGGTCGGTCCGGCGCTGCTCGGTCGGGTCGTCGATGCGCTCGGCAAACCGCTCGATGGCGGCGGCCCCATCCGCACCGCCGAGATGGCGCCGATCGAGGGACGTCCGATCAACCCGCTCGGGCGCGTACCCGTCACCCAGCCGCTCGACGTCGGGATTCGCGCGCTCAACGGCCTGCTGTCGGTCGGTCGCGGCCAGCGTATCGGGCTGTTCGCCGGTAGCGGCGTGGGCAAGAGCGTGCTGCTGGGCATGATGACCCGCCACACCTCAGCCGATGTCATCGTGGTCGGACTCATCGGCGAGCGTGGCCGCGAGGTCAACGAGTTCATCTACGACATCCTCGACGATGAATCGCGCAAGCGGACCGTGGTCGTGGCCGTGCCCGCCGACCAGTCGCCGCTGCTGCGCCAGCACGGCGCCTGGGTGTCGACCACCATCGCCGAATCCTTCCGCGACCGGGGGCTGAACGTGCTGTTGCTGATGGATTCGCTGACCCGCTTCGCTCAGGGCGCGCGCGAGATCGCCATGGCCATCGGCGAACCACCGGCGACCAAGGGCTATTCGGCCTCGGTGTTCGCGCGTCTGCCGCAACTGGTCGAGCGTGCGGGCAACGGCGACAAGGGCGGCGGTTCGATCACCGCCTTCTATACCGTGCTCGCCGAGGGCGACGACCAGAACGATCCCATCGTCGACTCGGCGCGCGCCATCCTCGACGGCCATGTGGTGCTCTCGCGCGCGATCGCCGAGACCGGGCGCTATCCGGCCATCGACGTCGGCGCCTCGGTCTCGCGTGTCATGAGCGCCGTGGTCACGCCCGAGCACCAGAAGGCGGCCTATCGTTTCCGCAACCTGATGTCGACCTATGAACGCAACCGCGACCTGATCGCGGTCGGCGCCTATCGCAAGGGATCGGACCCCCAGCTCGACGAGGCCGTGGCCATCAATCCGCGCCTGGAGGCCTATCTGGGTCAGAATCGGCTGGAGAAGGCCAGTTTCGAGGATTCGCGGCATCAACTGTTCGAGCTGCTGGGCTTGCCGTTGAGTCAGTGAGTCCGTCGGTCCACTGAGGTGAATGGGGAATGAGCGTCAAACGTTTCCAGCGTCTGTTGAAGATCCGCGAGGCCCAGGAGAACGAGGCGGCCGTGGCGCTCGCCGGGCGTCTGGCCGAACTCAACCGGGTCGAGCAGCAGCGCGCCCTGCTCGTCGAGTACCAGGCGAGCTATCTCAATGCGCCGGTCCCGAACGACGTGAACTTGATGAAACAGCTCTCGCTCATGCACCACCAGTTGCGCGAGGCGCTGCAACAGCAGGATCTGCGCGTGGCGGCCGCTCAGAGCCAGGTCGATCAGGCGCGCACGGTCTGGATGGATCGCCATCAGGCCAGCCGCTCGCTCGAAAAGCTCATCGAACGTCGCCGCCGGTTCGACGCCATCGCCGATGGGCGCCGACAACAGCGCGAGCTCGACATGTGGGCCACGCGCAAGGCCTTCGATTCCGATCGAGACGCCGGTTTCACGGCGTCCGGCGAGGAGTGATCGCGATGATGACGACTGATTCGACATCGACCGGACTCTCGGGGCTGCTGCCGCAGATCCTGGGTGGACTGGACGAAAATGGAGTTCTGGATTCGGCTGATAGTGGTGAGTTCGTGCAATCACTGGCCGGTCAGATCAAGTCGCTCATGCTTCAGCGCGGCGATGATCCGATCGAGGTTGCGGCCATCGACGACGCGTCGCTGGTGGCGCAGTTTTTTGCGCTCGTCCAGGGACAGAGTGAATCGTCTTCCGGCCGGCTGTCCATTACCGGCTTGTTCGGCGAGAGGGCGCTGTCCGGCATCGATGAAGAGAGTGCTTCCGCCGACGAAGCGGCGTCGGAGAATGAGTCGACGCCGGTCGCGGGCCTTGGCTCACTACCAACGATGGTGCTCGATTGGCTGAGCGAATCCGGTCAAATCCTCCCTCAAGAATCAGAAAATTCCGCTCGCGCTCTACCGTATATGTCTCTAGGTCATGGCTCGGGAAAAAGCTCGGAGGCGATCGCTGTAGCGACTGGTCTCGGCCAGTCGACCACCGTGCCTTTGACAACACAGGAGGCGCTTGGAAATCAACTGGCTCCGACGTCAGAGTCTGTCGACTCGACGTCCTTCGATCTGGAGGCGCTGACAAGACTCTTGAGGCAGACCGATCCAATTGCCGCTTCAGGCGTTACAGGATCTGAGATCAGCAAAGATCCTGAAACTGTTGAGTCGACTTCGACCCTGCCATCCTGGCTTGCGCGTCAATCGAGCGGTGACGGAGCTGGGGTCCGGCTGGCAGCCTCGATTTCCGCGTCCTCGGATTCAAGCATTCTGGTCGATGAATCCCTCGGTCCTACGCTTGAGGCGCTACAGACATCCTCGAAGAGTGGCGACAGGACACTCGAATCGGTACTGGATGTGGCTGCGGAAAATACGGAAATCGGCGAGCGCAACGACCTGGGGTCGACTGGATCGACGCGCAGCACATCGGCGACCGAAACGCCAACGACCGGCGCACGCCTCCAGACCCTGGATCTCAACCGCCTGCTCCAGCCCGGCGGCGAGCAGCGTCTGGCCGAGCAGGTGCGCTGGTCGGTCGACAATGGACTCGACACGGCCGAGATCAAACTGCATCCACCCAGTCTGGGCGCCCTGGACGTGCGCCTTGTCCAGGAGGGCGACAAGACCCATGTGCAGTTCGTCTCCGCGCATCCCATCGCGCGCGAGGTGCTGGAGGCGGCCATGCCCCGGCTGCGCGAGGCGCTCGCCCAGGACGGCGTCTTGCTGGGCAATGTCTCGGTCTCGGATCAGGCGCCCCAGGATCGCGGCGGGAGCGGGCGCGAAGGCGGCGGATCGGCTGGAGTCGAGGATCTCGAGACCGAGGACGACGAGGATCGGATCGAGTCCCGCGGCACCATCTCGGTGCTGTCGCGCCGGCTCGATGTCTTCACCTGAGTCCGTCGCCTGTCTAACCGACGACGCATCGGCGATCCTCGCTCGACGCCTGCTGGTGTTCGCCGCAGTACGGTTTAAAATCACCCCTTCATCATTCCGACCGGATGTCCCCGCCGTCGGCGGCGGACGCCCGGATCCACGGTTTTCCAGTGCGCGCGCCATGGAACGCGCAACGCGATTCGAGAGGAGCGGAGCATGGCTGAGAAGAAGAAGGCCAACAAGAAACAGGCCGACAAGGGGGCGGAGAAGGCGCCGGGCGGTCGGATGAAGCTGATCATCCTCCTGGTGATCCTGTTGCTGCTGCTCGCGGGCGGCGGAGGCGCCGCCTATTATTTCCTCTGGTACGGCAAGTCCGCCGACGAGCCGGAGGCGTCCGCCGAGGCATCGAGCGAGGCCGCGCCCGCGCCTGCGGGACAGACCGAGGAGGGCGCGGCCGCGATACCCGTGGCCGGGCCGCTCATCTATCACAAAATCGAGAGCCTGACCGTCAACCTTTCGCCCGGCGGCCCGGTCCGCTTCCTGCGCGTCAGTCTGACCATCACCACGCCGAATCAGGCCGTGACCACGGCCGTGGACAAACACATGCCCATGCTGCGCAACGACATCCTGACGGTGCTCGCAGCTCAGGAGTACGCCGCGCTCAACACGCCCGAGGGCAAGGACACCCTGCGCGAATCCCTGCGCCAGACCCTGGTGCGGCTGCTGGCCCGTACCAGCGAGCCGTCCGATATCCGTGATGTGCTCTTCAACGAGCTCATCATGCAGTAACGGTCCAGGCAATGGCGCAGCAATCCGACATCCTCAGCCAAGACGAGATCGATGCCCTGCTGCATGGCGTCGATAGCGGCGACGTCGATACCGATTCCAATCCCTTTCCCCCGGACGGTCAGGCGCGCGCCTACGATTTCGCGACCCAGGATCGCATCGTCCGCGGCCGGATGCCGACGCTCGACATGATCAACGAGCGTTTCGCGCGCTATCTGCGCGTGCACCTGTTCAATCTGCTGCGCCGCTCCTCCGAGATCTCGGTCATCGGCGCGCGTGTCACCAAGTTCTCGGAGTATCTGCATTCGCTCTATGTGCCGACCAGTCTGAACCTGGTGCGCGTCTATCCGCTGCACGGCACGGCGCTGTTCGTCTTCGATCCCAAGCTGGTCTTCGGTCTGGTCGACAACTTCTTCGGCGGCGACGGGCGTTATTATTCGCGCATCGAGGGACGCGACTTCACGCCCATGGAGATGCGCGTCATCAAGAACCTGCTCGATGCCTCCTTCAGCGACATGCAGAAGGCCTGGGAGCCGGTGATGCATCTGGACTTCGAATTCATCAATGCCGAGGTCAATCCGCAGTTCGCCAACATCGTCAGCCCGACCGAGATCGTGGTCATCAACGACTTTCACATCGAACTGGAAGGCGGCGGCGGCAACATGCACGTCACCTTCCCCTATTCGATGATCGAGCCGATCCGCGAGGTGCTGGACACGGGGCTGCAATCCGATCGCAGCGGCGTCGATCAGCGCTGGCAGCGGGCGCTGGAAGAGGAGATCCCGCTCGCCAAGGTCGAGATCAGCTCGGTGCTGACCGAGGCGACGCTGACCGTCGAGCAATTGCTCGAAGTCAAGCCCGGCGACATCATTCCGGTCGACCTGCCCGAGACCGTCATCCTCAACGTCGAGGACATCCCGCTCTTTCGTGGTAAGTTCGGGGTCTCCAATGGTATCAATGCCATCAAGATCATCGAACATATCAAGCATTGAGACGCCTCGCGGCGACTCGGCCGATGTCTGCGCGGTTCGGCGCCGGAGCCGCCGATAGTAGAAACGTCCCGAGGCTCCCGGACAGGTGGAGGTTTTAAGCCAGATGACCAACGACACGAATCAACCCGAGATCGACCCGGACGAGGCGATCGCCGACGCCTGGGCGGCCGCGCTCGAGGAGCAGAAGGAAAGCGAACAGGGTGGAGAGACGCATTCCGGCATGGAGGGCATCCGCCGCATGAGTCCGGAGGACTTCAGCGGCGCCCGGCCTGAACCGGCCTCCGATGTCAATCTCAACATGGTGCTGGACGTACCCGTGACCATCGCCATGGAGATCGGGCGCACCCGGATTCCGATCCGCAATCTGCTGCAACTCAACCAGGGGTCGGTGGTCGAGCTCGACCGTCTGGCCGGCGAGCCGCTCGACGTGCTGGTCAACGGCACCCTGATCGCGCATGGCGAGGTGGTGGTGGTCAACGAGAAATTCGGCATTCGGCTGACCGACGTCATCAGCCCGAGCGAGCGCGTGCGCAAGCTGAGGTGAGGATGTCTACGCGCGCGCGATCCGGGTCGGCGATCGCTTGGGCAGTCTGGCTCGCGCCCGGTCTGGTCTGGGCCGAGCCCCAGACGCCCGTCATCGCGCCGGCGACCGGCTATCTGAGCCAACTGGTCGGCGGGCTGGTGCTGGTGCTTCTGGCCATCGTCGTCCTGGCCTGGTTCCTGCGCCGGGTTCCGGGCGTGGCGACGCCTGGACAGGGCGCCATCCGCCTCCTGGCCGTGCGCTCGATCGGCGTCCGCGAGCGGCTGATGCTGATCCAGGTCGGCGCCGAGCAGATCCTGATCGCCGTGACGTCGGCGGGCGTGACGCATCTGCACACGCTCGCCCAGCCCATCGAGCCGCCGGCGGATGAACCCTGGAGCGGGGATTTCGCCAGTCTGCTCGAACGCTTCAAGCGCGGCGGAAAGCCCGGATGAAACGGCTCTTGCGCTGGGGACTGGTGCCGGCCGGAGTGCTCGTGCCGGGCTTGGTCCTGGCCCAGATCGGCGGTCTGAACGCCGTGACCGTCACGACCGCGCCCGACGGCGGTCAGGTCTACTCGGTCACGCTCCAGATCCTCATCATCATGACGCTGATGACGCTGCTGCCGTCGGCGCTGATCATGATGACCTCGTTCACGCGCATCATCATCGTGCTCGGTATCCTGCGTCAGGGGCTGGGGACGACCCAGACGCCCTCCAATCAGGTGCTGCTCGGTCTGGCGCTGTTCCTGACGCTGTTCGTCATGTCGCCCATCTTCCAGGAGATCTACGACACCGCCATCCAGCCCTATATGGAAGAACAGCTCGGCACCGAGGAGGCGCTCGCCAAGGCCGTCAAGCCGCTGCGAACCTTCATGCTGGCCCAGACGCGCGAATCGGATCTGGCGCTCTTCGCCGGCATCCGGGGGATCGACGGCTTCGAGTCGCCGGACGACATTCCGCTGACGCTGCTGATCCCGTCCTTCGTCATCAGCGAGCTGAAGACGGCCTTCCAGATCGGGTTCCTGATCCTGATCCCCTTTCTGATCATCGATCTGGTGGTGGCCAGCGTGCTGATGTCCATGGGTATGATGATGCTCTCGCCGCTGATCATCTCGTTGCCGTTCAAACTGATGCTGTTCGTGCTGGTCGATGGCTGGTCGCTGCTGCTCGGAACCCTGGCGCGCAGCTTCTATACTTGACAGCCAGCCGTTGGTTGGGATATCCGGCCCCGATCCTGCATGATCGTCAGCGAAGATCCCGATCCACCCGGCCGTGTCCGAAGCACATCGGCCGCGAACCGAACACGAGGAATACTGAGATGACACCCGAAATGGTCCTGGACGTCGGCAAGGAGGCCGGCGAGATCATCATCCTGATGTCCGCCCCGCCTCTGCTTACAGGTCTCATCATCGGTCTGATCATCAGTCTGTTCCAGGCCGCGACCCAGATCCAGGAGATGACGCTGACCTTCATCCCCAAGCTGGTCGGGGTCGGGGCGGCGCTGATCATCGCCGGACCCTGGATGCTCACGCTCGTCACCGACTATGTCACCCGGCTCTACGAGAGCATCCCCGGCATGATCGGTTGAGTCACGCGGTCCCGCTCGCCCGCCATCGCCATGTCGACCCTCACGCTCGAGGCCACGGATATCCTGCGCTGGACCGTCTCGCTGGTCTGGCCCTTCGTGCGCATCAGCGCCATGCTGCTGGTGATGCCCGTCTTCGGCGCGCGCCAGATCAACGCGCGCGTGCGTCTGGGGCTGGCGTTGCTGCTGGCCTGGATGATCGCGCCCCAACTGCCCGAGGCGCCGGCGATCGATCCGCTCAGCGTCGGCGGCCTGGTGGTGGCGGTCGAACAGGTGCTGATCGGGATCTCGATGGGCTTCGTGCTCACCCTGGTGTTCTCGGCGATCAATCAGGCCGGCGAGGCGATCGCACTCTCGATGGGACTGGGCTTCGCCTCGGCGGTCGATCCGGTCGGCGGGGTACAGGTGCCGATGATCTCGCAGTATCTCTCGATCATCGCGACCCTGATCTTCCTGGCGATGAACGGGCATCTGGTGCTGTTCGAACTCCTGCTCAGGAGCTTCGAGACCTTTCCGATCGGACTCGACGGCCCGGACAACGAGGATCTCTGGTTCATCGCGAGCTTCGGCAGTCAGATGTTCGCCGGAGCCGTGCTCATCGCGCTGCCGGCGGTCGCCTCGCTGCTGCTGATCAATCTGGCCATGGGCGTAGTGACGCGCGCCGCGCCCCAGCTCAACATCTTCGCCGTCGGTTTTCCGATCACCATTCTCGCCGGTTTTCTCATCATCCTGCTGACGCTGCCGAGTCTGACGGCGCGTATCGGCGACTTCCTGTTCACGGCTCTGCCGCTGATCGAGCGGGTGGCGAGGA
This sequence comes from Allochromatium humboldtianum, assembly GCF_013385175.1. Lineage (GTDB taxonomy): Bacteria > Pseudomonadota > Gammaproteobacteria > Chromatiales > Chromatiaceae > Thermochromatium > Thermochromatium humboldtianum. Next base: position 146,371 of record NZ_JABZEO010000007.1, on the reverse strand, counting down.
TCTGAGCCATGGCCGAGAACGAAAACGGCCAGGAACGCTCCGAGGCCCCCACCGCCAAACGCTTGCGCGAATCGCGCGAGAAAGGGCAGGTCGCGCGCTCGCGCGAGCTCAATACCTTCGTGATCCTGGTCGTGGGCGGCGCCTTTCTGCTCTTCCTCGGCGGGGGCATGGCGGCGCGGATCAGTCAGCTGATGATCGAGGGCTGGACGCTGGAGCGCGCACTCATCTTCGACGAGGGCCTGCTGGCGCCCCATCTTCAGCACCTGCTCGGACGCGCGCTCCTGATCCTGGCGCCGCTGTTCGGTCTGCTCATGGTGATCGCCCTCATGGGGCCGATCCTGGTTGGAGGCATGAACTTCTCGACCCAGGCGCTCATGCCCAAGTTCTCCAAGCTCAATCCGATCACCGGCCTCAAGCGCGTGTTCTCGGTGCAGGGTCTGATGGAGCTGATCAAGGGGCTGGGCAAGTTCGGTCTGGTCGGGATCGTGGCGACTCTGGCCATCATGAGCATCTGGGATAATCTGCTGATGCTCGGCGAGATGGCCGTGGAGCAGGCGATTGTCCAGACCGTGCATATGGCCGCCTGGCTCTTTCTCATCGCGGCGGCGGCACTCATCGTCGTGGCCGCCATCGATGCACCCTTCCAGATCTGGAACCATCAGAAACAACTGCGCATGACGCTCCAGGAGATCAAGGACGAGTTCAAGGAGACCGAGGGCAAGCCCGAGGTCAAGGGCCGCATCCGCCAGTTGCAGCACGAGATGGCGCAGCGGCGCATGATGTCCGAGGTGCCCAAGGCCGACGTGGTCATCACCAACCCGACCCACTATGCCGTGGCCATCTCCTATGTGCCCGCGACCATGGCCGCGCCCCTGTTGCTCGCCAAGGGCACCGACGAGGTGGCCCAGGCCATCCGCGAGCTGGCCGAGGAGCACGGCATCGTGCGCGTCGAGGCCCCGCGCGTGGCGCGCGCCATCTATTTCACCACGGATCTGAACCAGGAGATCCCGAACGGACTCTTCATCGCCGTGGCGCGCATCCTGGCCTATGTCTATCAGATCCGGCGCGAGGATCCGGACGTCGAGCTGGCCGATGACCTGCCGGTGCCCGAGGAGTATCTCGATCCGCGCAGCGCGCCGCGTCGCCGGAGACGGCGTCGATGACGACCCTGGTCGAACGTCTGAGCGATGTCGGACGCATGGGGCTGGTCACGCCCCTGCTGCTGATCGCGCTGCTCGGCATGCTGGTGCTGCCGCTGCCGCCGTTCCTGCTCGATCTGCTGTTCACCTTCAACATCGCGCTGTCGCTGATCGTGGTCATGGTCGCGGTCTACACCCCGCGTCCGGTCGATTTCGCCTCCTTCCCGACCGTGATCCTGGTCGCGACCCTGCTGCGTCTGGCGCTCAACGTCGCCTCGACGCGCGTGATCCTGCTCAACGGCGGCGAGGGCACCGAGGCGGCGGGCAAGGTGATCGAGGCCTTCGGCCAGTTCGTGCTCGGCGGCAACTTCGCCATCGGCGTGGTGGTCTTCACCATCCTGGTCATCATCAACTTCGTGGTCGTCACCAAGGGCGCCGGGCGCGTCTCCGAGGTCAGCGCCCGCTTCACCCTGGACGCCATGCCCGGCAAGCAGATGGCGATCGACGCCGATCTCAACGCCGGCCTGATCTCGCAGGAGGACGCGCGCAAGCGCCGTGAGGACGTGGCGCAGGAAGCCGACTTCTACGGCTCCATGGACGGCGCGAGCAAGTTCGTGCGCGGCGATGCCATCGCCGGTATCCTGATCCTGTTCATCAACATCATCGGCGGCATCGTCATCGGCGTCACCCAGGCCGGCATGACCTTCGCCGACGCCACCAACACCTTCATCCTGCTGAGCATCGGCGACGGTCTGGTCGCCCAGATCCCCTCGCTGCTGCTGTCCTCGGCCACGGCCATCATCGTCACCCGCACCTCCAGCTCCCAGGACATGGGCAAGCAGGTGTTCGGCCAGATGTTCGCCAACCCGCGCGTGCTCTATATCTCGGGCGGGGTCATCGGGATTCTGGGCCTGATTCCGGGGATGCCCAATCTGGTTTTTCTCGGCATCTCCTCCAGCCTGATCGGGGCCGGCTATCTGATCGCTGCCAAGCCGCCAGCCCCAGTGCCTGAGGTCATCGAGCGCCTGCCTGAAGGTATGTCGCTGCCCGCGCCCGAGGATCGCGATCTGTCCTGGGAGGACGTGCCGCCGGTCGATCTGGTGTCGCTGGAAGTGGGCTACCGGCTCATCCCGCTGGTCGACCGCACCCAGGACGGCCAGCTCATGACCCGCATCAAGGGCATCCGGCGCAAGCTCTCGCAGGAGTTCGGTTTTCTCATTCAGCCGGTGCACATTCGCGACAACCTGGAGCTGGGGCCGAACCAGTACCGGATCTCGCTGCTGGGTGTGACCGCCGCCGAGGCCGAGGTCTTCCCCGATCGCGATCTGGCGATCAATCCTGGACAGGTGTTCGGCACCGTCGAGGGCACGCCGACCAAGGATCCGACCTTCAACCTGGACGCGCTCTGGATCGACCCGGCCAACCGCGACGCGGCCCAGGCCGCCGGCTATACCGTGGTCGACTCGGCCACCGTCATCGCCACCCATCTGTCGCAGATCTTCCGCGAGAACGCCCACCGGCTCATCGGGCACGAGGAGGTGCAGCATCTGCTCGATCAGCTCGGACGCCGCTCGCCCAAACTGGTCGAAAACCTGCTGTCGTCCAAGACCATCTCGCTGGGCGTGGTGCTCAAGGTGCTTCAGAACCTGCTGGCCGAGCAGGTGGCCATCCGCGATCTGCGCACCATCGCCGAAACCTTGGCGGAACGTTCGGTCAAGAGTCAAGATCCCGCCGCTTTGACCGCCGCCGTGCGCGTGGCGCTCGCCCGTTCGATCGTGCAGGATCTGATCGGACCCGAGGACGAGCTGCCGCTGATCGCACTCGATCCATCCTTGGAACAACTGTTGCATAAATCGCTACAAGGCAGTCAGGGCGAAACCATCGGCATCGAGCCCGGTCTGGCCGAGCGGCTCCAACGCTCGGTGACGGAAGCGGCTCGCAAGCAAGAGGCCGAAGGCGCGCCGGCTGTCCTGGTGGTGGCTCCGGAGATCCGGTCCTGGATCGCGGGTTGGCTGAGAGGGGCGGTGCGCAACCTGGTCGTCCTCGCCTTCACCGAGATCCCTGACAATCGACGCATCCGGGTCGTGGCCACCGTGGGCAAGAGCGACAATGCGCAGGCACGGGCCTGATCGAGTAACGGGAGTTTGAGCGATGAATGTACGGCGCTATCAGGCAAAGAACATGCAGGACGCCATGCGCCAGGTGCGTGAGCAGCAGGGACCGGACGCGGTGATTCTGTCGAGCCGTCGCGTCGATGGCGTGCTGGAGGTCGTGGCCGCCATGGAGGTTCCGACCGAGCCGAGCGCACCGGCACGCCCCAGTATGTCACGCTCCATGCGCACGGCGGCGGCCGATTCCGATCTGGCCGCGATGCGCCGCGAACTGCGCGATCTGCGCGCCCTGCTGGCGCAACAGCAGGCGCTGAGCGAACGCGATCAATGGGCTGTGCGTCATCCGCTGGCCGCCGGGATCATCGAACGGCTGGTCGAGTGCGGATTCGACGAGTCACTGGCGCGCTCGCTCATCGGCGGTCTCCAGGAGGATCAGACGTCTGAGGAAGCCTGGAGCCGTCTGCGGACCCGTCTCGCCGCCTCGGTCGCGAGCGTGCAGCCCGGCGTGCTTGAACGCGGCGGTGTGCTGGCGCTCGTCGGTCCCACAGGCGCGGGCAAGACCACCACCCTGAGCCGGCTGGCGCTGCACCGTATTCGTCGCCTGGGGCCGGACTCCGTGACCCTGGTCACTTTCGACCGTCAGCGCATCGGCGCTCACAAGCAGCTCCAGGCCTTCGGCCAGATGGCCGGCGTGCCGGTCATCCTGCTGGAGAACGAACGCGATCTGCTCAATCTGGCCAATCGCACGGCCGGCGATCATCTCATCCTCGTCGACACCGAGGGACGCTCGGCGCGCGATGCCGCCGAGCGCAAGCTCTTCGCCCAGATCCGCCATCTGGTCGAGATCGAGACCTGGCTGGTGATTCCGGCGACCCATCAGGCCGGGGTGCTGCGTCAGGTGCTCAAGGCCTTCCAGAGCTGCGAACCCTCGGCCCTGGTGCTGACCAAGATCGACGAAGCCGAACGGCTCGGCGAGATCCTCTCGGTGCTGCTGGAACAGCATCTGGGGCTGGTCTTCCAGAGCGACGGCCAGCGCATCGAGGAAGACTTCCACAAGGCCGACACGGCACATCTGACGCGGCTGGCGCTGGGCGAGCCGAGTCCGCGACTCCAGCCGCGCGCGCAGGTCGAGAGCGCCCCCGTCAGGATCGAGAACCCCTGGTTCGCGCCGCGCGACGAGTCCGCGCCCGCCCGGTCCGAGTCCTATTCCAGACCTTCGACACCCAAGACCCCGACTGCGTGGACGGCGCCCGCCCAGGGCGTCATGACACGCGACAGCCTGGTGCTGGAGTCCGTGGTCCCCTTCAGGAAATCCGTGCATGCAGCCTACTAGGAACCGGCCCTTTCAGAGCATCGCCATCGCCAGCGGCAAGGGCGGCGTCGGCAAGACCAATGTCGCGGTCAATCTGTCCGTGGCCCTGGCCCGGCTGGGACGCAACGTCATGCTCTTCGACGCCGATCTGGGCTTGGCCAACGCCGATCTGATGCTAGGATTACGCCCGACCAAGACCCTGCACGATCTGGTCGCCGGGCGCGTCGAGAACCTGGAGGACGTCCTGCTCCCAGGGCCGGACGGGTTGCTGCTGGTGCCCTCGGCCTCGGGCATCGGGTCCATGGCCAACCTGACCCCGGCGGAACATCTGGGCCTGATCCGCGCCTTCAGCAGCTACGACAAGCCGCTCGACATCCTGGTCGTCGACACGGCCGCCGGCGTCCATGACTCGGTCACGAGCTTCTGCAAGGCCGTGCAGCAGGTGTTCGTGGTGGTCTGTGACGAACCGGCGTCCTTGACAGATGCCTACGCACTGATCAAGGTTCTACATCAGGAGCACGGGGTGCGTCGTTTTCGGATAATCTGCAACATGCTACGCGACATCGAATCCGGTCAGCGTCTGATGCGCAAACTCTCGGCCGTCTGTGCCAGCTATCTGCCGGACGTGGTGCTGGAGACGGCGGCCATGATCCCGATGGACGAAAAGCTGCGTCTGGCGGTGCAGAAGCGCCAGCCGGTGGTCAGCCTCTATCCGGGCAGTCCGGCCGGGCGCGTCTTCAACGATCTGGCACGCCGGATCGACGCCGCGCGCGGCGGCGCCACCGATGTCGGCGGCATCGGCTTCTTCGTCGAGCGTCTGCTGCAAGGCGCCTGATGATCCGTGGCCGCTCTCGGATGGGGTACGCGAGCGCCGGGGACGAGGCGGGGCGGCTGGTGTCCGAGCATGTCGACCTGGTGCGGCGCATCGCGCATCATCTGGCGGCGCGGCTGCCGGCCTCGGTGCAGGTCGAGGATCTGATACAGTCCGGCATGGTCGGTCTGATCGAGGCCGCGCGCCAGTTCCAGCCGGGGCAGGGCGCGACCTTCGCCACCTATGCCGGCATCCGGGTGCGCGGGGCCATGATCGACGAACTGCGACGCGCCGACTGGACGCCGCGCTCGGTGCATCGCAACAGCCGGCGCATCGCCGAGGCGATCCATCAGGTCGAGGCGCGCGAGGGGCGCGCAGCCAATGATCGCGAGATCGCCGAGACGCTCGGCGTCACACTCGACGACTATCATGGCATGTTGCAGGATAGCGCCAGTTGCCAGATCCTTGGGCTGGAGGATCTGTTCGGCGAGGACGCCGACAGCGACCGGCTGCTGCCGGGAACGAGCGCCATGCCGACCGAGCAGGTCGAGCGCGAGCAGTTCGCCGCGGCCCTGGCCGAGGCGCTGGCCGGCCTGCCGGAACGCGAGCGTCTGGTGCTCGCGCTCTATTATGATGAGGAACTCAATCTGCGTGAGATCGGAGCCGTCCTCGACGTCACCGAGTCGCGCGTGAGCCAGATTCGCAGTCAGGCCCTGCATCGTCTGCGGGGCCGTTTGAACGACTGGACCCAAGCAGGGCCGGACGCCTGATTCTCAAACCAAAACAGATTCCATGTGGAGCGTTGCGTGGACAAAGGCATGAAAATCCTCATCGTGGACGACTTCTCCACCATGAGACGCATCATCAAGAACCTGCTGCGTGAGCTGGGGTTCAACAACACCATGGAAGCCGACGACGGCAGCACCGCGTTGCCGATGCTCAAGGGCGGCGGTTTCGACTTCCTGATCACCGACTGGAACATGCCCAACATGGAGGGCATCGCGCTGCTCAAGGCGGTGCGCGCCGATCCCGCGCTCAAGTCGCTGCCGGTGCTCATGGTGACGGCCGAGGCCAAGCGCGACCAGATCGTCGAGGCCGCCCAGGCCGGCGTCAACGGCTATATCGTCAAACCCTTCACCGCCGAGACCCTGAAGGAAAAGATCGACAAGATCTTCGAGCGCCTCGACGCGCAGGGATGAGCAATGGACAACGATGAAGAACGCCTGAGTCTCCAGCTGGAGTTGGCTCGTCGTCTGGTCGAGCGACTGGAGGCCGGGGATCCGGGCGGGGCCGACGAGATCATCCGCCAGTTGCGTCTGCCCTACGAGCGCGAACTCTTCGACGAACTCGGCAAGCTCACGCGCGACCTGCACGAGGCGCTCAACAGCTTCCGAGGCGACTCGCGCCTGATCGAACTGACGCGCGACGAGATCCCGGACGCCAAGGAGCGTCTGAACTACGTCGTCTCCATGACGGAACAGGCGACGCATCGCACGCTCAACGCGCTCGACGAATCCATGCCCATCGCTGAGTCGCTCCACGAGCGCTCGGCGACGCTGCACGAGCAATGGAACCGTTTTCGCAATCGCGAACTGTCAGTCGACGAGTTCCGCGAGCTGGCGCGCGAGCTCGACGACTTCCTGACCCGGAGCGGTCAGGAGACCGAGCGGCTCAAGTCGCTGATGTCCGAGATCCTGATGGCCCAGGACTATCAGGATCTCACTGGACAGATCATCCGCCGCGTCATCCGTCTGGTGCAGGAGGTCGAGGAGAATCTGGTCGGACTCATTCGTCTGTCGAGCGCCCGGATGGATCTGCCCAAGGCCGCCAAGCCGGCTGCGGACGAGTCCGCATCACCCGAGACGCGCGGTCATGGTCCGATCGTGCCCAATACTCAGGACGCGGTCGCCGAGGTCGTCACCAGTCAGGACGACGTGGACGCGTTGCTCTCCAGCCTGGGCTTCTAGCCCATCGACCCCCAGGGTGATCATGCATGGCAATCGATCCGAACGATGAGATCCTCCAGGACTTTCTGGTCGAGGCCGGTGAACTGTTGGAGGCGCTCAACGAGCAGCTGATCGATCTGGAACAGAATCCCGACGATCGCAACCTGCTCAATGCGGTCTTCCGCAGCTTCCATACCATCAAGGGCGGTGCGGGCTTCCTCAATCTCAACGCCCTGGTGGTGGTCTGTCATCATGCCGAGGACGTCTTCAATCTGTTGCGCAATGGCGAGCGCCGCATCGATCCGGTGCTCATGGACGTGGTGCTGCGCGTGCTCGACGTGCTCAACGTCATGTTCGGCGATCTCAAGTCGGGGCGTGAACCCGAGCCGGCTCCACCCGCGCTGATCACGGATCTGGCGGCACTCGCCGTCCCGGATGCCGCCGGGACGAACGCGCTCGAACCCGTGCCGGAGTCCGTACCCGAACCGCCGCCCGTCGCCGTACCTGAGCCCCCCAGTGCCCCACCATCAGACGAATCGACGCCACCGTCCGCCATCGAGGCCGAGTCCACGACGGAGTCGGTCGACGAGATCAGTGAGGCCGAGTTCGAGGCCCTGCTCGATGCGCTCTCGGGTCAGCCGTCTGCATCGTCACCCGACGCCGTCCCCGAGCCGCCGGCGCCGGCCGAGTCCGAGCCGCCCAAGGCTGTTTCTGCGTCCGAGGAGTCGACCGGCGCCAATGACTTGATCACGGACGATGAGTTCGAATCACTGCTCGACCAACTGCATGGCTCGGAAGCGGCGAAACCCGTCGAGCCGGTTGCTCAGGCCGAGCCGTCCAAGCCGAGTCCGCCGCCGGCTCCGATCCCGAGCAGTCAGCCCAGCCGTCCGGCGGTCGGCGCCCCATCCAGCCCTCCCGCGCCGTCCGTCGATCCCGAGGCCGCCAAGGCCCAGCGCGCGGCCGCCGCACCTGCCGGCGAGACATCCGTGCGGGTCGACACCCAGCGGCTCGACGAAATCATGAACCTGGTCGGCGAACTGGTGTTGGTGCGCAATCGGTTGAGCATGCTGCGCGTGCGCACCGGCGACGAAGAGATCGGCAAGGCGATCGCCTCGCTGGCGCTCGTGACCTCGGACTTGCAGTCGGCGGTCATGAAGACCCGCATGCAGCCGGTCAAGAAGGTCTTCAGCCGCTTCCCGCGCGTGGTGCGCGATCTGGCGCGCAATCTCGGCAAGGAGATCGAGCTGGAGACCTTCGGCGAGGAGACGGATCTCGACAAGAACCTGGTCGAGGCGCTCGCCGATCCTCTGGTCCATCTGATCCGCAACGCGGTCGACCACGGCATCGAGATGCCCGATGTGCGCGAGGCCGCCGGCAAGCCGCGCCGGGGTACCGTGGTGCTGGGCGCCGCCCAGGAGGGCGATCACATCTCGCTGCTGATCCAGGACGACGGGCGCGGCATGGATCCCGAGAAGCTGCGCGCCAAGGCCGTCGAGAAGGGGTTGCTCGATCCCAGTCAGGCCGAGCGGCTGTCGACGCGCGAGTGTTTCGACCTGATCTTCATGGCCGGCTTCTCGACCAAGGAGGAGATCTCGGACGTCTCCGGGCGCGGGGTCGGCATGGACGTGGTCAAGACCCGGATCGCCCAGCTCAATGGCACCGTCGAGATCGACTCCAAACTCGGAGTCGGCACCAAACTCAATGTCAAACTGCCGCTGACGCTGGCCATCCTGCCGGCGCTCATGGTCATCCTCGACGGACGGCGTTTCGCCATCCCGCTGGCCTCGGTCTCGGAGATCCTGGATCTGGATCTCACGCGCACGCATTTCGTCGATGATCAGGAGGCCATCATGGTGCGCAACCATGCCTTGCCGCTCTATTACGCCTTGCGCTGGTTGCATCCCTATCGTCTGGTCGAACCCAAGCCGGACTCGCACGTGGTCGTGGTCCATGTCGCTCAGCGCAAGATCGGTCTGGTCGTCGACGATCTGGTCGGTCAGGAGGAGGTCGTGATCAAGCCGCTCGGCAAGGGACTGCACGGCGTTCCCGGACTGGCCGGCGCGACCATCACGGGTGACGGCGGGATCGCACTCATCATCGACATTCCGGCGTTGGTTCGGCTCATGAGTCAGCCGGGGTACGGCGGACGGGCCTCACACGCGCAACAGCGGCTGGCCGAGACGGGGATGCCGGCATGAGTCTACGTGTCGTCGTGGTCGACGATTCCGGCTTCTTCCGCCGGCGCATCGTCGAGATCCTCAACGCGGACATCGGCATCGAGGTCGTGGGAACTGCCGCCAATGGCCAGGAGGCCATCGAGGTCGTCAAGCGTCTGAATCCGGACGTCGTCACCATGGACATCGAGATGCCGGTGATGGACGGTATCACGGCGGTACGCCGGATCATGGCCGAGTCGCCGCGTCCGATCCTGATGTTCTCGACCCTGACCACCGAGGGCGCCAAGGCGACGCTCGATGCGCTCGACGCCGGGGCCATGGACTTCCTGCCCAAGCGCTTCAGCGAGATGGCCAAGGACGAGGACTCGGCCAAGATCCTGCTGCGCCGACGGGTGCGTGCGCTGGGTCGAACCCGTTTCACGCGCCCGACGACTCCGGCGCCGCTCGATCGTCCCGCGCCGACCGGGGCGTCCCTGGGTTCGCCGTCGCGCACTGCCGCGCCGCCGCCGCGTCTCTCGCCGAGCGCCACGCCCCTCAACAGCCTGCGCGCGGTCCTGATCGGCACCTCGACCGGCGGACCCGTAGCGTTACAAGAAGTGCTCAAGGGACTGCCCAAGAACTTCCCGCTGCCGATCATCCTGGTCCAGCACATGCCGGCGAGTTTCACGCCCGCCTTCGCCGAGCGGCTGAACAACCTGTGTCAGATCGACGTCAAGGAAGCCGCCTCGGGCGATGTGCTCAAGCCTGGCAGTGCGCTGCTTGCGCCCGGCGGGGTGCAGCTCATTCTGGAAGGCGGCGCCCAGCCTCGGGTGCGCATCGAGGAGAGTCCGCCCGGCACCATCTACAAGCCGAGCGTCGACATCACCTTCAGATCCGCCGTCGCGGCCTTTCGCTCGCAGGTGCTGGCCGTGGTGCTGACCGGCATGGGCGCCGACGGGCGCGAGGGCGCACGCGAACTCAAGGCCAACGGCGCTCATGTCTGGGCGCAGGATGCGGCCAGTTGCGTGGTGTACGGGATGCCCGCCGCCGTGATCGACGCGGGTCTGGCCGATCAGATCCTGCCGCTCAAGGAGGTCGGGCCGGCCTTGGTCAAGGGTTTCTGTTGAGCCATGGACATCCTGAGCCTGATCGGGCTCTTGTTCGGACTCGTAGCCATCCTCGGCGGCGTCGTCGCCAAGGGCAGCTCGGTGGAAGCGCTGTGGAATCTGGCGGCTTTCCTGATCGTGGTGGTCGGCACCCTGGGCGCGACCCTGGTGCAGACCCGGGTTCCGGTCTTCCTGCATGCCTTCAGGATGTTCCCCTGGGTCTTCAAGCCGCCGCTCCTGGAGCCGAAGCGCATGATCAAGCGCATCGTCGAGTGGTCGCAGCTCTCGCGCAAGGAGGGGCTGCTCGGGCTGGAGGATCGCTCCAACAAGGAGCCGGACCCCTTCGTGCGCAAGGGGCTGCAACTCCTGGTCGACGGCGCCGAGCCGCAGACGCTGCGTCAGATCCTGGAGTCCGATCTCGACAACAGCGAGGCCTTCGATCTCCAGGGGGCGCGCGTCTTCGAGAGCATGGGGATCTACTCGCCCACGCTCGGCATCATCGGCGCGGTCATGGGGCTGATGGCGGTGATGCAGAATCTGGCCGAGCCGAGCAAACTCGGGCAGGGCATCGCGGCGGCCTTCGTCGCCACCATCTATGGCGTGGGCCTGGCCAACCTCTTCTTCCTGCCGGTGTCCAACAAGCTGAAATCCGTCGTCCAGGCGCGCGTCACCCATCAGACCATGCTGCTCGAAGGGCTGGTCGCGATCGCCGAAGGCGAGAATCCGCGTAACATCGAGAACAAGCTCAACGGCTTCATTCAGGGGTGAGTCGAGACCATGGCGCGGCGCAAGCGGCACGAGGAGCACGTCAATCACGAGGCCTGGGCCATCCCCTATGGCGACCTGGTGACGCTGCTGATGGCCTTCTTCGTGGTCATGTATGCCGTCTCCGTGGTGGATGCCGGCAAGTACAGCGTGCTCTCCGAGTCCCTGATCGAGGCGTTCGGCGCGCAGGCGGCCATGGATCCGATCCAGATCGGCGACCCGACCCTGGAGATGAATCCGGTCAGCGAGGACGTGCGCCGCTCACTCGCCCCGGTCGAGATCATCGCTCCGCGTCCGGCCGAGGAGGCGCCCGAGCCGGGTTTCGAGCCCTTCTCGCCGACCGATGTGGCGCTCGCCGCCCTCATCGGCGCGGCCACGGAGGAAGAGCGTGGGCGCATCATCGGCGAGATCCGGGAGATGTCTGAGGAATTGCAGGAGGCCATGGGGTCGCTGATCGAGGCCGGCAACATCGAGGTCAAGCGCCAGCCCTACTGGTTGGAGGTATCGATCAACAGCAATCTGCTCTTTTCCAGCGGCTCGGCGACACTGGAGCCGGCGGCGCGTCCGGCCCTGATCCGGGTCGCCCGACTGCTCGGGCGGCGCGACGTGCGCATCCATGTCGAGGGGCACACCGACGACCTGCCGATCAACAACACCATCTATCCGTCCAACTGGGAACTGTCCTCCGGGCGCGCGGCGACCGTGGTCAACCTGTTCGCCCAGAACGGCGTCGATCCCGAACGCATGGTCGCCATCGGCTACAGCCAGTTCCAGCCCGCCGACAGCAACGCCACCGAGGCGGGGCGGGCGCGCAACCGGCGGGTCGCCGTGATCGTGCTGCCCGGTCTCCAGGCCGCGCGATCGAGCGAGCGCGCCGAACCCGAGCGTCTGAAAACGGATCTGGAGGCCGGTATCGGACGCCTCCAGTGACGTCCGGGCGCCCCCAGCAAGCATTCAACGACGAACCGAGAACCGACACCATGACCCCATCCGATTTGCGGGCGAGCCAGCCGGGCGGCTCCTCGTCCTATGTGACCTTCAGTCTGGCCGACGAGACCTATGCCATCGACGTGCTCCAGGTCCAGGAGGTGCTCAAGCTCACCGAGATCGCGCCCGTCCCCGGCGTGCCCGACTACATCCTCGGCATCATCAATCTGCGCGGCGACGTCGTCACCGTGATCGATGCGCGCCGGCGTCTCTCGCTGCCGGTGCGCGAGCCGGACGAGGCCTCGCGCATCGTCATCATCGACGTCGACAACCAGAACATCGGCATCCTGGTCGACTCTGTGGCCGAGGTGGTCCAGATCCCGGCGGCGTCCATCGATCCGGCTCCTGCCGTCGGCAACGATCAGACCAGTCGCTTCATCCTGGGCGTCACCAGTTCCAACGACGGTCTGACCATCCTGATCGATCTCAACAAGCTGCTCTCCGACGAGGAGTGGGCGAGCCTGCGCGAGCTGTGAGGACGGCGTGAGCCGGTCCGTCGCGGTTCATGTTTCGGCACCGTCAGCCGATGAATCCAGTGACGGCCCAACGGGACGTACTCCAGTTTCAAGGGAGCGAAGCCATGAGCGAACCTACCAGAGATGTGGGACCGATCCAGTCCCAGACACCCTCACGGGCGCTGGGCGATGATCGCGAGCGCCGACTGGAACAGCAGCGCACCTGGCTGTTGCGTCGCCGGACCGACCGGCGCGGACAGCGCGAGGAGCGTCGTGGTGGCGAGCGCCGATTCGACGAGCGTCGGCTCGAAGAGCGGCGGACCCATGAGCGCCGCTCAGAGGACCGGCGCCTGGACGATCGTCCGGGCGGAGATCGGCGCGTGCGTGATCGCCGTCAGGCTGATCGGCGCCAGGTCGACCGACGGTCGGCCGATCGGCGGCTGGAGGATCGTCGTTCGAGGTCACGCGGCGCCGATGAGCAGCTGCCTGGACAGGCGAACGCTTCTACGCCGCGGATTCAGGGGCGGCGCCGTGGCCGCATCGACGACTATGCCTGAAGGATCGTGATGGATGTTTCGGCTCTGATTCAGGCCATTCGGATCGATCCGCTCTGGGTGGCGGCGCCGGCGCTGCTCGTCGCCTTGTCGGCCATCTGGCTGGCCGTGCGTCTGCGCACCCGGCTGCACGTCTTGGAGGAGCGCCTGCGCGAGCTGCGACACGATCGGCAGCAGACGGATACCGCGATCCTGGCCCTGCATGGCGCCATCAAGGCCGTGGCCGAGGACGTCATCGATCAGAGTCAGCATCAGTCCAGTGTCAGACGCGCCCTCGACCGGCTCGCCGATCAGCAGAGCGAGCTGCGTCTGCGCGATGTCGACGAGGGACTCTATGTCCAGGCCATCGAGCTGATCCGGCTCGGTCGCGGACGCGGCGAGGTCCGCAAGCTCTGCGGCCTGACTCAGGCCGAAGTCGATCTGCTCTTCAGTCTGCACGGCGCGAGCGTGGCGCGCGAGCATTCATCCGTCTCGCGCTGAATCCAGTCGTGGGCATGGTGTATCATCGATGACCCGATGATTCTCCATTGACCCATTCCAACGAGCGACGAGCCAGAGCGATGAGCCGCCCCAAGCAGGAACGATTCGACCCCACTGCCCATCCTCTCGTCTCGATCCTGATCCGCACCATGGGGCGCGCGACCCTGGCCGAGACGCTCGACTCGGTCGCGGCCCAGACCTATCCGCACATCGAGGTCGTGCTGATCGATGTCCGGGGCGCCCGCGAACTCGACACGCCGCGCTGTGGCGACCGTCCGCTCCGTCTGGTCTCCAGCGGCCAGCGTCTGGGACGCGGCGCAGCGGCCAACCTGGGCCTGGACTCGGCCCAGGGTGAGTTCCTGCTCTTCCTCGACGACGACGACTGGCTGCTGCCGGAACACGTCGCCGGTCTGGTCGAGGCGATCCAGTCGTGCGAGGGCGCCCTGGCGGCCTATGCCGGGATCGAGTGCCGGCGTCCGACGCCCGAGGGCGGCTGGGAGGTCGTGCACGTCTTCAACCAGCCCCATGATCCGCGGCGGCTCCTGTTCGAGAACTATCTGCCGATCCATGCCGTGCTCTTCGCGCGCTCACTGGTCGGTGAGTCGTTGCGCTTCGACGAGTCGCTGGAGGTCTACGAGGACTGGGACTTCTGGGTCCGGCTGAGCGCGCTCACGCCGCTGATCCACGTCGAGCGCGTGACGGGTGTCTACCGCATCCAGGGCGCGAGCGGTTTCGGTCTGCATCAGGACGACGAACGGCTGACGCGCGGGTTGGCGACCTTCTTCGACAAGTGGCGCACGCGCTGGACGACCGAGCAGGTGCTGGCTCTCGTCGACGCGGCCAAGCATCAACCCATGTATCTGGAGTTGCGTGAGCGGTGCGCGGCCGAGAATCGCACCCTGCTCGAACAGACCCACGAACTGCGGCAGGAGCGCGAGGACTGGAAGATCCGCCATGCACTCCTGGCAGCCGAGAATCGGGTGCTGGAGGCGCGGATCCAGGGGTTGCACGAGCGTATCCTGGGCGCCGAGTCGCGTGCGCGCGCGCTCGAATCCGCCCGACGTGCCGATCGCGAGCTACTCGACCTGCTCGGTGTCCAGTCTCTGCGCGACGCGGTCCAGTGTCGCGACGATCTGGAGCGTCATCGCTCGTGGCTGGGGCAGATCCTGTGGCTGACCGATCTCCTGATCTGGCCCATGCGCGCGCCCTATCGCTGGGCGCAGACAGCGCTGGCTCCACTCTCGGGTCCGGCCTCCCGACTCCGATCGCACGCAGAGCATCTGGTCGAGATCCTGCGCTTCCATGGACCCGTTCCTGTGGTGCGCACGTTCGCGGCCAAACTGAGTCGTGCGCATGGGCGAAGGTCGGCCGGGCTGGGCACGCTCTGGCAGGTCGCGCGCATCGCCGCGCTCGAGATCCGGCCCGAGCCGCACCCCCAGGTCGCTCTGCTGGTCGATCTCGACCGGATCTGTATCCACACCTTCTGGCTGCTCGAATCGCTGATCCGGAGCCGCTACACGCCGCCGTTCGAGCCGATCTTCCTGCATTCGCCCGGACACCCGATCGCCGAACTGCTCGATTGCCGGGCGCCCGAGGCGCGTCGTCTGGCGCTCGAACCGGGCGCTCCCATCGCGGACCGGCTCGCGTCCGTGCTCGAGGTTTCCACGGCCGACTGGATCCTGAATCTCGACTGTCTGGAGGCTCGTCCGCACGACTGGCTGTGGCGTCTTCTGCATGGGGCGCCTGAGGAGGATCAGGAGACGTCCATGGTCGGTGCGATCAGCCCCAAGCTGGTCGGCGCCGACGGTCGGTTGATCGAGGCCGGGCGGCGGCGTGCCCTGGACGGTACGCTCTGGCCGATCGGTGTCGGCGGCGATCCCCAGGCGCCCGAGTACAACTATCCGCGCACCCTCGACTCAGCCTCAGAAGTCGGGTTGCTGCTGAATCGGCGTGCCCTGGAGTCTGTGTTGAAGTCGGGCAGCCGCCCTGCCGACACGCCCGAACTCCTTGAGCGCCTGCGCGCCCAGGGGCGGACCATCCTCTACCAGCCCGAGGTGACGCTGGTGCGTCCCGACCAGGGGGCGGACACGACCGGCGCCGCGAACCGCGATCAGGGCCGCGTCCTGGTGATCGACGCCGTGATGCTGACCCCGGACCAGGATTCCGGCTCACTGCGCATGTTCAACCTGCTGGAGACCTTCCTAGCACTGGGCTGGCACACGGCCTTCGCGCCCTCCAACCTCGAATACGTCGAGCCCTATGGTCCTCGACTCCAGCGACGGGGTATCGAGGTGCTCACCGCACCCGGCATCGAGTCCATCCATGCCCATCTGCAGGCGCGTGGCGATGAATACGACCTGGTGATCCTGAGCCGGGCCAATGTCGCCGCCCAGTTCCTCGATGCGGTCCGGCAGTATGCGCCCCAGGCCGAGGTCTGGTTCGACACCGTGGATCTGCACTTCCTGCGCGAGCAGCGCGAGGCCGAACTCAAGAACGATCCGGCCGCACTCAAGCGCGCCGCTCAGCGCCGCCGCCAGGAACTCGACCTGATCGCGCGCACCGACCTGACCCTGGTGGTCAGCTCCGTCGAGCGCGAGCTGCTGGCGCGCGAGGCCCCCGAGGCGCAGCTGGAGATCCTGAGCAACATCCACGACCTCCATCCGACGCCAGCCGCTTTCGATGAGCGTGATGCCATCCTCTTCATCGGCGGGTTCAACCATGATCCCAACGTCGATGCCGTGCGCTACTACGTCGAGGAGATCCTGCCCCTGGTCGAGGCCGAACTCGGCCCGGTGCCGACCTTCGTCATCGGCAGCCGCCCGCCGCAGACGATCCGCGCCCTCGAGGACGCCGGGCGTGGACTGCACGTCACCGGCTATGTCGAGGACGTGACGCCCTATTTCGAGCGCGCCCGGCTGTCGATCGCGCCCCTGCGCTACGGGGCCGGGGTCAAGGGCAAGATCAACATGAGCATGGCCTATGGCGTGCCGGTCGTGGCCACGCCCTGCGCGGCCGAGGGCATGTCCCTGACCGCGGGGACCGACATCCTGATCGGCGAGGACGCCTCTGCCTTCGCCGCCGCCGTGGTCCGGCTCTATCGCGAGCCGTCGCTGTGGCAGCGGCTGGCGCACGCCGGGCTCGACAACATCGAGCAGCATTTCTCGCGCCGTGTCGCGCGCACCACCCTGGAACGGCTACTCACGGAGCGCGCCGCATGAAGATCCTGCTCATCACCCACGGCGAGCCGCTCGACCCCGAGCGCATCGCCTCCGGCAACAGTGTGCGCGCCCACGGGCTGGCGCTCGGACTCATCGCCGCCGGTCATGCCGTCGTGCAGGTCTATCCCGAGGCTCTGGGCGAGCCGACGCCTCTGATCGCCGAGCGCGGTCTGCGCGCGCGTCGCTATGCCGATCGCGAGACGCTGGCGGCCCTGATCGACGAGGAGGCGCCGGATGCGCTGATCCTGGGCTATTGGGAGCTGATCGAACTCCTGCCCGAGTCGCTCGCGGCGCCGATCGTGCTCGACGTGGTGGCGCCCAGGATCCTGGAGGCCATGTATCAGGAGCATCTGGATCTGGCCGACGAGGTGCGGCGCACGCTGGCCTGCTATCGGCGCGCCGACCGCTTCCTGGTCGGCAACCGGCGTCAGGCGAGCTTTCTGCTGCCCTGGCTGCTCCTGGCCGGATTCGACTGTCGCGCCGACGCTCCGATCGATGTGCTGCCCATCTCGGCGGGCTTCGAGCGCGTCGACCCCCTGACCTATTCCCCGGACACACGCCTGCGTCTGGTCGCCGGCGGGGTCTCCTGGCCCTGGCGCCGCACCGAGGACTGGCTCGATCCCCTGGTGTGGGCGCTGGAGCGTCACGGTCAGGGACGCGCTGGGCTGGTGATGTTCGCGGGCCACTATGTCTATGCCGCCGATCAGCCGCCGCTGGAACTCAGCGAGCGCGAGCGGATATGGCCCGAGTCGATCGTCGAGCGTCATGGACTCCTGCCCTATGGGGAGATGCGCGCCTATTTGCGCCGCGAGTGTCACATCGGGCTAGAGCTGGCCGACGCGAATCCCGAGCGCCGGCACAGTCAGTCCTTCCGCGCCATGGAGTTCCTGAGTCTGGGACTGCCGCTGATCTGCAACGGCTATACCGAGCTGGCCGAACTGGTGCGCGACTATGACGCCGGCTGGATCGTCGACCGGGTCGAGGACGTCGACGGGCTGATCGCCGCGATTCTGGAGCATCCCGAGTCGGTCGAACTCAAGTCGGCCAATGCGCTGCGGCTGGTCGAGGAACGCTTCCATTACAGTCGAACCATTCAACCTGTGCTCGATTTCCTGGCCGCGCCGGTCCGCGTCCGTCCGGGGGCGCCGCTGATCGATCTGGAGCCGCCCACGCCTCCCGTCCCTCCGAGCGTTGAGGAACCTGCCGCCGCGCCTCACGAGCCATCCGTCCGGACCCCAGAGGCCAGGGTTCCGCCACGAGGTTCCGCGCGGCTCAAAACCCTGGCACGCGCCGCGCTCGGTCGGGTGCGGCCCTGGCTCAAGCCGCTCGTGACGACCCTGACGCGCGGAATCGGCCGTCTCGGCCGGCGCCGCGCGGTGATCCTGGTCTCGCGCTCGGACATCCGACCGACCAACCATGGCGCGGCGGTCAAGATCGAGCGCACCGCCTGGGGCCTGTCGTTCGCGGTCGAGGCCGTCTATCTGATCAGCGAGGATCGCGTCCGCTATCACGAGGTGCGCCAGGGCCGGTTCGTCGAGCGCACCTTTCCGCGCTGGCTGAGTGCGCTCGGACCCGATCCGGAGCGGGTGCGCGCCTTTCTGCTCGACTCGGGCATCCCGGCCGACGACGCCTTTCTCTATCGTCCGACGGCCGACTGGAGCTTCATCGCGCGCACCCTCTATCTGGCCCTGCGTAGCGGCGCGCGCGTCTATCAGGCCGAGTTCCCCGCCTATGGGCGCGCGACCTGTTGGGCGCGCGATCTGCTGGGCGGACGCGCGCTCTTGGTCGAGCACAATGTCGAGTATCAGCGTCTGGCCGATCAGGCGCCGGATCTGTCCCGGCACGGCTATGAGATGCTGCGCAAGATCGAACTGGGCTGGTGCAACCGCTCGGATGCCGTCGTCGTCGTCTCCGAAGCCGACCGCCAGCGTCTGCTGGCTGATGGCGTGGCGCCCGAGCGTCTGCATCACATCCCGCACGGGGTCGATCTCGACGGCTTCGAGCGTGCAGCGCCTCTGGATCTCCACGCGCTCCACGGCATCCCGGCCGATCATGCCATCCTGGTCTATCACGGCATCTATCTCTATCCGCCGAACCTGGAGGCGATGGAGGTCATGGCGCACGAGATCCTGCCTCGGCTCGAACGTCTGGGCGTGGCGGTGACGGTACTGGCGATCGGCGCCCATCCGCCGGCGCGCGAACTCCATCCGCGTCTGCGTTTCACCGGGCCGGTCGAGTCGGTCGCGCCCTATCTGAAGGGGGCGGATCTGGCTGTGGTGCCCCTGCAGAAGGGCGGCGGCACGCGCATGAAGATCCTGGATTATTTCGCCGCCGGGCTGGCGGTGGTGAGCACCGCCAAGGGCGCCGAGGGCATCCCGATCACCTCGGGCGTCGAGGCTTTGATCGTCGACGACCACGACGCCTTCGCCCAGGCCGTGGCCGAGCTGTTGGCCGATCCCGAACGGCGGGTTCGGCTGGGCGCCGCCGCACGCGCCTTCGTTGCGCCGCTGGACTGGCGCGCCATCGCGGCGCGTTATCTGGAACTGGTCGATTCGGCCTGATCCGGCCTCAGTCGACGTCGGGCGCGGCCCCCTCGGCTCCCAGACGCGCGCGCTCCAGCTCGGCGATGCGCGTTCGCACCAGTTCCTCCAGATGGCGCCGATGCTCGTCCAGTTCCGCCTCGATGCGCTTGCGCTCGGTGATGTCGCGCCAGATCGCCGCCCAGTAGAGCCCCTGGCGGATGCTCAGCAGACGGTTGCTGACCAGCACATGACGGATCTCGCCGTTCTTGTGGCGGTGGCACGTCTCGAAATCGCCCTGTCCGGAACTATTGATCAGAGCGCGCCACTGGGCGATGCCGCGCGGCGAGAGATCGGCCTGGATGTCCGCAATGCCAAGTCGGGCGAATTCGGCCCGGCTGTAGCCCAGGGATCGGCAGGCGGCGTCGTTGAACTCGACGAAACGCAGCGTCCTGGCGTCGATCAGGACGATGCCGTCGGCGGCCTGATCGATGATGGCGCGATAGAGATCCTGAGTCTCGCGCAGCACGTCCGGGGTATCGTGACGCTCGGCGGTCTGGGGGCGCGTCTCGCTCACATGCCGATCGGCGAGGTCGCGCGCGATGCCCAGACAGCGCCCATCCTCGAGTGGCTGGAGTCTGAGATCGACCGGCGCCTCGGTTCGATCGGAGCGGAGCATCCGGACTTCGCCGTGCGCGGGCGCACCGGCCTGCACAGTCTCCATGAGTGCGGAGAAACGCGGCTGGTCGCGAGGCGCGATCAGGTCCGGCCAGCGTCTGCTGCCCAGGCCGGCGGCGTCGTGCCCGGTCAGGCGCAGGGCCGCC
Source organism: Allochromatium humboldtianum (assembly GCF_013385175.1). Lineage (GTDB taxonomy): Bacteria > Pseudomonadota > Gammaproteobacteria > Chromatiales > Chromatiaceae > Thermochromatium > Thermochromatium humboldtianum. The sequence goes on along the minus strand of NZ_JABZEO010000007.1, from coordinate 125,988 downwards.
GGGTTGGCATACAGCAGTCCGGTGTCGGCCGCACTGATCCAGACCGCGTCCGCGATGGCATCGGCGAGCGTCCGGAAGTCGCGCTCGTGCTGGAGCATCTCGGTCTCGTCCATGACGTAACCGCGCAGCAGACGCGGTTCACCCAGATCGTCGCGATCCACGACCGTGAAGTCGTACAGCCGGCGGACCTGACCATCCGCGCGGACGATCCGGTAGCGTTGCTCCCAGGCGTCGCGTCCCTCGTTGAGATAGCGCACCACCTCGCCGGCGATCCGATCGACGTCGTCGCTGTGGATCAGCGCCATGTAATGGAAGCCCTCGCCCATCATCGACTCGGCCGGATAGCCGAAGATACGCACGACGTTCGGTGAGGCATGGCACACCGGCCAGCGCGACTCCGGACGCCAGACGAGCACCGCGACCGGGCCGCCGACGAACAGATCGCGCTCCCAGGCGAGCGTCTCGGCGTCGAGCCGCCGTGCCCGACGTCTGGGGCGGGCAGGGGGCGGCCGTTCGCCCGAAGCGGGCGGGTCATCCAATAAGCCGTATTCGATCATCGGCGGATGGTCGCTCGTGGCCATTGGATGCGGTCAGGTGGTCGGTGTCTGGAGGTCGAAGGCGCCGACGTGCAGCCAGCGATCCAGCGTGGCCTGGACCTGGGCGAGTCCCTGGCGCTCGGGGGCCGAGAAGAGCTGAACCTCGACCTGCCCGGAAGCGTCGGCCACCGCGCGCTCGACGGCCAGACGCGCCGCGCTGGCCGCGCCGCGCTTGAGCTTGTCGGCCTTAGTCAGCAGCAGCAGGATCGAGAGACCGGCACGCCGGCCCCAGGCGAGCATCTGACGGTCGTAGTCGGTCAGCGGATGGCGGATGTCCATGACGATCACCAGCCCGACGAGCGACTGACGGCTCTCCAGATAGTGCGAGAGATGGCGCTGCCATTCGAGCTTGATGCGCTCGGGCACCTTGGCGTAGCCATAGCCGGGCAGGTCGACCAGACGGCGCGTCTCGTCGAGCTCGAAAAAGATCAGTTGTTGGGTGCGGCCTGGAGTCTTGCTGGTCCGGGCCAGTGAGTTCTGGTGACAGATGGCGTTGATGGCGCTCGACTTGCCGGCATTGGAGCGTCCGGCGAAGGCGACCTCGCGTCCGGAATCGTCCGGAGCTTGGTGGAGCTGGACGGCGGCGGTGAGAAAGTGCGCGTTCTGATAGAGGGCGTGGAAGCGCGTCGGCGGGCGTGAACGGGTGTCGGTCATGGGTTCCGGATTCAGGCGAGTGACGGTCGTGACCACCGAAGCGGCGCGGGTGTAGGGGTATCAGGTCGAGTCCGGGGCCTCGCGTTGCCAGTGTCCGGAGCGTCCGCCCAGCTTCTCGACCAGTCGGACGTCGCTGATGCACATGCCCCGATCGACGGCCTTGCACATATCATAGATCGTCAGCAGGCTGATTTGCACCGCACAGAGCGCCTCCATCTCGACGCCGGTACGGCCAAGGGTCTCGACCGTGGCGCGGCAGCGGACGGCGGACGCATCGGCGACGGGCGTCAGTTCGATCTCGACGCGCGTGAGGCTCAACGGATGGCAGAGCGGGATGAGATCGGCCGTGCGCTTGGCGCCCATGATGCCGGCCAGCCGCGCGACCCCGAGCACATCGCCCTTGGCGTGTGCGCCCTGTTCGATCAGGGCCAGGGTCGCGGGCCGCATCCGGATCCACCCCTCGGCCAGGGCGCGCCGCACCGTCTCGGGTTTGGCGCCGACGTCGACCATGTGGGCCTCGCCGCTCGGGGTGAAGTGCGTCAGCATCGATCAGAAGGCCGGCTTCTCGGGCGCGTCCTCGAACATCTTGACGCTGGCCAGGATCTCCTGACAGGCCTCCTCACGATCGCCCCAACCGGCGATCCGCACCCACTTGCCTTCGTCGAGATCCTTGTAGTGCTCGAAGAAGTGCGCGATCTGGTCGAGCAGATGCTGCGGCATGTCGCGGAAGCTCTCGACCTGACGATAGCCCTTGTAGAGCTTGTCGATCGGCAGGGCCAGGATCTTGGCGTCGTCGCCCGATTCGTCGGTCATCTTGAGCACGCCGATCGGACGGCACTTGATGACCGAGCCCGGAATCAGCGGATAGGGCGTGACCACCAGCACGTCGACCGGGTCGCCGTCGGAGGACAGGGTATGCGGGACATAGCCGTAGTTGCAGGGATAGTGCATGGCGGTGGACATGAAGCGATCGACGAACATGGCGCCGGTCTCCTTGTCCATCTCGTACTTCACCGGCTCGGAGTGAGCCGGGATCTCGATGATGACGTTGAGGGCATGGGGGACGTTGTCCCCGCGCGAAACCTTGGACAGATCCATGAAAGGGCCTTTGAATGAGTCGGTCTGTGACGTTTTGCCGCCGAGGCGGCAGAAACGTCAATTATAGTCCAAACGGGTCTTGATAATCCCAATCCTTAAAGTTCGAACACGCTGAGCTTGCGTTCGACCGGGGCGTTTTTGAGCGTGACGTACTTGGGAAGACCGTGCTCGAAGGGCGGATAGTCCTCGCCCTGGATGAGCGGGATCAGATACTGCTTGCAGGCCGGGGTGATGCCGAAGCCGTCTGCGGAGATGAACTCGCGCGGCATGAACTTCTCGACGTTGGCGACCTCGGATAGCGGCGCCTCGCCGACCTCCCAGGCATAGGGATCGTTGCTCAGGCGCTTGACGGTGGGCATCACGGCATTGTGACCGGCGAGCGCGAACTCGACCGCCGCGCGACCCATCGCATAGGCCTGCTCGACATCGGTCTTGGAGGCCAGATGGCGTGCCGCGCGCTGGAGATAGTCGGCCACCGCCCAGTGGAACTTGTAGCCCGTGGCCTCCTTGACCATGTTGGCCACGACCGGCGCCGCGCCGCCGAGCTGGGCGTGTCCGAAGGCATCGCGCGTACCCTGTTCGGCCAGAAAGCGTCCGTCCGGATACTTGGCGCCTTCCGAGACCACCACGGTGCAATAACCGTACTGCTCGACCTTGGCCTTGACGGCGGCCAGGAAGCGTTCCTGATCGAACTCGATCTCGGGGAAGAGGATCAGCACCGGAATGCCGTGATCCTCGATCAGACCGCCGGCGGCGGCGATCCAGCCGGCGTGACGGCCCATGACTTCGAGCACGAAGACCTTGGTCGAGGTTTTGGCCATGGAGCGCACATCGTAAGACGCCTCCAGCGCTGAGGTCGCGATGTACTTGGCTACCGAGCCGAAGCCGGGGCAGTTGTCGGTGATCGGCAGATCGTTGTCCACGGTCTTGGGCACATGGATGGCCTGTACCGGATAGCCCAGACTCTCGGAGAGCTGCGAGACCTTGTAACAGGTATCGGCCGAGTCGCCGCCGCCGTTGTAGAAGAAGTAACCGATGTCGTGCGCCTTGAAGACCTCGATCAGCCGCTCGTACTCACGCCGGTTGGCTTCCAGACTCTTGAGCTTGTAGCGACAGGAGCCGAAGGCGCCGGAGGGCGTGTAGCGCAGCGCCGCGATGGCTTCATCCGACTCCTGGCTGGTATCGATCAGATCCTCGGTGAGCGCGCCGATGATGCCGTTGCGTCCCGCATAGATCTTGCCCATGCGCACCGAGTACAGGCGCGCGGTCTCGATCACGCCGCAGGCCGAGGCGTTGATGACGGCGGTCACGCCACCGGATTGGGCATAGAAGGCATTCTTGGCTGGCACGATGATTCCCCCTCGTTTCGTTGCAGTGGATGTTGAGCGGCTGGAAGCTGGAGACTGGACGCTGAAAGCCGAATCTTATACCGATCGCCCATGACGGTTCGGTTGCACGGTGCCGGCGACCTCAGGTCGCGGCGTACAGAGCTCATACCCGCCGCCGGCGCCGGGCTCGCGTCCGAGTCCAAGCGCCTGCTGCATGATCAACCGCTTGAGCGGCTCCAGGCGATCGGTCGCGTTCAGACCCAGTCCTCGCAGTCGCACCACGGCCGCTTCCTCGTGACCGAAGAAGCGCTTGAAGAGATCCATCGCCTGGAGCATGCGCTGGTTCTCACCGCGCCGCGTGCGCTCGTAGCGGCGCAGGGTCCAGAGTCCGGCGAGGTCGCGCCCGTGCGCCAGTCCGGTCTCCAGGGCCGAGATCAGGGCAGCGGCGTCCATGAAGCCGAGATTGACGCCCTGACCGGCGAGCGGATGGATGGCATGGGCCGCATCGCCGATGAGCGCGACGCCCGGACGTACATAGGTCTTGGCATGTTGCAGCCGTAGCGGAATGGCGACGCGCCGGCTGTCGAGCGTCAGGGCGCCGAGCTTCCGTTCGGAGGCGTCGGTCAGTGCGGCCGAGAAGGCCGCATCGTCGAGCGCCATGAGTTCGGCGGCACGCGCCTCGTCGGCCGACCACACGATCGAGCAGCGCCCGTCGGCCAGCGGCAGCAGCGCCAGCGGACCGGTCGGCAGGAAGCGCTGCCAGGCCGTCTCACGATGCCATTCGGCGGGCCGGGCATGGGCGACGATAGCGCGCTGGCCATAGTCCCAGCCCTCGGTCTCGATGCCGGCCAGGGTACGCACCAGTGAATCGCGTCCATCGGCGCCGACCAGCAGCCGGGCGGTGATCGCGCGACCGTCGCTGAGGATCAGGCGCGAGCCCTCAGCGTCGATCTCCAGGTCGACGATGCCCATCGGGCAGAAGAGCCGGACGTCATCGGTGTTTTCGAGGTGCTCCCACAGCACGCGCTGAATGACGCGATTTTCGACGATGTGACCCAGATCCGGCTCGCCGAGCGTCTGACTGTCGAAATGGATCCGGGCGCCGCTGAGCGCGTCCCAGACATACATCTCACGATAGGGACTCACCCCGAGTTCCTGGATGCTGCTCCAGACTTCGAGTCGTTCCAAGAGATACTGACTGGCTCGGTTCAGGGCCGAGACACGCGCATCGATCTCGCCGAGCGGCCAGCTGCGGACGGGCTCAAAGGATTCGACGACGGCGATCGAGCGTCCGTGACCCGAGAAGGCGGCGGCAAAGGCGGCGCCGACCATGCCGCCGCCGACCACGACCACATCGAAGTCTGTGCGAGTGTCAGACATGAGGCGTCTCCAACGGCAGACCACGGGCCAGTCGCGGCAGCGAGCCGTCGAGTCCCATGAAGCGTCGCGCCAGCCGCTGACGCGCGCCCGGCGCCAGATCCAGTCCCAGCAGTCCCAGATTGCGTGCGATGCGCACAGGACGCCAGGGCGCCACGAACAGCCGTGCCAGGGTATCGGTCAGCCGCGCGGTGTCGGACTGATCGCGTCCGCGCCAGCGCTTGTAGTCGGCGAGCGTGTTGGCTGAACCCGGATCCTGTCCGCATCGAGCCGCCTCGCCCAGCGCCTCGGCGAGCGCGGCGACATCGCGCAGACCCAGGTTGAAACCCTGACCGGCGACCGGATGCAGGGTGTGGGCGGCATTGCCGATCAGCACCAGACGCTCGTGGATGGTCTCGCGCACCAGCTTGAGCTTGAGCGGATAGGCCTGACGCGGCGAGGGCGCGCTCAGTCGTCCGAGACGCCAGCCGAAACGCGCTTGCAGACGGTCGATGAAATCAGCCTCGGTGAGCGAGAGCAGGTCGGCCGTCTCGGTCGGTCGGCAGGTCCAGACCACCGAATAGCGTCCGCCGGGCATCGGCAGCATGGCCAGGGGGCCGGTGTCGGTGAAGCGCTCGAAGGCCTGACCGGGGCAGGGTCGATCCGCCAGTACGGTGGTGACGACGGCGTCCTGCCCATAGTCGTGTCCATCGACCTGGAGTCCGAGCCGTTCGCGCACGCCGGAGTCACCGCCGTCGGCGGCCACCAGCAGACGGGTCGTGATGCGCCGGCGTTCGTCCCCGACCTGGATGTCCAGCGCGACGCCTGTGGGACCGACCTGATGATCGAGCAACCGGGCCGGGCGCAGGGTCTGGATGTTGGACGCCGGTTCGAGCGCTTCCTGGAGCGCCAGATCCATGGCGCGCGCCGGCGTCACATAGCCGAACGCCTCGACGCCGGCCTCATGGCGTTCGAGCCGGGTGAAGCCGCAGTGACCGCGATCCGAGATATGCACGCTCAGGATGGGTTCGGCCACGGGCGCGATGGCCGGCCAGACGCCGAGTCCGCCGAAGATGCGCCGACTGCCGAGCGACAGCGCAATCACGCGCTCGTCCGGGCTCGGTTTGTTCGAGGCACGCACGGGGGCCGACTCGATCACCGCCACCCGCAGCGGCAGTTCGCGTAGCGCGCCAGCCAGACTGCCGCCGACCAGACCGCCGCCCACGATCACCACGTCGAATTCCGCCATCGTCAACCCCTGTGTCACGTCAGTGTCTCGGTCGCATCAGTGTCTCGATCGCCTCGGGCTCCTTGGGCGCCGCGTCCGAGAGGATCTCGTGGCCATGCTCGGTGATGAGCACGTCGTCCTCGATCCGCACGCCGATGCCGCGATAGGGTTCGGGCACAGCCTCGTCGTGCGACAGATAGAGTCCAGGCTCCACGGTCAGCACCATGCCGGGTTCCAGCTCGCGCCAGTCGCCGTCGTGCTTGTAGGCGCCGACGTCGTGCACGTCCATGCCCAGCCAGTGGCCGGTGCGGTGCATGTAATAGGGCTTGTGCGCCTCGTCCTTGATCAGATCCTTGGTCTTGCCGTTCAGGATACCCAATTCCACCAGTCCCTTGGTCAACACCTTGACCGCCGCTTCGTGCGGTTCGTTCCAGTGTCGTCCCGGACGCGCACGCTCGATAGCAGCCCGCTGCGCCTTCAGCACCAGGTCGTAGATGGTCCGCTGGGCCGGACTGAAACGGCCATTGACCGGAAAGGTGCGGGTGATGTCCGAGGCATAGCCGTCCAGCTCACAGCCGGCGTCGATCAGCACCAGATCGCCGTCGCGCAATGGGGCGGAGTTCTCGACATAGTGCAGCACGCAGGCGTGCTCGCCGCCGGCGACGATGCTCGGATAGGCCAGATGCCGAGCACCGGCCAGCGCGCACTGGTGCTGAAACTCGGCCTCCAGCCGTGCCTCGTTCAGACCCGGGCGGCACAGACGCATCAGCTCGCTGTGCGCGCGCGCCGAGATCCTGGCCGCGCGGCGCATGATAGCGATCTCGGCCGGACTCTTGATGAGACGCTGCTCGTGCAGTACGGATTCGAGAGTGACGAAGGTTTCGGGCGCGACGGCGCCGGTTCGCGCCTTGGCGCGCACCTGTCTGACCCAGCCCATGACCTGGGCGTCCAGCGTCGAGTCCGTGCCGATCGGATAGTAGAGCCGCTGACGCCCGTCGATGAGCGTCGGCATCACCGTATCGAGTTCACTCAGCGGATGAGCCTCGTCGGCGCCGAAGTCATCGACCGCGCCCTCGACCCCGAGACGCGCGCCATCCCACTGCTCGCGCTCCGGATCGCGCGGACGACAGAAGAGGACGCATTCGCCCTCCTTGCGCTTAGGCGCGATCACCAGCCAGGCATCCGGCTCGGGGAAGCCGGTCAGATAGCTGAAGTCGCTGCTCTGGCGGAAAGGGTAGTGGACATCGCGATTGCGTGTCACCTCGCGCGCCGCCGGCAGGATGGCGAGTGCGTCCGGGCCGAGGGTCTTGGCCAGTGCCCGGCGGCGGCGTCTGTATTCGGAACGGGTCATTCGGGGTCCGTCTCTTGGCCGGCGGAAGTCGCCGGGCCGCTGTTGGTCGGCGAGCGCGCGATGGCCCGCTCGTGATGGATCAGCATGGCCGCCACCCGGACGAACTCGATCACCTCGGCGAGCGCCTGCTCGTTGTCCTCGGTCTCCTCCAGGTCGTCGAGGTCCATCTGGGTGATGGCCGTGAGATCGCGCAGGATCTCGCGTCCCTGCTCGGAGAGATCGGACTCGGATAGCCCGACCAGACCGAGTGCATAGAGAAAGCCGCGTATCCAGTCGTAGAGCCAGAGCGCGCGTTCGCCCAGCGGGGCCGAGTCGCCGGCGGGGGAGGGGAGCCGAACCAACGGCTCCAGCCCCTGGAACTCGCGCTCGATGGCCAGTCCGCATTCACGCAGGGCCGCTCGCCCCTCGGCGACCAGTGCCTCACCCGCGTCGGGCGTGGGCGAGACCTGTCCGAGCCAGGACTCCAGGGCCTGCGTGTCCCCGCCGCAGATCAGGCCACAGAGGATGCCGTGCGCCTCGCTGGGTGAGGGATTCAATGGCCCGGCGTCGAGATAGGGGCCGATGTCAGGGTCGATGATGTCCGTGGCGACCTCCCGTCACTAAAGGTATGCTTGAGCCTTGCTGGAAGATCCGGGATCATAGCACGCACACCTGCCCGATTGACCGCCCGCGAAGCCCCTTCTATAGTGCGCGGAATTCCAATGGAGTCGCGGACTTTGGCCAAGTTTGACCTCGATCAATTTGAACTTCGGTTGACGGCCCTGATCCGTTTGAACGAGAGGCTCAGGGACGAGAACGCCTCGCTGCGCGCGCGCCAGGAGCTGCTCGTCGCCGAGCGTAGCGAGTTGATCGAAAAAACCGAACAAGCCCGAAGCCGCGTCGAGGCCATGCTATCCCGACTGCGTGCGATGGAGGAGAATCTGTGATCGAAGAGCCGTTGCAACTGAGTATCAAGATCCTGGACAAGGAATACCGGATCGCCTGCGAGTTCCATGAGCAGGACGACCTGAAGGCCTCGGCGCGGCTGCTCGATGGGCGTATGCGCGAGATCCGTCAGACCGGGCGCGTGATCGGCACCGACCGCATCGCGGTCATGGCGGCGTTGAACATCGCCTATGATCTCATCCAGGTCCAGCGTGCGCGCTCCGGTCCCGAGGGCGATCTGACCCGGCGTTTGCAGCAATTGCAGGATCGGGTGAACCATGCTTTGGCCGGAGATGCGGACGATGGGCAGGCCGATCAGGCCGAATCGGAAATTCCGGCACAGTCAAGTCTGGACGCCCCGCGCGAAAGGGTATAGCCTGTAACCCAAGACACCCCCTGTAGTGTTCGAGAGCGGCCTGGGTATTTTCTTGAGCCTAATCGCTACCCCGGGGATGGCACGGCAAAGCGGTTGCGCATGTCCGCCTCCGAGCGGAAAGCCTGAAGCGGCGCCCGTCGTCCCCACTTGAACCCTATGGTTCAAGAACGAGGGCCTGCAACGGCACAGATGGGGGGTGTCTCTCCTTCACATCATCGCATGTCTCCCCCTCAGCGACTCAGACAGCGGCTGCGAGCGGCACGCCGCGCACTCGACGCGCGCACGCAGCGCCGACACGCCAAGGCCTTGCTCCGTCGCCTGATCCGACATCCGAGCGTGCGACGCGCACGACGTGTCGCGCTCTACTGGCCCGCCGATGGCGAGATCGATCCGCGCGGGTTGATGCGGCTCGAGTCCTGTCGCGCCAAGCGCTTCTATCTCCCGGTCCTGAATCCGCTGAAGCGACGCCAGGGCGCGCTCTGGTTCGCGCGCTATCGTCCGGGCGAGCGGTTGCGGCCCAATCGCTTCGGCATCCCCGAGCCGGCCGGACGCGGCCCCCAGTTGATCCGCCCGATCAGCCTCGACCTCATGATCCTGCCGCTGGTCGGGTTCGACGCTCAGGGGCATCGTCTCGGCATGGGCGGCGGTTTCTACGATCGCACGCTGGCCTTTCGGCGGCGCCACCCGCGCTGGCGCCGGCCGCAGCTGATCGGCGTGGCGCATGAGTGCCAGCGTTGCGAGCACATCGAGCCGCGCCCCTGGGACGTTCGGCTCGATGCCGTTTTGACTGAATCTCGTCTCTACAACGAAAAATCGGAGGACAATCCGTGAATCAAGACAATCTGAAGAAACAGGCGGCCGAGGCGGCGCTCGCTTATGTCGAGGGTGGGGTGATCGGTGTGGGCACCGGCTCGACCGTGAATCATTTCATCGACGCCCTGGCCGGCATCAAGGGCCGCATCGAGGGCGCCGTCTCCAGCTCCGTGGTCTCGACCGAGCGCCTCGAGCGTCACGGCATCCCGGTCTTTGATCTCAATGCGGTCGGCGAGCTGGCGCTCTATGTCGATGGCGCCGACGAGGCCAATGGGCGGCTGGAGCTCATCAAGGGCGGCGGCGGGGCGCTGACGCGCGAGAAGATCGTCGCGGCGGCCAGTCGCAAGTTCGTCTGCATCGCCGATGAGAGCAAGCTGGTCGAGGTGCTGGGGCGCTTCCCGTTGCCGGTCGAGGTGATTCCGATGGCACGCAGTTATGTGGCGCGTGAACTGGTTCGGCTCGGCGGCACGCCGGTATGGCGCGAGGGGTTCGTCACCGACAACGGCAATCTGATCCTGGATGTCCAAAACCTGGAGATCACGGATCCCAAGGGGCTGGAGCAGCAGATCAACGCCATTGCCGGCGTGGTCACGGTCGGCATCTTCGCCCTGCGTCCGGCGGATGTGCTGATTCTGGGGTCGGCGCAGGGGCCGAGGACGATCGCGCCCTGATCGAATCGATCCGGCGGGAGCCGGGTCGTCATCCGGATATCGTGACCGGCTTGATGAGGATACAAAGAAAACGGGATCCCGAAGGATCCCGTTTTCGTTTTACGCAACTTCGAGCCGGGGCTTAGAAGTTGTGGATCATACCGACCGAGAAGCCGTCCCAGTCCGTGTTGGACATATCGTCGTCGACCTGGGTGTAGAGCACGTAAGCCTTGGTGCGCTTGCTCAGGTTGTGGTCGAAGGCGATGGCCCAGGTGTAGTAATCACCCTCGATGGCATCACGGAAGCGGTCGTCACTGATGCGACCGTCACGATTGCCGCTGCCGTACATGGCCTTGACCATGTTGTTGCCGAAGGAGTAGCCGGCCTGAACCTGCCAGATCTTCAGCTTTTCGTTGTCGGTAGCGGGGCTGATCTGACCTTCGGGCAGGTTGGACTGCTCTTCATAGATACCGGTCAGGGTGAAGCCGTTCCAGTCCATCAGACCCAGACCGACGCGCCACTTGGTGTAGTCGTCATCGACGTAAGACGGCGAGAACTTGTCGTTGCTGACGTTCGTGCGCATGAACAGCTCGCTGCCGAGCGACTCATAGGCCAGCGAGGCGTAGAAGGGGCCGTTGCTGTAGATACCGGCGACGGAGTAGGCCTCGGCCAGGCTGTCGGAGTTGATGTTCTCACCGTAGCCGGCGGTGGAGGCGCCACCGGCATGGACAGCGGCGGCGAGTTGGAAGCCGGCCAGGTTCGGGCTGACATAGGCGATGGCGTTGTCGGCGCGGACGTCGTCGAAGCCGACGGTGCCGTTGTAGTCAGCCATGGTGTCGGCGAAGAGGTCGAGCTTGCCGGTCGAGGTCTTCATCGGGGTGTCGTTACGGCCAACGACGAAGGTACCCCAGCCGCCGGTCAGGCCGACGAAGCTGTTACGCATGGTGATGCTGTCATTGGAACCGGAGGCGGCATTGCCGGTGGTGCTCTCTTCGGTCATCTTGACGCCGAACTCGACCTGATAGATGGCCTTCATGCCATTGCCCAGATCCTCGGAGCCCTTGACGCCGATACGGTTGGCACGGCCCTCGCCGGGGACGCCGGCGCCGCCGTTGACGCCCCAGCCCTCGAAGCCGTTCTCGACGTCGGCCCAATCGATGGACATGTGCAGCTTGCCGTACAGGACAGCTTCGGCCATCGCGGCGGTCGGAGCAACCATCGCGGCGGCAACCGCCATGCTCAGAAGTTTCTTGTTCATGCTGTTCTCCGCTGTTGTGAATTTGTCAGTTTGACTGCAGAAACCGAGCGCAATCATGCTTTGCGCTGTGAACTATAGAGTACGAAATGGCGTTTTGCAACAGATTGGGCGAAAAAAGACACACCAGCAACAAATGTATCTTTTTTGCAGCACCCTTGAGTCTTGGTCGAGTCGAAGACGTTTCGAATCCGGTCGAAGTCTCTGTACATCCATTTGATCCGTATCCGCAACTAGGCTTCGGAGGCCTGTGGCGGGATCCTATGTCGAATCAGGCGCATCTTAGCGGCAAGGCGTTCGGGATGCCACAAGGAGCGCTCCATGTCTGTGCTTTCATGAGTCTAGGGCATCGACATTGGCCCTACTCGCCACGGTCGAAGTACACTGTGCCCGTCTATCCCAATGCCGGAGCCGCCAAGCAACATGAGACCCTCCCAACGTCGCCCCGATGAGGCGCGCCCCATCCGCTTCACGCGCGGTTTCACCCGTCATGCCGAGGGTTCGGTGCTCGTCGAATTCGGCGACACGCGCGTGCTCTGCACCGCCAGCGTCGAGCCGCGTGTGCCGCCCTTCCTCAAAGGCAAGGGCCAGGGCTGGATCACGGCCGAATATGGGATGCTGCCGCGTTCGACCGGCGAGCGCATGCCGCGTGAGGCGGCGCGTGGCAAGCAGGGCGGACGCACCCTGGAGATCCAGCGTCTGATCGGGCGCGCGCTGCGGGCCGCCGTGGATCTCAATGCGATTGGCGAGCGCACCATCACGCTCGACTGCGACGTGCTCCAGGCTGACGGCGGCACCCGCACCGCCGCCATCACTGGCGCCTGGGTCGCGTTGCGCGAGGCCATCGACCGTCTGCTGGCCGCCGGCGAACTGACGGTCGATCCGATCGAGACCCAGATCGCTGCCGTCTCGGTCGGCGTCTATCAGGGTGTGCCCGTGCTCGATCTCGACTATGCCGAGGATTCGTCCGCCGAGACCGACATGAATCTTGTGATGGATGGCGAGGGGCGCTTCATCGAGGTCCAGGGGACCGCCGAGGGCCATCCCTTCACCCGTGCCGAACTCGATGCGCTGCTGGAACTGGGCGCCGCCGGCATCCGCTCCATCCAGGCTGCGCAACGCGCCGCGCTGGAGGTCTGAGGTTCATGACGCGATCGCATATCGGCGAAACCATCGTCCTGGCCAGCAACAACGCCGGCAAGGTCCGTGAGATCGAACGCCTGCTGGCCGAGTCCCGGATCCATATCCGCCCTCAGGGCGAGTACGGCGTCCCCGAGGCCGAGGAGACCGGCCTGACCTTCGTCGAGAACGCCATCCTCAAGGCGCGCAACGCGGCGCGTCACAGCGGACTGCCGGCCATCGCCGACGACTCGGGACTGGAGGTCGACGCACTGCGCGGCGCGCCCGGCATCTATTCTGCCCGCTATGCCGGTTCGGGCGCCACGGACGAGGCCAATCTGCGCAAGCTGCTCACTGATCTCGCGGAGGTGCCCGAGGCCGAGCGCACGGCGCGCTTCCAGTGCGTGCTGGTCTATCTGCGCCATGCCGAGGATCCGACGCCGCTGATCTGCCAGGGCGCCTGGGAGGGTCGAATCCTGTTCGAGCCGCGCGGTAGCAACGGTTTCGGCTATGATCCGATCTTCCTGGTTCCGGGCCACGGATGCAGCTCAGCGGAACTCGACCCCGACACCAAGAACCGGCTCAGTCATCGCGGTCAGGCGTTGCGACGATTGCAGGAGCAGCTTTCGGCATGACACCCAGCGACATCGCCCAGCATCGCAATCAGGTTCTTGCGCGCATTCAGGCGGCGACCGAGCGCGCCTGTCGTCCGGCCGGCTCGGTCGTTCTGATCGCGGTGAGCAAGAAGCAACCGGCCGAAGCCATCCGCGCCGCCCATGCCGCCGGTCAACGCGCCTTCGGCGAGAGCTATCTGCAGGAGGCGCTCGACAAGCAGGCGCTGCTTGTGGATCTCTCTGACATCGAGTGGCATTTCATCGGTCGTATCCAGTCCAACAAGACGCGCCAGATCGCGGCCCGCTTCGATTGGGTGCATGGTCTGGCCGATGCGGCCCATGCGCGACGTTTGAGCGAACAGCGTCCGGCGGGCCGTCCGCCCCTTAACGTCTGTCTCCAGATCAACCTGAGCGGCGAGGCGAGCAAGGGCGGTGTCGAACCCGATGAGGTCGGCGCACTCCTGGAACAGTGCCGCGAACTCCCCGGCCTGCGCGTGCGCGGACTCATGACCCTGCCGGCGCCGTCCGAGGACGAGACCGAGCAGCGCCGCCCGTTCCGAGAACTGCGTGAACTGCGTGACCGGCTGGCGACGCCCGACTGCCCGCTCGACGTGCTCTCGATGGGCATGTCCGACGATCTGGAGGCCGCGATCCTGGAAGGGGCGACCCAGGTCCGCATCGGCACGGCGGTCTTCGGCGCGCGCCCCACTGACGGATGACGGCGCGAAAATTGCCGTACAATGGTTCATCGACTGTCACACTGAATCCGTAGCCGTTGACATGAGTACAGCCAACATTCGCTTCATCGGTGGCGGCAACATGGCCACCAGTCTGATTGCCGGTCTGATCGCCGACGGCTATGCGCCGCATGCCATCCAGGTCTCCGACCCCAGTCCCGAACGGCGTCATGCTCTGCAGGCCAGTCTCGGCGTGCGCGCACTCGCCGGCAACGCCGAGGCGCTCGCCGAGGCCGAGACCCTGGTGCTCTGCGTCAAGCCGCAGCTGGCCGCTTCGGTCTGCGCCGAGCTCGCGCCGCTCCTGGCCGATCGGCGTCCGCTGATCGTCTCGGTGATGGCCGGCGTGCCCGAACAGACCATTCAGCGCTGGCTCGGCGCGCCCCTGCCGATCGTGCGCGCCATGCCCAACACCCCGGCCATGGTGCAGACCGGCGCCATCGGGTTGCACGCCAGCCCCGAGGTCGACACCGAGGGCCGCAACCGCGCCGAGACCATCCTGCGCGCCGTGGGTCTGGTGCGTTGGGTCGAGGACGAATCGCACATCGACGCGGTCACGGCCATCTCGGGCAGCGGTCCAGCCTATTTCTTCCTCTTCATGGAGGCGCTGGAGCAGGCCGCGATCGAACTGGGCCTGGACGGCGAGACGGCACGGCTACTGACCATCCAGACCGCACTCGGCGCGGCCAAGATGGCCATGGAGAGCGCCGATCCGCCGGCGCGCCTGCGCGAGCAAGTGACTTCGCCCGGCGGCACCACCGAGCGCGCGCTCGCGGTCTTCGACGAGGCCGACCTGCGCGCCCTGGTCGAACGCGCCGCGCGCGCGGCGCTTGATCGCGCCGTCGAGCTGTCGAAAACACTCTCGGAGGCCCCATGACAGGTTCCTATCTGCTCGACCCGCTGGTCTTTCTGATCCAGACTCTGTTCGGGCTCTATATCGCGGTGGTGGCGCTGCGCTTCCTGCTGCAATGGGTGCGGGCCGATTTCTACAATCCCATCTCGCAGTTCGTCGTGCGGATCACCACGCCGGTCCTGCGTCCGCTGCGCCGGATCGTGCCCGGCTATGGCGGCCTGGATCTGGCGGCGCTGGTGCTGATCTGGCTGCTGTCGGCGGTCGAGCTGGGGCTGATGGCGCTGGTCGTCGGACTGGACCGCTCGCTGTTCGGCGCCTTCGGCTGGGCGATCCCGAGCATGGTCGAACTCTTCATCAACATCTTCCTGTTCGCGATCCTGATCCGGGTCATCCTGAGCTGGGTCAATCCCGACCCCTACAATCCGGCGACCGCCCTGCTCGACCGGCTGACCGCGCCCGTGATGCGTCCGGCCCAGCGCGTGATCCGACCGATCGGCGGCATCGATCTCTCGCCGATGCTGGTCATGATCGGTCTGGTGCTGCTCAACATGCTGCTGATCCCGCCGCTCAAATGGCTGGTCGCCAGTCCCTTCTGACGGACCGGCGGCGGTGAGCTGGTATCGCTGGGACGGCGAGGATCTGGAACTGCGCGTGCGGGTGCAGCCGCGCGCACCCAAGGACGCCTTCGTCGAGCCGGACCCGAGCGGTGACTACTATCGGGTCAGGCTCAAGGCGCCGCCGGTCGAGGGCAAGGCAAATCAGGCGCTACGACGCTTCATCGCCGACGCTTTCGACGTGACCCTGTCGCAGGTCGAGATCCTCAGCGGCGAGCAGGCACGCTACAAGCGACTGCGCATCCAGTGTCCGCGCCAACTGCCGCTGCCGGTCGGAACAGCGACATGCGCCAACTGAATCTGCTCAGCTACAACGTCCAGGCCGGCATCGAGTCGCGTCAGTACAGCGACTATCTGGTCAATAGCTGGAAGCATCTGCTGCCCCATCCCGGGCGTCTGGCCAATCTGGCGCGCATCGCCCAGTTACTGCGTCAGTTCGACGTGGTCGGGTTGCAGGAGGTCGACGCCGGCAGTCTGCGCAGTTCCTATGTCGACCAGACCCAGTATCTGGCCACTCAGGGCGCTTTTCCACATTGGTATCGTCAGATCAACCGCAATCTGGCGCCCTTCGCCCAGCACAGCAATGGTCTGCTCGCCCGTCCGCGTCCGGTCTGCATCACCGAGCATCGTCTGCCGGGGTTGCCCGGACGCGGCGTGGTGGTGGCCGAGTTCGCGCTCGACGACGGCGGGGTCTTGGCCATCGGCATCGTGCATCTGGCGCTCGGCTGGAACGCGCGCCGGCTCCAGCTCGAGTATCTGAGCCAACTCGCCCATACCTACCCCTATCTGGTGCTGATGGGCGACTTCAACTGCGGCTGCAACTCCAAAGGGTTGCGCAACATGGTCCGCCGCTCCGGGATGCGCGGTCTGGATTGCGAACTCAAGACCTTCCCGAGCTGGCGCCCGCGCCACAATCTCGATCACATCCTTGTGTCACGCCCGATCGAGGTCGTCGCGGCGCGCGTGGTCGACTATGCGCTCTCGGATCATCTGCCGATCAGTATGCGGATCGAATTGCCGGAGGGCGTGCGACTGGCCGAGTCGCACGCGCCATAGAGCCTCAGGCGGGCTTGGCACCTTGAAGATGATGGTTGACCGCCAGCCGGCTACCGATGAGTCCGAGCAGCATACCGGCGCCGAGCATGGAGCCGGTATCGACGAACCCGAGCCCCGCGAGCCTGAACTCGCTGTGATACAGGGAGGCCAGTCGCGAGACATAGCCTTGTAGCACCAGGATCGCCAGCGTCACCAGGAACCAGGCCGTCAGCCCGCCCAGCAGGCCGTACCAGGCGCCCGTGTAGAGAAAGGGCCGGCGGATGAAGGCCGCCGTGGCGCCGACCAGTTCCATGATCTCGATCTCGATGCGTCGGTTGAGGATCTCCAGTCGAATGGTGTTGCCCACGATCAACAGCACGCCGATCCCGAGCAGACCGCCGAGCAGTAGCGCGACCACCTGAACCAGATCCAGGATCGCTTGCAGACGTTGCAGCCACAGGGTATCCATGCGCGCGAAATCCGCCTCGGGCAGATCCAGGAGGCGTTCCTGCACGGCTGCCAGTCGCTCCGGCTCGGCGTGCTCGGGGGTCGGATAGACGGCCAGCACGTTCGGTAGCGGGTTCTTGGTGATCTTGTCGAGCGCATCCTCGAAGCCGCCCAGATCGCGGAACTCGGCCAGCGCCTGATCGCGCGTGATGAGGTTGACGCGCGCGACCTCCTCCCAAGCTCTGAGCCGTTCGGCCAGATCCGCCGCCTTCCGGTCGTCGATCTCTAGATCGAGGAAGAGCGAGATCGCCGCCGTCTGATCCCAGCCGCCGGCCATGGCGCGCAGATTCTCGCTCAACACATAGAGTGCAGCGGGCAGGGCGAGCGAGATGCCGATCACGGCCACGGTCATGGTCGAGGGCACGGGATTGGCGCGTAGCCGGCCCAGCGTCTCGATGAGCGTTTGCAGATGCTGGTTGAACCAGATCCCAGGGCGCTCCAGGAACCTGGGTGTGCGGATGCGCGAGGCGCGGGGCGGGCGTGGATGAACGCGTCTGGCCATGCTCACCAGGCCCCCGTGTCGCGGGTGAGTCGACCCTCGTCCAGGGTCAGGGTGCGATGGCGCAGATCGCTGACCAGCGAGAAATCATGGGTCGCGATCAGCAGGGTCACGCCGACATATTTGAAGCGTTCGAAGAGTTCGAAGATCTCGCGCGACAGATCCGGGTCGAGATTGCCGGTCGGCTCGTCGGCCAGCAGTACCGGCGGGCGACCGACCAGGGCGCGCGCGATGCCCACGCGCTGCTGCTCGCCGCCCGAGAGTGCCATGGGCGTGGCGCGCTCGCGCTTGAGCAGACCGACCTGATCGAGTGCCGCGCGTACCCGGCGACCGATCTCCTTGGGATGGACGCCCGTGACCACCAGCGGCAGGGCGACGTTGTCGAAGATGGTGCGGTCCGGCAGCAATCGATGATCCTGGAAGATCATGCCGACCTGACGGCGATGCTGCGGGATCTCGCGGCGCGGCAGGGTGCCGAGGTTGCGGCCGTTGACCAGCACCTGTCCGCGCGAGGGACGTTCGAGCAGCCCGATCAGACGCAGCAGGGTGCTCTTGCCGGCGCCCGAGTGTCCGGTCAGGAAGACCATCTCGCCGGTCTGGATCTCGAAATCGATGGCGGACAGGGCCTCACCGCGCTCGGGATAACGCTTGAAGACGTTCTGGAAGCGGATCATCAGTCGCTCACACCTCTTCGCAGGATTTCCGGGCGTGCTAGCCGAGCAGGGCCTCGACGAACTCGTCGGGATCGAAGGGGCGCAGATCTTCGATCGATTCGCCCACGCCGATGAAGCGGATCGGTACTCCCAGCCGCTCGGCGATGGCGAACAGGATACCGCCCTTGGCCGTGCCGTCGAGCTTGGTGAGCGTGATGCCGGTCAGACCCACGGCGCGATGGAAGTGCTCGGCCTGGTTGAGCGCGTTCTGGCCCGTGGTGGCGTCGACCACCAGCATCACCTCGTGCGGCGCCTCGGGGTCGAGCTTCTTGAGCACGCGCGCGACCTTGGAGAGTTCGTCCATGAGATTGGTCTTGGTGTGCAGTCGGCCGGCGGTGTCGGCGATCAGCACGTCGGCTCCGCGCGCGGTGGCGGCCTGGAGGGCGTCGAAGATCACCGAGGCCGAGTCGGCGCCCGTGTGCTGGGCGACGACCGGCACGCCGTTGCGCTCGCCCCAGGTCTCCAGCTGTTCGACGGCGGCGGCGCGGAAGGTGTCGCCGGCGGCGAGCATGACGCTGTTGCCGTCCTCTTGCAGACGCTTGGCGAGCTTGCCGATGGTGGTGGTCTTGCCGGCGCCGTTGACGCCGACCATGAGGACGACCTGAGGTTTGCCGGGCGCGGGCTGCTTGACCGGACCGTCGACAGTGCGCAGGATGGCGCGCAGATCCTCCTTGAGCGCCGCGAGCAGCGCTTCGGGGTCGGTGATCTTCTTGCGCTTCACCCGCGCGGTGAGATCGGCGATGAGGCGTGTGCTGGTCTCGATGCCGACATCGGCGGTGATGAGCAGGGTCTCGAGTTCTTCGAGCAGGTCGTCGTCGATCTTCCGGCGTCCGCGCAGCAGGCTGCCGAGTCCGCCGCCGAGTTGGGTGCGTGACTTGGAGAGACGTTCGCGCAGACGTGCCAGTGCGCTGTGTTTGGGCGCGGTCTCCGGCTCGGAGCCGGGCTCGACCTGAGATTGGGCGCTGACGAGGGTCGAGGGTTCGGGCGCCTTGGTTGGTGCCCTGGTCGCCACAGGCTTGGACGACGCCGGTCGAGTCTTCGGCGGCGACGGTTCGCGTGCGGGTTCGGCGGCGACAGGCGCTGGCTCGGGAGTCGCGGTCGGTTCCAGCTCGGCGACCACCGGCTTGTTCGAGCGAAAGAGTTTGCCGAACCAGGGCTTCTTGGGTGCCGGGGACTCGCTCGCCGGTTGGGCGTGAGAAGCGTCACGCGGCGCCGGATCCGGCTTGGCCGCGCTCGATTCGGGGGCGTTTGAAGCCGGAGCTGCCCGGTCGGGCGTCTCCTGTTTTTTTCCGAAACGGAACATAGGGTGATGCTTCAGGGTCGATGATCGGGTGGGTGGCGCTCGGCCATTGAGTTCGGCCCCCAATGCTACCAGATCGTCCGCTCGATCGCCCCGAACCTTATCGATCGGGCGCGGGTCGAAGCGCATCCAGTTCAAATCAGCCAAGGGTTCATCATTGCTCATGCCAAGACGATCGATCGTCCCACGCTTATTGCTTCCGGTCCTGCTCCTGCCGTCCCTCGCGACCCTGGCCGCGACCGAGGTCCACGAGCGCCAGCTCGACAACGGACTCAAGATCCTGGTCAAACCCGATCATCGCGCGCCCATCCTGACCTCACAGGTCTGGTACCGCATCGGGTCGAGCTATGAGTACGGCGGCATCACCGGCGTCTCGCACGTTCTCGAGCATATGATGTTCCAGGGTACCGAGCGTCTGGCGCCGGGCGAGTTCTCGCGCATCGTCGCCGAGAACGGCGGCGAGGAGAATGCCTTCACCGGGCGCGACTACACGGCCTACTACCAGAATCTGGCCAATGATCGGCTTGAGGTCTCCTTCGAGCTGGAGGCCGAGCGGATGCGGCATCTCAAGCTCAGCGAGAAGGAATTCCTAAAAGAGTTGGAAGTGGTCAAGGAAGAACGGCGCATGCGGACCGACGACGATCCGCAGTCACTGACCTATGAGCGTTTCAGCGCCGCCGCCTATGACGCCTCGCCCTATCGCAATCCGGTCATCGGCTGGCCGGGCGATCTGGAGCAGCTCGGTCTGGACGACGTGCGCGACTGGTACCGGCTCTGGTATGCGCCCAACAACGCCATCCTGGTGGTCGCGGGTGATGTGGACCCCGAGCAGGTCTTCACCCTGGCCGAGAAACACTTCGGCCCGCTGGCCGCCGAGACCATCCGTCCGCCCAAGACCCGAGCCGAACCCGAGCAGCTCGGCGAAAAGCGACTGCGCGTCCAGGCTCCCGCCAAGGAGTCTTATGTATTGATGGGCTACAAGACGCCTTCGCTGGCCGATGCCGACGAGCCTTGGGAACCCTATGCACTGGAGATGCTGTCCTCGATCCTCGACGGCGGCGACAGTGCGCGTCTGTCACGCGAGCTGGTGCGCGGCGCCCGGATCGCGGCCTCGGCGGGGGCCGGCTATCGCGCCTTCGAGCGTCTGCCGGGGTTGTTCCTGTTCGAGGGCGTGCCGGCCAAGGGCCAGACCGCCGAGACGCTCGAAACGGCTCTGCGCGAGCAGATCACGCGCGTCCAGTCCGAGCCGGTCGACCCGGCCGAACTGGAGCGGGTGCGCAATCAGGTGATCGCCGCCAAGGTCTTCGAGCGCGATTCACTCTTCTATCAGGCGATGCAGATCGGTCTGCTGGAGACCATCGGACTCGACTGGCGTCTGGCCGATACCTATGTCGACCGGCTCGCCGAGGTGACGCCCGAGCAGATCCAGGCCGTGGCACGCAAATATCTGACCCCCGAGCGGCTGACGGTCGCCATCCTCGACCCGCAACCCCTGGAGTCCAAGACCCAGGCCGCCGCCAACACTCAACTGGGAGCATCGACCCATGTGCGTTGAACGACAGTCCGACCGCATCGATCGCGCCGCGCGTCGCCTGACGGCCTGGCTCGCCGGAACCCTTCTGTTCACCAGCCCGCTGCTGGCCCAGGCCACGCCCGAGATCCAGACCTGGAACACCGACAATGGGACGCGCGTGCTCTTCGTCGCCGCGCCCGAGATCCCCATGGTCGACGTGCGTCTGGTGTTCGCCGCCGGCAGCGCACGCGACGGCGAGCGTTCCGGTCTGGCCTCGATGACGGCCGCCATGCTCAGCGAGGGCGCGGGCGACTGGGACGCGGATGCCATCGCCGACCGGCTCGATGGGGTCGGCGCCGTCCTGAGCACCGACGTCGATCGCGACATGGCGACGGTCGCGCTGCGCACCCTGACCCGCCAGCCGGCCTTCGACACCGCTGTCGACACCTTCGCGACCCTGATCGCGCGCCCCACCTTTGCGCCGGGCGAACTGGAGCGCGTGCGCCAGAATCGGCTCGTCGCCCTGCGTCAGGAGGATGAGTCGCCGCGCAGTGTCGGGCAGAAGGCGCTCTATCGCGCGGTCTTCGGCAGCCATCCCTATGCCTCCGACCCCTCAGGGACACCCGAATCGATCGCGGATCTGAAGCGTGCCGAACTGGCTGACTTCCATGCCCGTCACTATGTCGGTTCCAACGCCGTGCTGGCCATCGTCGGCGCTCTCGACCGCGCCGGGGCCGAGGCGCTGGCCAGGCGACTGGTCTCCGGACTGCCCAGCGGCGAGCCGGCCGCGCCCCTGCCCCCCGTGCCCGAACTCGCCGACGCGATCCTGAAATCGATCGACTTCCCGTCGAGCCAGACCACGGTGCTGGCCGGTCAGCCAGGGATGCGTCGCGGCGACCCCGATTATTTCGCGCTCCATGTCGGCAACCACATCCTGGGCGGCAGCGGTCTGGTCTCCATCCTCATGGACGAGATTCGCGAGAAGCGCGGGCTGTCCTACAGCACCTACAGCTATTTCCTGCCGCTCGCCCAGCCCGGCCCCTTCCTGATGTCGCTCCAGACCCGCAACGATCAGGCCGAGCAGGCGCGTGCCGTGATGCTCGACACGCTCAAGCGCTTCATCGACCAGGGACCGACCGAGGAGGAACTGACGGCGGCCAGGAAGAACATCACCGGCGGCTTCCCGCTCAAGATCGCCAGCAACAGCAACATCGTGCAGTATCTGGCCGTGATCGGCTTCTACGACCTGCCGCTCGACTATCTCGACCGCTTCCGCGAGCGCATCGAATCGGTCACGGCCGAGCAGATCCGCGACGCCTTCGCGCGGCGCGTTCATCCCGAGCGACTGGCCATCGTCACGGTCGGCGCCTCATCGACGCAGGTCGAAGCGGGTTCCGCAACCGAGCAGGTGTCACTGGCCCGTGGCACGCACTAAGGATCGTTCGTCCAATCAGCTGCGTCTCATCGGCGGTCGCCATCGCGGCCGCCGTCTGGGCTTTCCCGATCAACCAGGGTTGCGCCCGACCTCGGATCGGGTGCGCGAGACGCTGTTCAACTGGGTCGCGCCCCTGATCGAGGGCGCGCGCTGTCTCGACCTCTTCGCCGGTAGCGGGGCGCTCGGCTTCGAGGCCCTCTCGCGCGGCGCCGGCAAGGTGGTGATGGTCGAGCGTGCCGCCGTCGTCGCCCGTCAGTTGCGCGCCAATGCCGGGATGCTCGACGCCGCCGATCTCCAGGTCCATGAGGCTGATGCCCTGATCTGGCTGGAGCGTGACGGCGAGCCGTTCGATCTGGTCTTTCTCGATCCGCCCTTCGCCGAGGGATTGCTCGCCCCGGCGATCGAGCGGCTCGACCGACATGGCTGGCTGGCCCCTGAGGCACGGATCTATCTTGAAGCCCCGATTCAGATCGGCTTTCCGCCGCTGCCCGCGTCCTGGGAGCTGATCCGCGACAAGACGGCCGGTCAGGTGCGTTACGGTCTGGCCAGGATCGGCTCGGCCTGATTGGACCGACGAGCGTTCGGGTTCCGCACTGCTCATCGGCTCGGGCCGGCTGGGCGATGCTCTGTCATTTCGGTAAGCCCGAGCGGTTTGTGCTATGTTGCGCGCCGGTGGTCCGACGGCGGTCTTGGCCGTGTCACGCTCGACCACTGAGTCCAACCGCCGCCCGTCGGGCAGGCCAACTGAGGAGCAACGCTTGCGCACCGTGGTCTATCCAGGAACCTTCGATCCCATCACCAATGGGCACGTGGATCTCATCCATCGCGCAGCGCGTCTGTTCGACCGGGTCGTGGTCGCCGTTGCCGCCGATACCGGCAAGATGCCGCTCTTTTCGACCGAGGAGCGGGTAGAGCTGGTGCGCGGCAGCGTCGCCGATCACCCCAATGTCGAGATCCTGCCCTTCGAGGGCCTGCTCGTGAACTTTGCGCGCAACCTCGGGGTCTCGGTCATCATGCGCGGCCTGCGGGCCGTCTCGGACTTCGAGTACGAGTTCCAGCTCGCCGGCATGAACCGGCGCATGGCCCCCGACATCGAGACGCTCTTTCTCACCCCGGCCGAGCAGTATGCCTATATCTCTTCGTCGCTGGTGCGCGAGATCGCCCGGCTCCGGGGCGACGTCTCGACCTTCGTCACCCCGACGGTACAGGCTGCATTGCGCGCGCGGTTTGGATAAGATCTACGCCACACAACCCCAGCCAGATTTCGTAAAGAACCAGCAAGGAGTATTCCGATGGCCCTGATGATTACCGATGAGTGCATCAATTGCGATGTGTGCGAGCCCGAGTGCCCCAACGGCGCCATCTCGCAGGGTGACGAGACCTATGTGATCGAGCCCAGTCTCTGCACCGAGTGCGTCGGCCACTACGAGACCTCTCAGTGCGTCGAAGTCTGCCCCGTCGACTGCATCATCAAGGATCCCTCTCACGAGGAGACCGAAGACGAGCTGCGCGCCAAGTACGAGCGCATCACCGGCGAAGGCTGACTCTGGCCGCTCGCGCCAGTCTCGCGACTGAGAACGCCCTCGCTCCCGAGGGCGTTTGCGTGAGTGCGTCGCGAGTCGCGCGCCGGTCAGCGTTTCGGGAGTCCTGACTGTAATTTATTGTGTGCCGGACTTGCTGTCGGCAAGCGACCAACCTATGCTGTATCGCCATTGATCGCAGCAAGACATTCGTCACGTCCAGGGGGCGCATTCCGGCCCCCGTCGATGATTCTTAAAGAGACATCGGATAGAGGCGGCAGCCTCTCGGCCGCTCGCGGTCGGTTTGGATCCGGTGTTCGTTCTGTCTCCAGTCCATCCCTCACCCAGCGGAATTCAAGCCATGCTTGCGGCTGAAACCTCGGTCGAGTACTACCTGATACTCGGCCTCGTCATTCTGGCACTCTGTTCGCTCAATCTGGTCGCGCTGACCCTGGCGCGCCGCTTCATGCCTGGCCGGCCGCTCTCCGTAGCCAAGCTCACCGACGCCGAACGCCCGCGCGTCCTGGTCCAGCTCCCGCTCTTCAACGAGGGCGATCTGGTCGAGCGTATCCTGGAGGCGGTCATGGGCCTCGACTGGCCGCGCGACCGTCTGGAGATCCAGGTGCTCGACGACAGCATCGACGGCTCGCTCGCCATCAGTCAGCGTGCCGTGGCAGCGCTCAAACAGCAGGGGGTGAACATCGAACTCCTGCACCGCGTCCAGCGCACCGCCTTCAAGGCCGGGGCGCTCGCCGCCGGACTGGAGCGCTCAGAAGCGCCTTTCGTGGCCATCTTCGACGCCGACTTCATCCCGCCGCCGGACTTCCTGCAGCGGACGGTCGGTGCGCTCGTCGCCAGCCCCGATCTGGCCTATGTCCAGACCCGCTGGGGTCATCTCAATCGCGACGAGAGTCTGCTCACCCGCATCCAGGCCCGTCTGCTCGACTCGCACTTCGGCGTCGAACAGGAAGCGCGCTGGCGTCTGGGTCTGCCGCTGCCCTTCAACGGCACCTGCGGGCTGTGGCGTCGTGCGGCCATCGACGAGGCCGGCGGCTGGGACGGCGACACCCTCACCGAGGATCTGGATCTGAGTCTGCGCGCCAATCTTGCCGGCTGGCGCTCGGGCTTCATGGGCGATCTGGTCGTGCCCGGTTCGCTGCCGACCTCGGCGCGTGCCTGGCGGGTACAGCAATTCCGCTGGACCAAGGGCTTCGTGCAGTGCTTCATCAAGCTGACGCCGATGGTTTGGCGCAGTCGGCGTCTGCCCGTCTGGCAGAAGATCATGATCAGCTTCCAGATCGGGCAGCCGCTGGCCTTCGTGGTCGGCGTGGCCTGTCTGATCATGGGACTGCCCTTCATGGCCGGCGCCGTGGTCGGCGGCGCCGGACTGAGCGTCGTGGCCTCCGTGACCTCCGTCCTGGGCTTTGCCGCGCCCATCATGTTTCTGACCATGGCTGGGCGCGATGAGGGGGTACGCCGGACGGCGATCGAGATCCTGGGCGCCCTGGCGCTGACGAGCGGATTGCTGCTGTCGAACGCGCGCGGCGGACTGGAGGCGCTGCTGGGTCATCGCACCGAGTTCGTGCGCACGCCCAAGGCCCGCGACCGCAAGACCGCGCGCACGCCCCTCTGGCGCAGCGGTGTCCTGGAGCTGGGAGCAGGCTTGGCGCTGCTCACATTCGCCCTGATCGAACAACCCGTCGCTGTGCTCTATCTGGCGATGCTGATCGGCGGTCTGGTCGGGATCGGCGCCATGCAGGTGATCGATGGTCTGGCCCTGGCGCGACCGGCGAGCATCCGGAACTGACCTGCACGGGGTTCGCCTATAATGGGCCGGATACTCGAATCGCGTTGCTGAAGACAGTTGCCGGGGCGGTGCTCGGACTGGCAGGCTCTCGAAACCATGCTGTCATCGTGAATGCGGTTCGACACGAACAGCAGACAGGAGCCTAGTGGTATGTCCAGCGACCCGAAAGCGGCGGGAGAGGGTAATCAGGTATCGATCCCCGGTCGATTCGATGGCTATGTGGTGGCCATCGGCGCCTCGGCCGGGGGACTCGATGCCCTGGAGCGGTTCTTCCAGGGACTGCCGACAGATACGGGGGCGGCCTATGTCGTCGTCCAGCATCTGTCGCCCGACCATAAGAGCATGATGGGCAATCTGCTCGCGCGTCACACGCCCATGCCGGTGGTGACGGTCGAGCACGACATGCGCATTGAGGCCAATCGGGTGCATCTGATCCCGCCGGCGAGTCTGATGACCGTCAGCGGTGACGTGCTGCGCCTGAGTCCGAAGAACCCGCGTGGGCTGACCCTGCCGATCGATCTGTTCTTCAGTTCGCTGGCCAAGGAGTTCGGCAATCACGCCATCGGCGTCATCCTCTCCGGCACCGGCTCGGACGGCACGCGCGGTGCGGTGGCCATCAACGACGCCGGCGGTTTCCTGGTGGCCCAGGATCCGGAGACGGCCAAGTTCGACGGCATGCCGCGCAGCGTCATCGCCACCAGTCTGGTCGACGCCATCCTGCCGCCCGAGGAGATCGGGCCGCGTCTGCTCGACCACATCCATCAGCGCCCCCAGCCCAAGGTGCGCCCGCCTTCGATGGCGATGGAGATCGACCGCGACAGCGCGCATGAAGAAGTCATGCACCTGTTGCAGCACTCGGGCGGCATCGATTTCCGCGAGTACAAACCGGCCACCGTGATGCGGCGCATGGAGCGCCGGATGCAGGTGCGCCAGACCCCGGACCTGCTCAACTATGTGCGGCTGCTGAGCGCCGACCGGGGCGAGCTGGCGACCCTGAGACGCGAACTGCTGATCCCCGTCACCAGCTTCTTCCGCGACCCGGACGCCTTCGAGGTGCTGGCCGAGACCGCCGTGCGCACCATCGTCAGCGACCACAACGGCAACCAGCCGATCCGGGTCTGGGTGCCGGGCGTGGCCACGGGCGAGGAGGCTTATTCATTGGCCATCCTCTTCGCCGAGGCGTTCGAGAAGGCGCGCCGCTGGCCGAACTTCAAGCTGTTCGCCACCGATGTCGAGCCGCAGAACATCGAGGTCGCCGGCGCCGGCGTCTTCACCGAGGCCATCACCGCCGAGATCTCGCCTGAGCGTCTGGAGCAGTTCTTCATCAAGCGCGGCAACCACTTCGTGGTCAAGACCGAGATCCGCCAGAGCATCGTCTTCGCCCGTCACAACCTGCTCGACGATCCGCCGTTCACCCGGATGGATCTGGTCTCCTGCCGCAACCTGCTGATCTATTTCCGGCCCGAGGCCCAGGAACGCGCCCTGCGCCGGCTGCAATACGCCCTGGCGCCCGGCGGCTTCCTCTTCCTCGGCCCGAGCGAGACCATCGCCAACCTGCACACCGATTTCACGGCGGTCAGCTCCAAGCACAAGATCTATCGCATCCTGCGTCATGTGTCGCTACCGCTGGACGCGGCCAATCCGCCGCGCACGCGCCAGACGACCATCGTGCCCGCGCCGCCGCGTCCAGGCGTGCGCACCCGTGGCGTGGCCACCGACGCCGCCGCCATCGATGCCGCTCAGGGGCAGTTGCTGCACGGCTATGCGCCGACCAGTCTGCTGCTCAACCAGCGTCACGACCTGCTGCACGTCTTCGGCGACGTCGGCCCCTATCTGCGCATCGGCGAGGGCAGTGTCAGTCTGGATCTGTCCAAGCTGCTGCCCGGCTCGCTGGTCGCCGTCGCCAAGGCGCTGCTCTACAAGGCCGCGCGCGATCGGGTGCCCTTGCGCTCGGACATCATCGGTCTGGCGCTCGCCGACGACCGCAGCGAGCGGCTGCGTCTGGTGGCGCGTCCGGTCGAGCCGCCGGGCGGCGAGCTGCATCTGCTGCTGTCCTTCGAACCCGTCACCAGCTATGGCCCGGACGACGTGATGCCGCCGGAGCCGGGTACGCTGCGCATCATCGACGGCGAGACCTCCAGGGCGATCGAGACCATCAGCCTCGACCGCGAGACCAGCCAGCGCATCGAGAACCTGGAGCGCGAACTGGCGGCCACCCGCGAAAGCCTCCAGGCCACGATCGAGGAACTGGAGACCGCCAACGAGGAGCTTCAGGCGACCAACGAGGAACTCATGGCCTCCAACGAGGAGTTGCAGAGTTCCAACGAGGAGCTGCAATCGGTCAACGAGGAACTCTACACGGTCAACGCCGAGAATCAGGAGAAGATCGAGATCCTCAACCGGCTCAATGCCGATCTCGACAGCATGGCCAAGGCCGCCTCGATCGCGACCATCTTCGTCGACTCGCAGTTGCGCCTGACCCGCTTCACACCCGAGGCCACGACCCTGTTCAAGATCCGCGACGGCGATCTGGGCCGCCCGATCGACGACTTCACCAATCTGCTCCAGTACCCGGAGTTCATCACGGATCTGCGCCAGACCATCGCGCGCGGCGAGATGCTCGAACACGAGATCAAGGCCGCCAACAACCGTCAGTATCTGGTCCGTGTCCTGCCCTATGCGGTGCGTACCAGCGAACCGCGCGGGGCGGTCGCCACCTTCGTCGACGTCACCACGCTGCGCGACATCGAGCACCTTCAGGCCGTGCTCGACTCGCTGCCCGAGCATGTCGCCGTGCTTGACAACAAGGGCGTCGTCACCATGGTCAACAACGCCTGGCGCGACTTCGCACGCGCACACGGCGACCCCGAACTCAAGGAGATCGGTGTCGGAGCCGATTATCTCGCCGCCTGCGAGGACGGACGTCTGGCGAGCGCGCCCCATGCCGGCGATACGCTGGCGGGCATCAAGCAGGTGATGGCCGGTGAACGCTCCTCGTTCTGTCTGGAATATTCGGCGCCGTCCGATGGCGGGAGGCAGTGGTATCTGATGTATGTCGCGCCGATCCGGCATGTCCGCGCCGGTGTCGTCGTCAGTCACATCAATATCACGGACTGGGCTGATCGCGGGCATGAGTAGCCGACCGCCTCCACGGCCCGATCCGACCGAGGATGGACTCGGCGAGCCAGCGGACGGATTGCGCGAGCGTGCGCTGGCCGCGCTGCGCGCACGGCGTTTCGATCTGGCCGAGGAGATCCTGAGTCACGAGGATCCGGGGCCGGCGGCCCTGATCGAGAATCTGCGCATCTATCAGGCCGAGCTGGAGATCCAGAACGAGGAGCTGGCCCAGAGCCAGCACCGCATCCAGGAGGCCCTGGACCGCTTCACCTCCTTCTTCAACACCCTGCCGATCGCCGAGCTGGTGATCGACCCCCAGGGGCTGATCCAAGAGGCCAATCTGGCGGCGCAGCGCCTGTTCCACCTGCGCGGCGCGCATTTCCATCAACACTTCTTCGCGCGCCTGATCGCCGAGTCCGACCGCGAGACCGTCATCGATGTCTGGAGCGAGCTGGCCGAGAACAGCTCGACCGTCATCCCCGAGGTCCGCTTTCGCTCCAGGTCGGATGAGGATTTCATCGGCGATCTGCACATCGCCCAGATCCCGAGTCTGGACCAGGGGGCGCGGCGCTACGTCTGTGCCATCATCGATCGCACCGAGGCAGTGCGCCAGCGTCGGCGTCTGCGCGAGACCAGCGAGCGGCTCGACTATCTGGCCCACCACGATGCCCTCACGGGTCTGGCCAACCGCGCCTATTTCCAGGAACGTCTGGAGCAATGCCTGCAGCGCGCCAGGCGGTATCGGCGTCAGTTCGCGCTCCTGTTCCTGGATCTGGACCGCTTCAAGGAGGTCAACGACACCCTGGGCCATCATGTCGGGGATGCCCTGCTGTGTCGGGTCGCCGAGGTCTTGTCGGCGCAGATCCGCACCGTCGACACCATCGCCCGGCTCGGCGGCGACGAGTTCGTCGTCATCCTGGAGGACATCCCGGCGCCGCGTTTCGTCGCGCACTTCGTCGATCGCGTCATGGAGGAGTTCGGCCGGCCCTTTCAGGTCGAGGGACGCGAGTTCTTCGTCACGGTCAGTATCGGCATCAGCCTCTATCCGAGCGACGGACGCGAGTTCGAGACCCTGGTCCGTCATGCCGACATCGCCATGTATCAGGCCAAGAAGGCGGGCCGCAACGGGTTCAGCTTCTTCGAGCCGACCATGTCGGAAGGGGCGGCCGAGCGACTGCGTCTGGAGCACGATCTGCGTCTGGCCCTGCAGCGCGATGAGTTCGTCCTGTACTACCAGCCGCAGGTCGATCTGACCACGGGCGAGCTCATCGGGGTCGAGGCGCTCTGTCGCTGGCGTCATCCGCAGCTCGGTCTGCTCTCGCCGACGCTCTTCATTCCCATGGCCGAGGATCTGGGACTGATCGATACCCTGGGTCTGAAGGTGCTCGAACTGGGCTGTCGCCAGATGGTCGACTGGGATGCCGCCGGTCTGCACGTGCCGCGTCTGGCCGTGAATCTGTCGGTGCGCGAACTGGAGCGGTCGCGACTGCCCGGCCAGATCGCCGCGATCCTGGAGCGGACCGGACTGGACCCGGCGCGTCTGGAGCTGGAGGTCACGGAGTCCAAGCTCATGCGCCATGCCGAGATGGCCATCCGCGCCCTGAACGCGATGCGCGCGCTCGGCGTCACCCTGGCCATCGACGACTTCGGGACCGGCTATTCGTCCCTGTCCTATCTGAAGCGTCTGCCGCTGAACCGGCTCAAGATCGATCGCTCCTTCGTCGAGGGGCTGACGCAGGACGTCAACGACGATTCCATTGCGCGCGCCATCATTGCCCTGGCCCGCACCCTGGGACTCGAGGTGCTGGCCGAGGGCATCGAGGCGCGCGAACAGGCCGATTTCCTGTTTCGCGAGGGCTGCATCGAGGGGCAGGGCTATCTCTACGACCGTCCGCTGACGCCCGAGGAACTGGTCGTGAACTGGCTGGAGCCGTCGGAATGACCCCTGGAGTCTGAAGCCTTCAGGCAGGCCGCTCGTTCAACGTGATGTTGCGGCAGCCCGTCTCGCGCACGAAGAGCGCGGCGATCAGGCCGATGGCGGCGAATCCGGCCGAGAGCCAGAGTCCGTTGCGATAGTCGGCCAGGGCATAGACCCGCACTCCCTCGATCAGCGCCCCGTCCCAGGTCAGATCCATGGCCCAGCCGAAGGCCGGTTGCATGATGGCCGCGCCCAGGAACAGCCCCGTGTTGACCAGGGCGATCGACATCCCGGCCACCCCAGGCGCGACCACCTCTTTCGCCACCGCATAGCCGACGACGAAGCCGCCCGCCACCAGTCCGAGCAGACCATAGAGCAGCAGCCCGCTCCAGCCCGGTCCCCAGGGCAGCAGGATCAGCGCCAGCCACAGCAGCAGCGACAGCGCGCTCGCCCCGACGATGACCGGCTTGCGTCGTCCCAGACGATCCGAGAACGCCCCCATCGCCAGACAGCCGAGCGCGAATCCGCTCAGCGCGACCGTGGTATAGAGCGAGGCGGCCGTTCGATCCAGTCCGAAGCCGTCGCGCATCAGCGGCACGCCCCAGAGTCCGGCGAAGGCCAGCAGGCTGCCGGTGACGCCGAACATGACGAAGAAGCTCGGCCAGACCGCGCCCGTGGTCAGCACGCGACGCAGTTCCGGCAGCCAGTGATGTTCGCGCGGCGGATGCGGCTGGAGTCCTTCCAGCTCCCGGACCGAGGGCAGCCCCGCGTCCTCGGGCCGACTGCGCACGAACAGGATCGACAACAATGCGATCAGCACTGAGAACAATCCGATGCCGATGAAGACGTTGCGCCAGGAGGTGGCCTGGAGCGCCAGCGCCAGCGGGCCGGCGGCCAGGATCGCGCCCAGATTGCCGAGCAGCAGGGTCAGTCCGCTGATGGCGCCATAGACGCGCTCGCTGAACCAGATGGTGTTGGAGCGCATGAGCCCGACGAAGATCACCGACACCCCGAGCCCGACCAGCAGGCGCCCGATCGAGGCCGTCTCGAAGGTCTCGGCCAGCCCGAACAGCACCGACCCGGCCCCGGCCACCAGACAGCCGAGCGTGACCCCGACGCGCGGCCCCAGGGTATCGGCCATCACCCCGGCCGGGATCTGCATGGCGGTATAGATGTAGTAGTACATCGCCGCCAGCGAGCCGAGCGCCGCGCCGCTGGTCTGGAAGGCCGCCATCAGCTCCGCCGACACCACGCCGGGGGCCATGCGATGGAAGAAGGCCGTCATATAGGCCAGGACGAGGATGACGTAGATGGTCCAGCGCAGACGCGCGAAGCGTCCGGCCACGGCGGGATCGAGGGTCATGGCGAATCCTGGGGCGCTGTGATCGGGAGACGGGCGGGGGATAGCGTCCGGCTCAGCGTGAAAAAGGCCGCGATGCGCGGCCTTTTCCGTCCATCCGTTCGAGGGGCGGTGTTACTTCGAGAGGCCCTGGATGTACTGCGACACGGCGGCGATCTCCTGGTCGGTCATGCGTGCGGCCACGCCGCGCATCATGCCGTTGGGATCGTTGGCGCGCTCACCCTTGCGGAAATACTCCAGGGTCTGCTTGACATAGTCGGCGTGCTGACCGGAGACGCGCGGGAACTTCGACAGGCCCTGACCCATGCCGGCCGGACCATGGCAGGCGCTGCACGCGGGCACGCCGGTCGCGGGATTGCCGGCGCGATAGAGGGCCTCGCCCTTTTCGGCCAGTTCACGATCGGCCTGACCGCCGCTCTGGGTCTGGGTCGAGAAATAGGCGGCCACGTCGAGGATTTCCTGCTCGGTCAGCGGCATCGCCATGGGCGTCATCTGGACGTTGTAGCGCTCTCCGGCCTTGAAGTTCGTCAACTGCTTGATGATGTACTCGGGATGCTGGCCGGCGAGCTTCGGCCAGAGGGGCACGACGCTGTTGCCCTGCGGGCCGTGGCACGCCATGCAGATGGTATTGGCCTTCGTCTCGCCCCGCGCGGGGTCCGCCGGTTGGAGTTCCTCGGCGGCCTGCGCCAGACCGCTCGCCAAAACCGCCGCCACTGAAACCGTTGTCAGCCAAGTCTTCTTCATGCGAGTGCCTAAATGTTGTTCGTGTTCGCGGCCGGATCACGTCAGCGACCGACGAGCTGTGGATTTGGGGTGGGAAAATCCGGCAATGTATATCAGACGCTCGACCCTCGGGTCAAACCGGATGCTTGGATTCCGTGGTGTTTCAGGGGGCGAACGGCCGGATCGAACTCGCGGATAGACCGTAGCCGGCGCGAAGAGTTCTCTCATCGGCCGATGAGCCGACCCCGAACGCTTCGCGCCGCCGGCTCAATGTTTCATGGCGGGCGACATCGCCTCGATCCGGCGCACGGGAGCCTGGATCGCCAGACGTTCGCCGTCGTCCTGGATCAGGGTCAGCTCGACCGTTTGGCCAGGCGTCAGCTCGGACTTGAGTCCGATCAGCATGATATGGAGTCCGCCGGGCGCCAGCGTCGTGGTCTCGCCCGCGTTCACGGCGATGCGTTCGATGCGGCGCATGCGCATCATGCCGTCCTCTTCGACATGGGTGTGCAGCTCGACGGTCTCGGCGGCTGGGCTCTCGGCGCCGATCAGGGCGCGATCCTCGCTGCCGGTGTTGTGCAGCGTCATGAAGGCGGCGCTGTTCGGCTGGCCGGGCGGCACGGCGCGAACATAGGGATCGCCGACCTCCAGACCGGCGGCATTGAGCGTGAGGCTGGCGCTCGACAGGAGCGCGCCGGCGAACAGGGTACGGATCAGGTGCATACTCGAAGGTCTCCGTTGTGTCGATCAGGATTCGGGGCCGAGCGCTTTGCGGATCGCGGCCTGGATGGTCTCGGGCGCACTGGCGTGGCCGAGCGTCTCGACCAGACGCCCGCTTGGGTCGACCACAGAGGTGAAAGCCGAGTGATCGATCAGATAGCCCATGGCCGAGCCGCTGTCGTCGACGCGCCGATAGGCCGCGCCATAGCGCCCGGCGATCTCGGCCAGTTGCTCGGGGGTGCCGGTGAGTCCCAGGATGTTGGGATGAAAATAGGCGACATAGCCCGCCAGACGCTCCGGGTCGTCGCGCTCCGGATCGACGCTGACGAAGAGCACGCGGGTGCGTGCCGACTCGGCCGGTTGCAGTGAACGCAGGGCGTTGGCGATGTAGATCAGATTGGTCGGGCAAATGTCTGGACAGGACGTGTAGCCGAAATAGACCAGCACCACCTGTCCGCGCAGATCGCTCAAACGCACCGGGCCGGACGCCGAATCCAGTGTAAAATCACCCCCTACCGGCGGTGCGGACAGTTCCAGCGTTACCTGGCCGGAGCCCGGCCCTTGAGTCCGCATCCAGTGAAACAGAAATCCGATCGACAGGGCGGCGACCGCCAGGATTGAAAGACGGCCGATGATCGAGACCATATTTTGGGATGTCCGCATGACAGCGTGCCTGAAGTGCATCCCGAGGGTGCGTTCCGGTCATTATCCGGGGCTTCGTCCGGCCTGTCGAGCCGAGGCGTTTTTGCGGTCGTCGTTCTCACCCAACTCGTCCTGATGTCAACGCATGTCCAATCGCGCCCTCGAGGCTCCGCATGACCCGTCCAACGAGGCGGGCGCCTATGACAGGTTCGGCCTGTTCCACGCGGCCCTGCGCGCGCGTTTCAACCTGTTGCTGGTGGTGGCGCTCTGGTTGCTGATCGTCGCCGGCTCGCTCGGCTGGAATCTGCATCAGGCCGAGCGCCATCGGGAGGCGCTGGCGCGCGAGTCGGCGCGTTCCTTCTTCGATCTGCTGCTGATCACACGCCGCTGGAACGCCCGGCACGAGGGTGTCTATGTGCCGGTCACGCCGGAGACGCCGCCCAACCCCTATCTCAAGGATCCGCGCCGCGAGATCCGGGTCGACGAGGGTTTGACGCTCACCAAGGTCAATCCGGCCTACATGACGCGCGTCCTCGCCGAGCTGGCCGCCGAGCGCTCGGGCGTGCAGTTCCACATCACCAGCCTCAAACCCATTCGACCACAGAATACCCCCCATCCCTGGGAGGTCGAGGCGTTGCGCGCCTTCGAACAGGGGGCCAAGGAATGGGTCGAGTTCTATCGCCAGGGCGATCAGGAAGGCTATCACTACATGGCCCCCTTGATCACAGAGAAGCCCTGTCTCAAGTGTCATGCCGAGCAGGGCTACGAACTCGGTAACGTGCGTGGCGGCATCAGCGTCACCCTGCCGACACTCACCCCCATTCCCTGGAAGGGACTCGTGGTCAGTCATGCGCTCGTGGGGGTGGCGGGCGTGGTGTTCATTCTGCTCCTGGGCCGAATGCTGGCGCGCGCCTATGGCGATCTGCGCCGTCAGGCCGTCTTCGATGCCCTCACCAGCATCCCCAACCGGCGCTTCTTCATCGAGCATCTGGTGCACGAGCTGCGGCGCGGACGGCGCGAGCAGGTTCCGCTGGCGCTCCTGATCTGCGACATCGACGACTTCAAGAGCTACAACGACACCTTCGGCCATCAGGCCGGCGATCGCTGTCTGCGCGCCGTGGCCGATCTGCTGCGCGAGAGCCTTCAACGCGGCTCTGACTTCTGCGCCCGCTATGGCGGCGAGGAGTTCGTCGTGGTGCTGCCCAATACGACCCTGAAGGGTGCGCTACGGGTGGCGGAGCGGATTCGCGAGTCGGTGTCTGGTCTGGGCATGTGGCATCCGGCCTCATCGCGAGGGATCGTCACCATCAGCATCGGCGTGGCCGAGGAGCCGGCCGGCGCCCAGGATCCGGATCATGAGTCCCTGATCCGGCGCGCCGACGAGGCGCTCTATCGAGCCAAGGAACGCGGGCGCAACCGGGTCGAGGTGCATGGAACGCTCATCAGCGATGGGGAATGAGCGAGCCTCGTCGACGATCGTGCCCGAACGAGACCTGGTTAAAGGATTCGAAGTCGCTTTTGTGCTAAATCTGGACGCAACGAACGCGGTTTGAGTGGCCTCAGGCGGTAACGAGGCGAGCCGGGCTACGACGGAGCGTTCCTTCACGGATTTGGAGCCGCTCGATGACAGATGCTCACAGACAGACGATCCTGGTGGTCGACGATGCGCCGGCCAATATCGACCTCCTGGTCAATACGCTCAAGGCCGACTACAACGTCAAGGCCGCCACCCGTGGCGAGCGCGCCCTGCAGATCGTGCGCTCGGGCGATCCGCCCGACATGATCCTGCTCGACATCATGATGCCCGGCATGGACGGCTTCGAGGTCTGCCGTCAGCTCAAGGAGGACTTCACCACGCGCCACATCCCGGTGATCTTCATCACCGCCAAGATCGGCATCGAGGACGAGATCCGCGGTCTGGATCTGGGCGCGGTCGACTACATCACCAAGCCCATCAGTCCGCCCGTGGTCCAGGCGCGGGTGCACACCCATCTGGCGCTCTACGACCAGAATCGGGTGCTCGACCAGCGGGTCAAGGAGCAGACCGCCCGGTTGCACGAGACCCGGTTGCGCATCATCCGCCGGCTCGGACGCGCGGCCGAGTACAAGGACAACGAGACCGGGCTGCACGTCATCCGCATGAGCCATTATTCGCGCTTCCTGGGCGAGGCGATCGGCATGAGCGACGCGGAGGCCGAGCTGCTGCTGAACGCCGCGCCCATGCACGACATCGGCAAGATCGGCATCCCGGACCGTATCCTGCAGAAGCCCGGCAAGCTCGACGCCGAGGAATGGGCGATCATGCAGACCCACAGCCAGATCGGCGCCGACATCCTTGGCGACGCGGGCGACTCGGATCTGCTGGAGATGGCGCGCATCGTCGCCCTGACCCATCACGAGAAATGGGACGGCTCGGGCTATCCCAACGGTCTGGTCGGTGAGGACATCCCTCGCGTGGGGCGCATCGTCGCCATCGCCGACGTCTTCGACGCCCTGACCTCGGAGCGCCCCTACAAGAAGGCCTGGCCGGTCGAACAGGCGGTCGCGCTCCTGCAAGAGGGGGCCGGCTCGCATTTCGATCCCAAACTGGTTCCGCCCTTCCTGGAGATTCTGCCCAGGGTGCTGGAGATCAAAACCCATTATGCCGAGGAGACCGCTCCCCAATGAAATCGTGGCCGATATCGCGCCTGCCCGGTCCTGAACGCGCGGCGACGCACGGAGCGTCCGGGCGGCGGCATGGATAGACCCCTGGTCGGCAAGACCCTGCGGATTCTGGTCGTCGACGATCTGGCGGTGATGCGGCTGCTGGTGCGCAACAATCTCCGTTCGATGGGGATCGAGCACGTGGCCCTGGTCGCCAATGGCCGCGAGGCGCTCGACATGCTCCAGAAGTGGCGCTTCGATATCGTCGTCACCGACTGGAACATGCCGCTCATGGACGGCCTGGAGCTGCTCAAGCACATCCGCGCCTCCAAGGCCTATCGTCACGTACCGGTCGTCCTGATCACGGCCGAGGGCGAGCGCTCGCAGGTGCGCAACGCGATCGAGGCCGGGGTCACGGAGTTCCTGATCAAGCCGTTCTCCTTCGGGGCCTTTCAACGCAAGATCCGGCGCGTCATCGATCGGCTCGGGACGCCGCCCGCCGGAAACCGATCGGCCGCCGGTACGTCACCGCCTCCAGTTGCGCCGCCACCCTTCGAAGCCGAGCCGGACGCCGAGACGGCGACCGCTCCGGAGGTAGTGAGCGGCGAGCCGGACGTCATGGACGCGGTCGCCACCATCCTCGTCGTCGACGACATGCCGGACACCATCCATCTGATCACCGGCATCCTCAAGGACGACTATCGCGTCAAGGGCGTCAAGAGCGGCGAGCAGGCGTTGCGCATCGCGCGCTCGGACGATCCGCCGCATCTGATCCTGCTCGACATCATGATGCCCGACATGGACGGCATCGAGGTCTTTCGCCGGCTCAAGGCCGATCCACGCACGCGCGAGATCCCGATCATCTTTCTCACCGCCAAGATCGACGCCCAGGACGTGATCGCCGGGCTGGATCTGGGCGCGGTCGATTATGTGACCAAGCCGACAAGAGATCGAGCGCATGACGCGCCACGACATCAAGAATCCGCTCAATGCCCTGCTGGCGCTGGCTCAGGATCTGGCGACTGGCGACAATCTGCTCCCGGCCCAGCGCGAGACGGTCGAGGCCATGCAGGAGTCGGCGCGCTTCGTGCTCGACCTGATCGACCACTCGCAGGCGCTCTATCGCATGGAGTCCGGCACCTATCAACTCGAACCCGTCGACCTGGATCTGTCGGCGCTGCTGGCGCGGGTCGTCGCCGAGACCCGGGCCGCTTTCGGTTCGCTGCCCATCCATGTGCATCAGGCCGCGCCCGTGCCGCTCCGGGTGCGCGGCGAGGAACTGCTGTGCCATACCCTGTTCTCGAACCTGATCCGCAATGCCGCCGAGGCCTCGCCCATCGGCAGCGAGGTCAGCATCGAGATCGAGACCGAGTCCGACGGGATCAGTGTGCACATCTACAACGACGGTGCCGTCCCCGAGCCGATCCGTGATACCTTCTTCGACAAGTACGTCACCCACGGCAAGACGTGCGGCACCGGGATCGGCACCTATTCGGCCAGGCTCATGACCGAGACCCAGGGCGGACGCATCGCGATGCGCACCTCCGACGAAGCCGGCACCCAGATCACGGTGACGCTGCCGGCGGCCCAACCAGCGAATGGATGACTGACCGATGATTGACGAGACGCCCAAGAAGACCATCCTGATCGTGGACGACCTGCCCGCCAACATCGATCTGCTCAAGGGTCTGCTGCGCGAGCGCTACAGGATCAAGGCCGCCACCGGCGGCGAGAAGGCGCTGGCCATCGCCGCCGGATCTGATCCTGCTTGATGTGATGATGCCGGACCTGGACGGATACGAGACCTGTCGCCGACTCAAGGCCGATCCGGCCACGGCGGACATTCCGGTGTTCTTCGTCACAGGGCGGCTCGAACCGGCCGAGCGCGCGACCGGGCTGGCGCTGGGCGCACTCGATTACCTCCTCAAGCCGATCGATCCCGAACACCTGCTGGAGCGAGTCGCCGCCGTCCTCGATACGCCTCTATGATGCGCTTCCGCTCGATGCTCGTCGTTGCCCTGGCGCTGCTCGCGGTCGCCCTGGGGCCGGCTCGTGCCGAGTCGACGGACCGGACGGCGGCGCCGAGCGCCGACATCGCCCTGACCGAGGCCGAGCGCGTCTGGCTGCGCGAGCACCCCGTCATCCGCGCCCACAACGAGCAGAACTGGCCACCCTTCAATTTCAACAGCTATGGCGAGCCGCGCGGCTTCTCGATCGACTATCTGAACCTGCTGGCCGACAAGCTCGGTCTGCGGGTCGAGTATCAGACCGGGTCGGACTGGAATGTCTTCATGGACCGGATCCGCGACAAACGGCTCGACCTGATGCTCAACATCGTCGCCACCGAGGAGCGGCGCGCCGATCTGCTCTTC
Source organism: Allochromatium humboldtianum (assembly GCF_013385175.1). Taxonomy (GTDB): domain Bacteria; phylum Pseudomonadota; class Gammaproteobacteria; order Chromatiales; family Chromatiaceae; genus Thermochromatium; species Thermochromatium humboldtianum. The sequence continues at coordinate 86,601 of NZ_JABZEO010000007.1, read as the reverse complement.
ACCGAGTCCTATGCGACCACGCCCAATGTGATCGTCAGCCGTCGTGACCAGCCGTTCGCGGATCTGAACGACTTGCGGGGGCGGGTGGTCGCCTTTCCGGCCGGCTTCTTCGTCGAGAGCCTGTTGAGCCGGTACTACCCGGACATCCGACGCCTGCCGGCCGAGGATGCACTGGAGGCGCTGAAGGCCGTCGCGCTCGGACGCGCCGATGCCGCCATCGGGCGGGATGCCGTGGTGCGGTATCAGATCGCCGGCAATCTGCTGGCCAATCTGCGGATCTCGGGCGAGGTCGAGTCCGTCGACCCGGACATGACCGGGCTGCGCATCGGGGTGCGCAACGACTGGCCGCTGCTGCACTCGGCGCTCGGCAAGGCGATGGCGCACGTCACCCAGGAGGAGCTGAAACACCTGCGCGAACGCTGGCTGCAGGAGACGACGTCCGTGGTCGGCGGCGGGCCGGCGGAGACCGGCGCCTACCAGCCCGTTTCCATCCAGCTCCTGATCGGTGTCGCCGTTCTGACGACCCTGGCCGCCCTGCTCCTGATCCTGCTGCGGCGTTCGCGTCAGGGCGCCGAGGATCGGCTGTTCGATCGGCGCAATCTGCGCAAGGTCGTCCTGCTCGTGGTCGGGATCTTTCTGACCCTGATCCTGATACTGGCCGGCCATGGATTCGGTCGGATCGAGCGCGGACTGCGCGTCGAGATCGGACAGACCCTGCAAACCGTCAATCGTGCCGCGCTCCAGACGCTGGAGATGTGGCTGGATGACCGGATGCTCCACATCCACCACATCACCGGGAATCCGGATCTGGTCGCACTGGCCGGTCGGTTGGTCGGCGAGGCGCCGCGACTCGAGGCGGCCGATCGCGAGCGTCTCCAGCAGATCTACCGGGCGCACATCAAGGACGCGGGTCTCTCCAATCTGAAGCTGCTCGCGCCCGATGGGCGTGTCGTCATCGCCTTGTACGATCTCGATCGTCCGTCACAACTGGCCACGCGTGAACCCGAAGCCTTTGCGCGCGCGCTGGCCGGGGAGACGGTTCTGATTCCGCCGAGCACGCTGGACAGTCCGGACGCGCCGACCGCGGGTGCTCGATCGGAGTCGGCCCTGTTCATCCTCGCGCCGATGAGACGCGAGGCGCGCGTCATCGGCGTGCTGGCCATGCGCTTCGATCCGTCCGTGACCTTCGGCCGGATCGGATCGATCATGCGCATCGGCGAGACGGGCGAGACCTATCTGCTCGACCGTCAGGCGCGCCTGCTGACACCCTCGCGTTTCAGCGATACCCAGTCGCTGTCGGTCCGGATCGGCGACGCGCCCGGCTTTCTGAACTGGCGCATCCGCGACCCCGGCGTCGATCTGACCGCCGGTCGGACGCCGGCGAGCGAGCCTTCCACCTGGCCCCTGACGCGATTGGCCGCCGACGTGTTGAGCGGTCGCAACGGACTGGACGTGCAGGGGTATCGCGATTATCGGGGCGTGCCGGTCATGGGCGCCTGGAGCTGGTCGAACCGACTGGGCGTCGGCGTGGCCACCGAGATCGATCTGGACGAGGCGCTGGCGCCCTTCCGCGACTCGCGCGCGCTCATCCTGGGCGCGCTCCTGAGCACCTCGCTCCTGGTGCTGGCCCTGGCCGCGATCATCGTCTGGCTGGGCGAGCGCACGCGCGCGCGCCTGAATGTGCTGGTCGAGGAACGCACCCATGAGTTGCGCAAGCTCGCCCAGGTGGTCGAACAGAACCCGCTGTGCATCGTCATCACCGACGTCGAGGGCCGTATCGAGCACGTCAATCCGGCCTTCACCCGATTGACTGGCTATGCGCGCGAGGAGGTCGTCGGTCAGAATCCGCGACTGCTCAAGAGCGAGCTCACGCCCCCCGAGCGTTATGTCGAACTCTGGGACACCATCCTGAGCGGCCGGACCTGGAACGGCGAGATCTGCAACCGCCGCAAGGATGGCGAACTCTATTGGGTCTCGGTCTCCATCGCCCCCGTGACCAACCGCGCCGGACAGGTGACGGACTTCGTCGCCATGAGCCAGGATCTCACCGAGCGTCGGCGCATCACCGAGGAGCTGGCCAAGCGCGAGCGCCTGTTCAGGAGTCTGGTCAGCACCATCCCCGGCACTGTCTTCCGCTCTCTGATCGACTCGGACTGGACCATGCTGTTCATCAGCGACGAGATCGAGCGACTCTCGGGCCATCCGGCGAGCGAGTTCATCCACAACGTGGTACGTACCTACGGCAGCCTCATCCATCCCGAGGATGTCGCGCATGTCGCGCAGGTGATCGATGCGGCCGTGTCGCGGCATCTGTCCTATACGGTCGAATACCGGATCATCGACCGTGAGGGCCGAATCCATCATGTCTACGAACAGGGACAGGCCAGCTATGACTCGGCGGGCATCCCGATCGATCTGGCCGGGACCGTGATCGACATCAGCGACCGCAAGGCCGCCGAGGTCGAGCTGCTGGCCGCCAAGGAGCTGGCCGAGGAAGCCACGCAGGCCAAGTCGAGCTTCCTGGCCAACATGAGCCACGAGATCCGCACCCCGATGAACGCCATCATCGGCATGGCGCATCTGGCGTTGCAGACCGAACTCGACGCCCGTCAGCGCAACTACATCGAAAAGGTGCATCGCTCGGCCGAGGCGTTGCTCGGCATCATCAACGACATCCTGGACTTCTCCAAGATCGAGGCCGGCAAGCTCGACATCGAGCACATCGATTTCCGGCTCGAAGACGTGATGGACAACCTCTCGAATCTGGTCGGACTCAAGGCCGAGGAGAAGGGGGTGGAGCTGATGTTCGATCTCCCCCCCGAGGCGCCCATGGCGCTCGTCGGCGATCCGCTGCGGCTGGGCCAGATCCTGATCAATCTGGGCAACAACGCGGTCAAGTTCACCGATCCGGGCGGCGAGATCCTGATCTCGGTACGGGTGTTGGATCAGGACGCGGACTGGGTGCGGCTCGGTTTCAGTGTGCGCGACACGGGCATCGGCATGTCGCCGGAGCAGCAGGCACGGCTGTTCGAGTCCTTCAGCCAGGCCGACATGTCGACGACGCGCAAATATGGCGGTACCGGCCTGGGACTGACGATCTCCAAGCGCCTGACAGAGCTGATGGACGGCGAGATCCGGGTCGAGAGCGCGCTAGGGCAGGGCAGTACCTTCGGCTTCGACGTGCGCCTTGGGCAGCAGCGCGGCGTCGTCAGTGAACCCGTGCATCTGTCGCGCGAAGCGCTGTCGCTGCGGATTCTGGTCGTCGACGACAATGCCACCGCGCGCGAGATCCTGACCCAGATGCTGCTGGCCTTCGGTTTCGCGGTCGAAGCGGCGGCGAGCGGTCCGGAGGCGATCGAGCGTTTGTGCGCCGCCGATCGGTCCGAACCCTTCGACCTGATGCTGATGGACTGGAAGATGCCCGAGATGGATGGGATCGAGACCATCCGCCGGTTGCGCGCCCAGACCGAGATCACCCATGCACCGACCCTGATCATGGTGACGGCCTATGGGCGCGAGGCCGCACATCAGGCCGCCGCCGAACTGGGCGTGGCCGGTTTCCTGACCAAGCCGGTGACGCCCTCGACCCTGCTCGATGCCGTCATGCACGCCGTCGGTCGGCAGGTCGGTCAGTTCACGCGCGCGACCCATCGTCAGGAGGAATCCTCCGAGGCAATCGCCGGCCTGCGCGGCGCCCATGTGCTGCTGGTCGAGGACAACGAGCTTAATCAGGAACTGGCGCTGGAGCTGCTGGTCAGCAACGGGTTGAGTGTCGAGATCGCGGCCAATGGGCAGGAGGCGCTGGAGCGGCTCGCCGGTGAGTCGCGCTTCGACGGCGTGCTCATGGACTGTCAGATGCCGGTGATGGACGGTTACTCGGCCACGCGCGCCATCCGCGCGCGTCCGGAGCTGGCCGGGCTGCCGGTGATCGCCATGACCGCCAACGTCATGAGCGGCGATCGCGAGAAGGCGCTCGCCGCCGGGATGAACGACCACATCGGCAAGCCGATCAATGTGCGCGAGATGTTCGCGACCATGGCCAAGTGGATTCGGCCGGCGCGTGCCGTCCTGCCGCCGTCCGAGTCGGCCGTCGGGGTCGAGATCCCGGATACGTCGGTCGAGCCGATCCCCGAGCTTTCGGGGATCGACACCCAGGCGGGACTGGCGATCAGTCAGAACGATCCGCGTCTGTACCTGAAGCTCCTGCGACGTTTCCGCGAGAGTCAGGGCGATTTCGGCGTGCGTTTCGCGGCGGCACGGCTCGATCCCGACGCCGAGGCCGCCACGCGCTGCGCCCATACGCTCAAGGGCGTGGCCGGCAACATCGCCGCGCGCGATGTCCAGGCGGCGGCTCAGGCGCTGGAGTCGGCCTGTCAGGCGGGCGAATCGGGCGAACGTCTCGACGTGCTTCTGGCCGAGACTCTGGTTTGTCTGGAACCTGTGCTGGCCGGCTTGGCGGTGCTCGATCGATCGGAATCGGCCGAATCCGGCACGGCTCCGGTCGAGCGCGTGGTCGTCGAGCCGATCCTGGCGCGTTTGCGCGCCCTGCTGCTCGACGACGATACCGAGGCGGCGGATGTGGCCGAGGAATTGACCACGCGACTGGCCGGCAGTGCGCTCGGGTCGCTCATGGGCCGGATGACTCGGGCCATTGAGGACTATGACTTCGAGGCCGCTCTGACGGTGCTGGACGAGTTGGAGCGAAATCTGACGTGAGCGCGGCGATCAGGACGGCAAAACGACGCCGATCCTGATAGCCTAGACGGGACTCAACCACGATCGACGGAGCCATGGCCATGTCGAACCTAGCCGAAGCCCAGCGCCTGACCCTGGAAGACTATCTGGCGGGCGAGGAAGCCTCCGACGTCAAGCATGAATACATCGCCGGAGAGGTCTTCGCCATGGCCGGCGCGACCGAGGAGCATGTCACCATCTCACTGAACATGGGCGCGCTACTGCGCGCCCATGTGCGCGGTACGCCTTGCCGGGTCTATATGGCCGACATGAAGCTCCAAGTCGCCACCCAGACCTCCGCAAACGTCTTCTATCCCGACGTCTTCGTCACCTGCTCATCGTCCGACGCGGGCGAACGCAAGCTCAAGCGCGAACCGACCCTCATCATCGAAGTCCTTTCGGAATCGACCGAAGCCTATGATCGCGGCGCCAAGTTCGCCCATTATCGGCAGTTGGAGACCCTGCGCGAATATGTCCTGATCGATTCGCGTAGCCGTTCGATCGAGGTCTTCCGGCGTTGCGACCAGGGCTGGCTGCTGTCTCCAGTGGCTTCGGATGCGCCGCTCGTGCTCGAATCCCTGGAGTTCTCCTGCAACCAGGACGCCGTCTACGAGGACGTGGTCTTCGACTGAACTCGAATGCCGGCTTTCGCCGCTTGCGTTTCGGGAAAGAAGAGCCAGCCCAGCAACCGATAACCGATCCACACCAGGAGCAGCGACGTCAGAACGTCGCTCAAGAAGTGCCCGCCCGAGACCAGTCGCGCCAATCCGACCCCAAGCGCATAGACCAGCGCCAGCCACATCCAGGGCGAGCCGCGCCCGGCCAAAGTCGCCGCCGCCGCCACCACATAGGCCGCCGCCGCCGCATGTCCCGAGCTGAACGAGCCGCCCTCCTGATCCGACAGCACGAAGGCCGGCGTAAAGGTCTTGTCCCCGCCGAACTCCATCACAGTGACCGGCCGCGCCCGTCCCCAATGCTCCTTGAAACCCTGGTTGACGATCAGCCCCGGCACCAGGATCAGCAGACAGAGCAGAAACGCCAGCTTGCGCCCCGTGAACCCGAACCAGCCGCGCCCCGTGCGCCGGTTGAACCACCAGAGCGCGATCAGCGCCAGATTCACCCCCACCATCAGCACGGGCACCGACTCATGGAGCGCACGCTCCCAGGGTTCGCCCTTGAGCGTGAATCCGGCTCCAGGCGTGTAGAACAGCCCGGAGACCGCCAGATCGAGGCCCGGCCACAGCACCATCAGCAGGGCGAAGACCGGAAAACCGATCCAGAGGATCAGGGGAACGCCGAGCCGGCTCGAACGGGTCAGACGCGACAGGACACTGGACATGGGCGATCAGCTCGGATTCGATGATGTGGACGACGCACGGCCGACCTCGACCGGCTGGACGGGAATATCGAGCCTGAAGCAGCTGCCCTGGTCGGGTTCACTCTCCAAGCTCAGGGTTCCGCCCAGCGCCTCGGTCAGACGGCGGGCGATGGCCAGACCCAGCCCGGTGCCGCCATAGCGCCGCGTATGCGAGCCGTCGGCCTGGACGAAGGGCTCGAAGATGCTTGCGTGCAGTTCGCCCGGAATGCCGATCCCGGTATCCGTCACGCAGATGGCGAGCCGGCCGCGCCCGTTCGCCGCCGTCTCGGTGTCGAGCCAGGTCGCGAGCCGGATCTCGCCTTCGTGGGTGAACTTGACGGCATTGGCGGTCAGCTTGTCGAGTACCTGCTGCAAGCGCTGTGCATCGACGACCACGAATCCAGGCGCCGGACGGCTGGAGTCCAGGACGAAGCCCAGTCCCTTTTTCTCGGCTTGGGGGGCGTGGACGGTCATGACGTCCCGGATGATCCGGAGCGGATCGCAGGGGCCGGGCTGGAGCTGGACGTCCTCGGCATCCATGCGCGTGTAGTCCAGGATGTCGGCCAGGATGGCCAGCAGCGAGTCGGCGGAGCGCTTGACGGTGTCGAGCTGACGGCGCTGGCGCTCGTTCAGGTCTGACTCCAGCAGCAGTTCGGTCATGCCCAGGATGCCGTGCATGGGCGTGCGCAGCTCGTGGCTCATGGTCGAGAGGAAGGTCGTCTTGGCGCGCGCGGCGCTCTCAGCACGCTCCTTGGCCGCCAGCAGTTCGGCCTCGTGCCGCTTGCGCTCGGTGATGTCCGAGGTGACGCCGACATAGTGCTGGAGTTCGCCCTGTTCGTCGCGCACGGCATCGATGGTCAGGATCGCGGTGTAGAACTCGCCATCCCGACGGCGGTTGACGATCTCGCCGCGCCAGTGACCTCGGGTGATGACGGCGTCCCAGAGATCGCGATAGAAAGTCTGGTCGTGCAGCCCGGAGGAGAGCAGACGCGGATTGCGGCCCAGCGCCTCCGCGCCGCTGTAGCCGGTCATGCGTTCGAAGGCCGGGTTGGTCGAGAGGATCTCGCCCGAGGGCGTGGTCAGCATGATGGCGTCGCTGCTGGCCTCGAAGACGCTGGAGGTCAGCCGGCGCTGGCGTTCCAGTTCGGCGCGCTGCTGCGCGAGACGGCGGCGGCGCAGCCAGAGCAGTAGGATGGCCACCGAGAGCGCGACCAGGATCGGCACGACGATCATCGACAACCGGCCCGCCTCACGGAGCCACTGCGCCTGGATGTAGTCGCGATCGAGATGGACGGCGATCACGACCGGATAGCGGCTGGAGGCGCGATAGGCCGTCAGGACGTGATGACCGTCGGCCAGTGTCTGCGCCAGCTCGCCCAGCTCCAGCCGCTCCAGCCGCGCGGGCACCTCGCCGGACTGATCCGCGCGTCCGGGGATGTCGTCGGGACTGGTCGAGAGCAGCAGCAGACCGTCGTAGCGCAGGAGCTGGACGCGACCCTCCTCGGTCGGCAGTAGCTGGCTGAAGTGGTCGATGAAGTCGTCCGGGTTGAGGGCGGCCAGCCACCAGTAGGGCGTGTCGTCGAGTTCGAAGCGGTGCATGACCGGAATCAGGCTGGCGGCACGCGGCGGCGGTGGTTGACCCGTGCTCGGGGTCGCGTTCGCCAGATCCCGTCCCACCCAGGGTCGGCCGATGCGTGGCGGGGCGCCGCCCAGAGTGGTCTCCGGGTAGAAGCCGTCCAGTGTGATCCTGAGACCGATATTGCGTGCATCCGAACTGCCGATCACCGAGCCATCCGTCGTCAGGATCGACAGCGAGCGCAGAAAGGGCGAGGGACGCAGCAATCCGGTCAGATGCGTTGCGAGCGCCCGGTCGTCGGTCAGATCCTGTCCCGGCGGCAGATTGCCCACGCTCAGGTCGATGACCTGGAGCGTCTTGGTCAGATAATCCTCGAAATTGCGTGCGTGCATCCGGGCCGTGGCGAACGCATCCGTGGTGGCCTTGTCGTGCAGACGCCAGAGCGTGATGCCGAAGGCCGCCAGCCAGCCGCTCGCCAATAGGACCAGGGCGGCCAGGATCAGGCCGTGTCGCTGTGATTCGCTGTGAGACATGAATGCGGCCGGATGTCAGGCTGGCTCAATGCACCACGATGGGTTCGAGACCGTGACGGCGCGCCGCCTCCAGGAGTCGGCCATCGGTCTTGATCGCGGTGATGAAACGCTCGACGCGCGCGTGGAAGGCGTCATCGCCCGGCGCCATGGCCCAGGCGTAGGGCGTGAGGTGATAGCTCGCGCTCGGCGAGACGATCCGTTCCCAGTCATGCTGGTCGATGCCCGGCGTCGTCATCCAGGTGTAGCCGGTGTTCTGATCGGACTGGGTGGGCGAGACGAGACGCGCCCAGTCGTGATTGTCGAGCATGCGCCGGCTGTACGCATAGTCGGTCATGAAGACGTCAGCCCGTCCCGACTGGACTTCCTGCTCACGGGAATGGGGCGTGTCGAGCACGCGCAACTCGGCGTGCTGGAGCTTTTCGCGCATGACCGCCTCGTGCAGCGTGCCCTTGGCCACGGCGACCACGGTGCCCGGCTGGTCGATGTCTGACCAGTCGCGGATGCGCCGATTGGTGCGGGTGGTGACGGCATAGATGTCGCTGGCCAGATACGGCTGGGTGAAACGCAGATGCTGCTGACGCGCCGGCGTGATGCCGATGGCGAACATGGCGATGTCGCAGCGGTCGCCGAGCACGTCCTCGATCAGGGTGGCGAAGGCGCTGTCGACGAATTCGACCTCGACCCCGAGATCGCGGGCGAGTTCGCGCGCCAGATCGACGTCGATGCCCGAGAGCTGGAGCGTCTTGGGATTGCGGAACGAGATGCCGTAGTAATCCGGCCAGATGCAGACGCGCAGTGTCTGAGCGGTCTGGATGCGCTGGAGACGATCGTCGTCGGCCATGACGAGGCCGTGCATGACGATCAGCAGGGCGCCGACGAACAGCCTGAGTGCGTGTGACATGGTGACTTGATCCTCGGAACGGTCTCGATTCGAGTTTGCATTACGGCATATCAGAACATCATTCTCAAGCATGCCGACCCCTTTGGGGGACTCGGGGGTGGATTCGCACTCCAGCTTGGCCTAGCCTAGAACGCCCCCTGCATCCAACATCGAGGAAGGTTCAGTCTCATGCGTATCTGGTTCGGCGCGCTCGCGCTACTCGTCTCGTTCGATCTGCTGGCTGCGATCCCGGCCACGCCCGTGATGACGGTCTACAAGTTCAATGGCCCCATGGACGTCCCCTATTACGACGCCGACCGCTTCGCGGCCGCCGGCACCGCCGCCGGGCGCGCCGGAACCCTGGTGCAGGGCACATCGGTCATCCCCTGTCTGATGATCCGCAACGGCGAGCCGCTGACCGACAGGGACGGCACGCCCTATGTCGGCTTCGAGGTCGTGGTCGACCCGCGCTCGGCGACTCCCGCCTCGACCGAAGTCTTCAAGCGCGCCGTGGCCGAGCGCAAGGAACTCCAGGTACGCAACCATCACTGCCCGGCGAGCGTGCGCAACGTCATCAATGTGCGCGAACTCTATGCGCTGGAGAAGGCGCCCTTCTTCGATCCGCCGCGCTCGGGCGGACGCCGCGGCTCGACGGGCGGCGCCAGTGAACTCGACCGCATCGTGCGCGCTTTCCATGATTCGAACGAATGTGCTTCGGTCAACACGCGTCTGACACGCCGCCGTCAGGCCCTGGAGCGCGCCTGGGAGGATTTCAGCGCCCGGCGCTCGGACCTCGGCTCGCCGACCACGCTGGCGCGCGCCAAGCATCTGGATTACGCCATGCGTACCGCGCTCTACGAGGGACATCTGGGACGCGGCTGCAACGCCTATGGGGCCTGCGAGCGCAACATCGTGGTGCTCTCGATCCGCAATCGTGCGGTGGGACAGTGCCAGCGCGGGCAGGGCTGTACCTTCCCCGGCGACTTCCAGGGCGTCTCCTCGGCGCCTTCTCAGTACAACATCTGGGACGAGTACCTGACCCAGATCTCGGGTCTGACCGCCTGCTATCTGCGACCGGATCTGGCCGACCGCGACAACTACGCCAAGCTCCAGGCCATGTATGCCCAGACCGTGCCGGACGCCGAGCAGATCCTCTATGGCGGTGATTCGGGTCTGCGCGCCGTCTTCCCCGGCAACAGCCTGAGCGATCTGACCACCACGCGCCATTACTACCACGCCCCGGCCATGGGCCAATGCTTCCCCAACCACGACCGGGTCGAGTACATGACCGGCGCCGTGGCACGCAAGGGCGACGACTTCGCGCTGATCGCCAATACCCGCATCGAGGTCGGTGACAAATCCGGCTCCGGCTATGCGTTCAAGGAGTTCCTGGTCACTCAGGAGCCGGATCGCGATGTCGTCCGCGTCCAGGACAACTATCCGGGCTTCCTGGTCGATGCGCGCAAGGTCTCGCTGAAGCGTCCGGACTACTGTCCGCCCTATGGCATCCCGGGCGGCTGTCGCTCGGCCGGCGCCGGACGCTATCGCAAGGTGCCGAACTGGCTCGGCTCAGGCGATCCGGTCGAACTCCATTGCCGGATCGCCGATCGCGGCGAAACCTGCAAGGAGTCCGGTTCGATGCGCTCGGTGAGCGTCGGCGGCGTCTGTGACAAGGAGATGCGTCCGGTGGCGCGGGTGCCCTGAGACGCGAATCCGGCCTCGTTCTTGCTTGAATCTCCGGCACATGATGGGTCGGTAGCGGCTCTCCGCCGAAACCGACCCGGTATCAAAGACCTGGCCTGCGCCGATCCAGCCGGGTCGTGTCGGATTCGAGACAACAGAGGAATCATCAACCGTGTCCCAGGCTGCCGTGAAGATTGATCGCTATATCACGTTCGAGGGCCTCGAGTGCGACGAGCAGGCGCGTCGCATTCTGGACTGTATCCGTGACTGTATCGAGGCGCCCGAAGCCTCGTCCTGGAGCGCCTATTTCGAGCGCAAGCTCGACGAGATCACGCGGATGGGACAGGACGAGCTGTTCGTCGTCGGCAGTCAGGTCAACTATATCCGCGCCCTGTTCGAGCATCACGGACACCGTGAAGGGCTGGATCTGCTCGACCGGATCGAGGACGAATGCTGCTGAGTCGGCTTCAGTCCGGTCGGCTCAGGTATCGCGGCAGGATCTCGGCCAGCGCCCGAGCCGTCTCGGTGAGCGTGATCCCAGGGACATGATCGACGAGCCGGGTGACGGTCAGTCCGGCATAGCCGCAGGGATTGATGCGGCCGAAGGGTTCCAGGTCCAGGTCGACATTGAGCGCCAGACCGTGATAGCTGCACCCGTTGCGCACGCGCAGACCCAGTGACGCGATCTTGGCTCCGGCGACATAGACGCCGGGCGCGTTGGCGCGCCGTTCGGCCTCGATGCCGTGCGTGGCCAGCAGATCGATGATCGCCTGTTCCAGTCGCTCCACCAGCCGCTTGATACCGATCCCCGCGCGTCGCAGATCGAGCAGCAGATAGGCGACGAGCTGACCCGGACCATGATAGGTCACTTGCCCGCCGCGATCGGTCTGGACCACCGGGATGGCGCCGGGGGCGAGCAGATGCTCGGGACGCCCGGCCTGACCGAGCGTGAAGACGGGCGGGTGTTCGAGCAGCCAGAGCTCGTCCGGCGTCTCGGCGTCGCGCGTATCGGTGAAGGCGCGCATCGCCGCCCAGGTCGCTCCATAGTCCTGGAGTCCGGCCAGATGTCGGATGCGCAGCGGGGGAGACGGCGCGTTCACAGCGCCCAGGCCACCAGTTCGTGGGCGCTGAGTTCCTGGTAGATGGCGTCGAGCTGAGGCTTGCTGTGGGCCTCGAAGGTCAGGGTGACGGCGATCCATTTGCCGCCCCGGCTCTCGCGTACCGAGATCGCCGTCTCGTCGACGCCCTCGGCATGACGGCTGACGATCTCGACCACGACCGCTTCCAGTCCGCGTCCGGCCGGTCCCATGGCCTTGACCGCGAAGCGGCAGGGAAAGGTCATCAGGGTTTCTGTTTGGTCAGACATGGCCTGCTCGCACCCGTGCCTTGTAGTCCTGATAGAGGGCATCCATCCGGCGCCAGAGCGGTCCCGGACGCCCGTCGCCCACCAGCTCGCCGTCGAGCCGCGTGACCGGCAGCACCTCGCGCGTCGAACTGCTGAGCCAGATCTCGTCGGCCGCGCGCAGGGTGTCGAGCGCGACCGGCCGTTCCACGAACTCCAGACCGTGCTCGTGCGCCAGGGTCAGGGCCATTTCGCGCGTGATGCCCGAGAGCAGCAGCCGGCTCTTGGGCGGGGTCATGAGCGCGCCTCCGGCGACGACGAAGACGTTGGAGACCGCGCCCTCCGTCACCCAGCCGTCGCGGTGCATGATGGTCTCCAGCGCATCGGCGTCGGCGGCCTCGCGGCGCATCAGCACCGCCGCCGCCAGCGAGATCGACTTGATATCGCCGCGCAGCCAGCGGATGTCGGGATGGGTGATGCAGGCGACGCCCTGTTCGGCGATGGCGGGTGCGCGCGGCTTGATCGGCTTGGCGAAGGCGAGCACGGTCGGTCGCACGCCCTCGGGACAGAGATGATCGCGCTCGGGCGCCGTGCCGCGCGTCACCTGGAGATAGACGTACTGATCCGCAGCCGGCGGCTCGCCGATCAGCCGCCGCAGCACCGTGCGCCAGTCCTCGCGCGCGAGCGGCGCGTCCAGCCGCATGGCCGCGAGGCTCGCGTCCAGCCGGTCGAGATGCGGCTCCAGACCCAGGAAGTGACCGCCATAGCTCGGGATGACCTCGTAGACGCCGTCGCCGAACAGGAATCCACGGTCCATGACCGAGATGTGCGCGGCCTCGGGCGGCACGAAGGCGCCGTTGAGATAGAGTTCGTTCACGTGCGATCGCCCATCAGAACATCCGCAGCACGCTGTCCTTGGCCTGACGCCAGAGACCGCCCTTGGGCAGATCCTGGAGCGCGACGAGCGGAATGCGCGTGACCTCCTCCTCACCCATGGACACCACCACGTCGCCGAGCTGGTCGCCCTGAGCGATGGGGGCATTCATATCCGAGGTCTTCTCGATACGCGCGCTGAGCTTGTCGTACTGGCCGCGCGGGATCGTGGCCACCACGTCGCGCTGCGGCCCCACGGGCAGGGTGTCCTGATCGCCGTACCAGACGCGCAGGTTCTCGATTGGCTGACCGACGGGGTAGAGCTTGTGGCTCTCGTAGGTGCGGAAACCATAGTTGAGCAGGGCCAGGCTGGCCTCGGCGCGTGCCCTGGGGCTGGGCGTGCCCATCACGACCGAGATCAGGCGCATGTCGTCGCGCTTGGCCGATCCGACCAGACAGTAACCGGCCGCCTTGGTGTAGCCGGTCTTGATGCCGTCGGCCGTGGGATCGCGCTTGAGCAACGGGTTGCGATTGGCCTGGGTGATGCCGTTGTAGGTGAATTCCTGGTTGGAGTACCAGGCGTAGTATTCGGGAAACTCGCGGATCAGGGCCACGGCGACCCGCGCCATGTCTCGCGCGGTCGTATAGAGCTCGGGGTCCGGCAGGCCATTGGGGTTGGTGAAATGGCTGTTGGTCATGCCGAGCCGCTTGGCATGGGCGTTCATGAGATTGGCGAAGGACTCGACGTTGCCCGAGACGTATTCGGCCAGGGCCACGCTGGCATCGTTGCCAGACTGGATGATCATGCCCTTGAGCAGATCCTCCAGACTGACCTGCTTGCCGACCTCGATGAACATCTTGGAGCCGCCGGTGCGCCAGGCCTTCTCGCTGACCAGCACCTGATCGGTGAGTTTGATGCGCTCGGAGGCCAGCTCGCGGAACACCGTGTAGGCCGTCATGATCTTGGTCAGACTCGCCGGCTCGAGCCGCTCGTCGGCATTGAGTTCGGCCAGGGTCTTGCCCGTATGGAAGTCGACCAGCAGATAACCCTTGGCCTCCAGTTCGGGAGGAGCGGGCGTCGTCGTTTGCGCACCGACGGGCAGGCCGAGCGGGAGCAGCAGCAGAAACCACGGGAGCAGGCGCTTGATGGCTGATTTCATGGGTGATCCGAAAACTCGGGGGTGGCGAGAGAATTGTGGCGCATTTTACCCCTCAAATCGCAAAAATGGCACAGTGTTTCAGTTTTGTAGCGAAGCCGCCGCGCGGGTCGGGCGGCCAGTGTCGCTCTCGGCCTCGGAGTGGTCAGCCAGGAAGGGCAGGAAGCTCCAGAAACGGCGTCTGGGATCGATCGCCTGGACTTCCACTCGCGCCGTGCCCTGGCGCTTCATTCCGAGCTTGACGGCGGCCGTGTAGGAGAGATCGATGACGCGACCGTCGTGAAAGGGGCCGCGATCGTTGATCCGCACCACGACACGGCGACCGTTTTCGAGATTGGTGACGCGCGCATAGGTCGGCAGCGGCAGCGTCTTGTGCGCCGCGCTCATGGCGTACATGTCATAGGTCTCGCCCGAGCTGGTCTTGCGCCCGTGGAAGGGACGGCCATACCAGGAGGCCAGTCCGCGCTCGACATGGCCGCGCGCGGACTTCTGGGTGTAATAGCGCCGGCCGAAGACCACATAGGACTCTGGATTGCCCGACTTGGCCAACGGCTCGACCTTGGGCACGGCATCCGGGATGCGGGCGATGGCCTCATCGTCGAGTTCGCCGCGACTGGCGCAGCCGGTCAGTGCGAGCAGCAGGATGACGACGATGATGAGTGGCTGGAGGGTGGTGTCACGCATGATCCGACTCATTTCCTGGCACGGTGGGTCTCGATCGACATCAGTATCCCGAAACCGGCCATGAGTGTCACCATCGAGGTGCCGCCATAGCTGATCAGCGGCAGGGGCACGCCGACCACCGGCAGCAGACCGCTCACCATGCCGGTGTTGACGAACAGATAGACGAAGAACACGAGCGTCAGGCCGCCGGCGAGCAGGCGCTCGTAGTTGTCCTGGGCGCGCGCGGCGATCATCAGCCCGCGTCCGATGATGAACAGATAGAGCGCCATCAGGGCCAGGATGCCGGTGAAGCCGAACTCCTCGCCGATCACGGCGAAGATGAAGTCGGTGTGGCGCTCGGGCAGGAATTCCAGGTGCGACTGAGTACCGTTGAGCCATCCCTTGCCCGAAAGCCCGCCCGAACCGATGGCGATCTGCGACTGGATGATGTGATAGCCGCTGCCCAGCGGATCGGACTGCGGATCGAGCAGAGTCATGACGCGCGCGCGCTGGTAGTCGTGCATGTGCATCCAGACCAGCGGCGCCACGGCGGCGGCGATGGCGATCAGTCCAGTGATCATGCGCCAGCTCAGCCCGGCGATGAAGAGCACCATGACGCCCGCGCTCAGGACCAGCAGCGAGGTGCCCAGGTCCGGCTGCTTGGCGATCAACCCGACCGGGATCAGACTCAGCACGGCCGCCAGCAACACGCCCGACAGACGCGGCGGCAAGGGGCGCAACGCCAGCACCCAGGCCACGGTCATGGGTACGGCGAGCTTGAGCAATTCCGAGGGCTGGAAGCGCACTACGCCGAAATCCAGCCAGCGTTGCGCGCCCTTGCCGATGTCGCCGACCAGGAGCACGGCCACCAGCATCAACACGCCCAGCCCATAGAGCCCCAGCGACCAGCGTTTGAACTGGCCAGGGGAGATCTGAGCAATGGCCAGCATGATGCCGAAGGCGATGCCCAGACGCAGGAGCTGACGCTCGACCATCACCCATTCCTTGTCGCCGGCGCTGTAGAGCACCACCAGGCCGAAGCCGCACAGCGCCAGCAGTCCGGTCATGAGCGGAGCGTCGATGTGCAGCCGGCGCAGCCAGCCCCCCTCGCTGGCATCGACCTCCCAGTTCGCCCGTGAGGACAGTGGATCAGTCGCCATCGCTCTTCGTCTCCGATTCGTCCGGCAGCGGCGTGCCGCCGAGATAGGCATCGATGACCCGGCGCGCAATCGGCGCGGCGGTCCCGCTGCCCGAACCGCCGTTCTCCACCATCACCGCCACGGCGATACGCGGATCCTCGACCGGCGCGAAGGCGACGAAGAGCGCGTGATCGCGCAGACGCTCCGAGATCTTGGACGCGTCGTAGCGCTCCTTCTGGCCGATGGTGAAGACCTGCGAGGTGCCGGTCTTGCCGGCGATCCGGTAGTCGTTGGAGTGGATGCGCTTGGCGGTTCCGCGCTGGCTCTCCACGACCTTGGCCATGTCCTCGATGGCGATGTCCCAATCGCCCGGATTGGTGATCTGGATCTGACGCGCGACCGTGGGGAAGACGGTCGCCACGTCGGCCCCCGGCACACGTCGCGCATAGGCCAGTCGCGGCTGGATGAAGTGCCCCTTGTTGGCCAGGGCGGCGGTGGCCGCCGCCAGTTGCATGGGCGTGGCCAGGAAATAGCCCTGGCCGATGCCCATGATGAGGGTCTCGCCCGGATACCAGGGCTGTTTGCGTACGCGCTCCTTCCATTCGCGCGACGGCAGGAGTCCGGGCAGCTCGCCCGAGACATCGACGCCGGTTCGCGAACCGAAACCGAATTCCGAGAGGAAGGCGTGGAGCTTGTCGACCCCCATCTGGTTGGCCAGCCAGTAGAAATAGACATCGCAGGATTGCACGATGCCCAGCTCCAGATCGACCGTGCCATGCCCGCCGCGCCGCCAGCAGCGGAAGCGGTGCTTCTGACCCGGCAGCGAGAAGTAACCCGGACAAAAGGTCGATTTGCGCGGCGTGACGAAACCCAGCGACAGACCGCCGAGCCCGATGAAAGGCTTGACCGTGGAGCCGGGCGGATACTGACCGCGAATGGCGCGGTTGTAGAGCGGTTTGTCGGGTGAGTGGAGCAGGGCGTCGTAATTGCTCTGGCTGATCCCCTCGACGAAGAGATTGGGGTCGAAGCTCGGTGTGCTCACCAGGGCCAGCACGCCGCCGCTGCGCGGATCGATGGCCACGATCGAGCCGCGATTCGCGCCGAGCGCCTCGGTGGCCGCCTGTTGCAGCGCGATGTCGAGATAGAGATAGAGATCCTGACCCGGCGCCGGCGGCGTGCTCTCGAGCGTGCGCAGGATGCGTCCGCGCGCATTGACCTCGACCTGCTGATAGCCGACCTTGCCGTGCAGCACGTCCTCGTGGGCCAGTTCCACGCCGCCCTTGCCGATGAAGTTGGTGCCGGCATAGTTGCCCTTGTCGATGCGCGCCAGTTCCTTTTCGTTGATGCGTCCGACATAGCCGAGCACATGGGCCGTGAGATCGCCCTTGGGATAGGTACGGATCAGCTCGGCATGGACCTCGACGCCGGGGAAACGATAGCCGTCGACGGCAAAGCGGGCTACTTCTTCGGACGTCAGGTTCAAGCGGATGGGGACCGGCTGAAAGCGCATGCGCTGGCGTTTGAGGCGCTCGAAGCGCGTCAGGTCGCCATCCTCGATCGGTATCAGCTTTCTGAGCTCGTCGATGGTGGCCTTCAGATCCTCGACCTTCTCGATCGTGATCACCAGCGAGAAGGACGGATGATTCTCAGCGAGCACCACGCCCTTGGCATCGAAGATCAGCCCACGGTTGGGCGGTACCGGCTGGATCTTGACCCGGTTCTCGGTCGACAGGACCGTGAAGTGCTCGTGAAGCTCCAGTTGCAGATGGAACAGCCGCGCCAGGATCAGGCTCAGCCCAAGGACGACGAACACGCCCGCCACGATGGCGCGCGTCCTGACCAGACGCTGTTCGCGCTGGCGATCCTCCAGACTGCTTTCGAGCATGTCGCTCAACCCAACCCCAGACGACGTTCGAAAGGCACCAGCAGCCAGGCCATGATCGGCCAGAACGCCAGACCGACCAGCGCCGAGATCCAGTAGGTCAGGGCCGGCATCGGTTGCCCGGTCGCGCCGATGATCCAAAGCGTCAGTAGTCGCTCGGTCAACAGGATCAGGGCCACGAAGAAAGCCTGCTGCCACGGCGGAAAGATGCGGATGCGCGGGCGCAGCACCAGCGCCAGATAGGCCGTGACCGAGAGCGCCAGCGCGTGCTGACCGAGCAGGGCGCCGGTGAGCACGTCGAGCATCAGGCCGACCACGAACCCCGTGAAGATGCCGACCCGGCGCGGTGTGGCGAAGCACCAGAAGAGGATGGCCAGCACGGTCCAGGGCGGACGGTAGTCCCAGGGCCAGTCCGACAGCGGCAGGATGGTCAGATACATCGCCAGCGTGAGTGAGAGCGCGATCGGCCAGAAGGGCTGACGAGGCTTGTAAGACGGCTTGCTCGAACGTTTCTTGACGGTCTTCACGGCGGCATGTCCCTGGGCTTGAGGGCCTCGGCGGTCAGGGCCTGCAGGCGCGAGGTCTCGTTCAGGTTCCAGACCAGCAGGACTTCGCGGCTGCGATCGAGCCGGGCCGTGGGTTCGGCCAGGACGGTGGTGAAGGGGTTGTCCGGATCCTGGCGCACCGTCTTGACACGCGCCACCGGATAGCCGGAAGGAAAGCGTCCGTCCATCCCGGATGTCACCAGCAGATCATCGACCTGGATATCGGCGTTCTTGGGGATGTAGAGCAGTTCGAGATCCTGATTGGGGCCGGTGCCGGCGGCGATGGTGCGCAGTCCATTGCGGTTGACCTCGACCGGCAGGGCGTGATCGGAGTCGGTGATCAGCAGCACCACCGACGAGAAGGGATTGGCGCGGATGACCTGCCCCATCACCGCATTGGCGTCGAGCACCGGCTGACCGACGAAGACCCCGGCATTGGTGCCCTTGTTCACCATCACCTGCTGACGATAGGGTGCGAGCTCGACGGCCATGATCTCGGCGATCAGCACCCGCTCGCCGACGTCGAGCGAGGAACCGAGCAGGTCGCGCAGACGTGCGTTCTCGGCCTCCATCGACTCGAACTGCTGGAGCCGCGCCTTGAGCAGCAGGTTCTCGCGATGCAGTTCGGTGTTCTCGTCACGCAGGATGTCCTGACCGGCGAAGCGTTCGCGCGCCTCGCGGAAGAGTTGGCTGGGCCGGTCGGCGGCCAGTTGCAGCGGATAGGTCACGAGTGAGAGCGCCGTGCGCAGCAGCTCCAGGTGATGCTGATGGTGATCGGCCACGAGCAACCCGAGCGCCATCAGCACGGCCAGGATGACGCGGACATTGGGTGATGGGCCTGGGTTGAACAGAGGTTTGATGACGGCAGTCCTCGTCGAGAGCGTCCGCGAACGCTCTTGGCTGTCATTCGGTCGCGAACAAGGCGCTCTCCTGCGTGTCGAGCATCTCCAGCACCATCCCGCCTCCGCGAGCGACACAGGTCAGCGGATCCTCGGCCACGATCACCGGCAGTCCGGTCTCCTCCTCGATCAGCCGGTCGAAGCCGCGCAGCAGCGAACCGCCGCCGGTCAGCACGATGCCGCGCTCGGCGACATCGGCGCCCAGCTCGGGCGGGGTCTTTTCCAGCGCCATCTTGACGGCCTGCACCACCATCGACAGGGGTTCCTGGAGCGCTTCCAGGATCTCGTTGCTGTTGAGCGTGAAACTGCGCGGCACGCCCTCGGCCAGACTGCGGCCCTTGACGTCGATCTCCAGCACCTCGTTGCCCGGGAAGGCCGAACCGATGCTGTGTTTGATGCGCTCGGCGGTGGCCTCTCCGATCTGGGTGCCGTAGTTGCGGCGCACATAGTTGACGATGGCGTCGTCGAAGGTGTCGCCGCCGATGCGTACCGACTCGGCATAGACGATGCCGCTCAGCGAGATCACCGCCACCTCGGCCGTGCCGCCGCCGATGTCGATGACCATGCAGCCGCGTGGTTCGTGCACCGAAAGCCCCGCGCCGATGGCTGCCGAGATGGGCTCCTCGATCAGATAGACCTCGCGCGCGCCGGCGCCGGCGGCCGACTCCTTGATGGCACGGCGCTCGACCTGGGTCGAGCCGCAGGGCACGCAGATGAGCACGCGCGGACTGGGACGCAGGAAACTGGTCTCATGCACCTTATGGATGAAGTACTGGAGCATCTTCTCGGTGACGGTGAAGTCGGCGATGACGCCATCCTTCATCGGCCGGATCGCGGTGACGTTCTGAGGGGTGCGGCCGAGCATCTGCTTGGCCTCCTCGCCGACGGCCACCACCGTCTTGGTACCGCCCTGGCGTTCGTGCCGGATGGCCACGACTGATGGCTCGTTGAGCACGATGCCGCGACCACGGGCATAGATCAGGGTATTGGCGGTCCCCAGGTCGATCGACAGATCATTGGAGAACATTCCGCGAATGTTTCTGAAGAACATCGGTAAAGATACCTTCCGGGTGGTAAGGAACGCCATGGATGGGTGCGGCGTCGCAGAAGAGGAGTAGCCCGGGTCTCGGTTCCGATACGGGATCCCTGGATGATTGGGGCGCTAATCTAGCAATGCGGGACTGGATCGGCAAGGCACCGGCGGTGTCGGGTCTTCGGGAAGGCCGGGTCGAGTCGCCCGCCCCGACGCCCTTTTGTGCTATTTTCGCCCATTTTACCGCCAACGGCCGTTTCAACATGTCACTGGATTCCTCAGACATCGACAAGATCGCCCATCTGGCCCGGCTCGCCATCGCTCCCGAGCAGCGCGCGCGCTATGCCACGGATCTCTCCAATATCCTCGACCTGGTCGCTCAGATGGACGCGGTCGACACCTCGGGCGTCGAGCCCATGGCCCATCCGCTGCACATGGTCCAGCGTCTGCGCCCGGACGTCGCCGCCGAATCCAACCAGCGTGAACACTTCCAGTCCATCGCCCCCCTGACCGAGGGCGGACTCTATCTGGTTCCGAAGGTCATCGACTGATGCAGAACAAATCGATCGCTCAAATGGCCGCCGATCTGCGGCTGCGGACCTATTCCAGCGTTGAGCTGACCCGGCATTATCTGGAGCGCATCGCGCGGCTCGATCCGGCGCTGAACTCCTTCATCACGGTGGCGGCCGAATCGGCGCTCGCGGCGGCCGAGCGTGCCGACCAGACGCTCAGATCCGGCGAGGCCGGGCCGCTGACCGGCATCCCGATCGCGCACAAGGACATCTTCTGTACCCAGGGTCTGAAGACCAGTTGCGGTTCGCGGATGCTCGACGACTTCGTCGCGCCCTATGACGCGACCATCGTCGAGCGGCTGGCGGCGGCCGGCGCCGTGGTGCTCGGCAAGACCAACATGGACGAGTTCGCTATGGGGTCGAGCAACGAGACGAGCTGGTATGGCCCGGTCAGGAATCCCTGGGACGCGGCCCGCGTGCCGGGCGGTTCCTCGGGCGGTTCGGCGGCGGCGGTGGCTGCACGACTGTGCGCGGCGGCCACGGCGAGCGACACCGGCGGATCGATCCGTCAGCCGGCGGCGCTGTGCGGCGTAACCGGCATCAAGCCGACCTATGGACGCTGCTCGCGCTGGGGCATGATCGCCTTCGCCTCCTCGCTCGATCAGGCCGGGGTCATGGCGCGCTCGGCGGCGGACGCGGCCTTCATCCTCGACGAGATGGCCGGCTTCGATGAACGCGACTCGACCAGCGCCGATGTCCCGGTTCCGGACTATGTCGATGCGCTCGACGACGATCTGCATGGTCTGCGCATCGGGTTGCCGAAGGAATACTTCGGGGCCGGACTCGATGCGCGCATCGGCGATGCGGTCATGGCGGCGATCAAGGAGTACGAGGCGCTCGGCGCCGAGATCGTCGAGATCAGCCTGCCCAACAGCCCGCTCTCGGTGCCGGTCTATTATGTGGTCGCGCCGGCGGAGTGCTCATCCAACCTGGCGCGCTTCGATGGGGTGCGTTACGGCCATCGCTGCGACAATCCGAAAGACCTGCAAGACCTCTATGAGCGCAGTCGCGCCGAGGGCTTCGGTCCCGAGGTCCAGCGCCGGATCATGATCGGCGCCTATGTGCTCTCGGCCGGCTATTACGACGCCTACTATCTCAAGGCGCAGAAGATCCGCCAGTTGATCGCGGACGACTTCAAACGCGCCTTCGAGCAGGTCGACGTCATCATGGGACCGACCAGCCCCACGACCGCCTTCCAGCTCGGCTCCAAGATGGACGATCCGGTGTCGATGTATCTCAACGACATCTACACCATCGCCACCAACCTCGCCGGACTGCCGGGGATGTCGATCCCCGTCGAACCCGTCGACGGTCTGCCGGTCGGGTTGCAGATCATCGGCAACTACTTCCAGGAAGCCCGTCTGCTCAATGTCGCCCACCGCTACCAGCACGCGACGCACTGGCATCAGGCCGCACCAGCCGGTTTCGAGTGAGCCGTCCAGCCCCTATCCCCTCGCGGGAGAGGGGGCTGAACAGACGATCCGCCCTCAGAGCAGAAACAGGGTCGCCAACCCCAGAAAAGACAGGAAGCCGACCACATCCGTCACTGTGGTCAGGATGACCCCGCCGGCCAGCGCCGGGTCGATGCCGAACCGTTCGAGCGCCAGCGGCAGCAGCGCCCCGGCCAAGGCGGCGGCCAGCAGATTGATGCTGATCGCCGCGCCGATGACCAGCGCGATCTCGGGATCACTGAACCAGACCCAGGCGATCAGCGCCACCACCAGCGCCCAGATGACGCTGTTGATGGCCGCCACCGCCAGCTCTTTCATCAGCAACCAGCGACTGTTGTTGGACGTGAGCTGACCGAGCGCCAGCCCGCGGATGGCGAGCGTGAGCGTCTGCGTGCCGGCGATGCCGCCCATGCTGGCGACCACAGGCATCAATACCGCCAGCGCCACGATCTGCTGGATGGTGTCCTCGAAGCGTCCGATGACCCAGGCGGCCAGAAACGCCGTGAGCAGATTGATTCCCAGCCAGAGAGCGCGGCGGCGCGCGCTCAGGATCACGGGCGCGAACATGTCCTCGGTCTCCGACAGGCCTGCCTGACCGAGGAACTGATGATCGGCCTCCTCGCGGATGACGTCCATGACGTCGTCGACCGTGATGCGTCCGAGCAGATTGCCCTCTTCGTCGACCACAGGCGCCGTCACCAGATCGTGCTGCTCGAACCGGGTGGCGACCTCGCGCGCGCTCCAGGTCGCCGGAATGGCCTGGACATCGAGTGTCATGGCCTCGGCGACCGAGTCCTCCGGGTCATGGGTCAGCAGATCGGTCAGATAGAGCACGCCCAGATAACGGCCCTTGCGGTCGACCACGATCAGGTTGTCTGTGATGTCCGGCAGCCCGTCCTTGAGTCGGCGCAGATAGCGGATCACCACGTCGAGCGTCATCTCGGGACGCACGGTCACGGTGTCGCTGTTCATGAGTCCGCCGGCGCTGTCTTCGGGATAGGAGAGCGCCTTTTCGAGCCGGTCGCGCCGCTGCTGATCGAGCGACTTGACCACCTCGCGTGTGATGGCGAGCGGCAGATCCTGGATGAGGTCGGCCAGGTCGTCGGTGTCGAGCGTACCGATGGCGGCGATCAGCTCGCCGGCATCCATCAGGGCGATGAGCTGCTCGCGCACGTCGTCGTGCAGATAGGCCAGCACCTCGCCGTCGTATTCGGCATCGACCAGGTTCCACAGCAGCTCGCGTTCCTTGTGCGGCAAGGATTCGAGCAGATGCGCAATCTCGGCCGGCTGGAGGGCATTGAGCATACGCGCGGCCTGACGCACCGCGCCCTGTTCGAGGACGCGGCGCAGATCCTCGAGGCGCGTGTTGTCGGCAATGGAGGTCGCGGGAAGGCTCATGGTCACCTGCTGGCGCGGTCGCTGAGTCGGGAGTCCGGATCGTCCGGTACGAGCCGGGAGACGACTATGCTACCAGTTCAGGGCGCGGGCGTGGACGCTCAGGCGGCGTCGAAGACCGCGAGCAGATCGGTGGAGTCGGACTCGTCGAGTCGGGCGAAGAACTGGTCGGCGCGCCGGGCCAGAGCGTCGGCATCCGAGTCGAGCAGGATCTCCTTGATGTCGAGCAGGGCGCCGGGCTGCATGCTGAACTCGCGCAGTCCCATGCCGAGCAGGAGGCGCGTGAAGCGCGGATCGCCGGCCATCTCGCCGCACATCCCGACCGGGACGTCGAGCGCGCGTCCGGCCTCGATGGTGAGCCGGATCAGGCGCAGGATGGCCGGATGCGCCGGGTCGAAGAGGTCGTTGACCGCATCGTCCAGCCGGTCGATGGCCAGGGTGTACTGGATCAGGTCATTGGTGCCGATCGACAGGAAGTCCATCCGGCGCGCGATGGCGTGTGCGGTGAGCGCGGCGGCGGGCACCTCGATCATGGCCCCGATCGGCATGGCGGCGTCATAGGCCAGTCCGTCGCGGTCGAGCTGGCGTTTGAGCTCGGCGACGATGGTCAGGACGCGGTCGATCTCGTGCACGCTGGTGACGAGCGGCAGCATCAGCCGCACCGGGCCGAGCGCCGAGGCGCGCAGGATGGCGCGCACCTGAGGCCGGAAGAGTTCGGGTTCCTTCAGACAGAGCCGGATGGCGCGCAGCCCGAGCGCGGGATTGCTGACGTTCGAGCCGGGCCGGGCCAGGGCCTCGCTGTGCTTGTCGACCCCGAGATCGAGCGTGCGGATGGTGATGGGACGACCGTCGAGCGCGCCCAGCATGGCGCTGTAGTTGGCCAGGTGTTCCTCTTCGTCCGGCAGGTCGGCGCGGTTCATGTAGAGGAATTCGGTGCGATAGAGTCCGACTCCGTGCGCCCCATTGGCCTTGGCCAGCTCGACGTCCTCGGCCAGCTCCAGATTGGCCTGGAGCCGGATCTCCATGCCGTCGCGCGTGCGGGCCGGGCGGTCGACGAGCGTGCGCAGTCGGCTCTGGCGCACCTGGATCTCGCGCAGGCGCTGGCGGTAGTCATCGACGATTCGTTCATCGGCATTGGCGATGACCGTCCCGCTGGCGCTGTCGACGATCAGCAGTTCTCCGGCGCGCAGATAGCGGCTGATATCGTGCAGCCCCATGACCGCCGGCACGCCGAGACTGCGCGCCAGGATCGCGGTATGCGACATGGGACCGCCGTACTCGGTGACGAAGGCCACGGCGCCGCGATGATGCAGCAGGATGGCATCGGCGGGCATCAGGTCGCGCGCGACCACGACATAGCCGTCCAGATCCCGTGGCGCGAGTGTCGGTTCACTCGGCTCGCCGCGCAGGAAGATCTGGATCTGGCGCACCACGTGCTCGATGTCGTCGCGGCGCGTGCGCAGATAGGGATCGTCCATGCGGTCGAAGACCGCGATCAGGGTATCGCGCTGGCGTTGCAGCGCCCATTCGGCGGTGCACAGCTGCTCGGCCACGATATGACGCACGCCGTCGATGAGCGCCGTGTCCTCCAGCATCAGCAGATGGGTGTCGATGAACTCGACGATCTCGACCGGCGTGTCCGGCGGGATCTGGGCATGCACCCGCTTGAGCGCGCCGCGCGCGGCCTCGACCGCCAGATCGAAACGGGCGATCTCGTCCTGGATCTCGTCGGCGCCGATCGGTGCGTGGGTCACGCCCCCCTGTCCACGGATGTCGACGAAGGCCGGACCCAGTGCGATCGAGTTCGGGGCGCCGATCCCGATGCCCTGGAAGGCGAGAGTCACTCTGGTTCTCCGAAGCGGTCCAGTATGAGTTGTTCGATGGCCGCCATGGTCTCCTGTTCGTCCGGGCCCGTGGCCTCGACCACAACCGTGGTCCCCTGACTGGCGGCCAGCATCATGACGCCCATGATGCTCTTGCCGTTGACGCTCTGGCCACGGCGCTCGACCCTGACCTCGCTCTCGAAGCGATTGGCGCACTGCACCAGTTTGGCGGCCGCCCGCGCATGCAGACCGAGTTTGTTGCGGATCTCGAGTTCTTGGCGAATCATCCGGTGTGATCCTTCTGGGTAAGAGTAGTACCTGAATCGGATTTGGAGGCGTTCGAATGGGACTGAGGACAATTCGGGTCGAACGCGCCTCAGTCGCTGCCGCGCACGCCGTCGCGACCGCCGCTGAGGGCCTTCTCGGCCAGACCCTCGAGGTCGAGCGCGGTGTAATTCAGGGTCCGCAGCAGCATCGGCAGGTTCAGGCCGCTGACCACGCGCACCTGGGCGCGCGAGTCGGCGAATGCGCGCGCGACGTTGGCCGGGGTGGCGCCATAGAGATCGGTCAGCACCAGTACGCCCTCGCCCTGATCGATGGTCGCGGCCAGATGCCGGCAACGGGTGAGGATCTCCTCGGGCGGGGTGTCGTTGACGACCTCGCAGCAGGCGACTCCGACCGGCGCCCGGCCGAGGATCTCGCCGGCGATGCGCAGCAGATCCACCCCGAGCGAACGATGGGTGACGAGCAGGATGCCGACGCTCACGCCAGTTCCCGGTGGCGGACGATGACCTTGTGACCGAGCGACTCCAGATGCTCGCCGAGCCGTTCGGTCATGTAGACCGAGCGATGCTGACCGCCGGTGCAGCCGATGGCGATGGTCAGATAGCTGCGTCCGTCGGTCTCGAAACGCGGGATCCAGCGCTCGAAGAAGGCGAGGATGTCGGCGCGCATGTTCAGCGCCTCGGGGCTGGACTCCAGGAAGCGCGCGACCTCGGGATCGAGTCCGGTGAGCATCCGCAGTTCGGTCTCCCAGTGCGGATTGGGCAGACAGCGCACGTCGAGCACGAAATCGACGTCGGGCGGCACGCCATGCTTGAAGCCGAAGGACTTGAGCAGGATCGAGATCCGGGGCGACTCCCCGCCCAGCAGCCAGCCGCGCACCTGATCGCGC
Organism: Allochromatium humboldtianum; assembly: GCF_013385175.1. Taxonomy (GTDB): domain Bacteria; phylum Pseudomonadota; class Gammaproteobacteria; order Chromatiales; family Chromatiaceae; genus Thermochromatium; species Thermochromatium humboldtianum. Next base: position 59,890 of record NZ_JABZEO010000007.1, on the reverse strand, counting down.
AGTTCATGCACATTGGTCTGGGTGGTGTCGATCACCAGGTCGGCGCGCTTGCGCACCGGCTCCAGGAACTCCTGTTCGAGCTGGATCGCCTCGCGCAGTGAGCGGTCGCTGTGGGTGAGCGGATGACGGCGCCGCGTTTCGCTGTAGCGCCGGATCAGGATCTCCAGCTGGGTCTCCAGGAACAGCACGCGACAGTCGATCCCGCGTTCGCGCGCCGCGCTCGCCAGCTCGGGCAGCCGGCGCAGGGCCTCGGGATTGCCGCGCGCGTCGATGCCGACCGCCGTCTTGCCAAAAGCCTCGTCGAGCGTCTCGTGCAGCCCGAGCACCAGATCCTGGAGCAGGAAGAAGGGCAGGTTGTCGATGCAGTAGAAACCCATGTCCTCCAGCGTGTGGAGCGCGATGCTCTTGCCGGAGCCGGACAGACCGCTGAGGATGATCAGTTGCATGGGGCGTGCCTCCTGTCGAGCGATCGGGTTCGGGATTCAGTCTCGGGCGACGGGTGGATCGGGCCGGTCCAGACGGATGGCGCGCGCCTGGCGGTCGATGAAGTCCACGCCGGCGTCATAACCACGGATGCGCAGGATCTGGTGCCTGACGGCCGCTTCCACCAGGATCGCCAGATTGCGGCCCGGCGCCACCGGCATGATGATCTTGGGGATGGCCACGCCCAGCACGTTCATGGCCGACAGACTGCCGGTGAGCCGGTCGATGCATTCGAGTTCGGGCTGGGCCAGCGGCTGGAGATCGACGACGAGATTGAGCGTCTTGTCACGCAGGACCGCGCCCTCGCCGAACATGGCGCGGATGTTGAGGATTCCAAGTCCGCGCACTTCCAGGAAGTCCCTGAGCGTCTCCGGACAGCTCCCCTCGATCACCTCGGGCGCGATGCGGGCGAAACGCGGCGCGTCGTCGGCGATCAGCCGGTGGCCGCGCGTGATGAGATCGAGCGCCAGTTCGCTCTTGCCGACGGCCGGCGCCCCGATCAGGAGCACCCCCATGCCCAGCACCTCGATGAAGACGCCGTGGATGGTTTTGCGCTCGGCCAGGGCCTGGGTGAGGAAGTAGCGCAGATGGTTGATGAGTTCCTGATCGCCGAGCGTGGAGCCGAGCAACGGCGTCCGGGTGGCGCCGGCACGCTCCAGCAGATCCGCGTTCGGGGTGATGGCGTCGCTCAGGATGATGGCCGCCGGCTGGTCGGCGAACAGCCTGTCGAGCGTCTCGTCGTGGGCGGTGCGCCCGAGTGCCGCCAGATAGGTCTGTTCGGGCGGACCGACGACCTGGAGCCGATTGGGGTGGATGAGATTGAGCGAACCGATGAGCGACTGCCCAGGATCGGCCCCGCGCAGCGGGCGAGGGGCCTGGGGTTCCGGGGTCAGCCAGCGCAGCTTGAGCTGGGCGCCAGTCTGGACGACGACGCTCTGGAGGCTGTCGATCATGTGAATCGACCGGGCTGCATGGGCCTAGAAGGCGCTCAGGACGCGCAGGATCTCGGCGCACGAGCCGGATTCACGCAGTCGAACGCGCATGTTCGGGTCGCTGAACAGGCTGGCCAGATGCGCGAGCAGCCGCAGATGCTCCTCGTTGGCCGCCTCGGGCACGAGCAGCGCGAAGGCCAGGTCGACCGGCTCGCCGTCGGCTGCGTCGTAATCGACGCCCTTGACGGTCTGCACGAAGGCGCCGACCACCTCGCCGACGTCCTTCATGCGTGCGTGGGGCAGGGCGATGCCGTGGCCGAGTCCGGTACTGCCCAGACGCTCGCGTTCGAGCAGATGCTCGAAGACGGTCTCGGGCTGGAGTCGGGGGTGGTCGCCGGCGAGCAACTCGGCCAGCGTCTCGAGCAGCCGCTTCTTACTGGCGATCTCGAGGCCGCATCCGATACGGGCTTCGTTGATCAGGTCAGGGCCTAACATGGCTCCAACTCCTGCTAACCGCCGGCGCGCCCGCAGGCGGCCAGGGGGTGATGGCTGATCCAACCAGGATGCCGCCGGCATTCGATGCTGGTCATGGATTGGGGTACCTCGGGCGGACGGGCGCGGCCGGCGCCGGATCGCTCCGGCGGCCGGCGTCCGTCGCCGTCTCGATAGAAAGACACCTCGAACGCCGGCGGGGTGCCGGCCTCCGAGGTGTGACGGGCGTTGCATCCATCACCTCGGAAGACACGGCTTCCAAGGGCGTGGAGTGGCCGGGTTCATTCGGATTCGGCCACCTTGACGGCTCCGCCGCGATGGCTGCTCTTCTTCTCCTTGTAGCGGATGACCTGGCGATCGAGCTTGTCGATCAGGCCGTCGATGGCCGCATACATGTCCTCGTGCACGGAGTCGGCGAAGACCTTGCCGCCGTTGACATGGAGCGTGGCCTCGGCCTTCTGCTCGAGCTTCTCGACGCTCAGGACGACATGGGCGTTGATGACGTGGTCGAAGTGGCGTGCCAGACGCTCGAATTTGCTGTCGACATAGGACTTCAGCGCATCGGTGACGTCGATGTGATGACCCGTCAGATTGATTTGCATCATTGGACTCCTTCTAAGGTTCAAACGGCCTGTCAAGCCAGGCGTTTGCGCTCACTCGAGGCTGGGATACCCATGGCCTCGCGGTATTTGGCGACTGTTCGGCGCGCGACGTCGATGCCCTGATTCGCCAGTTCCTCGGCGATCTTGTTGTCGCTGAGTGGCTTGCGCGGGGACTCTCCCGCGATCAGCTTGCGGATCAGGGCGCGGATCGCCGTCGACGAGCATTCGCCGCCAGATGTGGTGTTGACGTGGGACGAGAAGAAATATTTGAGTTCGAAGGTGCCTCGTGGTGTGTGCATGTATTTCTGTGTCGTCACCCGCGAGATGGTCGACTCGTGCAGTTCCAGGGCCTCGGCGATGTCGCGCAGCACCATGGGACGCATCCCCTCGTCGCCGTGTTCGAGGAAGTCCTGCTGCATCTCGACGATCTTGGCGCCCACGCGCAGCACCGTGTCGTTGCGGCTCGCCAGACTCTTGATGAACCAGCGCGCCTCCTGCAGGTGACTCTTGAGCGTCTGGCCGTCGGCGCTCTGGTCGGCGCGCCGCACCAGACGCGCATAGTCGGCGTTGACCCTGAGTCTGGGGGTGATGTCCGGATTCAGCTCGACCTGCCAGCGGCCCTCGTACTTGCGCACGAAGATGTCAGGGACAACGTACTCCGAGGCCGTCTCCTGGATCAAGCGGCCCGGCTTCGGGTTGAGTCCGCGGATGAGATCGAGGGCGCGGGTCAGGTCGCGCTCGGACGCCTTGAGCAGGCGGGCGAGGGCGGTGACGTCGCCGCGCGGCAGATGCTCGAATCCGGTCTCGCAGACGGCGATGGCCAGATCGCGCCAGGGCGTCTCGCGCGGCAACTGGCGCAACTGGATCAGCAGGCACTCGCGCGGGTCGCGCGCGCCGACGCCGGCCGGGTCGAGCGACTGGACGCGGTGGATCTGGGTCTCGACCTCATCGGCGCCGATCGTGGGATCGTCGATGGTGGCCACCAGTTCCTCGACGTCGGCGCGCAGATAGCCGTCGGCATCGATGGCGTCGATCACGGCCTGGGCGATCATGAAGTCGCGCTCGCTCAGGCGGCTGAGGTTCAGTTGCCAGGTCAGATGATCCCAGAGCGTCTGCGGACGCGAGCGGTGCAGCAGCGGGTCGTAGTCCGCATCGTCGCTCGAACCCTGTGCCGTCGGCGGCAGATAGCCGTCGAAGACGTCGCCCCATTGGGTGTCGACCGGCAGCTCCTCCGGCATCTCGTTGGACTCGGCGCGCACCTCGCGCTCCAGGGACGATTCGGACGGGGTTTCATGGCCCTGGAGCTGGAGGAGATCGTCGTCGAGCCGGGGCAGGCGCGCGTCATCCAGCATGCCGGCGTCGAGCCGCTCGGATTCCTCGCCTTCCTCCAGCATCAGATTGCTTTCGAGCGCCTCCTGGATCTCGTGCTGCAACTCGAGCGTCGACAATTGCAGCAGTTTGATCGCCTGCTGCAACTGGGGCGTCATGGTGAGTTGCTGACTGAGTCGAAGCTGAATGGATGGCTTCATCGATCGAGTGGGCGTCCGGCTGTGGTCCGTTTAACGTGATTCGGCAATGAGGGTAGCTGTGATTTGAGTCTAGTCTACATGGAAAAATCGGCACCCAGATAGACATCACGCACGCGCTGGTTGGCCAGCAGCTCGGCCGGCTCGCCGGCGGCGATCACGGTGCCGCTGCCGATGATGTAGCCGCGGTCGCAGATGGCGAGCGTCTCGCGCACATTGTGGTCGGTGATGAGCACGCCGATGGAGCGGTCGCGCAGATGGGTGACGATGGATTTGATGTCGCCGACGGCGATCGGATCGACGCCGGCGAAGGGCTCGTCGAGCAGCATCACCGAGGGTTCGACCGCCAGGGCGCGCGCGATCTCCAGCCGCCGGCGCTCGCCGCCCGAGAGACTGAGCGCGAGCGAGTCGGCGACATGCGCGATGCCCAGATCCTCCAGCAGATGCTCGCAGCGCTCCTCGCGCTCGGCGCGCTTGAGGTCGCGCCGGGTCTCCAGGATGGCCAGGATGTTCTCGCGCGCGCTCAGTTTGCGGAAGATCGAGGGTTCCTGGGCCAGATAGCTCAGTCCGGCGCGCGCGCGGGCGTGCATGGGCAGACGGGTGAGGTCGCGCTCGTCGAGCAGGATGCGGCCCTGATCGGCGTGGATCAGGCCGACGATCAGATAGAAGCAGGTCGTCTTGCCGGCGCCGTTGGGACCGAGCAGACCCACGACCTCGCCCGGCTCGACCTGGACGCTGACGTCCTGGAGCACCTGGCGGCTGCCGTAGCGCTTCATCAGGTGTTCGGCGCGCAGACCGCTCATGACTCGTCCGGGGTGATGGTGATCTTGACCCGGCCCGCGCCGCCGGCCCGGAAACGCGCATTGGCCCGGTCGTAGAGGATGCGCTCGCCCGTGAGCCGATCCTCGCCCTGGATCAGCAGGCCCTCGCCGATCAGCACCAGCTCGTCCTTGTCGGCGTCGTATTCCATGCGCTTGGCGAAGGCCTGCACCTCGCCCTGATCGTCGTCGAGCAACTGTTTATAGCTGGCCGGCTGGCCGAGCGCGATGATCAGACGCGGCTGGCGGTCCTCGCGATGGTAAACGGTCACATGGTCGGCGAGCAGGCGCATGCTGCCCTGCTCGACCTGGACGTTGCCGACATAGACGCTGGTGCTGTCGGCCTCGTTGAACTCGACCTCGTCGGCCTCGATGTAGATCGGTTGCCTGCTGTCCTCTTCGAGCGCCCAGACAGGCGCAATCAGACCGAGGCCGAGCAGGAGGCCGAGGATCGGCAGCCGCTTGGAAAAACTGGAGAACATGGGACGCCTCATGGTGCCGGCTGGCGTTCGGGTTCGGGTGAGAGCCGGATGCGGGCGCGGCCGTGGAAGCTGGTGCGCGAGCTGTCTTCCAGGTACCACAGCTTCATCCCGTTGGCGGTGATCGAGTCGCCGTCGCTGTCGATACGCACCGGCAGATCGGTCTCGGCCAGTCCGGTCTGACGCCAGATGTCCATGGCTTCGGTTTGCAGATGGACCGGGCGGTTGGCCGCGTCGGCCTCACGGTCGAACCGAACGGCGCCGGTCAGACGCACCTGATCGCCGCCGGCCTGGACCTGGCCCAGGCGTGCCCGGGCGAACCAGGGCGGCCCGTCGGGGCGATAGAGCACCAGACGCGGCTCATCGAGTTCGGAGAGATCCTCGTCGGCATAATGGCGCAGACGCTCGGCGCTCAGACGCCGGCTCGGCTGGCCACTGGCATCGGTCTCCAGGGCCGAGAGTCCCTGGACGACATAGTCGGGTCTGCGCTCGCGTGGTGCGCGGACGCCGTCGTCCTCGGGCAGAGAACGCAGTTGCCACCAGGCGCCGAGTCCCAGGAGCACGAAGCCGATCCCGAGCAGCCACTGGCGGCGTGCTCCATGCTGACGCTCGGCGAAGTGGGTCATGCGTAGGAGGCCAGCAGGGGTTCGAGCCGGCCCTGGGCGTCGAGGATGAATTCGCAGGCCTCGCGTGCCGCGCCGCGTCCGCCGGGCGCCGTGGTGCGCCAGTGGGCCAGGTCGCGCACTCGGGGGTCGGCGTCGGCGACCGCGATCGCCAGCCCGACCCGGCGCATCACCGGCAGGTCGATGACGTCGTCGCCGACATAGGCGATCTGCTCATCGGTGAGTCCATGGCGCTGTTTGAGCTGTTCGTAGGCCGGGAGCTTGTGACGATAGCCCTGGAAGATGTCGGAGACGCCCAGGCTCTCCATGCGCATCTGCACGACATTGGAGGTGCGTCCGGTGATGACGGCCAGTCGGATGCCGCTCTCCCGGAGCAGGACCATGCCGTGACCGTCGCGCGAATTGAACGCCTTGTACTCCTGGCCATCGTCGCCGAGGTAGAGACTGCCGTCGGTGAGTACGCCGTCGACGTCGAAGATGACCAGCCGGATGCGTGAGGCGCGTTCTCGAAGCTCTGTCATGTCGTGATTGAATCGCGTCCAGGGTTGGAATGCGTGCCCTTGTAGCCTTTTCGCGGCATGGGGTCAATACGAGCACGGAGTCGCTCGAATCCGGCGGACCGATCCTCAGACGACTCCAGCGCGCAGCAGGTCGTGCATGTTGAGCGCCCCGATCAGGCGCCCTCCGGCGTCGACCACCAGCAAGCCATTGATGGCGCGCGACTCCATGAGACGCACTGCCTCGACGGCCAGCGCGCCCGACTGGATGGTGGCGCATTGGCGCGTCATGACGGCGTCGATCGCTGTGTGATGGACGTCGATGCTGCGATCGAGCGCGCGGCGCAGGTCCCCATCGGTGAAGACGCCGGCCAGGGTGCCGTCCGGGTTCACCACGGCACTCATGCCCAGCCCCTTGCGTGAGATCTCCTCCAGCGTATCGAGCAGCGAGGTTCCGAGCGCCACCCAGGGCAGGCGCTCGCCCTGGTGCATCACGTCGTCGACGTGCAGCAGCAGGCGTCGTCCGAGACGGCCGGCCGGATGCGAGCGGGCGAAGTCCTCGGCGGTGAAACCGCGGCTTTCGAGCAGCGCGATGGCCAGGGCATCGCCCATCGCCAGCGCCGCCGTGGTGCTGGAGGTCGGGGCAAGTCCGAGCGGGCAGGCCTCCATGGCGACGCTGATGTCGAGATGGACATCGGCCTCGCGCGCCAGCGTGGACTCGCGCCGTCCGGTCATGGCGACCAGGGGCACGCCGAGTCGCTTGATGATGGGCAGGATGGTCAGCAGTTCATCGGTCTCGCCCGAGTTGGAGATGGCCAGCACCACGTCACGCGGGGTGATCATGCCCAGATCGCCGTGGCTGGCCTCGCCGGGATGGACGAAGAAGGCTGGACTGCCGGTGCTGGCCAGGGTGGCGGCGATCTTGCCGCCGATGTGGCCGGACTTGCCCATGCCGAGCACCACGATACGCCCGTCGCAGGCGAGCATGTGGGCGCAGGCGACGACGAAGGCGTCGTCCATCCGTTCGGCGAGCGCTGTCACGGCCTTGGCCTCGGTCTCGATCACGGCACGCCCGAGGCGCTTGATCTGATCGGCCTGCTCGGGCGAGAGCGCGGCCGGCAGTGTGCCGAGTCGTCGTCGTTCAGTCATGGCGAGCTGTATCCAGCCGGGTTCGATGGGATTGGGTGCTTAGGGTGCGAGCATCGATCACACGTCCTTGAACGGGGGCGGATCGATGACAGGGGCAAGATTAACAGGATTGGCGGCGATATCGGCAAATCCTGCCAGCTCTGGCCTCAGGCGGCCGGGCGGTCGACACGGACGAAAGGAGCTGCCGGACTCGCCGCCGGTCGTCGGTATGGCTTGACGCCACACATCCGTGGAGATGAGAATCACCCGTTTCGATCGAAACGCTAGAGACCATGACGCAACAAGGGCTTGAGTCGGATGGCGTATTGGAGTGCCGGGACGTTGCGGGCGACGCGCGCCCGGAGGTGCTCGTCGAGATCCGTGGTCTGTGCTTTCGTCGTGGCGAGCGGGTCATCTTCGAGGATCTCGATCTCGACATCCGCCGCGGAACTGTGACGGCGGTGATGGGACCGAGCGGGACCGGCAAGACGACCCTGCTCAAGCTCATCACCGGGCAACTGCACCCGGACGCCGGAACCATCCGCGTCGACGGCCAGGACGTGACCCGGCTCGACAGTGCCGAACTCTACCGGCTGCGCCGGCGCATGGGGATGCTCTTCCAGTCGGGCGCGCTCCTGACCGATCTGAGCGTCTTCGACAATGTCGCCTATCCCCTGCGCGAGCACACCAATCTGAGCGCCTCGATGGTGCGCAAGCTGGTGCTGCTCAAGCTGGAGGCCGTGGGGTTGCGCGGGGCGCGCGATCTGATGCCGAGCCAACTCTCGGGCGGCATGGCGCGCCGGGTGGCGCTGGCGCGGGCGATTGCGCTCGATCCCATGATGATCCTCTATGATGAACCCTTCACCGGCCAGGATCCGATCTCGATGGGGATGCTGATGGCGCTCATCCGCCAGCTCAACGACGCCTCGGGTCTGACCAGCATCCTGGTCTCGCACGATGTGCGCGAGACGGCGAGCATCGCCGATTATCTCTATGTGATCTTCGAGGGGCGGGTTGTCGCCCAGGGCACGCCGGACGAACTGGCGGCCGATCGCTCCGAGTGGGTGCGCCAGTTCATGGACGGCCTGCCGGACGGCCCGGTGCATTTCCACTATCCGGCGCCCGATCTGGCCGACGATCTGTTGCTGCGGGGAGACCGCTGATGCTCGATCCGCTTGTGCGACTCGGTCGCGGCGTGCTCGACGCCCTGGAGCGGCTCGGGCGCGGTCATCTGCTGCTGCTGGCGATCCTGCTCGGTCTGGGCGAGGTGCTGCGCCGCCCGCGTCTGCTCTGGGAGCAACTGTTCAACATCGGCGTGCTGTCGCTGCTGATCGTCGGCGTCTCGGGGCTGTTCGTCGGGATGGTGCTCGCCCTCCAGGGCTATTATGTGCTCTCGCAGTTCGGCGCCGCCGAGAGTCTGGGCGTCATGGTCGCGGCGTCTCTGGTGCGCGAACTCGGCCCCGTAGTCACGGCGCTGCTGGTGGCCGGACGCGCCGGCTCGGCGCTCACCGCCGAGATCGGATTGATGAAGGCCACCGAACAGCTCTCGGGTCTGGAGATGATGGCCGTCGACCCGGTGCGGCGCATCCTGGTGCCGCGTTTCGTCGGCGGCGTGCTGTCGATGCCCTTGCTGGCGGCCATCTTCAGCGCCGTCGGGGTGCTGGGCGGCTATTTCGTCGGCGTGGGGCTGCTCGGGGTCGACGAGGGCGCCTACTGGAGCCAGATGCAGGCCAAGATCGACTTCGACGAGGATCTGGTCAACGGTGTGATCAAGAGTCTGGCCTTCGGTGTGGTCGTGACCTGGATCGCGCTCTTCCAGGGCTATGACACGGTCCCGACCTCCGAGGGCGTGAGCCGCTCGACCACCCGCGCGGTGGTGCACGCGGCCCTGGTGGTGCTGGGGCTGGATTTCGTATTGACGGCGCTGATGTTCGGAGACTGAATCGAGATGGCGAAACGACGCAATGTCGAGCTGACGGTTGGAACCTTCGTGGCCCTGGGGCTGGTCGCGCTCTTCTTCCTGGCCATGCAGGTGAGCAACCTCAGCCTGAGCGCCTCCAGCGAAGGCTATCTGGTCCAGGCGCGCTTTGCCAATGTCGGCAGCCTCAAGGTGCGCGCCCCCGTGACCATGGCCGGGGTGCGCATCGGGCGCGTCGAGTCGGTGCGCTTCGACAAGCAGACCTACGAGGCGGTGGTCTCGATGCGGATCGACGCGGCGGTCGACTCGATCCCGGACGATACCTTCGCCAATATCTTTACGTCCGGTCTGCTCGGCGAGCAGTACATCGGTCTGGAAGCGGGCGGCAGCCCCGAGTCGCTGCGTGATGGCGACGAGATCGTCAACACCCAGTCGGCGCTGGTGCTCGAACAGATGATCGGACAGTTCCTTTTCAAAAAAGCGGGTGAGAGCGGCTAATGCTTCTTCAACGACGTCATTTCCTATTGTTACTCCTGGTGCTGGCGCCGCTCACCTGGAGCGGCTCGCTCTTGGCCGCCCAGGACGAGGCCACCGCACTGGTCCAGCGCACCGCCGAGCGTATGCTCGACACGCTGAAGGCGCGCCGCGCCGAGATCGACCGTAATCCGTCGCTGATCTACGGGCTGGTCGAGACCATCGTTCTGCCGCACTTCGACTTCGAGCGCATCACCCAGGGCGCGGTCGGTCAGTACTGGCGTCAGGCCACGCCGATCCAGCAGCGCCAGCTGGTCGACGGCTTCAAGCAGGTGCTCATCCGCACCTATGCGCGCTCGCTCCTGAGCTATTCGGGTCAGGAGATCCGCTATCTGCCGTCCAGGCCGGGCAACCGGCCTTCGATGGTGACGGTCGCGACCGAGGTGCGCGAGTCCGGTTCGACGCCCATCCCGGTCGATTACCGCATGCACAATGCCGGCGGCGGCTGGAAGGTCTATGACGTGGTCATCAACAACGCCAGTCTGGTGGGCAACTATCGCAGCAGCTTCGCCACCGAGATCCGTCAGAACGGCATCGACGGACTCATCGCGCGGCTCGGCGAGATGAACCGCAAGGGTCAGGAGTGAATCCTCCTGCCCGGCTGACCGCGTTCGAGCCGGACCGCTGGACGCTCGTCGGCGTGCTCGACTTCGATACCGTCGGCCGGCTCGCCGTCGAGGGGCAGGTGCTGCTGCGCACGGCGGCGGCGCGCGGTCTGGAGTCGCTGGTGATCGATCTCGCCGGGGTCGAGCGGGCCAACAGCGCCGGTCTGGCGCTCCTGCTGGAGTGGCTGGAGATGGCGCGCCGTCGTGGACTGCGCCTGAGCTATGCCCATCTGCCCGATTCGCTCGGCCGGCTTGCGGCCGTCTCCAACCTGGGTGATCTGCTGGCTCCGGCCGCGCCACCAACCTGAACGATCCCGTTAGCCGGCCACGCGGCGCGTGACAGGCGTGCTCCTGTCGTCACAGTCTTCGAACGCGATAGTTTCCCATGGACAAACTCCTCATCACCGGCGGCACCCCCTTGCAGGGCGAGGTGCGCGCCTCCGGCGCCAAGAACGCGGCGCTCCCGATCCTGGCGGCGACCCTGCTGGCCGATGGCCCGGTGAACCTGACCAATGTGCCGCGTCTGCGCGACATCCGCACCACGCTCGAACTGCTGGGGCGCATGGGTGCGCGTCTGACCCAGGACGCGGCCGACGGCATCCGTGTCGATCCCGCCGAGCTGAACAGCTTCGTTGCGCCCTATGAGCTGGTGAAGACCATGCGCGCCTCGATCCTGGTGCTCGGGCCGCTGGTCGCGCGCTATGGTCAGGCCGATGTCTCGCTGCCGGGCGGCTGTGCCATCGGTGCGCGGCCGGTCAATCTGCACATCGACGGACTGCGCGCCATGGGCGCCGAAGTCACGGTCGAGGGCGGTTATATCCGCGCGCGCGCCCAGCGGTTGCAGGGTGCGCGCATCGTTATGGAACTGGTCTCGGTCACAGGCACCGAGAACCTGATGATGGCGGCCTGTCTGGCCTCCGGCGAGACCCTGATCGAGAACGCCGCGCGCGAGCCGGAAGTCGTGGATCTGGCCGAGTTCCTCAACGCGCTCGGCGCACGCATCGAGGGCGCGGGCACGGATCTCATCCGCATCCAGGGCGTCGAGCGGCTCGGCGGCGGCGACTACCGGATCATGCCCGACCGCATCGAGACCGGAACCTTCCTGGTCGGCGCGGCCATGACCGGCGGCCGGGTGCGGGTGAACGCGACCCGTCCCGACTGTCTGGATGCGGTGATCCAGAAACTGCGCGAGGCCGGCGCCACGGTCACGACCGGGCCGGACTGGATCGACCTCGACATGGGCGGTCGGCGTCCGCAGTCGGTCGATATCCATACCGCGCCGCATCCGGCCTTCCCGACCGACATGCAGGCCCAGTTCTGCGCCCTCAACGCCATCGCCGAGGGCGTGGGCACGGTCGCCGAGACCATCTTCGAGAACCGCTTCATGCATGTGCCGGAACTCCAGCGCATGGGCGCCGACATCCGTATCGACGGGCACGTCGCCGTCTGTCACGGCGTCGAGCATCTCACCGCCGCGCCGGTGATGGCCACGGATCTGCGCGCCTCGGCCGGGCTGGTGCTGGCCGGACTGGTCGCGCGCGGCGAGACCCTGGTCGATCGCATCTATCACCTGGATCGCGGCTATGAGACCATGGAGGCCAAACTCTCGACCCTGGGCGCCGACATCCGGCGCATCGCCGGGGCTGACAGGATCCTATCGCCATGAATCTCACTGTCCCATTGACCATCGCGCTCTCCAAGGGCCGCATCTTCGATCAGACACTGCCGCTACTGGCCCATGCCGGGATCGAGCCGCTGGACGATCCGGAGACCAGCCGCAAGCTGATCCTGGAAACCTCCAACCCGATGGTGAAGTTCGTCATCATCCGCGCCAGCGACGTGCCGACCTATGTCCAGTACGGCGCCGCCGATCTGGGCGTGGCCGGCAAGGACGTGCTGCTGGAGCACGGCGGGGAGGGACTCTACGAACCTCTGGATCTGGGGATCGCCCGCTGTCGTCTGATGGTCGCCGGTCGGCCCGAGACGCCCGAGCCCGGCACGCGCCGCCTGCGCATCGCCACCAAGTATGTCCATTCGGCGGAACGCTATTTCGCCGCCAAGGGGCAACAGGTCGAGATCATCAAGCTCTATGGCTCGATGGAACTGGCCCCGCTGGTCGGACTGGCCGACCTCATCGTCGACCTGGTCGAGAGCGGCAACACGCTCAAAGCCAATGGTCTGGTGCCGCTGGAGCACATCGCCGACATCAGCTCGCGTCTGGTGGTCAACAAGGCGTCCTGGAAGATGAAGCACGAAGCCTTGACCACGCTCCTGGAATTGCTGCGCGAGGCCGTGGCCGAACGCAAGGCTTGAGTCGTCATCTTGCGCTTGGAGCCTTCACGGATTCCAAACGCTCCTTATCGAATCAGGATCATACCGCCGTGACCGACATCCAACGTCTCTCCACTTCGGACTCAGATTTCGACACCCGTCTCGATGGGCTGCTGGCCTGGGAGTCGGTCTCCGATGATCGGGTCCAGCAGATCGTCGCCGAGATCATCCGCGAGGTGCGGGCGCGGGGCGACGCCGCGCTCCTGGACTATACCGCGCGCTTCGATCGCTGGACGCCGGCCACGCCCGCCGATCTGGAACTGCCGCGCGCGCGTCTGGAACAGGCCTGGAACACCATCCCCGCCGAGCAGCGTCAGGCGCTCGAAGCGGCCGCCGAACGCATCCGCGCCTATGCCGAGCATCAGAAGCTCGCCGGCTGGAGCTATCGCGATCCGGACGGCACCCTGCTCGGTCAGCAGGTCACGCCCCTGGATCGCGCCGGGCTCTATGTCCCCGGCGGCAAGGCGGCCTATCCGTCTTCGGTGTTGATGAACGCCATCCCGGCCAAGGTCGCGGGTGTGGCCGAACTCATCATGGTGGTGCCCACACCGGACGGCGAATTGAACGAGCTGGTGCTGGCGGCGGCGCATGTCGCGGGTGTCGATCGGGCCTTCGCCGTCGGCGGGGCGCAGGCGGTGGCCGCGCTCGCCTATGGCACCGAGACCATCCCAGGCGTCGACAAGATCGTGGGTCCGGGCAACATCTATGTCGCCACCGCCAAGCGCGCCGTCTTCGGTCAGGTCGGTATCGACATGGTCGCCGGTCCGTCCGAGATCCTGGTGATCTGCGACGGCGGCACCGACCCGGACTGGATCGCCATGGATCTGTTCTCGCAGGCCGAGCACGACGAGGATGCCCAATCGATCCTGGTGAGCTGGGATGCCGGGTTCCTCGATCGGGTGGCCGCGAGCATCGACCGGCTGCTGCCGACCATGGAGCGCGCACCCATCATCGAAGCGGCCTTGCGTGCACGCGGAGCGCTGATCCTGGCGCGCGATCTGGACGACGCCATCGCGGTCGCCAACCACATCGCCCCCGAGCATCTGGAGCTGTCGGTCGCCGATCCCGAGTCGATCGTCGGGCGCATCCGGCACGCCGGGGCCATCTTCATGGGGCGCTATACCGCTGAGGCGCTCGGTGACTACTGCGCTGGACCCAATCACGTCCTGCCGACCTCGCGCACGGCGCGCTTCTCCTCGCCGCTCGGGGTCTATGACTTCCAGAAGCGCTCCAGTCTGATCATGGCCTCGGCCGAGGGGTCGGCCCGACTGGCGCGGACCGCTTCCGTTCTGGCGCGCGGCGAAGGGCTGACCGCCCACGCCCGTTCGGCCGAATATCGCGGAGACGTCGAGGCATGAACGCACGCATCGAGTCCCTGGTTCGCCCCGAGATCCGCGCGCTCAGGGCCTATCACGTCCCCGAGTCGGCCGGACTGATCAAGCTGGATGCCATGGAGAATCCCTACACCTGGCCGGAGTCGCTCCAGGCCGACTGGCTGGAGACGCTGCGCGGGCTGGAACTCAACCGCTATCCCGATCCGCAGGGGCTCGTGCTCCAGGCCGCCTTGCGCGAGGCGATGGATATCCCCGAGGACATGGGGCTCTTGCTCGGCAACGGCTCCGATGAGCTGATCCAGATGCTGGCGTTCACGGTCGCTGCGCCTGGGCGCAAGATCCTCTCGGTCGATCCGGGCTTCGTCATGTACCGGATGATCGGGCTGTTCGCCGGGATGGACTATGTCGGCGTGCCGCTCCAGGCCGAGGATTTTTCGATCGACCTGCCGGCGGTGCTGGAAGCCATCGAACGCGAGCAGCCGGCGCTGGTCTATCTGGCCTATCCCAACAACCCGACCGGCAACCGCTTCGACGCCGACGACATGGTGCGGATCATCGAGGCCGCGCCCGGTCTGGTCATCGTCGACGAAGCTTACGCGCCCTTCACCGATTCGAGCTTCATGGGGCTGGTCGGCGACTGGGACAATCTGCTGGTGATGCGCACCGTCTCCAAGATGGGGCTGGCCGGGCTGAGGCTCGGGTATCTGGTCGGGCCGCCCGACTGGCTGGCCGAGATCGATAAGGTCCGGTTGCCCTACAACATCAATGTGCTGACCCAGGTCTCGGCGGCCTTTGCGCTCAGGCACAAGGCGGTGTTCGACGAGCAGACGCGCACCATCCGCGCCGAACGCGCCCGGCTCCAGGAGGCGCTGCACCGGATTCCCGGACTGCATCCCTATCCGAGCGAGGCCAACTTCATCCTCACGCGCGTCCCCGAAGGGCGTGCCAGGGCGCTCTTCGATGGACTCAAACAGGCCGGCATCCTGATCAAGAATCTCGATGGCGCGCATCCGCTATTGGCCGACTGTCTGCGCTTCACGGTCGGCACGCCCGATGAAAATGCCGCTCTGGTAAGGGCGTTGGAGGGGGCAATGGTCGATGGGGGCGCTTAAAGCTCGCGCCACCCGTTGAGGCGATCAGCCGAGGCCGGCGCGCAGCGTCCGGGCGGCGGCGACCATGTTGGTGAGCGCCGGGACGACCTCGTTCCACTGCCGCGTCTTGAGTCCGCAGTCCGGATTCACCCACAGCCGTTGCGCCGGGATACGCTCGGCGGCCTTGCGCATCAGCTCGACCATGTGCGCCTCGCTCGGGATGTTGGGCGTGTGGATGTCATAGACGCCGGGGCCGATCGCGTTGGGATAACTGAAATCATCGAAGGCGTCGAGCAGTTCCATGTCCGAGCGCGAGGTCTCGATGGTGATGACGTCGGCGTCCATGTCGGCGATCGACGCGATGATGTCGTTGAACTCCGAGTAGCACATATGGGTGTGGATCTGGGTCTCGTCGGCCACGCCGTTGGCCGTGATACGGAAGCACTCGACCGCCCAGTCGAGATAGCCCTTCCATTGCGAACGGCGTAGCGGCAGGCCCTCGCGCAGCGCGGCCTCGTCGATCTGGATCACGCGCACGCCGGCGCGCTCCAGATCCAGCACCTCCTCGCGCATCGCCAGCGCCAACTGCCGGCAGGAGACCGAACGCGGCTGGTCGTCACGCACGAAGGACCAGTTGAGGATCGTCACCGGGCCGGTCAGCATGCCCTTCATCGGCTTGTCGGTCAGCGACTGGGCGTAGCTGATCCAGTCCACCGTCATGGCCTTGGGACGGCGGATGTCGCCGAACAGGATCGGCGGCTTGACGCAGCGCGAGCCGTAGGACTGCACCCAGCCGAACTGGCTGAAGGTGAAACCCGCGAGCTGTTCGCCGAAGTACTCGACCATGTCGTTGCGCTCGGCCTCGCCGTGCACCAGGACATCCAGTTCCAGCGCCTCCTGCTCGCGCACGCAGCGGGCGATCTCGCCACGCATGATCTCGACATAGGTCGCCTCGTCGATCGTCCCCGCCTTGAACTGCCGGCGCGCCTGACGGATCTCGCCCGTCTGGGGGAAGGAACCGATGGTGGTGGTGGGGAATTCAGGCAGACTCAGCAGGCCGGCCTGCTTGGCGGCACGCTCGGCGTAGGGACTCTGACGCCGGCCCAGGCGCGCATCGATCCGGGTGAGCGACGCCTTGACCTCGGGATCGTTGACGCGCGGCGACTGGCGTCGCGAATCGATGGCGGCGCGATTGGCGTCCAGCTCGGCCCTGACGCTCTCACGACCCTGATTCAGCGCTCTGGCCAATATCCTCAGCTCATCGAGTTTCTGTCGGGCGAAGGCGAGCCAGGACCGGATCTCGGGGTCGAGCGTCTGCTCGCTGTCCAGATCCACCGGCACATGCAGCAGCGAGCAGGAGGGCGCGATCCACAGCCGCTCGCCGAGCTGGTCCTGGATCGGCTCCAGCCAATCGAGCACGGCGTTCAGATCCGTCTTCCAGATGTTGCGGCCGTCGATCACGCCGAGTGACAGGATCTTGGTCGAGGGCAACAGATTCAGCAACGGCAGCAGGTCGTCACGCCCCCTGACCACATCAATGTGCAGTCCGGCCACCGGCAGATGGGCGGCCAGATAGCGTTGATCCTGGAGTTCGCCGAAATAGGTCGCCAGCAGCAGCTTGACCGGGGCCGTCTTGAGTTCGTGATAGGCGATCTCGAAGGCGTGGCGCCAGGTTTCGTCGAGTTCCGTCACCAGGATCGGCTCGTCGATCTGCACCCACTGGACGCCGTGTGCGGCCAGCCGGTTCAGCAACTCGGCATAGACCGGCAGCAGACGATCGAGCAGCGCGAGCCGGTCGGAGCCGTCCTTGCTCTTGCCCAGGGCCAGATAGGTGACGGGACCGATGATGACCGGTTTGGCATTGACGCCCTGGCGCTTGGCTTCGGCCAGCTGCTCGAGCAGACGCGAGGCATCGAGCTGGAATTCAGTGGCGGCGGTGAACTCCGGCACGATGTAGTGATAGTTGGTATCGAACCACTTGGTCATCTCGCCGGCGGCGACGCCGCCGGTGCAGCCAGCCTGTGCTTCGGCCGCCGGCGCCGAGCGTCCGCGCGCCACGCGGAAATAGGCGTCGAGGACATTGCCTGTGACGCCACGCACGCGCTCGGGGAGGTGGCCCAGCGTAAAGCTCATGTCGAGCATCTGGTCGTAGAAGGCGAAATCGCCCACCGGAACCAGATCCAGACCCGCTTGGTCTTGCCAATTGTGCGCGCGCAGCTCGGCGCCGACCGCCCTGAGTGCGTCGAGTGAGGACTCGCCCTTCCAGTAGGATTCGAGGGCGAACTTCAATTCGCGCTTGGCGCCGATGCGCGGAAAGCCGAGGTTGTGTGTGATGGCCATATCGATTGCTCTGACAGATGAAGGATGGCGCCATTCTCGTCAGCGTGAATCATGAATGGAAATGGTATGATTTCATCCAACCATGCATGATATTCATGCAAGATAGGTGTCATGGCTCAACTCGAACGCACCCATCTGGCAATCGTCCGTGCCGTCGACCAGCACGGCTCGCTGACGGCCGCTGCCGAGCAACTGCATCTCACCCAATCGGCGTTGAGTCATGCGATACGCAAGCTGGAGGATCAGCTCGGGGTGGCGATCTGGACGCGGGAGGGGCGTCGTCTGCGTCCGACGCAGGCCGGCGCCTATCTACTGGCGGTGGCCAATCGTCTGCTGCCGCAACTCACACAGGCCGAGGAGCGTCTGCGGCAGTTCGCCCAGGGCGAGCGCGGCGCCCTGCGCATCGGCATCGAGTGTCATCCCTGCCATCAATGGCTGTTGAAGGTGGTATCACCCTATCTGGCCGCCTGGCCGGACGTGGACGTCGATGTCCGGCAGGAATTCCAGTTCGGCGGGATCGGCGCGCTCTTCGCGCACGAAATCGATCTGCTGGTGACGCCCGATCCGCTCTACGCGCACGGTCTGCGGTTCGAGCCGGTGTTCGACTATGAGCAGGTGCTGGTGGTCGGCGCGGGGCATCGTTTGCGCGGTCTCCCATACGTGCAACCGGAACACCTGACCGAGGAGACGCTGATCACCTATCCGGTCGCCCTCGACCGGCTCGACATCTACACGCACTTCCTGTTGCCGGCCGGTATCCGGCCCAAGCGCCACAAGCCGATCGAGACGACCGATATCCTTTTGCAGATGGTCGCCAGCGGTCGCGGTGTCGCGGCACTGCCCCGCTGGCTGGTGGACGAACAGGCCGGCACGCTCGATCTCGGGGCGGTGCGACTCGGCGCGCAGGGGATCGCCAAGCAGATCTTCGTCGGCATCCGCGAGCGCGAGGCCGACATCGATTATCTGCATGCCTTCGTCGCGCTCGCCCGTGATCACGGCGGCGGGATGGGAGCGAGCGTCAATGGGTAGCCGGCTGTGAGTCGGAAACAGTGTCTTGGACGGTTCCGGTCGAGACAGGCCGTACCAGCGCCTTCGTGACCGAAATAACGGCATCCTGAGTGTGTTTGAGGTGCGATTCAACCCATCGTGTCTTCGCCTTCGACGCAGAAACGCCGGATGAGCGCGCGCAGCAGCTCCAGCGTCGGCGGGATGCGATCGAGTGCCAGGAATTCATCAGGCTGATGGGCCTGGGCGATGTCGCCCGGTCCCAGGATCAGGGTGTCCATCCCGAGCTGGTTCAGGAACGGCATCTCGGTGCCGAAGCTGACCGCCTCGGCCGCATGTCCAGTGAGTGACTCGCAAGCGCGCACGATGGCCGCCGTCGCTGGCGTCTCGGCGGGCGGGATCGGCGTGAACAGCGGCTCGACCGACCACTGGAGTCCGCGCCTCCGTCCGACATCGGCGACGCGCTCAGCCAGCGCGGCGCGCAGGTCAGCCGGGTCCATGCCGGGCAGGACACGCAGATCCAGATGCAGCTCACACTCGCCGCAGATGCGGTTGGGGTTGTCGCCGCCGTGGATGTGGCCGAGGTTGACGGTGGGGTAGGGGACCGGAAAGGCCGGATGCCGATGCGCCTGCTGCAACTCGGTGCGCCAGTCGAGGATGACCGACATGACTTCGTGCATCCCATCGAGCGCATTGTTGCCCAGACTCGGATCGCTGGCATGACCGCTGCGCCCGATCAGCCGTACCGCTTCGCCCATCACCCCCTTGTGCAGACGCACCGGCCGCAGATTGGTCGGCTCGCCGATGACGGCATGACGTCCGAGCGGTCGACCGGCCTCGGCCAGGGCGCGCGCGCCGTGCATGGCCGATTCTTCGTCGGCGGTGGCCAGGATCATCAGCGGGCACTTGAGATCTGACGCGCGGAACGCACGCGCCGCCTCAAGCGCCAGTGCGAAGAAGGATTTCATGTCCGAGGTGCCTAGTCCGTAATAACGCCCATCGACCTCGGTCAGCTTGAGCGGATCATGGCTCCAGAGCGGGGCGTCGAAGGGGACGGTGTCGGTGTGACCGGAGAGCACCAGACCGCCGGGGCCGGAGCCGAGCGTGCCGAGCAGGTTGAACTTGCCCGGATGTCCAGGGACCGGCAGGATCTCGGCGCGGAATCCGGCGCTCTCCAGCCAGCCGGCCAGCAGCGCGACCAGGGGTTCGTTGCTGTGATCGAAGGCGGGCGTGACGCTGCTCACCGAGAGCGTGCCGATCAACCCTTCGAGCATGGTCTTGAGGGATGGGGACTGTGTGGTCATGGTCTTGAAGCTCTCCGGGTATCGACGGCGATGGATGCAGCGATCTTGCGTTTTTCAGGTGGCGCTGTAGATTGTCGGCTTTCCACCGTCCAATAGAAATCGCCCAAGCGCGCCTCTCGTGTCAACGCCCTCCGACACCCTGCCGTTCACCATCCGTCCCGCCGTCCTCAGTGATCTGAGCGCCCTGCTGCGTCTGGAGAACGCCTGTTTCGACGGCGACCGTATCAGTCGGCGCCAGTTCCGCTATCTGCTCACGCGCGGGCGGGCGAGCACCCTGGCAGCGGAGGCCGACGGCGAGCTGCTGGGCTATGTGCTGGTGCTCTTCAGTCGCGCCACCTCGGTCGCCCGGCTCTATTCGATCGCCATCGATGCGCGGGCACGCGGACAGGGCATCGGTCGCGCCCTGGTGGTCGCCGCCGAGCAGGCCGCCTGGGAGCAGGATCGCGCCTATATGCGTCTGGAGATCCGCCGCGACAACCTGGCTTCGCAACAGCTGTTCGAGCACGCCGGTTATCGGCGTTTCGGCGTGCTCTCGGACTATTACGAAGACCACATGGAGGCGCTGCGCTACGAGAAGGCGATGGCGCCCGGTCTCAAGCCCGAACTCAAGCGCGTGCCCTTCTACGAGCAGACGCTGGACTTCACCTGCGGTCCCTCGTCGCTGATGATGGCCATGCAGGCGCTACGGCCGAGTCTGGAGCTCAACCGCACCCTGGAACTGCGCATCTGGCGCGAGTCGACCACCATCTTCATGACCTCGGGACACGGCGGCTGCGGTCCGATCGGTCTGGCGCTGGCGGCCCAGCGCCGGAACTTCGCCGTCGAGGTCCATGTCAACGACACCGGCGTGCTGCTGGTCGATTCGGTGCGCAGTCCCGAGAAGAAGGAGGTCATGCGTCTGGTCCAGGAAGACATGCTCGCCGAAGCCGAACAGTGCGGCATCCCGATCTACTACCAAACGCTCGGCATCCAGGATATCCAGCAGCGCTGGGATGCCGGCGCCGTGCCTCTGGTGCTCATCAGCTCCTATCGCATCTATGGCGAAAAGTTTCCACACTGGGTCGTGATCACCGGCTTCGACGAGCATTTCGTCTACGTCCACGATCCCTATGTCGACACCGCCAACGGCGAGACCACCATCGACTCTATCGACATGCCGATCCAGCGCGACGAATTCACCCGCATGGCCCGCTATGGCCGGGTCGGGCTGCAGGCCGTCGTGCTCGTCTCCGATCAATAACCGAACCCGATCCACATGGCTGAACATCTGTTGTTGGTCGAACAGCCGGGCGACTGGAAGCCCGGCTTCCCGCGTCTGCCCGTGGTGACGGCGCGCGATTATCTGGCCGGCGGCGAGCTGGCGGCCAAACGTGACCTGCGCGTCATCAATCTCTGCCGCAGTTATCGCTATCTCTCGCTCGGCTATTACTGCTCGTTGCTGGCCGAGGCGCGCGGTCACAAGGTCATCCCGACGGTGCGCACCATCCAGGAGCTGTCCAGCCGCGAGCTCTACGACCTGGCGACCGAGGAACTCAACACCCTGGCGCAGCGTCTGCTCGGACGGCGCAAGACCAGCGCGCTCGTCCCGACCGCCTATGAGCTGACGATCTGCTTCGGTCAGTGCGACGTCAAGGAGTTGCAGCCGCTGGCGCGCCTGATCTTCGAGACCTTCCGCTGCCCCATCCTCAAGGTCGAGTTCCGGTTGCACGGCACCTGGCGCATCGGCGCGATCAAGGCGCTGCCGATCACGGCCGTGGCCAACGAGGGTGAGAGTCCGCTGTTCGCGGCGTTGGAAGGCTATCTGTCCAAACGCTGGCGTCAGCCGCGCGCGCGGTTGTCCTATCGCTATGATCTGGCGATCCTGTACGACCCGGAGGAGGAGTTGCCGCCCTCGGACCCCAAGGCGCTGGCCCGCTTCGTCAAGGCCGGCAAGAGCCAGGGCGTGAACGTCGAGCTGATCCAGCGCAAGGACTACAGCCGTCTGGCCGAATACGACGCGCTCTTCATCCGCGAGACCACCCGTATCGGACACCACACCTTCCGCTTCGCCAAGAAGGCCGACAGCGAGGGCATGGTCGTCATCGACGATCCCGATTCTATCCTGCGCTGCACCAACAAGGTCTATCTGGCCGAGCTACTGGCCGCGCATCGCATTCCCCGGCCCAAGACGCTGGTGCTGCGCAAGGAGAATCTGCTGGAGGCCGAGGAGCGGATCGGCTATCCGGTGGTGCTCAAGATCCCCGAGGGTTCCTTCTCGCGCGGCGTCCACAAGGCCGAGGATCGAGCGAGTCTGACCCGGATCGCTGCCCGGCTGTTCAAGGAGTCCGATCTGATCCTGGCGCAGGAATATCTCTATACCCCTTTCGATTGGCGCATCGGCATCCTCGGGCGCAAACCCTTCTATGCCTGCAAGTATCTGATGAGCCGTGATCACTGGCAGATCGTCAAGCATGAGAGCGACGGGCGTCACGTCGAGGGCGGTTATGAGACGTTCGCCATCGAGGACGTTCCGCCGGCGGTCGTGCGCACCGCGCTCAAGGCGGCCGATCTGATCGGCGACGGACTCTATGGCGTGGATCTCAAGGAGACGCCCTCGGGGCCGGTCGTGATCGAGGTCAACGACAATCCCAGTCTGGATGCCGGGGTCGAGGATCGGGTGCTGGGCGATGCGCTCTACGTGCGCTTGATCGCCGAGTTCGTCCAGCGGCTCGATCGGCGGCGTCAGGCCAAGGCGGACAAATAGCCCCAGAAGCACGGTAGACAACGATCGAGACCGCTATAAATTACGCCATCGGATGTCATCGACGTGATGAGGAATGCGATGACTGGTGAACAAAACGCGAGGAGAGCGTCATGATACAGGCCGAACTGATTGAAACCCTAGAGCAACTGCCGACAGCCAAGCAGGCCGAGGTGCTCGATTTTGCCAAGTTTCTCGTCCAACGCATTCAAAGCGACCAGGTCCAGCCAAAAACCTTGGCTGAGTCGTCCTTGGCGCAATGGATCAATCATCCTTTGGGCGTCAAGGATTTTCACCCGCTGAGTCGGGAAGAAGCCAATGCCCGCTAGGCTGTTCGTCGATACCAACATCTGGCTCTACGCATTGGCTTCCGAAGACGCGGATCCCAAGCATCGGCTTGCAGCCCGGTTTTTGCTTGGCCTGACGAGACCCGTAGTCAACTCGCAAGTGATTCGCGAGGCCAGTAGTAATTTGCTCAAAAAGGCTGGACTCGCTGAGCCGCAGCTGCGCGCCATCATTGAAGACTGGTACCGAGCCTGCGAAATTCATCCCTCCAATGCAGCGCAACACCTGTTGGCTTCGGAGTTACGGGAAAACCATGCATTCAGTTATTGGGACAGCCTGATCGTTGCGGCCGCAATCGATGCAGGCTGTTCCACGCTCTACAGCGAAGACATGCAACACGGTCAAGTCATCGCTGATTGCTTGACCATTGTCAATCCCTTTGTCAGCCATTGAACCCAAGGGTCATTTGAATAGAAAGGGTCACAGTCAGTGATGAACCAACGTACCGCCCGCGTCAGTGCGGCCTCGCTCCCAACACCGGATCAAATCGCCGATTCCTGGCTCGCACGCTATCGCGATCTGGTCGACGACTGGGACGCCTTCGCCGAGGCGCTCGGCCGTCCGCTGCCGGTCGCGCTCTGGGCCAATCCGGCGCGGATCTCGGTCGCGGCGCTGAACGAGCTGCTCGTCGAGCAGGGATTGTCGCCGCAACCGATCCAAGGGCTACCCAACGCCCTGAATCTGCCGCCCGAGTTTCGGGCCGGTCAGCAGTGGTGGTACTGCGTGGGTCTGGCCCATGCGCAGGAGGCCGTCTCGCAACTGCCGGTGACGCTCATGGATCTCGAACCTGGTCAGCGCGTGCTCGACATGTGCGCCGCGCCCGGCGGCAAGACCGCTCAGATCGCCTTCGCGCTCGACAACCGCGGCACGGTCGTTGCCAACGACATCTCCTATGGCCGGATCAAGGCGCTCCAGGGCAATCTCGACCGGCTCGGCGTGCTCAATGTGACCACGACCCAGAGCGATGCGAGCAACTGGCCGACCGCCGGCGGTCAGTTCGACCGCATCCTGCTCGACGCGCCCTGTTCCAGCGAGGGCACCATTCGGCGCAATCCGTCCCTGTTGCAGCGGCACGATCCGGCCGGCTCCGAGCGGCTCGGCCCGCGCCAGCGCGCCCTGCTGCGCAAGGCCGTGCAGCGCTGCCGGCCGGGCGGTCTGATCCTCTATTCGACCTGCACCTTCGCGCCCGAGGAGAACGAGCTGGTGGTGGCTGACATCCTGGCCGAGTTCGACGGCAAGATCCGGCTACGGACCATCGACATCCCCGGCTTCGACACCGCGCCCGGTGTGACCGAGTGGCTGGGCCGCACGCTGCCGCCCGAGCTGGCGCGATGCCGACGTCTCTGGCCCCACCGCAACGACACCGGCGGCTTCTTCATCGCGTTGCTGGAGAAGGACGCCGGACTCCCGGCCGAGCCTGAACCCGAACTCGCCACCCTCGCCGAAAGCGAGCATGACGAATGGCTCGACGGTCTGTTGTCCAAATACGGACTGCCGGATGACTACTGGAGCCGCTACCGCATCAATCGCCAGACCAAACGCGGTCTGCATCTGATGGCCGCCGATCACGCACCGCCCGCCGTTCCGCCGGCCGAAGGACGCGGGATCTTCTTCCATCGCACCAACGTCCGTCCGCCCAAGCCCACCACCAGCGGGGCACTGCTCATCGGCCCGGACGTGACGCGCTTCCGGCTGGATCTCAGCCGTGAACAGCGTGATGCCTATCTGCGCCGCGAGATCTTCACGCCCACGCCCGAGCAACTGGCCGCCAATCCGCCGGGACAGGTCATCGCGAGCTATCGGGGTCATGTGCTCGGCATCGCCATCCTGCACCGTTCGGGTGTCATCGAGAGTCAGTTCCCGAGCCGCTGGAGCGGGCGTGCTTCGGGGACGGACTGAAGAAAATACACTATCCTCCCTGCACGGTTTGGAATCATCGGAATTGAAGACCTGAGGTGCCTCATGACACGAATCGACAAGACCCCAGGGTTTGGTCTGTTGCTGGCTCTGACCCTGCCGATGGGCGTTGCCCAGGCCCAGTACGAGTCGGCGCCGCCCGCGCCGGTCGAACAGGGGCTGAGGACCGAATGGGCCATCGCGCCCGCGGGCGGGCAACCGCCGGCGGCGGTCCAGCTCCCACAGGGCACGGTGCTGCAGGAAGGCATGTTGCTGCCGCCGGGGACCGTCCTGCCGGGCGGGGCCATCCTGCCCGCTGAGTCGGCCGCGCCCGCCCAGGCTCAGCCTGCGCCAATGCCGGCCCCGGTTCCGGCGCCCGTACCCGCACCCACACCCGCGCCCGCAACCGATGTGGCCAGCGGTGTGCCCTACATCAGCGGCGGCATCGGCGTCTCGGAGCGCACCGAGATGCAGGAGGTCAAATCCAGGTTCAATCTGCGCCTGCTCTTCGCCGTCGCCGGTTCCGGCTCCTATCTGGCCGATGTGCGGGTGCGCATCGACGATGCCGCCGGCCCGACCCTGCTCGAAGCCGTCTCCCAAGGCCCCTGGTTCTATGCCAGTCTGGCGCCGGGACGCTATGTCCTGCGCGTCGACAACGCCGGTCAGGTCCAGACGCGCGATATCGCGATACCGGCGACGGGCGCCGTCGAGCAATCCTTTTACTGGAACGATTGAAATCGAAGCCGATCGGTCGATCGGGCGTGGTTTCGCCATGTCCCCCGGATCCGGGCCACTCGCCTCGATCGCCGGGGGCATGACAGACAGCGACACCCACTGAGGAATAGGGATGAGA
This sequence comes from Allochromatium humboldtianum, assembly GCF_013385175.1. Taxonomy (GTDB): domain Bacteria; phylum Pseudomonadota; class Gammaproteobacteria; order Chromatiales; family Chromatiaceae; genus Thermochromatium; species Thermochromatium humboldtianum. The sequence goes on along the minus strand of NZ_JABZEO010000007.1, from coordinate 34,014 downwards.
TTTATTGAACGCGCCAACATCAGCACCAAGCTGATCCTCCTGGCCCTGGTTCCCAGCATCGCCATGGTGCTGATCGGCTTGGTCGCGACCACGATGCTGCGGCAGGTCGATCAGGGCGTCGATCGCATCTATCTGGATCGCGTCGTCCCCTTGCAGGGGCTCAAGGGCATCGCCGACGACTATGCGGTGCTCGTCATCGACGCGGTCAACAAGGCCAATGCCGGCCGGATGACGGCCGAGGAGGCCCTGAACGGGATTCGTCAGGCCCAGGAGCGCATCCGCACGCGCTGGTCGACCTATCTCCAGACCGATCTCACGCCACGCGAGGCGGTCCTGGTCGATGAGGCCGAGCAGCTCTTTGCCCGCGCGGATGCCGCGATCGCGGCGGTCACGCGCCATCTGGAAGGACTGAGCGGCCACATCGCCGACCAGTTGCGCGCGTTCGACGGCCCGCTCTACGAGACCATTGATCCCATCAGCGCCAAGCTCACCGAGCTGGTCGATCTGCAACTGGAGGTGGCCCACGAGGAACAGCAGGCCGCCCATGCCAGCTATGAGACCTCAGTGCGTGCCTTCGTTGCGCTCACGCTCATCGCACTGGCCGTGGTCGCCGCCCTCAACTGGCTGTTCCGTCGTTCCATCATGGGACAGCTCGGCGCCCTTCGGCGCGCCATCCACAGCATCGTCGAGCACTCCAACCTCACCGCCAGCACGGATCTCGATGTCCCGAACGAGATCGGCGCCATCGCGCGCGACTTCGATCGGATGGTCGCCGAGTTGCGCGGTCTGGTCGAGCGCATCACCGGCTCGGCCATGACCCTGTCCTCGGCGACCGGCGAGATGTCGGGCAATCTGGCCCAGGTGCGCGAGGTGGCGCAGCGCCAGCACCTGGAGACCGATCAGGTGGCCACGGCCATGGAGGAGATGACGGCCTCGGTCGAGGAGGTGGCGCGCAACACCGCTTCGGCGGCCGAGTCCACCCGCGCCTCCAAGCGACTGGCCGATCAGGGGCAGGTCGCCGTCACCGAGACCATCGAGTCCATGTCCGCCCTGGCCGAGCGCATCGCCCAGTCCGGCGAGACCATCCAGTCGCTGGAGCGTGACAGCCAGGAGATCGGCAAGATCCTCGACGTGATCCAGGCCATCACCAGTCAGACCAATCTGCTGGCCCTGAACGCCGCGATCGAGGCGGCGCGTGCTGGTGAAGTAGGGCGTGGTTTCGCGGTCGTGGCCGACGAGGTCCGCACCCTGGCGCAGCGCACCCAGACGTCGGCCCAGGAGATCGAGGGCATGGTCAAGCGCCTGCAACACAGTGCGCAGCAGGCCGCCGATGAGATGAACCGCAGCCGACAGGGCGCCAACGACTCCATGACCACGGCGAGCAAGGCCGGCGAGGCGCTCGGGGCGATCACCTCGGCCGTCGATGGGATCTCGGAGACCATGTCACAGATCGCCAGCGCCGCCGAGGAACAGACGGCGGTCGCGATCGAGATCAGTCGCGGCATCCTCTCGATCAGTGGGGGAACGCGGGAAGCGAGCGAAAACATGGCTGAACTCGAACAGGCCGGCCGGGGCCTGGAGGAATTGGCCGGCGACCTGAGAGAACGCGCCATACGCTTCCAGCTCTGAACTTCGGTGCACATCCGGCGTCGCTGAACCGAATCAGGTCTACTCGCCCTCGATGAAGGTCCGCAGCGCGATGCGGATCAGGGGCGCCAGCGCGGTCCGGTCGAGTTCGGGATGATTGATGACCCGGGCCGCGAGTCCATCGAACAGGGCCATCAGGATCTCGGTCACGGCATCGGCATCCGGGGTCTCCGGCTCCCGCCCGAGCGCCTGACGCGCGCGGCCCAGCACACCGATCAGCCGTTCACGCTTGATGCGGTCGGCCTCGCGCACGCTGGCCGCGACCCTGGGATTGCGCGCCGCCTCGGCCAGGATCTCCAGCTCCAGGGCCGCGTTGTCCAGATCCGTCTTTTCGTTCAGGCCAAGGTCGACGCGATCGATCAGCGCCTGGAAGACGTCCTCGGCGTTCTCGAACTGACTCACCATCTCCAGCGACTGCTCCAGCCGGCGCTCGACCAGCGCCTCGATGATGGCCTCCTTGTTCTCGAAGAAGTGATAGATGTGCCCCGAACTCATCCCGGCCGCCTTGGAGAGCGCGGCGATGCTGGTGCCGTGGAAGCCTTCGCGCGCGAAACAGATCGCGGCGGCGTCCAGGATCTGACGTCGGCGCGTCTGGGCGCGCGTCTGTTCTGGGTCGGGTCGGGTCGGCAGGGTCATGCGGGAGTCGCTCCTCGTTATTTGCAGGCTCGCTTTCGTACTTGACGAACTGGCCTCGAATGTCTAGATTGAACGCTCATTCTAGAACGAACGTTCTATACAATCCTAGTGCTCTCTCGAGGTTGCCCATGAACCCCCTGATCCCTCGGCCCTGGGCCGGTGTCTGGCTGTGCGTGCTCGTCGCGGCACTCTCCGTCGTCGGCTGTGAGCGCTCGGCGCCGCCGGGCGGGGGACCGGGCGGTCCAGGTGGTCCGGGCGGGCCGCCGCCCGAGGTTGGGATCATCACGCTCCAGGCGCGCGAGGCGGCTCTGACCACCGAGCTTCCCGGACGCACGGCCTCCTATCGGGTCGCTGAGGTGCGGCCTCAGGTCGGCGGCATCATCAAGGAGCGGCTGTTCAAGGAGGGCGCGCTGATCCGCTCGGGTCAGGTGCTTTATCGGATCGATCCGGCGGTCTATCAGGCGACCTATGACAGCGCCCAGGCCGCCCTGAACCGCTCGCGCGCGACCTTCGAACGCGCCCGGCTCAAGGCCACGCGCTATGCCGATCTGCTCAAGGCCAAGGCCGTCAGTCAGGAAGATTTCGACGACGCCGAAGCCGCGCTCAAGGAAGCCGCCGCCAGCGTGGCGGTCGACGAGGCCGAGCTGGCGCGCGCGCGCATCGATCTCGAATACACGCGGGTGACAGCGCCGATCGGCGGGCGCATCGGGCGCTCGGTCGTGACCCAGGGCGCGCTGGTGACGGCCAATCAGGAACTCGCTCTGGCCACCATCCAGCAGCTCGATCCCATCTATGTCGATCTCACCCAGTCGAGCGCGCAGATGCTGCGTCTGCGCCGTGCTCTGGAAGACGGGCGTCTCCAGCGTCCGGACGGCGATCAGCCGCGCGTGACCCTGGTGCTGGAGGACGGCAGCGACTATCCGCTCGCCGGACGGCTGGAGTTCTCCGAGGTCAGCGTCGATCCGGGCACGGGCGCGGTCACGCTGCGCGCGACCTTCCCCAATCCCGATCACGTCCTGCTGCCGGGCATGTTCGTGCGCGCCCGGGTGGAGGAGGGCACGCGACCCGAGGCGATCCTGGCGCCCCAGCGCGGCGTGCAGCGCGATCGGCGCGGTCGGCCCTATGCGCTGGTGCTGAACGCCGAGGGCGTGGTCGATCAGCGGATGCTCGCGACCGATCGCGCGCTGGGCAGTGACTGGCTGGTCGATGACGGACTGGCCGCCGGCGACCGGCTGATCGTCGACGGTCTGCAGAAGGTGCGTCCGGGCGACAAGGCCCAGCCCGTGGTGCTCGACGATCAGCCGTCCGAGGCCGTCGCCTCGGCGTCCGGTCCCGGCAAGACTCACTAACCGATCACCGAGCACCCCATCATGGCCCGTTTCTTCATCGACCGACCCGTCTTCGCTTGGGTCATCGCCATCGTCATCATGCTGGCCGGGTTGCTGTCGATCCGCATCCTGCCGGTCTCGCAGTATCCGAGCATCGCGCCGCCGGAGATCGCCATCAGCGCCACCTATCCCGGCGCCTCGGCCCAGACCGTCGAGGACTCTGTGACCCAGGTCATCGAGCAGCAGATGAACGGTCTCGACGGTCTGCGCTACATGTCCTCGACCAGTGAGTCGAACGGACTCTCGACCATCACGCTCACCTTCGAGAACGGTGTCGATCCCGACATCGCCCAGATGCAGGTGCAAAACAAGCTGCAACTGGCCAACGCGCTCCTGCCGGAAGAAGTGGTGCGTCAGGGCATCCAGGTCGCGAAATCGGTGCGCAACTTCCTGATGGTCGTGGCCTTCGTCTCGCGCGATGGGAGCCTGACCAACGCTGATCTGGGCGACTATGCCGCCAGTCTGGTCAAGGATCCGATCAGCCGTGTGCCCGGCGTGGGCGAGATCACCCTGTTCGAGGCCCAGTACGCCATGCGTATCTGGCTCGACCCCAACCGGCTCAATCAATATGGTCTGAGTCCGACCGACGTGGTCGCGGCGATCGAGGCCGAGAACGCTCAGGTCTCGGCCGGTCAGCTGGGTGCGATTCCCTCGCCCGAGGGCCAGCAGCTCAACGTCACCGTCAACGTCCAGAGCCGGCTCAACACGCCCGATGAATTCGGCGCCATCCGGCTACGCACCCAGGCCGATGGCTCGACCGTGCATCTGCGTGACGTGGCGCGCATCGAACTGGGCAGCGAGAGCTACGGCAAGATGGCGCGTCACAACGGCAGTCCGGCGGCGGGCATGGCGATCCGGCTCGCCACCGGCGCCAATGCGTTGCAGACGGCGGATGCGGTCAAGGCCAAGATCGCCGAACTCTCGGCCTTCTTCCCGCCGGGGATGGAGGCGGTCTTCCCCTATGACACCACGCCCTTCGTGCGCATCTCCATCGGCGAGGTGGTCAAGACCATCTTCGAGGCGGTGCTGCTGGTGTTCGTGGTGATGTATCTGTTCCTGCAGAACTTCCGCGCCACCCTGATCCCGACCATCGCCGTGCCCGTGGTGCTGCTCGGCACCTTCGGCATCCTGGCCGCCTTCGGGTTCACCATCAATACCCTGACGCTGTTTGCGATGGTGCTGGCGATCGGTCTGCTGGTCGACGACGCCATCGTGGTGGTCGAGAACGTCGAACGCGTGATGCACGAGGACGGACTGCCGCCCAAGGAAGCGACGCGCAAGTCCATGGATCAGATCACCAGCGCGCTGGTCGGCATCGCCCTGGTGCTGTCGGCGGTGTTCGTGCCCATGGCCTTCTTCGGCGGCTCGACCGGGGTCATCTATCGGCAGTTCTCGATCACCATCGTCTCGGCCATGCTGCTGTCGGTGGTGGTGGCGCTCACCCTGAGTCCGGCGCTGGCGGCCTCGCTGCTCAAGCCCATGCCGCATGGACCGCGACGCGGCTTCTTCGGCTGGTTCAACCGCAATTTCGAGCGCAGTGTCTCGGTCTACGGCAAGAGCGTGGCCGGCATCGCCCGTCGGCGCTGGATCTTCCTGGCGGTCTATCTGGGGCTGGTCGGCCTGCTGATCGTGCTGCACGAGCGGATGACGACCTCGTTCCTGCCCGACGAGGATCAGGGCATCCTCATCATGCAGGTCACGCTGCCCTCGGGTGCGACGCTCGAGCGCACGCGCGAGGTGCTCAAGCAGGTCGAGAAACACTTCCTGGAGAACGAGAAGGAGGCGGTCAAGGAGCTCATCACGGTCTCGGGTTTCAGCTTTGCCGGTCAGGGCCAGAACATGGCCATCGGCTTCGTCAAGCTGCGGGACTGGTCGGAGCGCCAACGGCCCGATCTGCACGTCAAGGCCGTGGCCGGACGGGCCATGATGGCCTTCTCGCACATTCGCGACGCGCGCGTCTTCGCCTTTCCGCCGCCGGCGGTCATCGAGCTGGGCACGGCCTCGGGCTGGGACGTGCAGTTGCAGGACAAGGGCGGCGTCGGACGCGAGGTGCTGGCCGCCGCGCGCGGTCAGTTCCTCGGCATGGCGATGCAGGATCCGCGCTTCATGGCCGTGCGCCCGAACGGACGCGAGGACGAGGCGCAGTATCAGGTCGAGGTCGATCGCACCAAGGCCGGCGCGCTCGGGCTGTCGCTGGCCGACATCAACCGCACGCTCTCGATGGCCTGGGGCAGTGCCTATATCGACGACTTCGTACACGAGGGACGGGTGAAGAAGGTCTATGTCCAGGCCGACGCACCCTATCGGATGCTGCCGGAGGATCTGAACGCCTGGTACGTGCGCAATGCCGATGGCGACATGGTGCCCTTCTCGGCCTTCGCGACCGGCGCCTGGACCTATGGTTCGCCGCGTCTGGAGCGCTACAACGGTCTGCCATCCGCCGAGGTGCTGGGTCAGGCCGCACCCGGTCTGAGCACGGGCGAGGCCATGCTCGCCGTCGAGGAATTGGCGCGGAAACTGCCGCCGGGCATCGGTCTGGAGTGGACCGGGATTTCCTATGAAGAGCGTGCGGCCGGTGCTCAGGCGCCAGCCCTCTATGCGCTCTCGGCGCTGGTCGTATTCCTGGCGCTCGCCGCACTCTACGAGAGCTGGTCGGTGCCCTTCGCGGTGATGCTGATGGTGCCGCTCGGCGTGCTCGGCGCGGTGGTCGCCGCGCTCGGACGCGGACTGCCGAGCGACATCTATTTCCAGGTCGGCCTGCTGGCGACGATCGGGCTCTCGGCCAAGAACGCGATCCTGATCGTCGAGTTCGCCAAGACGCTCCAGGAAGAAGGGCGCGATGCCCTGAGCGCGGCGCTGGAAGCGGCACGGATGCGTATCCGACCGATCGTCATGACTTCGCTCGCCTTCGGTTTCGGCGTGCTGCCGCTGGCGATCAGCTCGGGCGCAGGCTCGGGCGGACAGAACGCGATCGGTACGGGTGTGCTCGGCGGCGTGGTCGCGGCGACCCTGCTCGGCGTGCTGTTCGTGCCGCTGTTCTTCGTGCTGATCCGAGGGCGGATGCGCCCGACGGCCTCGGAGACCGTCGTCACCGAGAAGGCCGATCGCGCGACGACCTAACCGCGCTTGGGCTTGTCCTTGAGGGGCTTCATGGAGGCTTGGTAGCGCGCCTCGAATGCCTCCTCGGCCTGAGCCTGGAGTTGGAGCCGCTGCAAGCGGTAGACATGCCGGATGATGGCCTCGCGGTCGGCCTCGCGCACATGCGTGAAGTCGACCGCGACCCGATAGCCTCGATCCTCGACCGCATCGCAGCGCACCACCCGCGCCAGCGCCCGAATATGCACCCGATCGGGAAAGAGCGTCAGGCGCAGATCGACATGGCTGTCGACCGCCAGCACCTCCGGCCAGTCGAACCCGACGCCCTGCGCACTGAGACAGGCATCCGTGTCGGGCGAACTCGGAAACCCCTCACCATCGCCGATCGCCTGGGCCAGGGCCTCGATCTGGCTCTCGATCACCTTGACATAGGCCGCCACGGTCGGGAACTTGTATTCCAGCGCGCGGCGCTCGGGCAGATGCAGCTCGCGGATGGCGTGCAGATCGTTCAGCAGACCCGCACGCCAACTCGGCGTCTCCAGGCTCTCGATCAACCGGGCTTCCTCCGCCGGTCCGACCGGAACGACCAGCAACCCCATATGATCCTCGATGCGAAAGTAACGCCGCCGGTCGCGATCCTGATCGTCTTCCGGCGCGGGTGCGCTTGTTCGGACTGGCTCGTCTCTGCTCATTGCCACACTCTCTCTGCCTACGGATTGTCGTCGTCGCCGATGTTTTCGAGCAGCGTCTGGGCGCTGCGCTCGCCGAGCACGATGATCTCCACCCGCCGATTGCTGGCCCGGCCCTCGGAGGTCTCGTTGGACTCCAGCGGACGATTGTCGCCATAGGCGCGGATCTCGACGCGCTCGGGCGCGATGCCGCCCACCTGGGTCATGGTGTGGGCCACGGAGGCCGCGCGCGCCGCCGACAGCACCCAGTTGGAGGGGAATTCGAGCGTTTCGATGGGCACGTCGTCCGTATGTCCGGCGATCAGGATGCGCCCCTCGACCTGATTGAGCGCATCGGCGATCTTCATCAGCGCGGCCTTGAAGGGCGCGTCGATCCGCGCCGAGGCCGAGGGGAAAGAACCCTTTTCGCGGATACGGATGACGACTTGGTCATCGATGGTGTTGATCTCGATCAGGCCCATTTCGATCTCGAGCTTGAGTTCATGCTTGAGATCCTCGGCCTTGTCCTGGGCGTCCTCGACCGCTGGGTCGAGGATCTCCAGCATCCGTTTCATGTCGTCCGTGGTCTGCTGCCGAACCTCGTTGACCACGGTCGGCTGCGGCTGGGCCGGGGAGAACTCCTGCATGATGATGCTGGTGCCGAGCGGATCCTGGTCGGCCGGGATGTCGCGCTGCACGCCGAAGGCCGCCTTCATCGAGCCGGCGACCTGCTTGTACTTGATGACATCCATCTCGGAGAACGACAGCAGCAGCACGAAGAAGCACATCATCAGCGACATGAGGTCGGCGAAGGTGGCCATCCATTCCGGCGCGCCGGCCGGCGGACATTCCTGCTCGTCGCATTCGCATTGTTCCATGGAGTCATCCCCCCTGGGCTAGCGTGTGAATCATCAGTCCTTACCGGCGCTCTGGCGCTTGTTTTCCGGAAGATAGGTCATGAGCAACTGTTCGAGCACGCGCGGATTCAACCCCTCCTGGATGCCTGAGATCGATTCCAGGATCAGGCTCTTGTTGAGCTTCTCCTCGTTGGCGCGCAGCTTGAGTTTCTCGGCGATCGGGATGGCGACGGCATTGGCGAGAAAGGCGCCATAGAGCGTGGTCAGCAGGGCTACAGCCATCGCTGGACCGATGGCCTTGGGGTCCGACATGTTGGCCAGCATCTGCACCAGACCGATGAGCGTACCAATCATGCCCATCGCGGGTGCGACCTCGCCCGTGGCCTTGAAGACGCTGTAACCGGCTTCCTGACGCTGGATGGCCAGATTGATGTCCTTGCTCAACACTTTCTGGACGACTTCGGGCGGGTGGCCGTCGATGCACAGGCCGATGCCGGTCTGTAGGAATGGATGCGAGATTTCCTTGCCCTCCAGCGCGAGCAGGCCCTCGCGGCGCGCAACGTTGGCCAGGGCCACGGCCTCCTCAATGAGTGATTGCGGCGGAATGGGCTTGGCGAAGAAGGCGCCCATGGCGACCTTGAAGCTGGCCAGGAACTGAGCCAGGGTGGTGCGAAAGAGCACCACGAAGGTGGTTCCGGCAAAGACGATCACGATGGATGGGACGTCGATGAAGGTTCCGATGTCGCCACCAAGCACGATGGCGCCGATCATGACGCCAATAGCGCCAACAAAGCCCAATAGGGTTGCCAAATCCACGTCATCAACCTCGATTGCAACGACGGCCGGAGGGCATCCGACGCGCTGAATGAAAAATGCAAGCGACGCATTTTCAATGATTGCGCCCGACGGGTCCAGCCGTCATCTTGGCGTTACAATGCGGTTCCGATCTCCGTTCGATGCTCCAGACAGCCATGCACGCCGCCCCTGATCTCTTCTCCTACCGCAAGCACTGGGCCTATAAATTCGGCGCCGCGCCCGAGCTGCCGATCTCGCGCGCCGAAATGGACCTGCTCGGCTGGGACAGTTGCGACATCGTCATCGTCACGGGTGACGCCTACGTCGATCATCCCTCGTTCGGCATGGCGATCATCGGGCGCCTGCTTGAGGCGCAGGGTTTTCGAGTCGGACTCATCGTGCAGCCGGACTGGACCTCGGCGGACGATTTCCGGCGTCTCGGCAAGCCGAATCTGTTCTTCGGCATCACGGCGGGCAACATGGACTCCATGGTCAACCGCTATACCGCCGACCGGCGCGCGCGCTCCGATGACGCCTATACCCCGAACGCCGAGCCCGGACGCCGCCCCGACCGCTCAGTGAACGTCTATGCGCAGCGCGCGCGCGAAGCCTATAAGGGCGTGCCCATCGTCATCGGCGGGATCGAGGCCAGTCTGCGCCGCATCGCACACTTCGACTACTGGTCGGAGACGGTGCGCCGCTCGGTGCTGGTCGATTCCAAGGCGGACCTGCTCATCTACGGTAATGCCGAGCGGGCGCTGGTAGAGCTGTCGCACCGTCTGGCGCGCGGCGAACCGATCGACACCATCCGCGATCTGCGCGGCACGGCCTTCGTTCGTCGTGGTCCTCCGCCGGAGGGTTGGACAGTGCTCGATTCCACCCGGCTCGACACGCCCGGACCGCTCAAGCTCCACAACGATCCCTATGAGGACGACCCGCGCTGCGAGCAGCGTGCCGAGGGCGTGCCGGTCGTCGTTCCGACGCCGCGCGCCGAGCGCGACAAGACCGTGATCCGGCTGCCGTCCTTCGAACAAGTGCGCGACGACCCGGTGCTCTATGCCCATGCCTCGCGCGTGTTCCATCTGGAGACCAATCCGGGCAATGCGCGCGCCCTGGTCCAGGCCCATGGCGAGCGCGAGGTCTGGCTCAACCCGCCGCCGATCCCGCTCACCAGTTCCGAACTCGACCGGCTGCACGAGCTGCCCTTCACCCGCCGTCCGCATTCGAGCTATGGCGAGGCGCGGCTGCCGGCCTGGGAGATGATCCGCCACTCGGTCATCATCCTGCGCGGCTGTTTCGGCGGCTGTACCTTCTGCTCGATCACCGAGCACGAGGGGCGCATCATCCAGAACCGCTCCGAGGACTCGATCCTGCGCGAGATCGGCGAGGTGCGCGACCGGGCGCCCGGTTTCACCGGCACCATCTCGGATCTCGGGGGGCCTTCCGCCAACATGTGGCGTCTCGGCTGCCGTGACCCGCGCATCGAGGCGGCCTGTCGCAAGCTCTCCTGTGTCTATCCCGACATCTGCCGCAATCTCAACACCGACCATGGGCCGTTGATCCAGCTCTACCGCAAGGCGCGCGCCGTGCCCGGCATCAAGCGCGTGCTCATCGCCTCGGGGCTGCGCTACGACCTGGCCATGCGCTCGCCGGCCTATATCCGTGAGCTGGTGACGCACCATGTCGGCGGCTATCTCAAGATCGCGCCCGAGCACACCGAATCCGGGCCGCTCAGTAAGATGATGAAGCCCGGCATCGGCATCTTCGACCGCTTCAAGGAACTCTTCGACCGCTATTCGCGCGAAGCCGGAAAAGAGCAGTATCTGATCCCCTATTTCATCGCCGGTCATCCGGGGACGACCGATGTCGACATGCTCAATCTCGCCGTCTGGCTCAAGCGCCACAAGCTGCGGCTCGATCAGGTCCAGTCCTTCCTGCCGACACCGCTGGCGATCGCCACCGCCATGTATCACACTGGACGCAATCCGCTGAAACGGGTCTCGCCGAACTCGGAATCGGTCCCGGTGGTGCGCGGGATGCGTCAGCGCCGCTTGCAGAAGGCTTTTCTGCGCTATCACGATCCCGAGAACTGGCCGCTGCTGCGTCAGGCGCTGAAAGACATGGGCCGCTCCGATCTCATCGGCAACGGCAAGCGTCATCTGGTGCCGAGCTTCCAGCCGCCGGGGACGGGTGGGGTGCCCGAGGGGCGGCGAACGCCCGTGAAGAACCGGCCGGCGACGCCGGCACCGGCACGCCCCGGACGTTCCAAGCCACTGCGTCGCCGGCCGGTCTGAGTCGCGTCCCGAGCGGGTATCCGCGTTCAGTGAATGCCCGTAGAATCACTGTCCGCCACAGGCATTCAGCCGAGTCACATCGGCGTGCATCGCATTGGTCAATGATCTCGCCCGAGGGCGGGATTCTCGCGGAGACATCGCATGACATTCTCGACTGAACTGTCCTCACTCCAAGGCCCTGCGCTCCAGCAAGGTTTCGCTGAACTCTGCGAGCGTGCCGATTCGGTTCAGGAGACGCTGCTGCTCGATCTGGTGCGACGCAATGCCGATAGCCGTTTCGGGCGTGAGCATGGATTCGAGCGCATCGCTTCGGTCGACGACTTTCGCCGTCAGGTTCCGCTGCGCGACTGGAACGGGATCGAACCCTATGTGACGGCCCTGGTCGAGGGCGAGGCGGACGTGCTGACCCAGGGGCAGCCGGTCTCGCGCTTCGTCATGACCAGCGGCACCACGGGCAAGCCCAAGCTCATCCCGGCCAACGAGGCCACCCAGACGGCCAATGGCGTCACCATGGCCCTGCGTCTGCTCGGCGTGCTGCGCGATCATCCCGAGGTCTTGCAGGGCGACATCCTGGCGCTCGCCAACGCGCCGGTCGCCGGACAGACCGCCCAGGGTATCCCTTATGGTTCGGCCTCCGGCATGACGATGACCCGCGCACCGGCCGAACTCCAGCGCCGTTTCGCCTATCCCCCGGCTGTCCTGGAGATCAAGGATCCGGCCAGTCGGGTCTATGCCATGCTGCGCTTTGCGCTCGAACGCGACCTGACGCTGGCGATCGGCAACAATCCGCTCAACTTCACCCAGCTCTTCGACCAACTGCCGGTCCAGGCCGAGGCCTTCATCGCCGATATCGCCTCCGGCACCGTCTCGACGCCGACGCCCTTGCCGGCGGATCTGCGCCGGCGTCTGGAAGATGAATTACAGCCCAATCCCGCTCGCGCGGCTGAACTGCGCGCCCTGGAGGCACTCACGGCCCGTTCGGTCTGGCCGAATCTGCGCCTGATCGTCTGCTGGAAGACCGGACTCATGGGGCGCTTCCTCGCCGATCTGGCCGAGCGCTGTCCGCCGGGGACCATCTTTCGCGAATATGGGTATGGCGCCAGTGAGGGTCTGCTGACCATTCCCATGAGTGATGAGACCTCCGCCGGTGTGCTCGCCATCCACAGCCTCTTTTTCGAATTCCTGCCCGAGGAGACGCCCCAGACGCCGGACGCGCCGACGCTCTTGGCCCATGAGCTGGAGGTCGGGCAACGCTATCAGCTGATCCTGACCAGCGCCGCCGGACTCTATCGCTACTGTCTGGGCGATCTGATCGAGGTCACAGGCTTCCAGGGACGCGCGCCCCTGGTGATGTTCCTGCGCAAGGTTGGCGACGTCCTGAATCTGCTCGGTGAAAAGCTCGATGCCCGTCAGGTGGCCATGGCGATGGAGTCGGCCCAGCGCGCCAGCGGTACTACGATCCGTCATTTCCAATGGGTAGCGGATGAGGCGAGTCTGAGCTATGAACTCTGCATCGAACCGGCCGCAACCGCCGATGAAGTCGTCTGGCGTCGGCTGGTCGAATCCTTCGACCGCGAATTGCGAACACTGAGCTACGGCTATGACCTGCGGCGCGGCAACGGCACCTTCGAACCGCCCCGTCTGCGGCTGATGCGTGCCGGATGGCTGGAGGCGCTCTCGCAGCGCGGCGGCTATCAGGCCAAGCCGAAGATCGTCGGCTACCAGCTCGCCGAGCCGGATCTCACCGAGGGCTTCGTTTCACCCACCGATCCGGCCACCGAAGCCTAGCGCGGAACCGACATGACGACACTGCTCAAGACCTTCGGCGAGCGCAACTATCGGTTCTTCTTCGTCGGCCAGGGACTGTCGCTGATCGGCTACTGGATCCAAAGCACGGCCTTCAACTGGATGCTCTACCAGTTGACCGACTCGGCCCTGATGCTGGGGTATCTCACGGCCGCCATCAATCTGCCGGTCCTGCTCCTGCTGCCTTTCGCCGGCGCCCTGGTCGACCGTTTCGAGCGGCGGCGCCTGCTGATCGTGCTCCAGACGCTCTTCGCCATCCAGGCGCTGATCCTGGCGGCGCTGGCGTATTTCGAGTTGCTCACCCTGCCGCTGATCGTGGTCATGGGCTGCCTCATGAGTGTGCTGACCGCCTTCGACAGTCCGAGCCGGCAGGCGATCGTCCCGCGTCTGGTGAGTCGGCGCGAGCATCTGCCCGCGGCCATCTCGCTGAACTCAATGTTGTTCAACACGGCCCGCGCCGTGGGACCGCCGCTGGCGGGGTGGGTGATGGCGCAGACCGGACCCGCGCCCTGCTTTCTGCTCAATGCGGTGAGCTATCTATGCATGATCACGGCCCTGCTGTTCGTCTGTCTGACGCCGCCGATCGAGGGGGCCGGGGCCCGACGGGTTCGGGGGGCGCTCGGCAATCTGGGTTTCATTCTGAGCACGGCGCCACTGCGCTATCTGATCCTGTCCTACACCCTGGTGGCGGTGGCGACCATGTCGGTCTATGTGATGCTGCCGGTGTGGGCGGGCGAGGTCGTGGAGGCCGGTCCTCAGGGACTGGGCTGGCTGATGGGCGGCATCGGTGTTGGCGCTCTGATCGGCGCGGCCCTGATCGGTACCCAGCGTCGACCCGAGCGGCTGTGGCCCATGTTCCGACTCGCGGGCGTCCTGCTTGGATTGGCCTTGATCCTGCTGTCGCTCTCGCACGGGCTCTGGCTGGCCATGCTCGTCACCGTCATGCTTGGGCTGTCCTATATCGCGCAGGGCGTGGCGGCCAATACCCTGCTGCAACTGAGCATCGACGACGACCACCGGGCCGGTGTCATGGCCTTCTATCTGCTGGCCGTGTTCGGATCCATCCCGGTGGGCAATCTGCTCGGCGGTTGGCTGAGCCAGATGCTGGGACTGCATAACGCCTCACTGGCCGCCGGGGTGGCGGTGCTGGTGGTCACCGCTCTGTTTTGGCCGGCGAGCCGCCGCATCATCCGTGATATCCGGTCGGCGGCGGCCCAGCCCGAGGCGACCCGGTGAAGCTCATCCGTTCGTGACCGTCGCCGGCGGCCGGGAGAACGACCCGATAGCCTCCAGGATCTCCTCCCGGCGCTGCTCGACCACCGCTCGCCCGGTGTCGATGATGTAGGGGATGTGGTGCACGTCCCACATGTTGATCGGCCGGTCGAAGGGCACCTTGATGATGATGATCTCGTGGTGGTGCAGCTCGATCGAGAGCGCCAGTTGGAAGCGCGTGATGGCATCACCCTGGATGGTGTAATAGTTGGACAGGCAGGCGATGTAGTCGTTGGGCTGATTGTCGATCGGATCGTGGAAGATCACGGCGATGATGACGTCCATGCCGCGCTTGACCGCCTCCATCACCGGCAGCGACGAGGTGTAGTAGCCGTCGGCGAGCAGCCGACCGTTCAGTTCCAGCGGCGGCAGCATCGGAAAGACCGCGCTGGAGGCATAGACCACGTCGGTCAACAACCCCTGCTCAATGACCACGCCGTCGCCGGTCCGGATGTCGGTGGCCTGGATCACGGTCTTGGGCTGGAGATCCTCGACCCGCCGATCCCCGAACATCTCCTGGAGCGCGCGCTTGAGCTTGGCCGGGCGCACCAGCCCCGTGCGCATGTCGAAGCGCCCGAAGGGCAGACGCCCCATGCCGAGCACGGCGCGCAGGTCGATCGAGGAAAAGAGTCCGCGCTGTGCCACGCGACCGATGAGTTCGCGGATGTGATCGGAGTCATAGCCGCAGCCGCGCATGGCGCTCATGATGCTGCCGCCGCTACAGCCGACCAGCAGGTCGACCGGAATCTGCGCCTCGTCGAGGAACTCGAACAGCGGGATGGCCGCCAGCGGCTTGATGCCGCCGCTGGAGAGCACCACGGCGACCTTGGGGCGTCGGGCTCGTTCGACCGTCATGCGGGCGCGCCCTCCCGGATGTCGATGGTATAGAGGAGGCGACCGCCGGGCGGGAGTTCCGAACCCAGGACCACGGGTTTGAACTGGGTGTCGCGCATCCCGGAGGCGACCTGGTGGTCGACGATGGCGCCGAGCCAGCCGCGCTCCATCAGCGACAGGGCCGTGGGTTTGAGCATATCGAGTTCCTGATAGCGCTTGAAGACATGGTTGATCTCGCACAGACGGGCGTCGAAGCTCGCGAGCAGACGGTGCATCACGCTCTGCTCCGGCGTCTCGCCGGCCGGTTCGATGTGCAGGTGATAGCGCGAGGTCGCCGACTCGCCCACGACCATGAAATGCATGGGCGTCACGCCGGTCTCGGCACAGGCGCCCTGGACGGCGATCAGGATCTGATTGGCGCTGACCTTCTCGCCCTGAAGATTCATCACGTCGCGCCCCTTGCGCAGGAAGCTCACCAGGGGGGCGCCCTGGTAGAACCCCGTCACCTCGATGACGTCGTTGATCGAATAGCGATAGAGCCCGCCGGCCGTGGTCAGCAGGATCTGATAGGGCACGCCGACCTCCAGCTCGTGGGCCATGAGCACGCGCGCGTCCGGGCGTCCGAATTCCTCCTCCGGGATGAACTCGAAATAGTTGGTGTGGATGGTCAGCAGACCGCTGTTGCCCTCGTCGCTGATCGGGATGGTGATATGCGCCTCGCTGGCCATGTAGCCGGTGTCGCGCAGTTTGAGTTGCGGCGAGCACCAGTCGTGCAGATGCCGGGCGAACTGACCCACGGTGCCGCCCTTCCAGCAGCCGATGAGCTTGAGATCCGGCCAGTAGTCGCGCGGCTGGAGCCGTCCGGCGCGCTCGGCCAGCCGCTCCAGTTCGCGCGCCCGGCCCGGATTGGGCTTGAAGCGGCGGCTCAGCGCCTCGCGGATCGGCCCCGGGATGTCGTGGTTTGCCGAGAGCGTGCCGTCGTGGATGTCGCGCAGGAGGTCGGCCTTGTGCTCATCGGCGCTCTCGAACAGCTTGAGCAGGGCATTGGGATTGGAGGCCGGGATGAAGCTGACCGACTCGGGGACGGCGCAGCGCATCATCGCATAGCGGCGTGCGTTGAAGTCCTCGATCTCGATGGCGTCATAGGGATAGGCGTATTTGGCGCGCGCCAGCGGATGGGCGTCGCGCACCATCAGCCCGGAGACCGCGCCATAGGGGATGTTGGTGTGCGGCGTGTAGCCCTCGACCGCCTTGTTGACGATCGGAAACACCTTGCCGGCCAGAAAGCGCGGATGGGCGCCGACGGCGGCGAAGGCCCAGACCTTCTGGTTGAGCGCGTTGCCCTGCTTGCTCTCGGGCGTCACCGGGATCAGCTTGGGCTTGCCGGTGGTGCCGCTGGTCTTGTTGAACATGGAGGGCGGCGGACCGGCGGTCAGGACATGGGTTTCGCCGGCGATGAGACGATCGACATAGGGGTCGACCGTCTCCCAACTGGAGACGGGCAGGGCGCGCGCATAGTCGGCGGGCGACTTCAGACGCGCGAAATCATGCTCGCGCCCGAAGACCGTGTCGGCGTTGCGCTCCAGACGCTCTTCCAACAGGCGACGCTGGGTCTGCTCCAGGTTGCGGCAGCGTCCCATGAAGTTGTGCCAGCGCGCGCGTGTGACGGTATGGATCAAAGCATTGAGAATGACGGACATGGTTCCTCACTCACTCGGTCGACGGAGCGTCAATGTAACGCAAGTCCGCGTCTGTATTTCGTGCACTGGATCGCAAAAGGATCACGGCCCGATCAGCGTTTCCAGAGCAGACAGGTCTCAGGCGCGTCGTCGGCGATGAAGCCGTGATGACGTCCCATCCAGTAGGCGAGCAGATAGTCGACTCCGCCATAGGTCATGTTGGGCGTCCCGGCCTCCTGGAGCTTCCAGGGATGGCGTTCCCAGGTGAAGGATGCCGCCGGTCGCTCGTCGACGTTCACGGCCTCGGCCGAGATTCCGGGGCAGCGTGGATTCTCCGGGTAGCGGCCGCGCAGATCGATCGGGCGCGACAGGTTGGGCGCGGCGCTGAAGCGTGCCAGTTGTTCCACATGGGCGTCGATCACGGGCTGGACTTCGTCTTCCGTCGGCGCCAGTGCGGCATAGATGAAGGCGAAGAAGACGTTCTTGTGGTCGGCGACCTCGGCCCAGAGTGCGTCGCGCAGCACGGCGCGTTGCAAACGTTCCTTGCGTGCCTGATCCGTCTCCAGCCGTGTCCAGTTGTAGAGCGGCATGAACCCGATGTTCAGCCCGAAATAGCCCGAGTCGCAACGGTTGGTGTTGCGCCAGCGCTCGGCGATGCCGAGCCAGCTGTCGGCCTGACGCGCGTAGTGCTCGGCGATGACACGCCGGCGCTCGGCATATTCGGGCACGCCCTCCGTGACCTGGAGCGCCACGCGGAAGATGGCGCCGAGCTGAATCGCCTGGGTCGGCTGATACTGGTCCGGGAAGGCGCCGAAGCTCGGTAGTTGACGGATCAGATCGGCCGTGTTCGGCGAGAAGAACAGCACCCCCTCGCCGGCGGCGTCGAAGGGGGTGAGCCGCAGCGTCAGGGTCGGTATCCCACCCGGCGCGTCGGCGCGGCTGAAGACGGCATAGGGGATGCGGATGTCCTGACTGACGGTCGTGCCCTGGACGCGCGCGCGCACCGGCTGGTTCTCGCTCTCCATGAGCTGCTCGACGAAGCGCACCACATCGGCCCGGATGGTCTCGCGCAGTGCCGGACTGCGGGTCGCCTCGTAGGCGAGGGAATAGCCGAGCATGAGTCCCTGGTACTGGTCGCGGCTGATGTTGCCGCGCCAGTGCCAGAGCCGGTTCTCGTAGAGCACGTCCCGATGCACCTCCGGGTCGTCGGCACTCAACAGCGCCAGGATCGGCTCGGGGCTGTCGGCGGGCGCGGCGTAGCGGGCCAGATAGCCGCGATCGCCCGAGATGGCCCACCAGCGGTGCAGGGTCGCGACCGTCTCGCGCAGGGCGCGCTCGGCGTCGGGCGCGCCCGTGGTCATGAAGCGCAGGGCCTCGGCGGCCAGATAGCTGCCGGTCCAGATCGGCGAATCACGCCGTCCGCCATAGGAGCGGATCGCGCTCAGTGTCTCGTCGGTGAATTCGGCCGCCATGACCCCGCCGGCGGGCATCATCCAGCGGTTCAGCCAGGCGGTGTGATGGCGTGCCCGGTTGTGCAATTGGCCGGCGCCATCGTCCAGGTTCGAGATCCAGCCGCCGCCGGACGCCTCCCAGAGTCGGCAGCGCGACTCGGACACGCCGACCTCGAAGCGGCAGGCATCCGCGCAGGGCGCGACGACCTCTGCCTGAGCCTGGGCCAAGGTCAACCCCAGTGCCGCCAGGATACCGGACCGCGCCAGGGCCGTCCGCCAAACCGCGTTCCGGACCGGCGTCCGGATGCATCGAGCGATCGAATCCGACAGTTTCATCATGGATCTCCTCAGATCGAAACGGGACCGGCATCGCCTGTTCGACGGGATCGTCAGGCCAACCATGGGATGCCCGAACCGGATACGGATTTTCCGAATCGAACTGCTATCATGTCCCAGCGACCACCGACGACGCTACCCCGCTGATCCGAATCCCAGCCGAGACACAGACCGTATCATGCCCATTCTGACCACAGAGGACACCGCCGAGCGTCTGGCCCGGCTGCAACAGATCATCGAAGACCTGCTGAAAGAGGCCAAACGCCAGGGCGCGAGCGCCGCCGAGGCTTCGGTCGGCGGCAGCGCCGGGCTGGAGGTCGCGGTGCGGCTCGGCGAGGTCGAGACGGTCGAACATACGCGCGACAATGGTCTGGGCGTCACGCTCTATTTCGGCCACCGCAAGGGCTCGGCCAGCACCTCGGATCTCAGCCCGACCGCCGTGCGTGATGCCGTCAGCGCCGCGCGCGCCATCGCCCAGCACACCCAGGACGACCCCTGCGCCCATCTGGCCCCGCCCGAACTCATGGCCACCGAGATCCCGGATCTGGATCTCTGCCATCCCTGGGCGATCGAGGTCGAGCAGGCGATCGAACTGGCCATCGCCTGCGAGGACGCCGCACGCACCCATGATCCGCGCATCGTCAATTCCGAAGGCGCGAGCCTCTCGACCCATCTCGGCATCCATGTCGCCGGCAACAGTCACGGCTTCCTCGGCGGCTATCCGACCACGCGCCACAGTCTCAACTGCGCCGTCATCGGTCAGGATGGGGAGCTGATGCAGCGCGATTACTGGTGGACCACCGCGCGCGCCGCCACTGATCTGGACTCGGCGCGCTCGGTCGGCGAACGGGCGGCCGAACGGACCGTGGCGCGTCTCGGTGCGCGTCGGCTCGGTACCCGTGAAGCGCCTGTGCTGTTCCGTGCCGAGGTGGCGACCGGACTCTTGCGCAGTCTGGTCTCGGCCATCAATGGCGCCAGCCTCTACCGGCGCTCCAGCTTCCTGCTCGATCATCTCGGTAAGCGCATCTTCCCCGAGTTCGTGCGCATCCACGAGCAGCCGCATCTGTTGCGCGGCCTGTCCAGCGCGCCCTACGACGGCGACGGTGTGGCCACGCGCGCCAAGGATCTGGTGCGCGACGGCGTGCTCCAGACCTATGTGCTCGACACCTATTCGGGCTGCCGGCTCGGGATGCCGACCACGGGCAATGCCGGCGGGGTGCGCAATCTCACCATCGAGATGGGTGAGCTGGACCGCGCCGCACTCCTGCGCGAGATGGGTACGGGCCTGATGGTCACTGAACTCATGGGCCACGGCGTCAACCCGGTCACGGGCGACTACTCGCGCGGCGCCTCCGGCTTCTGGGTCGAGAACGGCGAGATCCAGTATCCGGTCGAGGAGATCACCATCGCCGGCAATCTCAAGCAGATGTTCGCCGGACTGGTGGCGGTCGGCAACGACTGCGACTTTCCGGGCAGCACCCGCACCGGCTCCTGGCTGATCGACCGCATGACGATCGCCGGGGAGTAACCTCCCCGGTTTGGCAGGCTTGAGACGATCTCAGGGGCGTGGTGGATAATAGCCCTGCAACGCGATGCAGTAACGCATCCCAAGATAGGGATCGCGGATGGAGACCGGCTGATTCGCGCCGGTCAGTGCCACTGAGACACGTGAGGCCGTAACGCTCGCGGCGCTTCCGCCATCCTTGGCGCCGTGGGGATCCTGTGCCATGTCGATCACGACATCGGTCGCCGTGACGGAGGTCGTCGTGCCGGGTAATTGGCTTGGGGTGAGAGTCACCGTTTCCGCGCCTCCCTGGCTGGCGAGTTCGATCCAATTCGCCAGTCCCGGCCCCTGACCGACATGCACTGGCGTGCGTCCGCGCAGATCGGGTAGCGCAAAATTACTGCGGCCATCGCCGCCATAGTAGTTGCCGAGGAGAGAGAACAGGGCGGTATTTTGCGAGATCGGCAGTAGCTGTCCGTTCGCCTCGGCATACCCCTGAGGGCAGAACCCGAAGGCGACGATACAGACTGAGCCGATGTAGGACTCGCTACTGCAAGCCAGTGCCGGCATCGCGGGCGTCAAGCCCAGGAGCGTGGCGAGAAGGGTCTTTCCGGCGTGTTTGAACATGGGGAATGCGCCCTCGATATCAGAATCGATAAGAAATAGCCGCTCGCATCGTATGTGCCGAGAGGTCGACCTCGCCGTCGTAGGAGCCATCGCCGCGCAGTCGGTAATCCTGGCTGCCATAGTTGTCGTAGAGATATTCGAGTCGCAGTGACAGCCGATCCATGACGACACGCTCGACGCCGGCGCCCAGTGTCCAGCCGACATGGCTCGATTCGTCCTCACCCCAGCCGGGGTCGACATCGTTCACGGTCAAGTTGGCCATGGCCAGACCGCCGGCGACATAGAACAGCATCCGGTCCGAGGCCAGACCGAAACGCAGGCGCGCATGGCTGTTGAAGTCGAGTTTGAAGGCTGAATAATTGTTATGCAGCGCACCGCGATCAGCCTTGGCGCTGACATCGGCGAAGCCCAGATCGACCTCGATGCCATAGACCAGATCGCCTGTCTGAAGGTTGTAGCCGGCAAGCAAGCCGCCGTTGAATCCATCGATGTCGGCATCGCGGGCGTAGACAGGCTCGTGGCGCTCGCTGTAATCGGCGCTTCCCCACATCGGCCCGAGATGCGCGCCCACATAGGCGCCGCTCCAATCGACAGTCGCGCCTTGGGCGCCGACTGTTTGAGCCGAATTCAGGATGAGAAGTGAGCCGCACACAAGGCCGGCAATGGTTCTACTGATCGTCATCGATGTCTCCCGAAGTGATGGGTCTTGACTGTGCAAAACGCATCCTAGCGCGCCACCATCGAATCGGAAAGCGCCAGTGTCGGCGGTTTGACAAGCCATGACCGCGCGACGAAGAATGGCGAGTCGAAGCGATCCAGGCTCGGATCGGTGTTCCTGCCCTCATTCATACTGACTCGGAGACTCGTCATGTCTAGGCTGACTGCAAAGACACTCGCTCTGGCACTGGCCGGGGCACTGGCCGCGCCGCCGCTGCTGGCTTGTCCCGATAGTTACAGCGATGCCTACATTGGGTCGGTCTGCATTCTTGCATCAACCTACTGTCCCGATGGCTATGCAGAGGCTAATGGACAACGACTGAACATCAGGGGCAACGAAGCCCTCTTTTCGCTGCTTGGCTGTACCTACGGCGGCGACTGTACTGCAATGTTCGCCCTTCCCGATCTTCGCAGCCGCGCGCCGGTGCATATCGGCCAGGGGCCGGGACTCAACCGTATCGACCAAGGGCAGATGGGAGGCGCCGAAACGGTGATCCTCACCTCAAGCCAGTTGCCCGGCACGACCGCAACAGTCTCCGCCACCGATGTCGTGATCGAGACGGCGCTGAACTCTCATGGCGCCAAGGATAGCGACGGTGCGAGCGTCATGGCCTCCCAGGTTTCGGTCGCGCAGAGTGGCGGCAATCAGCCCGTTTCCATCCGCGATCCCTATCTTGGAGTACGCTACTGCATTGCGTTGCGCGGTATCTATCCATCGCGGCCTTGGTAAACCGTGCGATGAGCGAAATCGTCCTGATCAACGTCACCGGTGAGGATCGTCCCGGCATCACAGCGGCCCTGACCGCCATCCTTGCTCGCTATGATGTGCCGATCCTCGACATCGGCCAGTCGACCATCCACAACGCTCTGGCGCTGGGTCTGATGGTCGAGCTGCCCCGGACGGGGAGTGACTGCGGGGTGTTCAAGGAACTGCTGTTCAGCGCCCATACCCTGGGGCTCGACATCCGTTTTACGCCGATCGCGGCCGATGACTACGAAGGCTGGGTGCACGAGCAGGGCCAGCCGCGCCATATCCTGACCCTGGTCGGACGCGAGATCGAGGCCGAGCACATCGCCCGTGTCTCGGCCGTGGTCGCCGAGCGCGGTCTGAACGTCGACCGCATCGCGCGTCTGACCGGGCGCATCTCGCGGCGCGAGCGTCTGCCGGCGGCGCTGGCCTCGGTGGAGCTCTCGGTGCGCGGCGCCGTGCCCGACCTGACCGAGCTGCATGGCGCCCTGCTGGCGCTCGGGCGGGTGCTGGACGTCGACATCTCGGTCCAGGAGGACGACATCTTCCGCCGCAACCGGCGGCTGGTGTGCTTCGACATGGATTCGACCCTCATCCAAACCGAGGTCATCGACGAGCTGGCGGCGGCGGCGGGCGTGGGCGCCGAGGTCGCGGCCATCACCGAGGCAGCGATGCGCGGCGAGTTGGACTTCAAGGAGAGTTTTCGCCGACGCATGGCGTTGCTCAAGGGACTGGACGAATCCGTACTGGCCGGAATCGCCGAGCGTCTGCCGATCACCGAGGGCGCCGACCGGCTCATCGCCACGCTCAAGCGGCTCGGTTACAAGGTCGCGATCCTCTCCGGCGGCTTCACCTATTTCGCCGAGCATCTGCAACGGCGATTCGGCATCGACTACGTTCACGCCAACCGGCTCGAATTCAGAGACGGCAAGCTCACAGGGGAGGTCAGCGGCGAGATCGTCGA
The DNA here is from genome assembly GCF_013385175.1 of Allochromatium humboldtianum. Classification (GTDB taxonomy): domain Bacteria; phylum Pseudomonadota; class Gammaproteobacteria; order Chromatiales; family Chromatiaceae; genus Thermochromatium; species Thermochromatium humboldtianum. The sequence goes on along the minus strand of NZ_JABZEO010000007.1, from coordinate 10,695 downwards.
CGGCGCGCGCAAGGCCGAACTGTTGCGCGAGATCGCCGCGCGCGAGGGTATCCGGTTGGAGCAGGTGATCGCGGTCGGCGACGGCGCCAATGACCTGCCGATGCTGGCCATCGCCGGACTCGGTATTGCCTTCCACGCCAAGCCCATCGTCACCGAACAGGCGCGCCACGCCATCGCCACGGTCGGACTCGACGCCATCCTCTATCTGCTCGGTATGCGCGACCGGGACGTCGAGGCGTTGGCGTGATGAGTGACCCCGCTCGAAGGAGGCGTATGACCCGCGTCTGGTTCAACCGCACTTTCTCGAACGTCCGCGCCGTCCTCGACCTCATCCGTCGGGGCGACGCGGCGGGCGAGTTCCATCTGGTCTGCACCCACCCCGAGCCGAGCTTTCCGGGCTTCGTGCCGGCGCACGAGCACGCCCTGGAGCCGGCCGGGCTGAGCGGTGCGGACTATGTCGACTTCTGTGTGGATTTCTGCCGCGAGCGCCACATCGACGTGCTCTGGCCTGGCAAGGAGGCGCGGCTGCTGGCCGAGCAGCGCGAGCGCTTCGCCGCCATCGGTGTGCAACTGCTGTCGGTGGCCGCACCCGAGTCTCTGGAGCGTTTGCACGACAAGGCACGCTTCTCGCTCGAAGCGAGCCGGTTCCACATCCCCACGCCCGAGACCATCCCCTTTCGCACGGCGGCGGAGTTCGAGTCGGCCTACGAGCGACTGCGCTTCACCCATGAGGTGCTGTGCATCAAGCCGGCCAAGGGGGTGAACGGCACCGGCTTTCGCGTCATCCGGGAGGGACACGCGGGACTCGATGGTCTGGCGCATGATGGGCTCTACAGTATCCAGCTCGGCTGTCTGCGCCAGCTTCTCGCGCGCACCCCGCCCGATGAGACCTGGCTGCTGATGGAATATCTCGCGGGCGATGAATACAGCCTGGATGCCGTCGGCGATGGCCGGCGCCTGATCGCCCTGACCCAACGGCGCAAGGCCGCAGGCGGCGCCTATGGTCAGCAGATCGTCGCGCGACCTGACCTGACCCAGGCGGCGTCCGAACTGACCGAGCGCTTTGGTCTGACCGGACTCTTCAACGTCCAGTTTCGCGAGGGGCCTCATGGCCCGCGTCTGCTGGAGGTCAACCCGCGTTTCGCCGGCGGTATCGGCTACACGGGCGCGGCCGGACTCAATCTGCCCTATCTGGCGCTGTGTGGCCTGATCCGGGGGTTCACCGATCAGGACTATCAGGACGCTCCAAGGCTGGCGCCCGAAATGACGGTCCTGGAGGTCGCACAGTACGAACGCCATGAGGTCGCCGCGTGACCAAGAAGGATGTCGTCGATCTGACCGAGCGCGCGGTCAGACTGGACACGGGCACGTTGCGCGTGCGGGTCCATGAGTCGGCCTTCGAGTTGGATGAGTTGTGCGGATTCGCCGCGCGTCACAATCGCAAGCGCGGCTTTCTGTTCCTGAGCAAGGTGCTCGGCAAGCATTGGCCGGTCACGCCGACGCGGATGCTTGAGATCCATGCCCATCTGGCCGGCCGGCTCGACCTGGGCGCCGGCCCCTGTCTGTTCGTCGCCATGGCCGAGACCGCGACCGGGCTGGGGCAGGGCGTATTCGAGTCGGTGCTCGAGCAGCGGCCCGAGACCGAGGCGCTCTTCATCCATTCGACCCGCTACCGGATCGACGGGCGCACGGCGCTCGACTTCCAGGAGGCGCATTGTCACGCGCCCGACCAGTTGCTCTATGCCCCGACCCGGCCCGAGTTACGAGCGCGCTTCGAGTCGGCGCGCGAGCTGGTACTGATCGACGACGAGATCAGCACCGGCAATACCCTATGCAATCTGGTCGAGTCCTATCGACGCCTCAATCCTAAAATCGAGCGCATCCACTTCGTCGCCATCACTCAGTTCGGCGGCGCCGACAGCGCGGCGCGTTTCTCCGCACGCTTGGGATTGCCGGTCGAGTGCGTGGCCGCGCTGCATGGTGAATTCGCCTTCGAGCCGGCCGCGTCCTGGTCCACCGACGAGCCGCCGTCCGCCGTCGGCGACAACCGACGTGCACCACACCAGCTTGCTGAGGATCTGGGCCGGTTCGGCATCGAACAGTCGATCCACGTGCCGCACGCCGATCTGGAGCATCTGTCCGAGGGCCTGCAAGCGGGCGATTCGATCCTGGTTCTGGGTACCGGCGAGTTCATGCATCTCGCTTTCCGCGTCGGGCTGGGGCTGGAAGCACTGGGCTTCAGGGTCGCGGTCCAGGCCACCAGTCGCTCGCCGATCCTGCTCGGCGCCGATGTTGGGTCTCGGCGCGTCTTCGCGGATAATTACGGCGAAGGGATCCGTAACTATCTCTACAATGTCGACCCCGGCGACTATGCGCGGATCATCGTCTGTCACGAAACCCCGCGTGCGGGACTCGACGACCTGTTGCAAAACCTGGGGCCGCGTCATCGGTCCTATAGCGTTGCGTCTACCGAATAGGACGCGATTCGACTACTGACCACTCTGAAAGGAGCTAAGCCATGGCCATCAGTCTGAACAAAGGCGGCAACGTCAACCTGAGCAAGGAAGCGCCCAATCTGGAGAACGTGCTCGTGGGTCTGGGTTGGGACGCACGCGCCACCGATGGGCAGGATTTCGACCTGGACGCCAGCCTGTTCATGGTCAAGGACGACGGCAAGGTGCCGAGCGATGCCTATTTCATCTTCTACAACCAGCCGAAGTCGCCCGAGGGGGCCATTGAGCACACAGGCGACAATCGCACCGGTGCGGGCGAGGGCGATGATGAGTCGGTCCATGTCACGCTGTCTAAGGTGCCTGCCGAGGTGCAGCGTCTGGTGATCGTGGTCACGATCCATGATGCCGACGCGCGGCGGCAGAACTTCGGTCAGGTCAGCAACGCCTTCGTGCGCATCGTCAACCGTGACAACAATCAAGAGGTCGTGCGCTTCGATCTGTCCGAGGACTATTCGACCGAGACGGCCATGATCTTCGGCGAGATCTACCGCCATAGCGGCGACTGGAAGTTCCGCGCCGTGGGGCAGGGCTATTCCGGTGGTTTGCGTGCGCTGGCGTTGCAACATGGAGTCAATGTCTGATGAACCTCTCGCGCGGACAGCGCGCCAAGATCGCGGATCTGATTCCGAATGGTCAGCGCTTCACGCTGGGCGTGTCGATCGACGCGCCCGGCCTGATCCTCGATTTCGCCTGTTTCGGGCTGGATGCTGGGGGTCGGCTCGCCGATGAGCGCTACATGACCTTCTTCAACCAGCCGACCTCGCCCTGCGGCGGGGTGGCGCTGTCGGTGCCGGCGGGCGACAGGGCCGGTTTCGCGGTCGATCTCGGGCGGTTGCCGACGAGCATCGAGCGCCTGACCGTCACCGTAGCGATCGACGGCGCGGGAACCATGTCGCGGATCGGTCGCGGGCATGTGCGCTTCATGGACGGGACGAGCGAGGCCGGTTGCTTCGAGTTCAGCGGCGCGGATTTCGCCGAGGAACGCGCGCTCATGCTGCTGGAGATCTATCGCAAGGACGGCGTCTGGCGTACCTGTGCGCTTGGCCAGGGCTTCAACGGCGGACTGGCGGCGCTGGTCGCGCACTTCGGCGGCACCGTGGCGACCGAGACCCAGGCCGCCCCGCCGCCGCCCGCGCCGCCCAAGCTTCAGCCGTCGCCGGTCAATCTCAGCAAGATCACGCTGGAGAAGCGCGGCAACTCGGTCTCGCTGCAGAAGCAGTTCAACGCCGCGCATGGCGAGATCCTGATCAATCTCAAATGGCGTTCGGTCTCCGGGGCCAAGAAGGGGTTCCTGAGCGGACTCATGGGCAACAACCGCACCGATCTCGACGTCGGTTGTCTCTACGAGCTGGCCAATGGCGACAAGAGCGCGGTTCAGGCGCTGGGCAACACCTTCGGCGACTATTACCGTGCGCCCTATATCGCCCTGGACGCCGACGATCGCACCGGCTCCAGCGCCGGCGGCGAGAATCTGCGTATCAACGGCGAACATTGGGATCAGATCAAGCGCGTGCTGGTCTATGCCTTCATCTACGAGGGTGCGCCCAACTGGGCCGAGGCCGAGGCGCTCATCACGCTCAAGACGCCGGGCCAGCCGGAGATCGAGGTGCGGCTCGACTCACACCGCAACGACCGGCCCATGTGCGCCATCGCGCTTCTGGAGAACCAGGGCGGCGCCGTCAAGATCACCAAGCTGGTCGACTACCATCGCGGTCATCTGGACATGGATCAGGCCCATCATTGGGGACTGGATTGGGTTCGGGGCAGCAAGGATTGACGCATTTAGACTTTCTGTTTTCGTATCGACATCGACATCACAGGTGACACACCATGGCCTTCCAAGACTTTTTGAACAACCTCAAGCAGAAAGCCTCCGACCTCAAGACCGAGGTCATGAAGTTCAAGAACAAGGACTTCCTGAACGCCGCCGTCAGCGGTTCGGTGCTCATCTCCATGGCCGACGGCCATGTCTCCTCCGACGAGAAGCAGAAGATGATGCGCTTCATCGAGAACTACGAAGCGCTGTCGGTCTTCTCCGGCAAGGACATCATCGAGTCGTTCCAGAACATCATGACCCAGATCGAGTTCGACAAGGATCTGGGCGAGGCCAAGGCCTATGAGGCCATCCGCAAGATGAAGGGCAACGACGAGGGCGCGCGTCTGATCGTGCGTCTGGCCATCGCCATCGGCGGCGCGGACGGCAACTTCGACGACAACGAGAAGCGCGTCGCCCGCAAGCTGGCCATGGAACTGGGTCTGAACCCGGCCGACTTCGAGCTGGCCTGAACGTGCGCCGACTGGTCTTCCTGGATCTGGACGACACCCTGTTCCAGAGCCACCGCAAGTGTCCGAGCGAAGAAGCGTTACGTCCGACCGCCTATCTGGCCGATGGTCGCGCCCATTCGTTCATGACGGCACGCCAGCGCTCGCTGTGGCAACTGCTGGACGACCAGTCGACGCTCATCCCCACCACGGCGCGGGATCACGACGCCCTGCGCCGGGTGGATCTGCCGTTCGCGAGCTGGCGCATCATCGACTATGGCGGTGTCATCCTGAACCCGGACGGCGAACCCGACAGCGACTGGATGGCGCGCATGGAGACGCAGTCGCATGATTCGCTCGACGAACTCAACGCCCTGCTGGATCGGATGCTGAGCTTCGCCGCCCATGAGCGTCTGGCGATCCATGCGCGGTTCATCACCGATTTCGGCGTGCATTTCTATCTGGTCGCCAAGTATCGCGACGAGCGCGCGTCTGATCTCGACCGGCTGCAAGACGAGCTGGTCGTTCCCTGGGCCGCCGAGCGCTCCCAGACCTATCGACTGCATCGCAACGGCAACAATCTGGCGATCCTCCCGCGCTGGCTCGGCAAGGAATGGGCGGTGCAGCATCTGATCGCGCACCTGGGGCGCGACTGGGGCGAGCTGCTGACCATCGGCATCGGCGACAGCCTGATCGATGGGGCCTTCATGGCCGAATGCGACTACGCCATCACACCGCGCGGCTCGCAGTTGTTCGAGGCCACCCTGTCGCGTGTCCTGATCTGAGTCCAACGCTCGGACAGACACCACGCCACCGCCGGACGGACCGGCGGCTCATGCTCGACCAGCGCTCACATCACCGACTGTCATATCATGAACGAAAGACTTGGCTCAGCGCCCTTCTCGGGAAGCTATCGTCCGGGTGACGTGCAGTTCCTGCTCAAGCCGATCGAGATCGACCCCATCGACGTGGCCGAGAAGGAGCGCCTCATCCAGAGCGGACGGCGTCACTACAGCGAGATGCTCAGTCGCGAGTCGCTGCCCTCGGCGCGTTATCTGGAGGTCTTCCAGCGCGCGCTGGCCATGGGACTGAGGCCGATGGCCCAGGGCGTGCTCGATCTGGCGGCGATCATCGCGGCGCGGCGTCCGGGCGAGATCACCCTGGTCTCGCTGGCGCGCGCCGGAACACCGGTCGGCGTGGCGCTCAAGCATGTGCTGCGCGAGATCTTCGGGCGCGCGTCTGAGCACTATTCGATCTCGATCATCCGCGACCGGGGGATCGATCGCAATGCGCTGCGCTTCATCCTCGATCGGGCCGGGCGCGATCCGGCGGGGCTGGTGTTCGTCGACGGCTGGACCGGCAAGGGCGTGATTGCGCGTGAACTGCGCCGCGCGCTCGACGACTTCGAGCGCGACCATGGCGTGCGTCTGGATGCCGACCTCCATGCGCTCACCGATCTGGCGGGCGTCGGCATCGCCCCATCGGACACCGACTATCTGATCCCATCGAGCATTCTGAACGCGACCATGTCGGGACTCGTCAGCCGTTCCATCCTCAATGAACACATCGGCCCGGACGACTTCCACGGCTGCGTCTACTATCACGAATTCACGTCTGCCGATCGCTCGGTGTGGTTCATCGAAGAGCTGCTCAGTGCCGCGCGCGAATTGCTCGCCAAGGGCTATGAACCAAACGCCCAGCCGGTCGATCCGAGTCTGGCGCGCGCCCGCTCGACGGCGCTGCTCGCCGACATCCGCGTGACATTCGGAATCCAGAACGAGAACTTCATCAAGCCCGGCATCGGCGAGGCCACGCGCGTGCTGTTGCGTCGCGTGCCCGAGCGCGTCATCATCCGCGACCCAGAGGCCCCGGAGGTCGCGCATCTCCTGGAGCTGGCGCATGAGAAGAATGTACGCCGGCAGGTCGACCCGACCCTGCCTTACCAGGCCGTTTCGCTCATCAAGGGGGTGATCGATGCTTGACGCCTATCGTCTCGGCGGATCGCTCTATGTGCCCGTGACCCATCGCGATGTGCTGAGCATCGCCAATGGACTCAAATGGCCCGAACTGCGCTCGGTCATTTTCTGCACCGAGGACGCGGTCGCACCGAGCGCGCTCGAATCCGGGCTGGCCAATCTGCGCGACTGTCTGGACGCGATGGAGCCGCGTCCGTCGCTGCTCCGGTTCGTGCGGGTGCGCAATCCCGAGATCCTCGACTGGCTGCTGGCGCTGCCGGGGATCGACAAGCTCGACGGCTTCGTGCTGCCCAAGTTCGACCTGAGCAACGCCGATCGCTATCTGGAGCCGCTCATCGATGACGCCGCGCATCTGTACATGCCGACGCTGGAGACGCGCGACGTCTTCGAGCCGGCGCGCATGATCGCCCTGCGTGATCATCTGCTCGAACGCGGCTATCGCGAGCGCATCCTGGCACTGCGCATCGGCGGCAACGATCTGCTGTCCCTGCTCGGCATCCGCCGTCCGCGCGACCGCACCATCTACCGCACGCCCCTGGGTCAGACCATCGCCCAGCTCGTGACCTGCTTCAAACCCTACGGCTTCCAGCTCACCGCGCCGGTCTTCGAGCACATCGACCATCCCGAGATCCTGCACGAAGAGCTGAGCGACGACATCGCCCACGGTCTCTGCGGCAAGACCGCCATCCACCCGAGCCAGTTGCCGCTGATCGAGGCGAGCTTTCGGGTGGCGCCGAACGATCTGGAGGCCGCGCGGCGCATCCTGGAGGAGTCGGAGCAGGCCGTCTTCAAGTTCGGCGGTTCCATGTGCGAACTGGCCACGCACAGCACCTGGGCGCGCCACATCCTCGACCGTACCGCGCTCGATTCCTAATCGCTGTCGGCGGGCAGCTCGTAGCGGTAGCCCACACCATAGACGGAGTGGATGAGTTCCTGCTCGGGCAGCAGTTCGGCGAGCTTACGCCGGAGCTTCTTGACATGGCTGTCGATGGTGCGATCCGAGACGACCCGGTGGTCGCGATAGATACGGTCCATGAGCCGATCGCGCGAGAAGATGCGTCCAGGCGCACCGTGCAGGGTTTCGAGCAGGGCGAACTCGACGGCGGTCAGTTCGATCTCGTCGGCACCCGCGCGCACCCGCAGTTCATCGCGATGCAGATGCAGCGGGCCTGGATCGGCCGCCGGCGGCTCGGGCGCCAGCGTGCGCCTGAGCACCGCCTTGACCCTCGCCACCAGCTCGCGCGGACTGTAGGGCTTGCAGACATAGTCGTCGGCGCCGAGTTCGAGTCCGAGCAGCCGGTCGATCTCCTCGACCCGCGCCGTGGTCATGATGATCGGCACCTGACTCTCGGCGCGGATCTCGCGGCAGATGTCCAGTCCATCCTTTCCGGGCAGCATCAGATCCAGCAGGATCAGATCCGGGCGTTCGCGCCGCACCCAGGCGACGACGCCTGTGCCCTCGGCCAGATGCTCGACGCGGTGTCCGGCCGCTCGCAGATAGTCCGCTACCAGCCGCGCGAGCCGTTCCTCGTCCTCGACGATCAGGATGTGCGCTGTCTCTGTCGTGCTCATGCAATGATTTCCTCGCAGGGTCAGCCCCTGTCAAAACCGCTCGGTGTCAGGCGGACTTGCCCGAGACCGGCAAGGTCACGCGAATCCACAGGCCGCCCTGAGGCGCGGCCTCTGCCGCGATGGTGCCGCCATGCGCCTCGACGACGTTGCGGGCGATGGCCAGCCCCAGCCCGGCCCCGCCCGTATTCCGACTGCGCGACCCCTCGACCCGATAGAGCCGCTCGAAGAGCCGAGACAAGTCTTCAGCCGGCACACCGGGTGCGCTGTCCTGAAAATCGATGACGAGCCGTCCGGCCTCGCGCCACAATCGAATGTACAGCCCGCCGCCCGGATCCGTGTATTTACGGCTGTTGCCCAGCAGATTGCGAAAGAGCTGCGAGAGCCGCTGGGCGTCGGCCTGGATCAGCATGGGTTCGTGCAGTGCGTCGTCGAACTCCAGCGTCAGCCCCGCCTCCTGGAACGCCCGCTCGAAGGCGTCGACGTCGGCGCCGAGGATCTCGGAGACGTCGCAGGCGGCGAAACGATAGCCGAGCGCGCCCATGTCGGTGGTGGTCAGCTCGTAGAGGTCGTCGACCAAGCGCCCGAGACGCAGGATATCGCCATGCAGGGCATCGAGCGCGGCGCGATCGAAGGGGCGCACGCCATCCTGGAGCGCTTCCAGTTCGGCGCGCAGCAGGGCAATCGGCGTGCGCAGTTCGTGCGAGATGTCGGCCGCCCAACGACGACGCGCCTGTTCGTTGCGCTCCAGTGCGGCGGCCAGGGCATTGATGTCCTGCCCCAGACGCGCCAGCTCGTCGCCGCCATGCGCAGGCACACGCGCGCTGAAATCGCCGGCCGCCAGCCGTCGTGCCACGTCCTGGAAGTCGCGTACCGGACGCACCAGCCGACTGGAGAGCGGATAGGCGAGGGCGGCGGCGAGCAGCAGCATGGCCAGGGCGATGATCCAGAGCCGGTCGCCCAGGGTGCTGCGAAAGCGCAGCTCGGCCGATTCCGGCACGGGCGAGCCAGGTAGTAGCGCCAGCTCGCCGATCCGCCGACCGTCCACCTCCACCGGATAACGACGGCTGTCGACAAGCAGCTCGGAACGCCCATAGAGGATGTCGCCCTGCGCATCGAGCAACATCAGCCGTAGTTCCAGCGGGGCCGGGCGCTCGTGCTGGCGCAACCGATCGAGCCAGCGCTGAGGCGGCCAGGCACGCGGATCGGAGCCGGCCTCGCGCATCCAGGACGGCCCGCGTTCCGGGCGCTCGGGTCGCGGCTCGCGCCAGGGGTCATGCCGCCCGTTCAGGGCGTAGAACCATAGACGCCGATCCTCGATCAGCGCCCGCCACGAGCTTTCGCGCTGATGGATGTCGACCAGCCGTTCGATCACGCGCGCGATACGCTCCTGTTCACGCGCGTCGGCGAACTCGACCAGTCCACGCTGAAACGACCACTGGACGAAGGCATGGGATCCCGCCAGCACGACCATGCAGGCGAGCAGCAGTGTCAGGAAGACCTTGGAATGGATCGACAGGCGCATGGGACGATGTTGGCGGTTCAGCTTGCAAGAAAGATGGATGCCGTTCAGGCGCCGTCGGCATGAATGCCAGGACGGCACCGCGCGCGATACCGTGACAAGCCCGGCAGCGAGCAATACAATCCCCTGAATCTTGTGGGCAAAACACCGCTTCAGCGCTTCCACACCCATGGCCTCGTCTCCAGGCCGCCGCCGCGACGATGCGCCAAGGCTCCTTACGTTGATCCGAATCTTAAAATAGAGAGGAATTGCACGTGAAGTTTGCGGCTAAAAGAACCTGGCCCGATAAGGCCACCACCTGGGAGCATGAAGGCGAAGCCGACGGCGCGGAGTCCTTTGCGTCGGAATTCGCGACACTCGAACAGCTGGCGGTCGATACCGAATTCGTCGTCATGTGCAAGGATGGGGATGGACAGGGGGTTCGGTTCTTCCGCGTCGCCGCCACGGCGCCCTATCGCCTGGAACCCGCCGAAGCGCGCACCTCGACCACGGCGGATGCCGGCTCCGCCGGCCAGGAGCCGGAGGGCGGCGAGGACGACTCCGAACCCGTGGGACTGCCCAATCTCAGCCCCGTCATCTCGATGCTCTTCTATATGGGAAAGGTGGCCTTCATCGCCACCGCCGGCATCGCCCTCATGGCCCTCATCATCACCTACCTCCGAAAGTTCCTCGAATGAGCGATCCGCTGTAAAACAGACTTGACATCTGTCGGTGTCAAGCTAAGATGACACCCAGGATCTCGATGGGTCCTAAAGATTTCGAGTCCGAGAAGTTGGACATGGCGTGCATCCGGCGGTCAGCGATTCGGTGATACGGCTCGGGTGCGAATGGCGACATCACATATCCAGAGTAT
>NZ_JABZEO010000069.1 GCF_013385175.1 Allochromatium humboldtianum | reverse complement strand
CAGGTACTGGTCGCGTGGTGCGTTGCCGTGCAGTTCCACCCGCCCTGGGTCAATGCCGTGTTGCTTGAGGCGTTCCGTGAAGCGCTCCCTGACCACCGCATCGCCCAGCGGTTTGTTCTGCAACCGTAGCCGCGCTTCTGGCACGGCATCCAGTATCCGCTGCCACTGCACCAGCACCGCATCGCCTATCTTGGCCAGATTCTGGAAGCAGCCAAAGGTGATACTATCCTTCGCCAAACTCGGTGCCGGCGCGACGGCTGGTGCATTCTCCGGCGGCGTGAAGCACAGCCGCGTCTCGGGCAGGTACCAGATCTTCTCCGTGAACTGGTTCTGCTGCGCCGCTGGCACACCGACCTCATCGGCCAGCAGGTAGTCCATCTGCGCAACGCCTGTGGTGGCGAAGTAGCCCAACCAGCTTACCTGCACCGGTGCCGGCTTCCAGGCAAACACCGGCAGCCGGTTGTGCGCCGTGTGCCCCGCCAGATCAACCAGAATGTGGATGCCGTCCGCGTGTATCCGCCG
>NZ_JABZEO010000068.1 GCF_013385175.1 Allochromatium humboldtianum | reverse complement strand
TGCTGGCGACCACCGGTCGCCCCACAGAGGCCGAACCGCTCTATCGCGAGGCGCTGGCGATTGCCGATCAGGCCAGGCAACCGGCACTCCTGTGGAGTGTCCAGGGCAACCTCGCCGACTTCTATGCCGCGCAGTCCCAGCGCCCGCTGGCGATCTTCTTCGGCAAGCAGGCCGTCAACACCCTCCAGTCGGTGCGCCAGCATCTGGCCGATGCCGAGCAGACCACCCAGCAGGCCTTCCTCAAGAGTAAAGAGATCTACTACAAGCATCTGGCCGACCTCCTGATCGCCGAAGGCCGCCTGCCCGAGGCCCAGCAGGTGCTGGAGATGCTCAAGGAGCAGGAATACTTCGAGTTCGTGCGCCGCGACGCCGCCGATGACCCGCGCCGGACCCAGGCCGGCTACAACGCCTTCGAGGCCGAGCAGCTTCAGGTCTACGAGGCCGGCAGCCGCGACCTGGCCCGGCTGGGCGCCGAGTATCAAGCACTGTTGGCCCTCGAAGAGACCACGCCCCTGAGCGCCGCGCAGCAGGCGCGTCTGGAGGCGCTGCTGCCCGAGCTCGATGCCGCCAAGCTCCAGTTCAACGCCGCCCTCCAGCAACTCCTCAC
>NZ_JABZEO010000067.1 GCF_013385175.1 Allochromatium humboldtianum | reverse complement strand
TGCCTTGATCCCGAAGTCCACGCCGACGGACGGCTGATCCGGCGCCTGTGGGTTGTAGTCTTCGGTGTCGACCAGGATCGAGACGTAGAAGCGACCGGCGCGCTTACTGATGGTGGCCTGCTTGGTCTGACCGGTGAAGCGCAGCGGTTGGCGCATCGCGATTCGGGTCTTGAGTCGCTCGATCCGCAGGGTTCGCCCGTCGACGTCGAACTTGGCCGGTTCGCGCAGGGCGAAGGCCTCGTTGACGTCCTTTTTCTTGAACTGCGGATAGCCTGGCTGCTTCGCCTTGGCCTTGACGCGCCGAAAGAAGCCTTTGAAGGCGGCATCCAGGTCGTCAATGGCGTTGCGCGTGACGCGGCTGGAGACCTCCGCGTACCACGGGAACTGAATGCGCAAGACCGTCATGTAGTGCTGATAGGCCGCGGCCTTTGACCACTTCACGCCGGGCTGACTGAAGTGCGCGAGCAGTTGGTTGTAACAGTGCCGCCGCGCACCGCACGCCTGATTGAGGTAATCGGCCTGCTCGGGCGTTGGACGCAGTTCAATCTTATGGGCGATCAGCATGGGCCTCGACCGCCTGTTTCACATCATCCAACAGTGCCCGGTTCTG
>NZ_JABZEO010000066.1 GCF_013385175.1 Allochromatium humboldtianum | reverse complement strand
TGAGGTGCCCTACGTTTTCCGTCTTCCAACGGATCGCCCTTATGCTGCCATGTCTTGCTGATCCTGTCGTTTGATCCAGTTCTGCAGGAACGTGGTTGGTGACAGATATCCCAAGGTGGAGTGGCGGCGGCTCCGGTTGTAGAACACGGCGATGTACTGAAACAGATCGCTCGTGGCCTCGTTGCGGGTCGCGTAGCTCAGGCCATGCACCCGCTCGTTCTTGAGGCTGTTGAAGAAGCTCTCAGTCGGGGCGTTGTCCCAGCAGTTGCCCTGGCGCGACATCGATCTGCGCATGCCGTAGGTGGCCAGGCGAGCCTGGTAAGCCTGACTGGCGTACTGGCTCCCGCGATCGGAATGGAACAGCGTCCCTGGCTCTGGGCGACGGTGCGACCATGCCATCGACAGCGCCTCAAGCACCAAGTCGGTCGTCATGCGCGGCTTGATCGACCAGCCGATCACCTCGCGGTTGAACAGATCGATCACGACCGCCAGGTACAGCCAGCCCTCGGCGGTAGCGATGTAGGTGATGTCGCCCGTCCAGACGCGATTGGGCGCCTCTGGCGCGAACTGCCGATCGAGCACATTCGGCGCCACCGGCAGGCTGTGCTTCGAGTCCGTCGTCGCCTTG
>NZ_JABZEO010000065.1 GCF_013385175.1 Allochromatium humboldtianum | reverse complement strand
GGGTACGAACAGTCTCAATTTGAGTTGCGCATTTTTGCGCAATCATTTACATTTTAACCATGACACGCAAACTCGTCAGCATCCAAGAGGCCGCCGATTTTCTCGGCGTTGCGGCTCAAACGCTGCGACGCTGGGAGCGCGAAGGCAAGCTCCTTCCCGATGAGCGCACAGCTGGCGGGCGACGGCGCTATGACTTGGCGCGTTTGCGCCCGGAGCACTTTCACACCCCCGAGACCGCCCGACGCACGATCGCCTATGCGCGCGTCTCCAGCCACGACCAGAAAGCCGATCTGGAACGCCAGAAGCAGGTGCTCGAACTCTACTGCGCCCGTCAGGGGTGGACCTTCGAGGTCATTGCCGACCTCGGATCGGGGATGAACTATCACAAAAAGGGACTCAAACGCCTGCTCGATGAGATCGTGGAAGGGCGCATCGGGCGGCTGGTCATCACCCACAAAGACCGTCTACTGCGCTTCGGCGCGGAACTGGTGTTCGCGATCTGCGAGGCCAAGCAGGTTGAAGTCGTTATTCTCAACCAAGGCGAAGACACGACGTTCGAGGAAGACTTGGCGAGCGATGTGCTGGAGATCATCACCGTTTTCTCGGCCCGGCTCTACGGCAGCCGCTCGCGC
>NZ_JABZEO010000064.1 GCF_013385175.1 Allochromatium humboldtianum | reverse complement strand
TAACGCCGCTTGTGCCGCGCCCGGAGGCCGTTCTCGCGCATCAGACGCGCAATGCGTGGCAACCCGATCAGGTGGCCACGCCCACGCAACTCGGCGTGAATGCGCCGGGCACCGTACGCCTGCCGGACCTCCTGGTGGATCGTGCGGATCAGCACCAGCGCCTGCGCGTCGGTGAGTCGTTTGCGGTCCGGTGTGCCGCCCGCTTGCCAGGCGCGAAAACCGCTCTGGCTTACCGACAGGGCATCGCACAGAATCGGCAACGGGAAAGCTCGGCGCTGCTTGTCGATCCAGGCATATTTCACAGCAGCTCTTTCGCGAAATATGCCGCCGCTTTTTTTGTTATTTCCAGTTCCATCTCCAGCCGCGCGACCCGGGCACGCAACCGCGACAACTCCATCTGCTCGGCTGTGATCTGCTTGACGCCGGCCGGATTGAGCTTGCCCGCCTTCGCCGCTTTCACCCAGTTGCGCAGTGTCTGCTCGACCAGTCCCAGTTCTTCGGCGACACGGGCGATGCTGCCCACCTCGTCGGCTCGCTTGACGGCCTGCTCCTTGAACTCGGCCGTGTAGTCCTGCTTCGGGATGCGTTTCATGTCGTTCTTCCTCGCGTTGTGTCGATCCTACGATCACTACGTTGGAAGACGAAATTCGGGGGGCAGCTCA
>NZ_JABZEO010000063.1 GCF_013385175.1 Allochromatium humboldtianum | reverse complement strand
GTCTAGTTGTTCTTGGTACAGGCTATCGATGCTGTCCCTGTGACCATCCGGGTAGGCCGCCTTTTCTACCGGAGGCAGATCATCGAAGTAGTCCAGAATGCTTTTGAAAAAAATCACGGTTATCGCCACCATTTGTTAGTTTGGCTGACAGGCTGGAGAAATATGCTTCATCCTGCTTGCTAAGTTCCCCATAAGCGGCATATCGTTCTGCTTCTGTGTAAGTTCCCGAATCATCATAGACAATGGCGCTCAAATCATTTCGAGCCATGCCTGCGAACGGATTGGAAAGATGCTTGGGCGGGGATTGGGATAGCCCGATGGCCCAATCCAGAGACTTCTGGCCTAAAGTCAATCGAGCGGGATCGTCTGTTTTTGGAAGTAAGTCGTCTTTGTTATAGCTCCCGCCTGCAATAAGGTGTCCGAAATTATAAATATCCTTCTGTCCTTTTGCATATAGGCTCTTCAACTCGCTTTGTGACATGGATGTCTGTCGCTCGATAGCACTGCTTTGAATATAGCGTGCCTGAGCGGAACTGGATATTGAAACGGTTGCGGCAGTGCTTGAGTTGGTGTTTTCAGTAGTGGACTTTGTAGTGTTCTCCGATCGCAAGCCTTCCTGAGCAGGCGCTTTTGCGGGAATGCTCGTCTGATAAGATTTGATCGAGATGTTCATGGTTTATTGTGCCTTAGAAAGC
>NZ_JABZEO010000062.1 GCF_013385175.1 Allochromatium humboldtianum | reverse complement strand
GGAGGCCAACAATGGCTGATATGAAGAGTCTGTCGGGTCTGACCGAGCAGCAGGCGAAAGAATTCCACGAGCAGTTCAAGGTGACCTACACCGCGTTTGTGGGTCTGGCCGCTCTGGCACATCTGTTCGTCATCGCGGCGAATCCTTGGTGGTAATTGAGAGGAACTGAACAATGGCAATCGAATTCATGGGTTACAAGCCTCTCGAAAACGACTACAAATTCTGGCTGGTCGTCAATCCGGCTACTTGGCTGATCCCGACGCTGATCGCCGTGGCGCTGACCGCCATCCTGATCCACGTTGTGGCCTTCGGTCTGGAAGATCAGGGCTGGCACGCTCCGGTCGTGGCTGAAGAAGCCGCCGCTCCGGCAGCTGCTGAGTAAGCACCGAATTCATCTCGTCGCGACGCTGATTTGAGTCGCGGTGGAATCGTCGCCCTCTGATAACACAGAGGCACTCAATTCATCCCTTTGGGAGATCAAACGATGGCCGAGCAATCCCTGTCGGGTCTGACCGAGCAGCAGGCGAAGGAATTCCACGAGCAGTTCAAAGTGACCTACACCGCGTTCGTCGGTCTGGCCGCTCTGGCTCACCTGTTCGTGATCGCCGCCAATCCTTGGTGGTAAACCGGTTTTAACTCTCTCTCTCCATAGAGGAACATACAATGAGCGACGTCGCAAAGCCGAAGAACCCCGAAGACGATTGGAAGATCTGGCTGGTCGTGAACCCGGCTACCTGGCTGATGCCCATC
>NZ_JABZEO010000061.1 GCF_013385175.1 Allochromatium humboldtianum | reverse complement strand
CTCGCGCGCGATGACACAGGTGGCGTCCACCCGTCCCCCACGCCGATCCGAGACACTGACGCGGTGGGCATAGAGGGCCTGACGCACGTCTCGACTCCGGCGTCCGCGTCCCGGCGCCAGGGTGAAGTGCACTTCCCCCAACGGCTCGGTGGCCAGCACCCGTGCCCACAGCTTCTCGCCGTCCCCATCGGGCAGGACGCGATTGTGCTTGGCGCGAATCAGCCAGTCGGCCGGATGCTCCAGGTCACGCGCGCGAATCATCAAGGGCAACAGGTCGGCTTCCCGATCGGCCACGTAGACCAAGCGCGTGTCGGGCAATCCAGCGGCCAACTCGGCCACCCGCGCATAGCCCTCCATCCAGCGCCGACTCTCCGGCTCCCCGCCGCGTTGCCCCTCGGCGTCCTTGAACTCGCGCGCCCACATCCAGGCGTCCAACACCCCCAACGGCTCGCGCTGCGGCGTGATCGCGTAGGTCGGGTGCAGGTACATCCCGCGCTGGGCCTCATAACTCAACGGCCCCAACCCCTCGATCACCTGGCCGTTGAAATCCAGTTGCGTCGTGTCCTGTGTGCACAGCACCACCGGATGGGCCGCCATCCGCGCCTGCGTGCACACCCGATGCGGCTCCAGCAGGTCCAGCCAGTCGTACCGGTCGTTACCCAGGAACCGATACGCCGCCTGGATCTCCGCCCAGCCACGACAGGCTCCGGGAATGCTCGCCGTCGGACGCTCGCCCAAGTCATTGAGCAGCTCGATCGCTCGCCGGTTGCGACGCGCATCCCCCAGGTCAAGCGTCTCAAACTCTTCGGCGGCCCAA
>NZ_JABZEO010000060.1 GCF_013385175.1 Allochromatium humboldtianum | reverse complement strand
TAGGGCCTGTTAACGCAAATTGACAAGATGGTTAGCTTCGCCCAAAAATGCGGCGATGCAACTGACTCGCGAACAATTCGAATTGATTGCCCCACTGCTGCCGCGCCAGCGGGGCAACGTGCGGCTGGACAATTTCGTGGTGGTCAACGCCATCCTGTACGTCGCAGCCAACGGCTGCAAGTGGCGCGCACTGCCCAGCCACTACGGGCCGTGGCACAGCATCTACACGCGCATGAGCCGCTGGGCCAAGGCCGGTGTGCTGGATGCCGTGTTTGAGCGCCTGCAGAGGCAGCGTCTGATGCAGGTTCGCATTGAGGCGGTGAGCCTGGACTCGACGATCATGAAGGTGCATCCGGATGGCACGGGTGCGCCGAAAAAAACGGCCCCCAGGCCATCGGCAAGAGCCGGGGCGGATGGAGCACCAAACTTCATTTGGTTGCCGCGAGTGCCGGCGACGTTGTGACATGGAGCCTGACGCCGGGGCAGACGGCCGACGGCCCCGAGGGGCGCCGGTTGATCGAGGCAATGGGCGGGCCACGGGAGGCTGGAGACGTGGCGCTGCTGATGGACAGCGCCTATGAAAGCGATGCCACGCGTGAACTTGCCCAGCAGTTGGGCTTCGTGCCGGTCGTGCCGCCCAATCCGCAGCGCAAGCGGCCTTGGTCATTGGACAAGCCACGCTATCGGCGTCGCAACGAGGTCGAACGGCTGTTCCGCCGGCTCAAGGCCTGGCGCCGTGTGTTCACCCGCTATGACAAGACCGATGTGATGTTTGCGGCCTTCATCACCGTATCGCTCATCGCTGAGGCCCTTCGGTTGCGTTAACAGGCCCTAG
>NZ_JABZEO010000006.1 GCF_013385175.1 Allochromatium humboldtianum | reverse complement strand
CTTCCACCCAACGGTGGCAGGGGTTTTGTTTTGCACGTCTTTCCGCCGTCGATCAGTTTCGACGATGATTTCCATCGAAACATACGATCTCCAATCGTCGCTTCGCCTCTTGCGCGAGATCCGCGAAACACCTAGAGTTTTACTCAACATCAAGCAGGTGCTTCCCCGAAAAACCCTGTCAAAAGTGATGGGAAAATCCTGACTTAAATGCTAGGATAAATCATCGTCTAACTGACTACAGGTATCTCGCCATGGCCAAAGACTTCTCCATACTGCCGACCGGCACGATCGAGGCGTACATCAACAGTGCCTACCAGATTCCTGTTCTGACTCCCGAGGAAGAGCGCTCGTTGGCGGTGCGTCTACGCGACCAGAACGATATGGAGGCCGCCAAGCGTCTGGTGACTTCACATCTGCGCTTCGTGATCCGGATCGCGCGCGGTTATCTGGGTTATGGTCTGCCGTTGCCCGATCTGATCCAGGAAGGCACGGTCGGCTTGATGAAAGCGGTGCGCCGCTTCGAACCCGACATGGGTGTGCGTTTGGTGTCCTTCGCCGTGCACTGGATTCGCGCCGAGATCCACGAATACATCCTGCGCAACTGGCGCATCGTCAAGGTGGCTACCACCAAGGCTCAGCGCAAGCTGTTCTTCAATCTGCGCAGTTCCAAGAAGCGTCTCGGCTGGCTGACCAAGCAGGAAGTGGACGAGGTGGCTGCAGATCTCGGGGTCAAGCCCGAGGTGGTGCTCCAGATGGAGTCGCGGTTGTCCAATCAGGATCTGTCGTTCGACGGACTCGAAGACGATGACGACGATTCGCCGGCCGCACCCTCGACCTATCTGCCCGACGTGCGCATGGAGCCGTCGCGGCTGCTGGAGCATGAGGACACGGATCGCGATCAGCGCGAACGCCTCTATGCGGCTCTCGAAGACCTGGACGATCGGAGCAAGACCATCCTCTTCGAGCGCTGGCTGTCGGAAAAGAAGCAGACGCTGCACGAACTGGCCGAGAAGTTCGGGGTTTCGGCCGAGCGTATCCGCCAGATCGAAAAGAACGCCATGAAGAAGGTGCGTCTACAGCTCGAAGTCTGAGGCGCGACCGCCCAACCCAAAACACGCTTGAGACAGTCTTTATCGATCGTTCCGGACAGAGGTTACAATGCCTCTGTTTCTGGTCGATCGAGCGAGAACCATGAGCGTGAATGTTGGACCGAATTGGGAGTCGGATGGTCGGGATTGGCCGAACCGCGCGTCGAGCGAATTCCTCACGGCGGGTGGATTGCGCTGGCATGTGCAGCGGATGGGGCAGGGGCCGGTGCTGTTGATGCTGCACGGTACGGGTGCGGCGACCCATTCCTGGCGTGATTTCGCGCCCATTCTGGCCAAACACTTCACCCTCATCGCGCCGGATCTTCCGGGGCATGGTTTCACGAGCGCGCCGCCCTATGAGCGGATGTCGCTTCCGGGTATGGCGGGTCTCGTCGGTTCACTCGTGGAGACACTGGGTGTCCAGCCAGAGCTGGTACTCGGACACTCGGCAGGCGCGGCCATTCTGATTCGTGCGCGTCTGGAAGGCCGGATCGAGCCGCGCGGACTCATCAGCCTTAATGGTGCACTGCTGCCCTGGCGCGGTCTGCCGGGGCGTCTGTTCTCGCCCGCCGCCAAGCTCTTCGCCACCAATTCGCTGGTCTCGCGCGCTTTCGCTTTGCGGGCGCGCAACCGTCGTGTCATCGAAGGGCTGATCGACAGCACCGGCTCGACCCTGGATCCGGCCGGCGTGGATCTCTATCAGCGTCTGATCCGGCATCCGTCGCATGTGCGGGCCTCGCTGTCGATGATGGCTAACTGGGATCTGAACCTGATCGAACAGGGCCTGCCGAACCTGGATACGCCCTTCTTCCTGATCGTCGGTGATCAGGATACGACCGTCTCACCGCGTGAGGCGCATCGGGTACGCGCCAATCTGCGCCCGGACGCCAAGCTGTTCGAGCTGCCTGGATTGGGCCATCTGGCGCACGAAGAAAAGCCGCATGAGGTCGCCGAGATCGTGCGCAGGATCGGCGAATGTCTGGGCCTGCTCCAGACGACGGAGAATCGCTGAATTTCCGACTAATCTCAGGGGATGACTCGGAGCCGATCTTGCTATACTGTCAACCTATCTTGACAGTAAGGCAGGTAAACGAACTTGACAGTCGCGGCTTCGCATGTTCCTGGTAGTGTTCAAGGTCGAGGCAAGGCCCATGCGGTCGTCATCGGCAGTGGTTTCGGCGGTCTGGCGGCGGCCGTGCGTCTGGCCGCGCGCGGTTTCCAGGTGACGGTGCTCGAAAAGCTCGACGCCCCCGGCGGTCGGGCCTATGTCCATCAGCGTGACGGCTTTTCGTTCGACGCCGGTCCGACCATCATCACCGCGCCCTTCCTCTTGGAAGAGCTGTGGGAACTCGGTGGCCGGCGTTTCGCAGACGACGTTGATCTGCGCCTGATGGACCCCTTCTATCGCATCCGTTTCGACGACGGTCGGGTCTTCGACTACAGCGGCGACGCCGACAAGGTCAAGGCGCAGATCGCTGAGTATTCGCCCGCTGATGTCGAAGGCTATGACCGCTTCATGGCCATGAGCGAGAAGGTGTTCAAGGTCGGATTCGAGGATCTGGCCCATGTCCCCTTCGGCCATTTGACCGACATGCTGCGCATCGTGCCGGACATGGCGATGCTCCAGAGCTATCGCACCGTCTATGGGATGGTGTCGAGCTATATCAAAGATCCCTTCATCCGTCAGGTGCTGTCCTTCCATCCGCTGCTGATCGGCGGTAATCCCTTCACCGTCACCTCGATCTATGTCCTCATCTCGTTCCTGGAGCGCAAGTGGGGCGTACATTCGGCGATGGGCGGCACCGGCGCCGTGGTCAAGGGCCTGGTGAATCTGGTCGAAGGGCAGGGCACCGAGATCCGCTACAACGCCGAGGTCGAGCGCATCCTGACCCGAAACGGCAAGGCCACCGGCGTGCGTCTGGCCTCGGGCGAGGAGATCGCCGCCGATGTGGTCGTCTCCGACGTCGATCCGGCGACCACCTACGGCAAGCTGATGGCCGAGCATCCGCGCAAGCGCTGGACCGATCGCAAGATCGAACGCTCGCACTTCTCCAATGGGCTGTTCGTCTGGTACTTCGGCACCAAGCGCCAGTACCCCGACGTCAAGCACCATACCATTCTGCTCGGCCCCCGTTACAAGGAGCTGATCCAGGACATCTTCAAGCACAAGACGCTCGCCGAGGACTTCAGTCTCTATCTGTACCGTCCGACGGCGACCGATCCGAGCT
This sequence comes from Allochromatium humboldtianum, assembly GCF_013385175.1. GTDB lineage: Bacteria > Pseudomonadota > Gammaproteobacteria > Chromatiales > Chromatiaceae > Thermochromatium > Thermochromatium humboldtianum. The sequence continues at coordinate 301,795 of NZ_JABZEO010000006.1, read as the reverse complement.
TGGCGCCCGAGGGCTGCGATGCCTTCTACGCCCTGGCGCCGGTGCCGCATCTCGGCGGCGATGCCGATTGGGAGGTTCAGGCCGAACCCTATCGCGCCCGGATCGCCAAGTATCTGAGCGATTCGATCCTGCCCGGACTGGAGGATCAGATCGCGACCTCGCTCGTCACGACGCCCCTGGACTTCAAGCATCGCTTGAACTCCCATCTGGGCGCCGGTTTCAGTCTCGAACCCATCTTGATGCAGAGTGCGTGGTTCCGCCCGCACAACAAGAGCGAAGAGGTGGAACATCTTTATCTGGTCGGCGCGGGGACGCATCCGGGCGCGGGTGTGCCTGGTGTCATCTCTTCCGCGCGAGTCCTCGACAGGGTGGTGCCCGATGCCTCAACTTTCGTCTGATCATAATTACACCAAGAAGACGCATGCGACGGCGGCCGACATCGCCGCCTGTCGCGAGCTGTTGCGCTGCGGCTCGCGGTCGTTCTATGCCGCCTCCTTCCTGCTACCGGCGCGCTTCCGTGACCCGGCGATGGCGCTCTATGCCTTCTGCCGTATCGCCGATGACGCGATCGACTGCGTCGGCGACGATCCGGTGCTCCAGGCCGAGGCGCTGGAGATGCTCAACGACCGGCTCGACCGGCTCTATGCCGGCACGCCGATCGACGATCCGATCGACCGCGCCCTGGCCGACGTGGTGCGCGACTTCGCCATGCCCAAGCGCTTGCTGGAGGCGCTGTTCGAGGGCTTCGAGTGGGATGCCGAGGGGCGGCGCTACGAGGATCTGTCCGGGGTCTACGACTATTCGGCGCGCGTCGCCGGTACGGTCGGGGCCATGATGGCGGCGCTGATGGGCGCGCGTTCGGAAGAAATGGTCGCGCGCGCCTGTGATCTGGGCGTGGCGATGCAAATCACCAACATCTGCCGCGACGTCGGCGAGGACGCGCGTAACGGGCGCATCTATCTGCCGTTGTCCTGGGTGCGCGAGGCGGGCGTCGATCCGGACGAGTGGCTGAAGAATCCGGTGTTCAACGAGGCGATTGCCTCGGTGGTCCAGCGTCTGCTCCAGACCGCCGACGAACTCTATCAGCGCTCGGATGCCGGCATCGCCGGTCTGCCGCTCGGCTGTCGCGCTGGGATCAATGCCGCGCGCTATCTCTATGCCGAGATCGGGCGTCAGGTCGAGCGCCAGGGGCTGGATTCGATCACGCAACGTGCCGTGGTACCAGCGCCGCGCAAGCTGCAACTGCTCGCGCCCATCCTGGGCCGCGCGGTCGTGAGTGCGCGTCCCGTCGATGCGCCCGCGCTGGAGGAAACACGTTTCCTCGTCGAAGCCGTGGTCGCCGAGACACCGCAACGCACCCCGACAGGCGTCGGCGAACGTGTGATTTGGGTACTAGAATTGTTTCAGCAACTCGAGGAGCGCGAGCGCGCTGCCTTGAGTGTTCGCTGATCCCCGAGTCTGCGCGAACCGCGCCTGATCAGGGTCTCATTCGACTCCCGATTCGGTCGCATCCTGATCGTTTACGAAATGAAATCGAGGTTTCCATGCCTGGGAAACCTGGGAGTCGATATGTGGCTACCGACGCCACTCTATGAGGGGCTGCCTTACTCTGCCGTCGTCATCGGCAGCGCCTGCATCATTGGAGCGATCAACGCCCTGATGATCGTCTCCGGGGTGTTGCTCGTGCTCTGTGGCGGGGTGATCTTGAAACTGCGTCACGACTACCGGGCCGCGAACCGGTTGATCGAGATCCAGCGTGCCAAGTCGCCCGTGCGGCGTCGGCGTTCGCGTCGAGTCGTGCAACTGGACTTGGAGGCCGATGGCCTCTGAGGTCGTTGGTGGCCGAGTGGGGGAGCTTGAATCCACTCGGCCGCCTTTTGCGGACTGTCGTGCACGGCCTCAGCGTTTGACGCGGGGCATGCGGAACGGCAGCAACACCTTCACCCATTGCGTGCTGAAACGGTCCAGACACAGGCTCTCGTGGACCGAGGTGGCGCGTCGTCCCAGCAGCCGCGTCTCGACCACCGAGCGCGCGTAGAAGGGCGTATCCTCCAGCGTCGCGACCACTCGCGGCTCGTCGCCTGCCTCGCACTGAATCCCACGCTCGATACGCCAGACGCTGGTCGTCGGCAGCGGTGCGCGTGGCGGCAGCGCGAATTCGTCGACCTCGGCATTGGCATCGAAGCGCAGCGCCAGGTGTGCGCCCTGATCATCCCGCGCGCGGGTGTCATAGAGGATCGCCGCCTCGTGCTTCAGTTCGGCGCGCGACCAGTCCCAGCCCTGAAACGCCCGTTCCACGGGTTCCGAACCCCGGTTGGAATCCAGATAGCCCGTGCCCTTCCAGCTCAGGCCGGGATGCGTGAAGTCGACCTCGACCCGCGCCAGCGGTGCGATCGGCCACCAGCGATGGCGCCCGGCGGCATCGAGCGCGAAGTCACGCCCATTGATCCCGGTCGGATGGACGCGCACCTTGCCGCGCAGACGCGAGGGAATGGGCGTGCTGATCTCGTCGATGTCGATGACCAGGGCGTCGCCTTCCCAATGCACATGGCTGGGACCGATGACCAGATTGGTGCGGTCGCGTTGCAGGGCGGCGCGTCCGCGCTCGGTCATGGCCCAGCGCTTGCCCCGGCGTCCGTAGAGGGCGACGTTGAGCGCGCAGTGATCGAGCGGATCGGCATTGCCGCGCTGACGCGACCAGGCATAGTAGGGCGAAAAGACGCTGCCGAGCATGGCGATCAGGGTCAGTCCGTACTGCTCGTCGTCGCTCAGGGCATCGACGTACCACCAGGCATAGCCGTCGTTGTCGACGCTCAGGTCGAACGCCGGTCCGCGAGCAACGCCTCCGCCGCCAGTCGACCCGACATCGCCGCCATGGGGATGCCCGCGCCCGGATGCGTGCTCCCGCCCGCCAGATAGAGTCCCGGAATCCTGGTGCGCGAGGCTGGACGCGAGAACGACGCCTTCCAGCCGTGGGTCGCCTGACCATAGAGCGCGCCGCCCGTGGCCGGAAAGCGCTGTTCGAACTCCACGGGCGTGGTCATCACCATCCGTTCGGGGTCGCGTCGGACCCTCAGGCCACAGTGCTCCAGGCGTGAGAATACCCGTTGCTCGCATTGCTCGATCTCCACTGCATCGAAGTCGTGTCGGTCGCCCCGCGGCGGGGCGTTCAAGAGTAAGAAGAGGCGTTCGGGGCCGTTCAGCGTTCCGTTGCCGTCGGTGCCGCGATCCTGGGCGCAGACATAGACGGTACCGTCGCGCGGCAGGCGTCCCTGGCCGAAGATGTCTTTGAACTCGGAGGCATAGTCACGTCCGAAGAAGACATTGTGCCGGGCCAGCGGAAAACCCTCGGTCTCGGCGCTCAGACACCAGGTCAGGGCCGAGAGCGAACGGCGTTCGGGCGTCAGGGGCGGGATCGCGCGGCGGACCTCGGCGCCGAGACGACCGCCGGTCAGGGCCGCCGGGTCGGCATTGACCACGACCGAATCGGCCGCGATCTGCTCACCATCGGCCAGACTCACGCCGCGCACACCGCCATGCCGGGCGATGATGCCCGTGACATCGCGTCCGTATTCGATGGTCGCGCCCAGTCCCTCGGCGAGCTGCGCCAGCACCTGTGCGACCCGGTGCATCCCGCCGACCACCGACCACACGCCTTCCTGCTCGACATGGGCGATCAGCATCAGCGTGGCCGGCGCCATGAAGGGCGAGGAACCGCAATAGGTCGAATAGCGCCCGAAGAGCTGACGTAGACGCTCGTCCTTGAAATAGGTTCCGAGCATGTCCCAGAGACTGTCGTAGGGCCGCACGCCGCGCAGATTGCCCAGCCCGCTCAGACCGCAGCGCCCCATGAGCCCCATCAGACTCGGGCGCGAGGCGCGGATGAAGGTCGGGTCCAGGGTCGTGTAGATGGTGCGCGCCTGTTCGCAGAAGGCGCGATAGCCGCGCGCCTCGGCCGCGCCGGCGAAGTCGCCGATGGCCTCGATGCTGCGCTCGTGGTCGGCGTGGAGATCCAGCCGCTCCTGCTCGCTCCAGGCATGGCGTGCTATGATCGACAGCGGTTCCAGTTCGAGATGCTCGTCGAGCCGCGCGCCGGCCGCTTCGAAGATGTCCTCGAAGATCCAGCGCATGGTGAAGACGGTCGGGCCGGCGTCGATGCGGTGCGGACCGACCGCGACCTCGCGCATCTTGCCGCCGGGCGCCTCGGCACGTTCGAGCACCCGGACCTGGAGGCCGCGCGCGGCGAGTTGGATGGCTGTCACCAGTCCGCCAACGCCCGCACCAATGACAATCACTTGTTTATCCGGCATCAGAACCATGACTCCCACGATTCGCGTTGACGTGTCGGGTATTGATGTCTATTGTACATGACACTCCTGAGTGTCAACTCACCTTTACATATTGACCACTGATCGAGGTTTGCCGGGGGATCACTGATGGATGCCACAACGAGAATCGAGCAGGCATTGGCCGCTGCCATAGACACCGTGGCCGTCCCCGGCTGTCCTCCGCGTCTGGCCGAGGCCGTGCGGCATTCGGTCTTCCCCGGCGGTGCGCGCGTGCGTCCGCGGCTGTGTCTGGCCGTCGCCGCCGCCTGCGGAAGCAAGGATTACGCAGCGGCGGATGCGGCCGGCGTGGCCATCGAACTGCTGCACTGTGCCTCGCTGGTGCATGACGACCTGCCCTGTTTCGACGACTCACCGCTGCGTCGTGGCGTGCCCTCGGTGCATCGCGCCTTCGGCGAGCCGCTGGCGGTGCTGGCGGGTGATGCGCTCATCATCCTCGCCTTCGAGCATCTGGCACGCGCCCTGGCCGACTCGCCCGAGCGTCTGGCGCCGCTGCTGCTGACCATCAGCCGCTCGGTCGGGATGCCGCACGGCATCACCGCCGGTCAGGCCTGGGAGTGCGAGCCGCAGGTCACGGTCGAGGAATACCATCGCGCCAAGACCGGGTCGCTGTTCACGGCGGCGACGGCGGCCGGTGCGCTGGTTGCGGGCGCGGACGCTGAGGCTTGGAGCATCGTCGGCGACAAGATCGGTGAAGCCTATCAGGTCGCTGACGATCTGCGCGACGTGGCCGCCAGTGCCCAGGAAGTCGGCAAGCCGGTCGGACGCGATGCCGTGCTCAACCGGCCCAGTGCAGCGGGCGAGCTGGGCATCGACGGCGCCATTGCGCGTCTGCGCGGTCTGGTCACGGGCGCCATCGACGCGATTCCGGCCTGTCCGGGGCGCGATCAGTTCGCCGAAGTGCTGATGGCCGAGTCGCGCCGCATCATGCCCAAGGATCTGGCCCAGCGCGCGGCCTGAGTGCCCGTTCCCCACACTGACACGGGCCGCCGTGATCGGCGGTCCGCTCGGCTCCATCGGTAGTGACATCCGTGCGGCTTCCCGAACCCCTGCTGGCCCTGCGTAATCGTGTGCTCTCCAAGCCCGAGTTTCAACGTTGGGCCTCGATCTTTCCGTTGACCCGTCCGCGCGCCCAGCGTCGCGCGCGTGAGCTGTTCGATATCGTCGCCGGTTTCGTCTACTCGCAGATTCTGCAAGCCTGCGTGCAGGTGCGGCTGTTCGAGATCCTGGCCGAGGGGACGCAGTCGGTCGATGAACTGGCGCCGCGTCTCGGGCTGCCGGTCGAGGGCGCGCGGCGGCTGCTGCGCGCGGCGGCGAGTCTGGAGCTGGCCGAGGCGCGCGGCGGGGATCGCTATGCGCTCGGCGAGCTGGGCGCGGCCATGGTCGGCAATCCGGGCATCGCGGCCATGGTCGAGCATCACGCCATGGCCTATGCCGATCTCAAAGACCCGGTGGCCCTGTTGCGTGGCGAGTTGCCTCAGCGCGCGTTGCAGGGCTATTGGGCCTATGTCGGCACCGAGGCGCCGGCGGCGGCAGGCGAACAGGCGGTCAGCGGCTACAGCGAGCTGATGGCCCAGTCACAACGTCTGATCGCCGACGACGTGCTCGATGCCTATTCGCTCCAGGGGCATCGCTGTCTGCTCGACGTGGCCGGCGGCGACGGCACCTTTCTGGTCACGGCCGCCAAGCGCTGGCCGCATCTGCGCGTGATCCTGTTCGACCTGCCGGCGGTGGCCGAGCGGGCGCGGGCGCGTTTCCAGCGCGAAGGGCTGGGCGATCGGGCGACGGCGATTGGCGGTGATGTGCGGCGCGATCCGCTGCCCGAGGGAGCGGATGTCGTCTCGCTGGTGCGGGTGCTGCACGATCACGACGATCACGACGCGCCGAACTTCGCGCGCGCGGCCTGTCAAACGCTGCCCGAGGGCGGGCGGCTGCTGGTGGCCGAACCCATGTCGGGCACGCCGGGGGCCGAGCCGATCGGAGATGCCTATTTCGGGTTCTATCTGCTCGCCATGGGCAGCGGTCGGCCGCGCACGCCGGCTGAGCTGACCGAAATGCTGCTCGGGGTCGGCTTCGATCGGGTACGCCAGATCCGCACCATTCGGCCCATGCTCACGCAGTTGCTGGTGGCTCAACGGGCCTGACCGCTGGAAAAACCCTGCTGATTCCGTCTATTGCTTGCTACCGTCCCACGGTATTTTTCGACTCGCACCCAACTTCCGCTAAACTGTCGGATCTTTCAGATTCAACCCGTCCGAGAGATCGCCTTGAACCCAGATATGCCGAATCTCGAAGCCCTGGCCGTCGTCCTCGAAGCGCCCGAGCGGCTGGCGCTGCAACGCTTGCCGCTCACCCCGCCCGAGGCCGGCGATGTCGTCGTCGATATGGAATGGAGCGGGATCAGCACCGGAACCGAGCGCCTGCTGTGGTCGGGCACCATGCCGCCTTTCCCCGGCATGGGTTATCCGCTGGTTCCCGGTTATGAATCCGTCGGTCGCGTCAGTTACGCCGGGCCGGACTCCGGTCTGACGGTCGGGCAGCGCGTCTTCGTGCCCGGCGCGCGCTGTTATGGCGAGGTGCGCGGACTGTTCGGCGGCGCGGCCTCGCGTGTCGTCGCGCCGGGTGCGCGCTTGCTGCCGGTGCCCGAGTCGCTCGGCGAGCAGGGCGTGCTGCTGGCGCTGGCGGCGACCGCCTATCATGCCATCGCGGCACCGGCGGCCAGTACGCCGGCGCATGCCGCCCTGCGGGCCGAGTCCTCGGCGAGCGCCACGGCTTCCAGTGCATCCGCGAGTTCCGTGGCGACGGCTGACGTCGGCGCCGCGCCTGCCCCCCATGTCGAGCTGATCGTCGGTCACGGCGTGCTCGGACGGCTACTGGCGCGCATCGCGGCGCTGGGCGAGGGCACCCGCCCGGTGGTGTGGGAGACCAACCCGGTGCGTCACAGTGGCGCCGAGGGCTATGGCTACGACGTCATGCTCCCCGACGACGACCCGCGTCGCGACTATCGCACCATCTGCGACATGAGCGGCGACGCCCGTATCCTCGACAGCCTGGTCGCGCGGCTGGCGCGCGGCGGCGAGATCGTGCTCGGCGGTTTCTATCACGAGCCGGTCAGCTTCACCTTCCCACCGGCCTTCATGCGTGAGGCGCGCTTCCGCATCGCCGCCGAGTTCCAGCCGTCCGATCTGGCGGCGGTGCGCGACCTGCTCGACTCGGGCCGACTCTCGCTCGACGGGCTCATCACCCATTGCGTCCCCGCGACCGAGGCGGACTCTGCCTATCGCACCGCCTTCGGTGATCCGAGCTGCCTGAAGATGATCCTCGATTGGAGAACGCTTTCGTGACTGTATCCGTCAACATCCCCGCGCCGAGCGCACCCTCGCTCAAGCAGACCCAGATCATCGCCATCTATGGCAAGGGCGGAATCGGCAAGAGCTTCACGCTCGCCAATCTGTCCTACATGATGGCGCAACAGGGCAAGAAGGTGCTCCTGATCGGCTGCGATCCGAAGAGCGACACCGCCACGCTGCTGTTCGGCGGTCGCAACTGTCCGACCATCCTCGGCGTCTCCAGCGAAAAGAAGAAGGCCGGCGATCAGGTCACGATCAGCGACATCTGTTTCAAGCGCGACGGCGTGTTTGCGATGGAACTCGGCGGACCCGAGGTCGGGCGCGGCTGTGGCGGGCGCGGCATCATCCACGGCTTCGAGCTGCTGGAAGGGCTGGGCTTCCATGAATGGGACTTCGACTATGTGCTGCTCGACTTCCTGGGCGACGTGGTGTGCGGCGGCTTCGGGCTGCCGATCGCACGCGATCTGTGCCAGAAGGTCATCATCGTCGGCTCGAACGATCTCCAGTCGCTCTATGTCGCCAACAACGTCTGTTCGGCGGTCGAATACTTCCGGGGTCTGGGCGGCAATGTCGGCGTGGCCGGCATGGTGATCAACAAGGACGACGGCACAGGCGAGGCGCAGGCGTTCGCCGCCGCCGCCGGGATTCCGATCCTGGCGACCATTCCGGCGCATGAGGAGATCCGGCGCAAGAGTGCCAACTACGAGATCATCGGGCGTCCGGACGGTCCCTGGGGGCCGCTGTTCGAATCCCTGGCCGGCCATGTCGCCGAGGCCCCGCCGGTGCGTCCCAAGCCGCTGGCGCACGAGGCGCTGCTGGATCTGTTCAAGGGCGATCAGGTCGGGCGGCATGTGGTGCTGGAGCCGGCGCGTCCCGAGGACATGAGCGACATTTCGGCGAGCGTCAAGCCGTCGCTCGAAGTCGTCTACGACGACGTTTGATCCGGGGAGGGACAGTCGATGGTTCAGGAATCTTCTACCGGGTGCGCCACTGCCGGCGAGCGTGCGCGTGGGCCGCACGATCAGCCGCAGACCATGTGTCCGGCGTTTGGGGCGCTGCGTGTCGGGTTGCGGATGCGCCGCACGGCGATGGTGCTGGTCGGCTCGGGCTGCTGTGTCTATGGGCTGAGTTTCACCGCGCACTTCTATGGCGCGCGGCGCTCGATCGGCTATGTGCCCTTCGACTCCGAGTCGCTGGTCTCGGGGCGGCTGTTCGAGGAGGCGCGCGAGGCGGTGCTCAAGCTCGCCGATCCCGACAAGCTCGATACCATCGTCGCGATTAATCTGTGCGTGCCGACGGCCTCGGGCGTGCCGTTGCGGTTGCTGCCCAAGGAGCTGAACGGGGTGCGGATTCTGGGCATCGATGTGCCTGGGTTCGGGACGCCGACCCATGCGGAGGCGAAGGATGTGCTGGCTGGGGCGATGCTTCAGTATGCGCGTCTGGAGGCCGAGCAGGGGCCGGTGCAGGCGCCGCGCGGGGGGCGCAGTGAGCGTCCGACCGTGACCTTGTTGGGTGAGATGTTCCCGGCCGATCCGGTCGGGATTGGGATGATGCTCGATCCGCTGGGGCTGGCGGTCGGGCCTGTGGTGCCGACGCGCGAATGGCGTGAGCTGTATGCGGCGCTCGATTGTGCGGCGGCGGCGGCGATCCATCCGCAGTATCAGGCCAGTGCGCGTGAGTTTGCGGCGGCGGGGCGGCCGGTGGTCGGTTCGGCGCCGGTCGGGCGCGATGGGACGGCGGCCTGGCTGGATGCGATCGGGCAGGCGTGCGGGATTGCGCAGGATAAGGTCGATGCGGCGAAGAACAAGTTTTTGCCGGCGATCGGTGGGGCGTTGGCGGCGATGCCGATCAAGGGGCGGGTGATCGTCTCGGGCTATGAGGGATCGGAGTTGCTGGTGGCGCGGTTGCTGATCGAGTCGGGGGCGACTGTGCCCTATGTGGGGACGGCCTGTCCGCGCACGCCTTGGAATGAGGCGGATCTGGCGTGGTTGGAGGAGCGCGGGGTGCCGGTGCAGTTCCGGGCGTCGCTGGAGCAGGATCTGGCGGCGGTCGAGTCGCTGGAGCCGGATTTGGCGATCGGGACGACGCCTGTGGTGCAGGCGGCGAAGGAGCGGCAGATTCCGGCGTTGTATTTCACGAATCTGATTTCGGCGCGTCCGTTGATGGGGCCGGCGGGGGCGGGGTCGTTGGCGCAGGTCATCAATGCGGCGCTGGCGAATAAGGAGCGGTTTGCCACCATGCGCGCCTTCTTCGAGGGCGTGGGGGAGGGCGAGACCAGTGGGGTTTGGCCGGTGATGCCGGTTAGGCGTGGGACGGCTGGGCGTGCAGCGGTTAAGGCGGTGTAGTTGTAAACTGAGAGATAGGGTGTTTGCTGTGATGCACAATTTCGTTGGCTGAGCCGTGTGTGGCTAATCTGACGAAATTGTGTTTTCAACCTTAAATTAAATTTATATGTTTTCGTTCAGGAGCACTTATGAAATCAGTTATTGTGCGAAACAAAGACGCCCTTAAAGCGGCGCTGCAGGGGGATGCAGCAGAGATTGTCGTAGATGATGCAAGGCTTATTAAACAACTACGCGCGATTCGACGGTTACGAAAAGCTGGGCCTATCGCAATAGGTGTAGTTATAGCAGCAATACCCTTGATTCCAGTTACAGGTGGGGCAAGTCTACCTGTCGGAATGGTTGGAGTCATGGGCGCATCTGCTTTTCCTGTTTCAGCAAGTGTCATAGGATTAAGCATTGCCATTGGAGGGATCATTGTGATTGGGATTCTTACTGATTGGGAGGAGGTCGAAGTAGCTGGGGTGTTTAAGCTCAGAAGAAAATCAAAATAAACGCCTCTTTATTTTGGTGGCTAAGCTGGAGTTTGGGATAAACCGAGACAGCCCACATTTTTCCTTCGTCACCACATTCTACATCGGCTGAGATAAAAGTCGAACTCAAGCCGCAAGCCGTCAAGGATAGGACTTTCATGGCCATTGAAACTGAAACATGCGCACTTCGGGCTTGGGTAGGCGGCCGCGTCATTTTCCTCGAATTGACCGATGAAAGAATCATCGGCTTTCCCACAGGCAGGTTCAGAATTTTTCGGGCCGCATCAAACGACGAACTCAAAAAAATCACGCTGGAACTTAACGGCTATGCGCTGCGCAGAGTTTGATGAAAATATCATGGTCAAAGGTATCGTCGTAGCTGGTCATTTTCAGCTGCCGCTGCCTGGAAAAGCCGCATAGAGCCGAAATATAAAAAGCTGGTTCCAAATTTTTTGTCGCAACCGCAATTCGAGAATTTCGAGCATTTCGAAAAATCAATATCTTTAATTTGGGTGATTTTTGTAACAAGCGCGCGGAAGATGAGTCCGTATTCTAAAGTGAAAATTGTCAAGGTCGATAGTGAAAGTTTGCCTATTTATTTGAACTTGTGCCAAAGCTACGAGGGGGAGTTTTCGGCTATTACCGACAAAAAGCCGGGCAAAAATGGTCTGTTCGAGCTGGATACTCAGATTGGCGGAAATGTGCTTGGCTACTTGCTTTATGAGAAAAAATCGCCGATCGGCCTTGCCGCTGTGAAAGCAAAATCAGGCGGACAGTGCTTCGAGGTCTGTGAGTTTTATGTTGTTCCAAGTTTCAGGAAGCAGGCGCTAGGGAAGCGGTTCGCCATCGAGATATTCAAAATGCACCAAGGCCGTTGGGAGATCAAGCAAATCAGCGGTGCTGAGTACGCCACTGAATTCTGGCGGAAGACGGTTGGCGAGTTTACCGGAAACAATTTCCAGGAAGATCTCTATCAGGACGAATATTGGGGGCAGGTGGTCAGGCAGCAATTTTTATCGGCTGGCTCCTGATCTGGCAGCAGAGCTTTTGAAAGCTTGATGTTTTCTCTCGATCCAGTGCCACTTTATCAGCCCAACCGCTGTAGCGCTGACTGAGTGCAGTTTAGCGAATTAGGGCGCGAAACTGCTTTTTTACAGATTCATCCTCACTCGTCAATCCAAAATTTTCCTAACTCCCACCTGAAGTATAACCCCTTCGCTTTTCGCTTGGTTGCAGAATTGAGGCGCTTTTTTCTAAAGGTCTTTCAATGCCGACAATTTCAATGTTTTATGGGGTCATCATTCGGATGTACTTCGCACTGAACGAGCATCCGCCGCCACATTTTCATGTGTATTACGCCGAGTTCAAGGCGTTGGTTGATATACGGACTTGCGAGATCGTGGAAGGAAATTTGCCGAAGAAGCAAGCGAAGCTGGTTCTTGCTTGGGCAGAGCTGCACCAAGATGAATTGATGGCGAATTGGAGTCTTGTCATGAATGGTGAAGAGCCATTCAAAATTCAACCTCTTCAGTAAGAGGCGGCTATGTATCCTTCGGTAACCAAAGTAGAGCCAAGAAAAAACCATCAGTTATACATTGAATTTGATAATAACGAATGTGGAATATTGGATATAAAGCCGTATCTGAATTTTGGAGTATTTTCTAAGCTGCGCGATGAAGCAGCATTTTCAAATGTCAGAGTTTCTTTTGACACTGTTGAGTGGAGTAATGGCGTAGATTTGGATCCGCATTTCGTTTATGAAAAATGCGTCAAGTGCGCAGAAAGCTGAACGCGCCAAGGATATCCATACATTTTTTCCATAAGGCCTGCGCAACTCTCAACTCCCTGCTGGAGGAGGAACTCCCCGAATGCTGATCAACGACCTCGACCGCGCGGGCGGTTACTGGGGCTCCGTCTATGTCTTCACCGCCATCAAAGGCTTGCAGGTGATCATCGACGGGCCGGTGGGCTGCGAAAACCTGCCCGTGACGGCCGTGCTGCACTACACCGACGGCCTGCCGCCGCACGAACTGCCGGTCGTCGTGACCGGACTGGGCGAGGAAGAACTCGGCCAGAGCGGCACCGAGCAGGCCATGCGCCGCGCCTTCGAGACCCTCGACCCCAAACAACCGTCCGTCGTCGTCACCGGCTCGATCGCCGAAATGATCGGCGGCGGCGTCACGCCCGAAGGCACCGGCATCGTGCGCTTCCTGCCGCGCACCATCGACGAAGACCAGTGGCAGAGCGCCAACCGCGCCATCTACTGGCTCTGGACCCAATACGGCCAGAAGAAGGGCGCCACCAAGAGCAAACCCAAACCACGCGCCGCCGGCGACAAACCGCGCGTCAACATCATCGGCCCCATGTACGGCACCTTCAACATGCCCTCGGATCTGGCCGAGATCCGACGCCTGGTCGAAGGCATCGGCGCCGAAGTCAACCTGAGCTTCCCGCTCGGCAGTCATCTTGACGACGTGCCCCGGCTCGCCGACGCCGACGCCAACATCTGTCTCTATCGCGAGTTCGGCCGCACCCTGTGCGAGGCCCTGGACAAACCCTATCTCCAGGCCCCGATCGGACTGCACAGCACTACCAAATTCCTGCGCGCCCTCGGCGAAATCCTCGGACTCGACCCCGAGCCCTTCATCGAGCGCGAAAAGCACACCACCATCAAACCGATCTGGGATCTGTGGCGCTCGGTGACGCAGGACTTCTTCGGCACCGCCAGCTTCGGCGTCTCCGCCAGCGAGACCTACAGCCGCGGTCTGCGCCATTTCCTCGAAGACGAGCTGGGCCTGCCCTGCAACTTCGCCTTCGCCCGCCGCCCCGGCGTCAAGATCGACAACGACGCCATCCGCGCCGCCGTCCATGAAAAACCCCCGCTGATCCTCTTCGGCAGCTACAACGAGCGCATGTATCTGACCGAGAAGGGCGCACGCGCCACCTACATCCCGGCGTCTTTCCCCGGCACCGTGATCCGGCGCCACACCGGCACACCCTTCATGGGCTACGCCGGCGCGACCTATCTGGTGCAGGAAGTCTGCAACGCCCTGTTCGACGCGCTCTTCCACATCATCCCGCTCGGCACCGAGCTGGATAAGGTCGAGGCCACGCCAGCGCGCATGCACCGCGAGCTGCCCTGGGACGAGGACGCCCGCGCGCGCTTCGATGCCATCGTCGAGTCTCAGCCGGTGCTGGTGCGCATCTCCGCCGCCAAGCGGTTGCGCGATGCCGCCGAGCGCGCTGCACGCACCGCCGGCGAGGAGCGGGTGACGGTCGCACGGGTCGAAACCACCCAGTCGACCCTGATTTAGTTGATCCAGCGCAATTGAGGTGTAAATGTAGATTGACATTCGTGTCAGTCAAGCTAGACTGACACCTCGAATCCAGCCCCCCCAGCGGCGATCCGAAGACCAGACGCAGCGGTCGAGATCGAGACGGGGGGCGGCAGGCTTCAGAAATCGACGCTCAGCCCCGGCAAATCGCTTCAAGCGCACGTCGGGACTGGATCGAGCAGAATTTGACGGATCCCCGGCACGGGATCCGGTCGATGAGAACAAGCCCGTGTGATCGGGTGGCTTCTCGGTCGTGGATGTCGCGATCCACGGCGCCCCCAGGTCGCACGGGCGAGTGCGGCACAAACCAAGGCTTATCTCCAAGATTCGGAGGATTACACAATGGCTACCAACAGCATGACCGGTCTGACCGAGCAAGAAGCACAAGAGTTCCATGGCATCTTCGTGCAGAGCATGACGGCCTTCTTCGGCATCGTCGTCATCGCGCACATCCTCGCCTGGCTGTGGCGCCCCTGGCTGTAATTTTGGGTCGAGTTCAGGCCGCCCCGGCCACTTGACGACTGTTCGAACCCACTCGAATTCACTCTAGGAGAAACTGACGATGTCACCTGATCTTTGGAAAATCTGGCTGCTGGTCGATCCCCGCCGCATTCTGATCGCTGTCTTCGCTTTCCTGACCGTCCTGGGTCTCGCGATCCACATGATCCTGCTGAGCACCGCTGAATTCAACTGGCTCGAAGACGGCGTTCCGGCCGCTACGGTCCAGCAAGTGACGCCTGTCGTTCCCCAACGGTAATCGCGTCCTTGACGGGGGTGGCGGGTCAGTGGGGTTCGTCCGCCAGGTGAACCCCGCCCGCCACCGACAGTGCTCAGAGGAGGCGGCCGTCTCGATGGTGCCTCCCCAGCAGAGGATATTACGATGGCCATGCTCAGTTTTGAGAGAAAATACCGCGTCCGTGGCGGGACGCTGATAGGGGGAGACCTATTCGACTTCTGGGTGGGGCCGTTCTATGTCGGCTTCTTCGGGGTCGCGGGCTTCTTCTTTGCATTGTTGGGTGTGCTCCTGATCGTCTGGGGTGCAACCATCGGTCCAAACGCCGAACTCCAAACCTATAACATCTGGCAGATCAGCATTGCTCCCCCGGATCTGAGTTACGGTTTGGGAATGGCCCCGATGACTGAAGGCGGTCTGTGGCAGATCATCACGATCTGTGCCATCGGCGCGTTCGTCTCCTGGGCACTCCGTGAGGTCGAGATCTGCCGCAAGCTCGGTATCGGCTTCCATATTCCGTTTGCGTTCGCGTTCGCGATCGGCGCCTATCTGGTGCTCGTCGTGGTGCGTCCGATTCTGATGGGCGCCTGGGGCCATGGCTTCCCCTATGGCATCCTCAGCCATCTGGACTGGGTGTCGAATGTGGGGTATCAGTTCCTGCATTTCCATTACAACCCGGCGCACATGCTCGCCATCACCTTCTTCTTCACCAACTGCTTGGCGCTGTCGATGCACGGCTCGCTGATCCTGTCGGTGACCAATCCGCAGAAGGGCGAAGAAGTCAAGACCAGCGAGCACGAGAACACCTTCTTCCGCGATATCGTGGGCTACTCCATCGGCGCACTGGCCATCCATCGTCTGGGTCTGTTCCTGGCCCTGAGCGCGGTGTTCTGGAGCGCGGTCTGTATCGTGATCAGTGGCCCCTTCTGGACGCGCGGTTGGCCGGAATGGTGGAACTGGTGGCTTGAGCTCCCGCTCTGGTAGGATCTAGGAGACTACAATGCCCGAATATCAAAATATCTTCACGACCGTGCAGGTGCGTGCCCCGGCTTATCCTGGGGTGCCGTTGCCGAAGGGCAGCCTGCCGCGCATCGGTAAGCCGATCTTCTCCTACTGGGCCGGCAAGATCGGTGACGCGCAGATTGGTCCGATCTACCTCGGCTTCACCGGCACGCTGTCGATCATCTTTGGCTTCATGGCCATCTTCATCATCGGCTTCAACATGCTGGCCTCGGTGGACTGGAACATCATCCAGTTCGTCAAGCACTTCTTCTGGCTGGGTCTGGAACCGCCGGCGCCGCAGTACGGCCTGACCATTCCGCCTCTGTCCGAGGGTGGCTGGTGGCTGATGGCGGGATTCTTCCTGACCATGTCGATCCTGCTGTGGTGGGTGCGCACCTACAAGCGCGCTGAAGCCCTGGGCATGAGCCAGCATCTGTCCTGGGCCTTCGCCGCCGCGATCTTCTTCTATCTGAGCCTGGGCTTCATCCGCCCGGTGATGATGGGGAGCTGGGCGGAAGCCGTGCCCTTCGGCATCTTCCCTCACCTGGACTGGACGGCCGCTTTCTCGATCCGGTACGGCAATCTGTACTACAACCCGTTCCACATGCTCTCGATCGCCTTCCTGTATGGCTCGGCCCTGCTGTTCGCCATGCACGGTGCGACCATCCTGGCGGTGAGCCGCTTCGGTGGTGATCGCGAGATCGATCAGATCACCGATCGTGGCACAGCGGCTGAGCGTGCGGCCATCTTCTGGCGCTGGACCATGGGCTTCAACGCTTCCATGGAATCCATCCATCGCTGGGCCTGGTGGTGCGCGGTCCTGACCGTGATCACGGCGGGTATCGGTATTCTTCTGACCGGAACGGTCGTCGAGAACTGGTATCTCTGGGCCATCAAGCATGGCGTGGCTCCGGCATATCCAGAGGTCGTGACCGCTGTAGACCCATATGCCACGGCTACGGGGGTGACGCAATGAATCTCGGAAAGCAACTGACCCTGCCCGCTGTCGCCGTCGTCGCCTCCGTGGTGCTGCTCGGCTGCGAGCGTCCGCCACCGGAAGTGGTGCAAAAAGGCTATCGCGGCGTGGCCATGGAGCAGAACTACAATCCGCGTCTGCTCGAGGCCAGTATCAAGGCCAATCTGCCGGTCGAGTCGCTGCCGGCGGCCGCTCCAGGCGGCCCGAAGGTCTCGGACGTCTATGAGAACGTCCAGGTGCTGAAGGATCTGAGCGTCGCCGAGTTCACCCGGACCATGGTCGCCGTGACCACCTGGGTGGCGCCGAAGGAAGGCTGTAACTACTGCCACGTTCCCGGCAACTGGGCCTCCGACGACATCTACACCAAGGTGGTGTCGCGTCGGATGTTCGAGCTGGTTCGGGCAACCAACAGCAACTGGAAGGACCACGTTGCCGAGACGGGTGTGACCTGCTACACCTGTCACCGTGGCAACCCGGTGCCGAAGTATGTGTGGGTGACGGATCCGGGTCCGAATCAGCCTTCGGGCGTGACGCCGACCGGCCAGAACTATGCTTCCTCGACGGTCGCTTACTCGGCACTGCCGCTGGATCCCTACACGCCGTTCCTGGATCAGGCCAACGAGATCCGGGTGATCGGTCAGACGGCGCTGCCGGCAGGCAACACGACCTCGCTCAAGCAGGCAGAGTGGACCTACGGCCTGATGATGCAGATCTCCGACTCGCTCGGCGTCAACTGCACCTTCTGCCACAACAGCCGCTCCTTCTACGACTGGAAGCAGAGCACGCCGCAGCGCACGACGGCCTGGTACGCCATCCGTCACGTCCGCGACATCAACCAGAACTACATCTGGCCGCTCAACGACGCGCTGCCCGCTTCGCGCAAGGGCCCCTACGGCGACCCCTTCAAGGTCGGCTGCATGACCTGCCACCAGGGCGCTTACAAGCCGCTCTATGGCGCTCAGATGGCCAAGGACTACCCGGCGCTGTATGAGTCGGCTCCGGCCGAGGCCGCACCGGCCGCCGAGGAAGCTCCGGCTGCAGAAGCCGAGGCCGCTCCAGTGGAAGAGGCTGCGCCTGCTCCAGTCGAGCAAGCCGCTGCACCTGTCGAGGACGCCGCACCGGCTCCGCAACAGCTGTAAGGCCAGAGAGGATCGAACCGATGAGCAGGGACGCTCGCCAGGTGCCGGGGTAGGGAAGCCGGCACCCAATGCAAGACCCGCGGCGAGGCTCGCATCAGTCCAGTCCGCGGTCGTCCCGGATGGCCAGAGACCCAAGCGTCGAAGCCGTCGCAGTGTTTGACCGAGGAATCATCCAATGGCTGACGAAAACCGTTCGATGTCTGGGCTGACCGAAGATGAGGCAAGGGAATTCCATGGTATCTTCGTATCCAGTTTCGTCGTGTTCACGGGGATCGTCGTCGTTGCACACATCCTCGTGTGGTTGTGGCGTCCTTGGCTGTAACAGCCTAGGGTATTAGTGTTCGTGAGCGAACGGGCGATTGTGACTCAAGCACCGCCCACCAGTAAGAGACCGGAGATATCAAAATGCACAAGATCTGGCAGATTTTCGATCCCCGCAGAACCCTGGTTGCCCTGTTCGGCTTCCTGTTCGTCCTGGGCCTGCTGATCCACTTCATCCTGCTCAGCAGCCCAGCCTTCAACTGGCTGAGCGGCTCCTAAGTCCCGATTTGGGCACCGGCAAGCTCCCTGGATCGCTGCGATGACCGAGACGATCCACGGACTTGCCAACCGATCCCCGGCCGCGGGGACATTCGCGGTAACGGCCGATTAGGCCCAACTTGATTCAAAGTGAGGATAATTCAATGGCTGATCAGAAGAGCATGACCGGGCTGACCGAAGAAGAGGCTAAGGAGTTCCACGGCATCTTCACCCAGAGCATGACCATGTTTTTTGGGATCGTGATCATTGCTCACATCCTGGCATGGCTGTGGCGCCCCTGGCTGTAATCGCCGGATTGCCGCCGCGTCGCGGATAATGACGGGAGGCGGGCGGCCCATGCCGCCGCGTCCCGTTTCATTCGTCAGGAGAACCCCCGATGATGCCCCAACTGTACAAGATTTGGCTGGCCTTCGATCCGCGCATGGCCCTGATCGGGCTTGGCGCCTTTTTGTTTGCGCTGGCTCTGTTCATTCATTACATGCTGCTGCGTTCGCCAGAATTCGACTGGCTGCTGGGTCCGGATTACGCTCCGGTCACCCTGTCGGCCGGAATGTCCGCTCTGCCGGCTGGTCGTTGATTCGAGCGGTCGAGGGCATGCGCGGGCGGGGAGAGTGTCGTTTCCTCCCTCGCCCGTTTTTTCGTTTGGATAGCCGCTGATTCGAGATGCACTTCCACGTCGAGCAGATTCAGCTGACCACCCAGGCCCCGATCGAGATCATCGACCTCTCGGAGCAGGTTCGGCAGGCGTTTGCGCGACACCCCGTCCGCCAGGGCTGGGTGACGATCACCTCGGCGCATACGACCGCCTTCGTGGCCCTGAACGAGCGTGAGCCCAAGCTCCAGCAGGACATGCTCGATTTCCTGACGCGACTCGCGCCGCCGGGTCAGACGCACTACCGGCACGACATCGATCCGATCGACGGTCGTCCCAACACACACTCGCATCTCATCGGGCTGTTCATGAACGCCTCCGAGACCATCCTGGTCGAAGATGGGCGGCTTCTGCTCGGCGAGTGGCAATCGGTCTTCTTCATCGAACTCGATGGGCCGCGTCCGCAACGTCAGGTGCGCGTGCAGATCGCCGGTCTCGCCTGACCGTCGCTGATGATCGCAAGGCCATCGATTCCCTTTCTTTGCACGCGGTTCGTTCCATGACAGCAAGCGATTGGGCCGGCTTCTTCGCCGATGAGGCGTCCCTGGATCGGGAAGCCTATCTCTTCCTCGATTACTACCTGGAATGCTCCGGCGATCCCGAGTTGGCCGCCGCGCACTTCTGCTCCGAGCAGTCGACCGCGCAATGGCGTCGTGTCGGCTCGGACGAGGATCTGCGCCCAAGATTCGGCGCGCGCGTGGTCGATCTCCAGATCCTGGATGGTGCGCGTCCGGAATTCAGCTATGGCGTAGGATCGGGTTCGGATGCACCTGTCACGGCCTGCCGCCTGCGTATCGCCCATCCGCACGGCAATTTCGGCCCGCGTCTGCCGAACCTGCTGAGCGCGATCTGTGGCGAGGGGACGTTCTTCTCGCCCGGCGCGCCCATCGTCAAGCTGCTTGACATCGAGTTTCCCGAGAGCTATCTGGCCTGTTTCCAAGGCCCGCAGTTCGGTGTCGCGGGCTTGCGCGAGCGGTTGCAGGTCCATGACCGGCCGATCTTCTTCGGCGTCATCAAGCCCAACATCGGTCTTCCGCCCGAGGCGTTCAGCGAGCTGGGGCACGAGAGCTGGCTCGGCGGTCTGGATATCGCCAAAGACGACGAGATGCTGGCCGACACCGACTGGTGCCCGCTGGACCGGCGTGCCGAACTCCTGGGCGAAGCCCGGCGACGGGCCGAGGCCGCGACCGGGGCGCCCAAGATCTATCTGGCCAATATCACCGATGAGGTCGATCGGCTGGTCGAGCTGCATGATCGCGCCGTCGAGCGGGGCGCCAATGCGCTGCTGATCAATGCCATGCCGACCGGGCTGAGCGCGGTGCGGATGCTGCGCAAGCACGCCCAGGTGCCGCTGATGGCGCATTTTCCCTTCATCGCGCCCTTTGCACGGTTGGAGCGCTTCGGTGTCCACACCCGTGTCTTCACCAAGCTGCAACGGTTGGCGGGCTTCGATGTCATCATCATGCCGGGCTTCGGTCCGCGCATGCACATGACGGATGACGAGGTACGCGCTTGCGCGACGGCCTGTCTCGAACCCATGGGACCGATCAAGCCGAGTCTGCCGGTGCCGGGCGGCAGCGACTGGGCCGGTACCCTGCGTCCGCTCTATGAAAAGCTCGGTACGGTCGATTTCGGCTTCGTGCCGGGACGCGGTGTCTTCGGGCACCCGATGGGGCCGCGTGCCGGGGCGGCCAGTATCCGTCAGGCTTGGGAAGCGATCGTCGCCGGCGAGAGCCTGGAGGAACGGGCCAAGCATCATCCCGAATTGAGCGCGGCGATCGCGGCCTTCGGCAAGCCGGCGCACACGCAAGCTGCCTCGTCTCAGTCGTCTGATCCGGCCTCTGAATCGAATCGCGCTGGAGGTGGCAGTTGACGGCTCATATCGTGCCTCTGCCGGCGGCGGGTGATCTGGAACGCGCCGCCCAACGTGATGCCGTCGAGCAACTGATCCTGGTCGACGAACAGGATCGCCCCATCGGTGTCGCCGGCAAGCTCGAACCGCACGAACTCGGCCAACTGCATCGCGCCTTTTCGATCCTGGTCTTCAATGCCGAGGGCGAGCTGTTGTTGCAGCGTCGCGCCGACAGCAAGTATCACTTCGCCTCACGCTGGTCGAATACCTGCTGCGGTCATCCGCGTCCGGGCGAGACCACGTCCATGGCGGCGGGGCGGCGGCTGAAGGAAGAGTTCGGCATTCGCGTACCGCTGAACGAACAGGCTGAATTCGTCTACCGAGCCGAGGATCAGGCGAGTGGCCTGATCGAGCACGAATATCTGCACGTCTTCTACGGCGTCCACACCGAAGCCCCGCGTCCCGATCCGACCGAGATCGGGGCCTGGCGCTGGATGTCGGTGCCGGCGATCAAGCGTGCCCTGCGTCGACATCCCGAGTGGTTCACCCCCTGGTTCAAGCTGCTCGTCGAGCGTATGCTGAGCGATTGATTCGCTCAGCTTTTGCGGCTCCCCGCCGCTCGACCAGGACGCCATGTCAACGCCGGATACTCTGAACGCGCCTTCGCGCGCCACACCCGATACCCACCAGCGCGGCCAGGACAAGCTCGCGCGCATTCCGATCAAGGTCGAGACCAACGCTCCTGTGCTGCGCAAGCCGAGCTGGATTCGCGCACGCGCGCCGGTCGGGCCGGGCGTCGCGCGGATCAAGAAGCTGCTGCGCGAGAGCAAGCTGGCTACCGTCTGCGAGGAGGCCCAGTGCCCGAATCTGGGCGAGTGCTTTGCGCATGGCACGGCGACCTTCATGATCCTGGGTGATGTCTGCACCCGTCGCTGTCCATTCTGTGACGTGGCCCATGGTCGTCCCCAGCCGCCCGATCCGGACGAGCCGGCGCATCTGGCCGAATCGATCGCGCTCCTGGGATTGCGCTATGTGGTCATCACCTCGGTCGATCGCGACGATCTGCGCGATGGCGGGGCGGGGCACTTCGCCGACTGTCTGCGCGCCATTCGTGCGCGCAATCCCGATACCCGGCTCGAATGTCTGGTGCCGGATTTTCGCGGCCGCGAGTCGGTGGCGCTCGATCAGTTCGAAGGCGACGCCGTGCCGGACGTCTTCAATCACAATCTCGAAACCGTCCCGCGTCTCTATCGCGAGGCGCGTCCGGGGGCCGATTACGCCGGTTCTCTGACACTGCTCCAGGCGTTCAAAGCCCGTCATCCTTCGGTTCCGACCAAGTCCGGGATCATGCTCGGACTCGGCGAGACCCAGGACGAGGTGCTCGACCTCATGCGCGATCTGCGCGCCCACGACTGTGACATGCTCACGCTCGGGCAGTATCTCCAGCCCTCGCGCGATCATCTGCCGGTGCGCCGCTACTGGACGCCGGACGAGTTCGACGCCCTGCGCCGGGCCGGTGAGGACATGGGATTCTCCAATGTGGCCAGCGGCGCCATGGTGCGCTCGTCCTATCACGCCGACCGGCAGGCCGGCGATCTGGTGCGCTGAATCATCCGGCTTCGGCGAGGTGCTCAAGCAATCGCCTGCAGCTGATAGCGCTCCATCAGATAGCACAGACAGTCCTGGCGGATCACGGTCTCGTCGCGGGTGAGCATGGACGGCATGAGGCAGCGCCGCAGACGCCATTCGCCATCTTCCAGCCGAAAATAGCGCGCGCCGACGTCACGTCCGAGTTCATCGATCACGTCCAGCGCCGTCTCGGCGCCTGGGCGAACCCGCGCGAGGGGCGTTCCGATCGGCAGCTCGCGAAAGTTCATCCGCTCCAGCTCCGGATCCAGCCACAGATCGACGTCGCGCGGATCGAAACCGAAACTGACCGTCTCCGGAATCCGGATCTGAGCCACGGTATGGAAGAGGTCGACCTCGCGCGCCGGAAGCGGATGCGCCGGAATCTCGCTCAGATGCAGCACGGCCTCGACGAACTCGCGCGCGTGCTCGATCCCGGCCTGTTCGCCGACCTTGCCGCATTCCAGGGTGACGGCCGGCGCCAGCTCGGCCATGGCCATGGACTGCACGCCCGTGGGGCGGATGAAATAGACCACGGTGCGACCGAAGAGCCGGGCCAGATGCAGAAAGCGTTCGTCGAGCCGGTTGACGCAGGCATAGTGCGGATTGAGGCCGGTGTTGTTGTGCAGATCCAGGCTGGCGAAGAGGCCGCGC
The DNA here is from genome assembly GCF_013385175.1 of Allochromatium humboldtianum. Taxonomy (GTDB): domain Bacteria; phylum Pseudomonadota; class Gammaproteobacteria; order Chromatiales; family Chromatiaceae; genus Thermochromatium; species Thermochromatium humboldtianum. The sequence continues at coordinate 278,775 of NZ_JABZEO010000006.1, read as the reverse complement.
CGGGCCATGATGTCGACGACCTGGCGCATGAGCCGATGTTCGAGCGTCTCGGGATCTTCGGACCCTGGCCAGACCCGGTTGTAGTCCGGCTGGCCGGGCAGACGGCGTACCCCGCCGGCGGCGGCGCTGACGTTGCCGATGAACAGACTCAGCGCGCGCGGGAGCCTGAGTTCGCCGAAGCGTTCGAGCCGTTCACGCAGGAGCGCGCGCACGGCCTCCCAGCCCACGGTCTCGTTGCCGTGCAGCAGCACCGAGACGAAGAGCGCCGGTCCCCGCGCACCGGGCAGATGGATGAGCGTCGGCGCGCCGAGCCGTTCGGCGAGTCGTCGGCTGTCGGTCTCCAGGAGTCCGTCGGGCAGTGAGTCGAGTTCGCGTAGCATGGTTCAATCAAGGCTCCATTCATGCACAGGCCGACCGTGTGTCTGCTGTTCGAGATAGGCCTGAGTCAATCCCATCATATCCGGACCATGCCGCCGGACCCAATCGCGTTGCCAGCGCGTACCCGTGCGTCCGGTCGCCAGACGCCGCTCGATGAGGCCGAGCCAGTGGTCGATCTCGGGCGGATCGAGACCCAGATCGCTCAAACCCTGCCGCGCGCGCGGGATCAGCGCTTCGGCGAGCACCTGGGTCACTGGATGCGTGCGACCATCCAGCCAGCCGATGTCGGCCGACAGCCCTTCGCGGGCGCAGGCATAGAAATTCCGCTTGGTGTGCGCGAACGCCAGCCTGGATTCGGGTGACGGCTGCTCGCGGCTCAGATGCGCGATCAGCCCCAGATAGAGCGCGGCATTGGCGATGAGATCCGCGACCGACGGTCCCGAGGGCAGCGTCCGATGTTCGAGCCGCAGATGCGGTCGGCCATCCGGCTCGAAGCCGATCAGGGGACGATTCCAGCGCCAGATAGTGCCGTTGTGCAACCGCAGATGGGCCAGACGCTCGGGCGGTTCGTCCATCAAGTGCGGGAGCAGCACCGGATAGTCGTCGCGATTGGACTGAAAGGTCTCCAGGAGCGAGTGCCGTGCATAGCGGAAGCCGAAGCCGACGCGCTCCTGCAGGATGGGGCCGCCGACCGAGACGGCCTGCTCGAACAGCGGAATGCGGGTCTCGTCCCAGAGATCGCGGCCGAAGAGATAGGGCGAGTTGGCGCCAATGGCCACCAGTGGACCGCTGATCAGCTTGGCGGCGTTGTAGACGCGGGCCGATTCCTGAGCGCCGATCCGGATATGGATCTGAAACGAGGTCGCCGCCGACTCCAGCATGACGTCGCACCATTCCAGGTCGATGCGTTCGCGTCCTTCGATCCGCAGCCGGAGCGGATGTCCGTGACGCTGGGCGAAGACCTGCTCGTTGAGGGCGCGATAACGCTCGCGCGGCGTCATGAAGTCGAGCCTGAGATCCTCGGGCCGGACCGTGGGCAGGATGCCTATCAAGCCCAGACGGCAGTCGTGGCGTCCGGCGGCCTGCGTCGTGCGTTCGAGCGTCGCGCGCAGATCCTGGGCCAGCGTCGAGAGCGCCGAGCCGCGCAAGTGTGCCGCCGCGCCGTTGAACTCGATATTGAAGGTGGCCAGTTCGGGGACGACCGACGGATCGTCCAGTGTCGCCAGCACGGATTCGATGCGCGGGGCGGGATGTCCGGCCGCGTCGACCAGCCAGGCTTCGAGCTCGAATCCGGCGCTGGGTTCGCCATCATCCAGCCGGCCTTCGGCAAACCACTGTTCCAGAATGCGAGTCTCGTCACGGACTCGCCTGGAGAACTCAGCGAAATCCTGCTCGGTGAAGCGCGAAGACGCGATATCCTGCCCCATGCTCTGACCTCAGCGACTTGAACTCGTCCTGAGTATGGCAGAGGACTTCGAGGCTTGTAGTCCTCGCGGCTTGTCTAGCCTGCCTGGGTACGACCAGCACTCAGCCAGTCGTCGAGTGCGGCCAGTCGTTCGGGCGTCCCGATGTCGAACCAGTGTCCGTCATGGCGTCGACCACTGACACGACCGTTGGCCATTGCCTGACGGAGCAGCGGCGCGAGCGGAAAAGCGCCCGCCCTCTGCCCGTCGAACAGCTCGGGCCGATAAAGACCGATGCCGCTGAAAGTCAGGCGCGGCCCTCCCTCGCTCCGGACGCGCCCGTCGACCAGCGTGAAGTCGCCCTCGGGATGGTGGGGTGGGTTGTCGACCAGCACCAGATGCGCCAGATCTCCGGCATCGATCGCGAGTCCGGCGAGATCGACATCCGTCCAGACATCGCCGTTGACGACCAGGAAGGGTTCGGGACCGAGCAGCGGCAGAGCGCGGAAGATGCCGCCGCCGGTCTCCAGCGCCTGTTCCTCGGGCGAATAACGGATCTCGACTCCAAACGCCGAGCCATCCCCCAGCGCCGCTTCGATCTGCGCGCCCAGATGCGCATGGTTGATGACCAGCTCGCGGATACCCGCCGCCGCCAGCCGCTCGATGTGATGCCGGATCAGCGGTTTGCCGCCCGCGACCAGCAGCGGCTTGGGCGTGTGGTCGGTGAGCGGACGCATCCGCTCGCCGCGACCGGCGGCCAGGATCATCGCCTTCATGCCGGCTTGGCCTCGTTGCACTCCTGGAAGATGCGCTTGTCACAGGTCGCGCACACCGTCTTGTCGAGCTTCTGATAGATCGCCCGCACCGCCGCCGTCTTCGACTGGAAGACATTACGCCCGCCCGTGGCCTCCAGACAGCCGCATTGCTCCAGCGACTCCCACAGGCCCTGCTTGACGTTGATCAGATACATCCCGCCGCCGTCCCGGCGCCGCCGCGTGGCTTCCTCGACCAGGGCATGACCGCCCTGCAAATCGACGAAGTTGATGCCGTTGGCGATCAGGGCCAGATGCTTCTGCTCGGGATGTTCAGCGCGCAGTCGATCGAAATACTGCTCGACATGGGCCACCGAGCCGAAGAACAGCGAGCCGTCGATACGCACGAAGCGCAACTGCGGACATTGGACGACGTCGGGATTACTCGAAAAGGCGTGCTTGGGCAGACGCGGATCGGGCGCCATGCTGACGATGCGTGGTTTGGAGGTGCGATCCAGATAGAGCACCAGCGACAGCAGCACGCCGGCGAAGATCGCGAACTCCAGATCCAGGAACAGCGCCGAGAAGAACGTGACGGCCAGCACGCCAGTCTCGCGCCCGGACGAATGCAGGATATGGCGGATCTCCTTGAAGTCGATCAGCCCCCAGGCGACCAGGAACAACACCCCGGCCATAGCGGCTTTGGGCAGATAGCTCGCATAGGGCGCGACCAGCAGCACGATGGCCATCAGCATGAAGGCGGCGAAGATCGAGGCCAGCGGTGTGCGCGCGCCGGCCTCGTAGTTGACGCCGCTGCGGTTGAACGAGCCGGTGGCCACATAGCCGGAGAAGAAGGAGCCGGCGATGTTGGACAGCCCCTGGCCGATGAACTCCTGATTGCCGTCGATGCGATAGCCGCCCCGCGCGGCGAGCGAACGGGCGATGGAGACCGCCTCGGTCAGGGCGAACAGGGTCACGGCCAGCGCGACCGGCGCCAGCTCGCGAATGTGTTCCAGGGTCAGCGAGGGAGCTGAGAGCGGCGGCAGCGTCGCGGGCAGCGCACCCACGGTGGCGATGCCGGTCGCCTCGGCCCCAAACCAGGTATCCAGGCCCAGCGCCAGCAGACTGCCGCCGAGCATGGCGACGATCATGTACGGAATGCGCGGCAGCCAGCGTTTGCAGGCGATGCCCAGACCCAGGGTCGCCAGCGCCACCAGGGTCGCGCTGGGGTTGATCTCCAGCACATGCCCGAAGAACTCGAACAGGATGTCGTGCAGATGACCCCCGCTGTCCATCTCGACGCCGAAGAAGTGCTTGAGCTGCTTGGCGGCGATCAGCACCGCCGCGCCGGCCGTGAAGCCCACCACCACCGAGTGCGAGATGAAGTTGACCAGCGCCCCCATGCGCGCGAAGCCCAGCGTCAGTTCGATCACACCGACCATGAAGGTCAGGGTCAGGGCCAGCGTGACGTAATCCGGCGTTCCGGGAACGGCCATGGTCGAGAGCGCCGAGAACAGCACCACCGAGGCCGCCGTGGTCGGTCCCGAGACCAGATGACGCGATGAACCGAACCAGGCGGCGATGATCGCCGGCACCATGCCCGCATAGAGACCGTATTCGGGCGGCATCCCGGCGATGGTGGCGAAGGCCACGCCCTGCGGCAGCACCACGATGGCGCCGGTGAGGGCGGCGATGAGATCGGCGCGCACATCGCGCCCCGTCACCTGCGGCAGCCAGACTTTGTGCGGTGTAGTCCAGGACCAATCGATCGCGTGGATGGCTTGTTTGCCGGTCGTCAGCGGATGTTGCGTCCGCAGCGTCTGGAAGAGCGACTGGAGTCGGTTCATGGTTGATTGGGGGTACGACTTGGGTGAGTGGAGCCGGGCGCCGGACAGCGATGGCGCCGTGCTCCTTTTAGAAGGTTGGCGGGTCTCAGGCTGTCAGCCGTTCTTCGGCCTCGCGGTATTTGGCGGCTGTGCGTTCGATGATCTCCGGGGGCAGCGTGGGACCGGGCGGAGTCTTGTCCCAGTCGAGCGTCTCCAGATAGTCGCGCACGAACTGCTTGTCGAAGCTCGGCGGACTCATGCCCGGCTGGTAGTCGTCGGCGGGCCAGAAGCGCGACGAATCCGGGGTCAGCGCCTCGTCGATCAGATACAGCCGACCGTCGTCGTCGAGGCCGAACTCGAACTTGGTGTCGGCGATGATGAGACCGCGCTCCAGTGCATAGGCCGCACAGCGCGTATAGATGGCCAGACTGGCATCGCGCACCCGTTCGGCCAGCTCGCGGCCGATCAATCCGACCGTGTGCGCGAAGTCGACGTTCTCGTCGTGTGCGCCCAACTCGGCCTTGGTCGACGGCGTGAAGATGGGCTCGGGCAGCCGGTCGGCCTGACGCAGACCAGGGGGCAGGGCGATGCCGCAGACCGAACCCGTGGCCTGATAGTCCTTCCAGCCCGAGCCGATCAGATAGCCGCGCACGATGGCCTCGACCGGCAGCGGCTTGAAGCGGCGCACCACCATGGCGCGGTCGCCGAGTTCGGCCAGCGCCGGCGGGTCCGTCACCACGGCGGACACCGGAATGTCGGTGAGATGATTGGGAATGATGTCGGCCGTGCGCCCGAACCAGAAGCGCGACAACCGCGCCAGCACTTCACCCTTGCCGGGGATGGGATCGGGCAGCACCACGTCGAAGGCCGACAGTCGGTCGCTGGCCACGACCAGCAGATGATCGTCATCGATACGATAGAGATCGCGGACCTTGCCGCGCGCGATCAGTTCGAGATGGGGTAGATTGGATTGATAGAGAGCGGGCATGGCGGTTGATCCGGAATCGATAAGACTGCGATTATAAACCGCCATGGCGATGCAGCGCCCAACAACTGCCGTCGCGGCCGGCGACGGCAGTTCGCGTCCTGACAATACTGGAGAGACTGAGACTATGAGCAAACAGATCATCCGTACCGATCAGGCGCCGCGCGCCATCGGCACCTATTCACAGGCGGTCCGCGTCGACCGGACCGTCTATCTGTCGGGTCAGATTCCGCTGGCGCCCGAGACCATGGAGCTGATCGAGGGCGACATGAGCGCCCAGATCCGGCGCGTCTTCGACAATCTGCGCGCCGTGGCGCAGGCGGCCGGCGGCGATCTGAGCGATATCGTCAAGCTCAATGTCTTTCTCACCGACCTCAACGACTTCGTCCTGGTCAATCAGATCATGGCCGAGTATTTCCACGAACCCTATCCGGCGCGTGCCGCCATCGGTGTGGCGGCCTTGCCCAAGGGGGCCGCCGTCGAGATGGATGCCATCCTGGTTCTGGAGTGAGGTCAGTCCATCATGCAACTCACTCGACTTCTGCCCGTGTTACTGATTCTTCCGCTTGTCGGCTGCGGCACCTCGCCGACGCGCGGACCTTCGGCCTATGACGCCAGACCGGCGTCCTTTGGTGTCAGCGGCGACTTCGCCGGAGCGCCCGGTGTCGACGCCTTCGTTGAGCGTATGCGCCAGCACGGTTATTCGCCCGACCGCACGGCGGCCATTCTCTCAGGTGCGCGGCGTCAGCAATCCATCATCGATCTGATGGACCGTCAGGCGCCAAGCAAGAGCACAGGTCCGAACGGCGCCTGGACACGCTATCGGGCCAAGTTCCTCGGCGAGGACTCCATCAACAATGGCGTCGCCTTCTGGCGTCGCAACGAAACGGCGCTCGCGCGTGCCTCCGCGCACTATGGCGTTCCGCCCGAATACATCGTCGCCATCATCGGCGTGGAGACCCGCTACGGCGGCTTCACCGGCAAGACGCGCATCATCGACGCCCTGGCCACGCTCTCCTTCGCCTATCCGCGTCGCGCCGAGTATTTCACCAGCGAACTGGAGAACTTCCTGATCATGGCGCGCGAGGAGAACATCGATCCCTTCGCACCGCGCGGTTCCTTCGCCGGCGCCATGGGGCTGGGGCAGTTCATGCCGTCGAGCTTCCGCGATCATGCGGTCGATCACGATGGCGACGGCCATCGCGACCTCTGGAATCCGGCCGACGCCATCGGCAGCGTGGCCAACTATTTCCGCCACCACGGCTGGCAACCGGGCGAGCCGGTGGCGGTGCCGGCTCAGGTCCAGTCGGCATCGAGTGCGCGCGCGATGAAGACCGGCTTCAAGACCAGCTATGGATTGAACGAGCTCGCCAGTCGCGGCATCACGCCCACGCGCGCGCTCGGCCGGACCGGAACGGTCAGTCTGCTCGAACTCGACGCCCAGGGCGGTTATGAATACTGGCTGGGACTCAAGAACTTCTACGTCATTACACGCTACAATCACAGCACCTACTACGCCATGGCCGTGCACCAGCTCGCCCAGGCGATCCGTTCGCGCAAGGGCGCTCCGGATGGGACGCGCGTCAGCTCGACCTGGTGATTGCGGCTGTGGGTGTCTGGTGCGCCAAATCTGTCTAACCTCGGAGAGCGTCTGCCATGTCTCAACAGCTTGCCCATGCATCGCGTCTGAGTGTCGAGGACTACCTGGCCGGTGAGGACGGCGCCGACATCCGGCATGAGTACATCGACGGCGAGCTGTACGCCATGAGTGGCGCCAGCCGTCAGCATGTGCTCATCGTCGGCAATCTCTATGCGTACCTGCGCCCGCTGCTGCGCGGGACACCCTGCCAGCTCTTCGCCAACGACCTGAAGGTAAGGCTCAAGATCGCCGAGCAGGACATCTTCTATTACCCCGATCTGATCCTGGCCTGCGACCCGGACGACCGCGAGACCTATTACTGCACCCGTCCCTGTCTGCTGGTCGAGGTGCTGTCGGAGTCCACGGCGCGCATCGATCGGCGCGAGAAGCTGCTCGCCTATCAGACGCTCCCGAGTCTGATGGAGTATCTGCTCGTCGATCAGCATCAGCGCCGTGTCGAGGTCTATCGCCGCGCCCAGGGCTGGGCGCTGGACGTGCTCACCGAAGGGGCGGTGCGGCTCGACTGTCTCGATCACGAGGTGCCGCTGGATGTGATCTATGAAGATGTCCTGGCACCGGACAGACGACGCGATGCCTGACGCCGGCGTCAGCGACGGCGTGTCCGATCCGGCCGCCTTGGCGCCGGAGGCCGGGCGGTCGTCGGATCGTGGGCTGGACCGGATTCCGGCGCGCACGCTCGATCGGGTCGGGCCGAAGATCGCCGAGCGGCTCGAACGGCTCGGTATCCGCACGGTCCAGGATCTGCTGTTCCATCTGCCGCTGCGCTATCAGGATCGCACCCGGCTGACGCCGCTCACCGAGATCGAGGTCGGGGTCGAGACCTGGGTCGAGGGTGAGATCCTCGAATCCGGCATCGGCCTGGGGCGGCGGCGTTCGCTCAAGGTCTGGGTCGGGGACGCGCTCGGCGCCGGACTGCTGCTGCGCTTCTTCTATTTCTCTCCCCAGCAGGCCGCCGCGCTCAAGCCCGGCGAGCGGGTGCGCTGCTATGGCGAGGTGCGCCAGGGGCCGCAGTCGCTGGAGATGGTGCATCCCGAATACCGTCTCCTGCGCCCCGAGGCCGATGAGCCGATCGCCGCCTGTCTCACCCCCATCTATCCCTCGACCGAGGGGCTTCAGCAAACGAGCTGGCGCGGTCTGACCGATCAGGCGCTGGCGCTCATGGAGCGCACTGGGCCGGCCGAACTGCTGCCGCCCGAAATCCTCGAATCCATGAAGCTGCCGACGCTGACCGAGGCGTTGGCTTTTCTGCACCGTCCGCCGGTCGGCACGCCGCTCCAGGATCTGACCGAGGGCCGGCATCCGGCCTTCGCCCGGCTGGCCTTCGAAGAACTGGTCGCGCATCAGGTGAGTCTGCGCCGGATGCGGCTGGAACAGCGGCGCGTCTCGGCGCCGGTGCTGGGCGGTGACGGCGGCTTGCGCGAGCGTTTGCGGGCCAGTCTGCCGTTCCGGCTCACCGCGTCGCAGGAGCGGGTGGTGGCCGAGATCGCGGCCGATCTGGCGCAGTCACGGCCGATGCAGCGGCTGCTCCAGGGCGACGTGGGTGCGGGCAAGACGGTGGTGGCGGCGCTGGCCGCGCTCCAGGCGCTGGAGTCGGGCTGTCAGGCCGCGCTCATGGCGCCGACCGAGCTGTTGGCCGAGCAGCATCATCGCAGTCTGAGCGGCTGGCTCGGTGCGCTCGGGCTCGAACCCGTGTGGCTGGCCGGGCGGCACAAGGGGCGCGAGCGCGATGAACGGCTGGCGGCGATCGCCTCGGGCACGGCGCCGATCGTGGTCGGCACCCATGCGCTGTTGCAGGACGACGTGGCCTTTCAGGATCTGGGGCTGGTCATCATCGACGAGCAGCATCGTTTCGGCGTCCATCAGCGGTTGAAACTGCGGGAGAAGGGCGGGGGCGAGGACGGGGCGCCGCATCAGCTCATCATGACCGCGACGCCGATTCCGCGCTCGATGGCGATGACGCTCTATGCCGATCTGGATCTGTCGGTGATCGACGGGCTGCCGCCCGGTCGCACGCCGATCGTCACGCGCGCGGTGCCGGATACGCGGCGCGATGAGGTCATCGAGCGGGTGCGTCAGGCGTGTCTGGCGGGGCGGCAGGCGTATTGGGTCTGTACGCTGATCGAGGAGTCGGAGGTGCTGGAGTGTCAGGCGGCGGAGGATACGGCGCGTCAGTTGAGCGAGTGTCTGGAGGGGTTGCGGGTCGGGCTGGTGCATGGTCGGCTCAAGAGCCAGGAACGCGATGCGGTGATGGGGGCGTTTGCGTCCGGGGCGCTGGATCTGCTGGTGGCGACGACGGTGATCGAGGTCGGGGTGGATGTGCCGAATGCCAGTTTGATGATTATTGAAAATCCGGAGCGGTTGGGGTTGGCGCAGTTGCATCAATTACGCGGGCGGGTTGGGCGTGGGTCGGTGGAGAGTCATTGTCTGCTGCTCTATCACGCGCCGCTGTCGGCGATTGCGCGTGAGCGGTTGGGGATCATTCGTGATTCGAGCAGTGGGTTTGAAATCGCCGAGCGTGATTTGGCGATTCGAGGGGCGGGTGAGGTGTTGGGGACGCGCCAGACGGGGAGTATTCAATTCCGGATTGCCGATCCGTTGCGGGATCAGCCATTGATTGCCGAGGCGCAGCGGGCGGCGGATCGGTTGCTGGTGGGGTATCCTGAACTCGTTACGCCGTTGATTGATCGGTGGCTGGGGGAGCGGGCGCATTATGGTGGGGTTTGAGAAGTCTTTTTATATACACGAGGGGGTTTGGCTTGATGACGAATGGCCAGCTAGTCTTGAGCTAGATTGCAGTCAGTTTAGCACCGAAGTGTCCGTCCGCTGCCTAAATACACTGTTGGGCGTCACGGCCATACACCGGAAGCGCCCGAACTCCACTCAGATACAACTTTTCGGCCCACGAAGGGGAACAGTGATGATTAGCTCGATTAGCTCGTATTCCGCACACCAAACAAGCGGCGCAATGGCTTACAAGGCTGCTTCAATGACGGGGGCTTCTGGCACCTCGGAAAATAAAAGTGAGTCACGCACAGAAAGTAGCAGCACACAGACGATTTCCACTCTGGCCCGTCAACTGGCGGACAGCGCCAGTCGCGCTGCGGAACGTGATAAGACACTCACTCGTTCAGAACTGGGCAACAAGGCAAAAAATCTTCTGAGTCAAATATCTGGGGATTCCTACCAAGCCAACAAGGAAAAGCACGACCGTGAAATCCCAAATACTAGCGATCCAGAGCTATTAGCCAGAGCCAAGCAGGCAACCGAATTTGTAAATAGAAATAGTAACGGCGGCAGCGAAAAAAACCCCTTCGCCAGCCTATCGAATGACCAACTGTCGATCATTATCTATGACGATAGTAGGGCATATACAATCAACGAGCGTCGCGCAGCTTGGAGCGAAGCCTACGACCGAGATGAAGCATGGCGAGAAAAGGTCTGCGCCCAAGCCATGGATGAATACAACCGGACGGGGAAAATGACCAATTTTTTCAAGTCAGTCCTTGATTATTTCAACGAACTACCGGCAATCGAGCAAGCGCAATATCCCAATGATTACGCCAGCGACCTACAGTCCAAGATTGATCTGGATTTTAACTACCGCACACACCGGGCTGAGGGTAAAGGCAAAGACCCCATGAGCTTGATCGAGATGCTGTTCGTGCAAGGCCCGCAACAAACCGATGCACTGTGGCAGGGGCCAAAAAATACCGCCGACCGTGAAGTGTAGAGGATTCTCATGCCGCCCAACACTGCGCTCCAAGGGACGCTGCGCGATAAAGCCGCGCAGCGCCCCTGAGCTTGGACGTTAGGCTTGAGGAAAAGATGAAAAAAATTCTCAAGTATTTCGTGCCCATCTGGTTGTTCTGTTCTGTGCTTTTTGCGCTCTCCAGTTTCTCCACCGGAATGGTCAGCGACAGGCTGATCAGCAGTTTTAAGAAGGCAGATCCACCCGTCGAGAGTTATCACGCCGCCTATATATACAAAGGCAATGTCGTGCTTGAGGGGAAACAGGGACGTACCACATTAATCGCGAATTGACGAGATGACGCGAGTTCAGCGGTGGTTGGCTTTGGCCCATTTTGGATGCGGCTTCCTGCTCCTGCTCGGTATCGCATGGGCGGTGGCGGTTGTGCTTGGAGTGCTGCCGAGGTCGACAGGCGTCCAAGGGGAAACAGGGACGGACCACGTTATTCGCCTAACGATTTATTTCGCCCGAAGCCGGTTTCACTCTCGCTCAACCAGCTCGGCTTATCATCGCATTAGGCAATTACGGTAAACAGGATTGCAAATGCAGTGCCACAGAAAATTCGCGACTTGCTCAAAAATCTGAAATGCGCCGGCTTTACAGAAATAGTTGGAGCTGGAAAAGGGTCGCATCGAAAATTCGTTCACCCAAATTATCCCAGCGTCGTGACGGTAAGCGGACATTCCGGCGATGACGCGAAGCGATATCAAGAAAGAGATGTAGCGCAAGCTATTGAAATGGTGGGCAAATGAAAGAATTCGACAAATATCACAAATGGGTGGATTGGAGCGAGGAAGACCAGGTCTATATCGGTAGATGCCCGGACCTTATCACCGGAATCCATGGCGATGATCCCGTTGCGCTTTATGGAGAGTTGTGCGCCGTCGTTGAGGACGTGATCCGCCACTTCAACGCTGAAGGCCGACCCCTGCCGCCACCACAGGTTCGCCCTATGCGCGAAGTGGCATAGCATAGCTGCCCAAAGATTCAGGATTCCCGCAAGGCTCATACAGCGGCGGTCTTGAGAGATCAAGACGCTTGAGTGGAGGCAAAAATGAAAATCGCCATCAACCTTCCCAATGATTTCGTCGGAATGCAAACTGAGCAAGCCGTAGCCAAAGAGATGCGTCTGGCCTACGCCCTGACCCTCTTTAAAGAGAGTCGCGTCTCTCTAGCCAAGGCCGCCGAACTAGCCGACTTGGATCTCTATGCATTCATCACCGCCTGCAAGAACGAACGCATTTCGGTCATCGACACCTCGCGAGACGAACTCCTGCGTGAGATGTATCTGATTTCGTCGGTGCCAAACGCGCAGGTCTCATCGAAGTCGTGAAGCCCTATGTGCAACGGCTCTCCACCTCCGACCTCTATCTGTCCGATGCGCTTGTTTCGACCGTGCTCGAAATTGCGGGTGAAGGGTAGAATCGCCTCCCCTTAGCCCGCTGTTTATTCAGCTTACCGTTCTCGATGGTCTGCCTGAGCGATCCGATTTCGTGTCGTCCTGTAACCATTTCCACAGCGCCGCCAGCCGTCCATGCGCACTCTCATGCAGCGACAGCAGCGCCGGCGTGAAGACCAGCACCAGCACGGTCGAAAAACCCACGCCAAACGCCAGCGACACCGCCATCGGAATCAAAAACTGCGCCTGAAGACTGGTCTCGAAGATCAGCGGCCCCAGCCCCACCACCGTCGTCGCCGAGGTCAGCAGCATCGCGCGCAGACGCGACACCGCCGCCTCCACCAGCGCCTCATCGACCGCCATCCCCTCCTCGCGCAACTCGTGATACATGCTGACCAGGATGATGGCATTGTTGACCACGATCCCGGACAGCCCGAACAGCCCGAACAGCGACAGCAGCGTCAGATCCAGCCCCAGCAGCCAGTGCCCGCCGATCGCGCCCACCAGACCCAGCGGAATGGCAGTCATCACCACCAGCGGCCAGCCCCAGCTCCCGAACACCGCCGCCAGGATCATATAGATCAGCGCCAACCCCAGGATCAGCCCCAGCCGCATGTCACCGAGCGTCTCGCGCTGATCGGCCGCGCGGCCCTCGAAGCTGTAGTCGATGCCGTAGTGCGACACCAGACGCGGCAGCAGATCGCGCTCCAGCGCCTCGCGGACGTTGTCGGGCGTGGCCAGCGCACGGTCGATGTCGGCCGAGACCTCGACGGCGAGCCGTCCGTCGGCGTGACGCAGCGCCTCGAAGCCGCGCTGCGTCTCCCAGGCCGCGACCGTGGTCAGGGGCACGAACCGTCCGTCCGGCGTGCGCACCAGCAGTTGTTCCAACGCATTGAGCCGGACGCGCTCGGCGCGCGGCAGCAGCACCCGCACCTCCAGCTCGTCCTGTCCGACCTGGACCAGTTGCGCCAGATAGCCATCGAAAGCCGCGCGCAACTGGCGCCCGAGCGATTCAGTGGTGAACCCGAGCGCCTGTCCGGCCGGCGTCAGCCGATAGATGAGCTGTTCGCGTCCGAACGGCATGTCGTCGACCATGTCCGAGACCCCCGGCACGCTCTCCAGACTCTGCGCCAGTTCGAGCGCGGCGGACTTGAGCCGGTTGGCCTCGTCGCCCATGAGCCGGATCGTCAGATCGCGGCCTGGTGGCCCGGCCCGACGCGCCGAGATCACCAGACTCTCCAGTCCGGCCGGCATCCGGGTGTTGGCGCGCCAGGCGGCGAGGAACTGCTCGTTGCGCACCGCGCGATACTCCGAAGGCACGAGCTGCACCAGGATCGAGGCGAGCTGATCGCCGCCGGCGCCCGCGCCGACATCCACCGCGACCGTCGCGCCGAGCCGTGCGACCGCCGACTCGATCAGCCCGCCGCCGAACTGTTCGTCGGTCGCGATCAGCGCGCGCTCCAGCTCGTCCAGGAACGCGGTGGTCTGTTCGCGCGGCGTGCCGGCGACGAAGGTCGCGTTGGCGAAGACCACCTGGGACTCGGGCGTGGGGAAGAACACGAACGACACCCGCCCGCCGATCAGCAATCCGATGGCCAGCAGCATCAGCACCGCGACCACACTGACCGTCACGCCGCGCCAGTGCAGCGCCCAGACCACCAGGGGGCGGTAGACTCCATCGCGGAAGCGGTCGAATCCGGCGTTCACCCGCTCGCGCCAGCGCGGCACGGTGGCGTCCTTGTGATGCTCGAAGGCCGAACGCAGGTGCATCGGCATGACCAGGAACACTTCCAGCAGCGAGGCCAGCAGCACCATGATGGCCACGAAGGGGATGTCACCGAGGATGTTGCCCATGATGCCGCCGACCAGCATCAGCGGCAGGAAGGCGGCGATGGTGGTCAGACCCGAGGCGAGGATCGGCCAGAACATGCGTTGGGCGCCGCTGAGCGCCGCCTCGGCGGGCGACAGACCCTGCCGGAAGCGCGTCTCGGCGTGTTCCCCGACCACGATGGCGTCGTCGTCGATGATGCCGAGCGTCAGCAGCAGCCCGAACAGGCTCATCATGTTGATGGTGCCGCCGAAGGCCCACAGCAGTGCCAGAGCCGCCATGTAGGCGACCGGGATGCCCATCGCCACCCAGAAAGCGACCCGCCCCGGCAGAAAGATGAATAGCATGATCAGCACCAGGGTCAGACCCTGGAGCCCGTTGTGGATCAGCAGATCGATGCGATCGGCGATGACTTCCCATTGCGCATCGAAGACCGTCAGCTCGATGGCCGGCGGCAGGGTCGGGCGGGTGTCGTTGAGCCAGTCGTCGAAGAGACGCGCGGCCTTGAGCGAATGGCCCTGCTCGGCGCGCTGCACCAGGAGTTCGACCGTCGCCGGCTTGTCCGCCAGCGCCTCGGCGTTCAGACCGACCGGGATGGGAGCCAGCGTCAGACTGGCCGGGCGCGCCTCGCGCACGATGGTGGCCACGTCGCCCAGCCGCACCAGCGCGCGTTCGTCGCTGACGATGGCCAGATCCTCGAAAGCGAGCGGGTCGCGACGCTGCTCCAGACTGCGCAGTTCGCGTGCGCCATCGGCCTCGCCGGCGATGCCGGACGGCAGGTCGCGCGCGATCCGTCCGATCTGCTCGCCGATGCCGTCGAGCGAGAGTCCGAGCGTCTCCAGCGCCCGCCCCGGCACCTCGATGGCGATGCGCTCCTCGGGCAGGCCCGAGATGTCGACCCGATCGATGCCGCGCGCCAGCAGTTCGCGCTCGAACTGCCGCACCCAGGGCCGCAGCTCGGCCAGACTCGGCCCCGAGACCAGCAACCGCGCCACAGATTCATAGCGCGAGATCCGGCTGATCTGGGGCGTCTCGGCGTCCTTGGGCAGATTGCGGAATTCGTCGACGCGCTGGCGTACCTGATCGAGCGCCAGCAGCGGATCGGTGTCCTCCTGGAGTTCGACCGACAGACTGGCGATGCCCTGGGCGGCGGTCGCGGTCAGCTTCTTGAGTCCGTCGACGGTCTTGAGCCGTTCCTCCAGCGGGATGAGGATGCCGTTCTCGACGTCTTCGGCCGAGGCGCCGCTCCAGACCACGCGCACCGAGATCACATCGAGCGCGAAGGTCGGGAAGAACTGGATGTTCATCCGCGTCAGACTGATGACGCCCAGGATCAGCATCCCGGCCATCAGCAGATTGGCCAGCAGCCGGTGGCGGACGAAGACCGCGATCAGACTCGTGCTCATTGGACGATCTCGACCTTGAGCGTATCGAGCGCGTTGGGCAGATGGGTGATCATCACCGGCTCGCCGGGCTGGAGTTCGGGCACGCGCAGCAAGACCCGGCCCTCGCCGGCGCCGGTGTCGAGTTCACCGACGCGCTCGATGCGCAGACCATGCAGACGCCCGTCGCGCACCGCGAAGATGCGATCCCCGCCATGGAGCGCGGCGAAGGGCAGGGCGATGGTGTCGGGCGCGGGCGGGCGCTCCAGACGCAGCTCGACGAACGCGCCCAGCGGCAGACGCGACTCGGGAGCAAGTCGCAGCAGGGCATCGACGCCGCGCGCGTCGGCTTCGCCCGAGAGACGTTCGAGCACGGCCGTGACCGGGCGTCCGGCGTGTGAGCCGGAGGCCGTCAGCTGTTCGCCATTGGTGAGCGCGGCGCGCAGTTCCTCGCTGTGTACGCCCGGCACCTTGGCGCGCACATAGAGTCCATCGAGCGGATAGAGGGTCAGGATGGTCTGGTTGGGCTGGAGCTGATCGCCGGCCGCGGCCTCGACCACGCCGATACGTGCCTCGAAGGGGGCGCGAATGGTCCCGCGCGCCAGATCGCGCTCGGCCTCGGCCAGGGCCGCTTCCAGGGTCGCCAGCCGCGCCGGATGCTCGGCGATCGACTGCTCGCGCAGGGTCACGGCGAGCTGGGCGCGGGCGTATTGCTCGCGCGCCTCGTCGACGCTGGAGATCGAGCCGAGTTGCTTGGACTGCACGGTCTCGGCGCGCTCCAGCGCCTGCCTGGCCAGCCGCAGGATCTCGCGTTCCTGTTCCAGTGCTTGGCGGTCATGGACCAGCTTCAGCCGCTCCTTCTCCAGATCGGCTTGCGCCCTGGTCAGGCGCGGTTGCAGATCACGGGGGTCGAGCCGGGCCAGCAGTGCGCCGGCGGCGACGCGCTCGCCGTCACGAACCTGGACTTCCAGCAGCCGGCCAGCGACGGGGGCGGCGGCCTGGATGCGATCCGGCGCCTCGACCTGTCCGAAGAGCGTCAGGATCGGATGATGGGCGGCGGGCCGGACGTCGGTGACGGCGATACGCCAGATCCGTTCACTGGGCTGGACAGGATGCGGGGCGGGGCGGGTCGCCTTGAGGGCGACGAAGATCCCGACCCCCAGAGCGAGGATCAGGATCGGCAGGATACGGCGCGGCATGGATCGGGTCTGGGCTCGTTGGGGTTGAGGGTGGCTCGACCCCGACAAGATGCGGTGTCCGGCGGGCCGGCACAAGGGCAACGGTCACAAAGCCGGAGCTTCCTGACCGGAAGCCTCTCGCTCGTTTTCGCGCCGTTACTTGGCGAGCGGGCCGCTCGACGACGGAGACGAGCCGCTCGCCGTCGTCTGCGGCTCGGTCGTGGTCGCGGGGCGGGGCGTGGTCTTCGCCGGCTCTTCCAGGATGGTGTCGAGCGGATTGTGTCGCGCCTGCTCGTCGAGGATCTTCTTGAGTTCCTCGGCCTTGAGTTCACGATCGATCTCGTGTTTGACGTTGGAGAGCGTGCGCCGCGCGTGCCCGACCCACTTGCCCGCCACGCGCGCCGCGCGCGGCAGACGCTCCGGGCCGATCACGACCAGGGCGACGATGGCCACCAGGATCAGTTCTTGAAAGCCGACATCGAACATCTAGCACCGTCCAGCAGGGTCGAGCATCCGGTTGGCGAGCGGGGATCGGCGGGCGATCAGGTGCGATCGCGATTGGCCGTGGTGTCGCTCTGGCGTGTCTGGGCGGTCGAGTCCGTCGGGCGCGCGTCGTTCGGCTGGCCGATGGCGCCATTCTCGCGCGCGCCGGTGTCGTCCTCGTCGCTCTTGTCGGAATTCGACATCGAACTGCGGAAGCCGCGGATGGCCTCGCCGAGATCCGAGCCGATGTTCTTCAGCCGCTTGGTGCCGAACAACAAGACCACGATCACCAGGATGATCAGGAGCTGCCAAATACTGATGCCGCCGACGCCCATCGTGTTTCTCCGTTGCCCGTGGTCGCGAGCCGACCTCGGGATGTGCTTGTCTGTTCCGTCCGTGCGCGTGGATCGAGACCGCGACGCAGACGGGATTTGAAAATTCAGGAGCGGCGATCATAACGCAAGCCGATTGACGCTGAAAGCGCCCGCTTGGGTCACGGGGGCACGCGCTGACCTCGGTCGGCGCGCGTTTACGTCGGGCACCGGGATGGGGGATGATGTCGGGAGTGATCGAAATCGAGTGTCGTATGCGGATTCATCTGATATGTGTCGGCCGGCGGATGCCGGGCTGGATCGAGGACGGCTATCGCGAGTACGCCAAGCGGCTGCCGCCCGAGTGCGCCCTGCATCTGGTCGAGATCGACCCGGTGCATCGCGCCAAGACCACCAATGTGCGTCAGGCGCGCGAAGAAGAAGGGCGGCGCATCCTCAAGGCGATTCCCAAGGGCGCGGATGTGATCGTGCTCGACGAGCGCGGGCGCTCCTGGAGCACCGAGACGCTGGCGGGCCATCTGCGCGACTGGCTGGCCGATGGGCGCGATCGGGCGCTCGTGGTCGGCGGGGCCGACGGGCTGTCGGACGAGTGTCTGGCGCGGGCGCGTGAGCGCTGGTCGCTCTCGGCCCTGACCTTCCCGCATCCGCTGGTGCGCGTCATCCTCGCCGAGCAGCTCTATCGCGCCTGGAGCCTGACCCAGGGGCATCCCTATCATCGTGCCGGATGACCTGAGCCATGACTGAGACCAGCCACCAGCTCTATCTCGCCTCGCGTTCGCCGCGCCGGGGCGAGTTGCTGAACCAGATCGGCGTGCGCTTCGCTCAGGTCGAGGCGGACGTGGACGAGACTCCAGGTCCGGGCGAGTCGCCCGAGGACTATGTGCGGCGGATCGCGATCGAGAAGGCGCGGACCGGCCGGTCGGCGGTTCCGACCCAAGACCCGCGCCCGGTGCTGGCCGCCGACACCGCCGTGATCGTCGACGGCGAGATCCTGGGGAAACCGCTCGACCGACCCGATTTCCTGCGCATGATGGCGCGTCTGTCGGGCCGGACGCATCAGGTGCTGACCGGGGTGGCGCTCGCCCGAGCCAGTGAGGTCTGGTACGAACTGAGCACGAGCCGGGTCGGCTTTCGCGTCATCGACGAACGCGAGCAACGGGCCTACTGGGCCAGCGGCGAGCCGTGCGACAAGGCCGGCGGCTACGGCATCCAGGGGCTGGGCGCGCTCTTCGTCGCCGATCTCCAGGGCAGCTACTCGGGCGTCATGGGACTGCCGCTGTATGAGACCGGATGTCTGCTGCATCGCGCCGGTATCGCCCTGCTCGCGAACGCTGACGCCATCTGAAGGACATCCGGTTCCGAAGCCACCGGGCGAAAATCCCTGGACAGCGCGCTTTGCGTCCTTCGTACCGTTGCGGTTTCAATGTCTCAGAATCCAGCTATTGAAGGACGTACCGAGTGAGTGAAGAGATTCTCATCAATGTCACCCCGCCCGAGACGCGCGTCGCGGTCGTCGAGAACGGGGTGGTGCAGGAGATCATCATCGAGCGCGCCGAGCGCTGCGGTCTGGTCGGCAACATCTACAAGGGACGCATCTGCCGCGTGCTGCCGGGAATGCAGGCGGCCTTCGTCGACATCGGTCTGGAGCGCGCGGCCTTTCTGCACGCCTCCGACATCATCGGCGCCCCCGGCGAGTCGCGCGGCGATCAGATCCATGAGCTGGTGCGCGAGGGCGACATGATCGTGGTCCAGGTGGTCAAAGATCCGCTCGGCACCAAGGGGGCACGTCTGACCACCAACATCTCGATCGCCTCGCGCTATCTGGTGTGCATGCCGGCGGTGTCGACCACGGGCGTGTCGCAGAAGATCGAGGACGAGGACGAGCGCCGCCGTCTGCGCGAGATCCTGCTGCGCTATGTCGAGGCCCATCAGGGCGAGGGCGGTTTCATCGCCCGCACCGCCGCCGAGGCCGTGAGCGAAGAGGCGCTGGAGAAGGACATGGCCTTTCTGGCCAAGCTCTGGCGCGGCATCAAGGAACGGTGCACCCACGTCAACCAGATCGGTCTGGTCCACGACGATCTGGCCCTGGCGCTGCGCGCCCTGCGCGATCTGGTGACACCCGAGGTCGAGCGCATCCGCATCGACTCGCGCGCCATGG
Organism: Allochromatium humboldtianum; assembly: GCF_013385175.1. Lineage (GTDB taxonomy): Bacteria > Pseudomonadota > Gammaproteobacteria > Chromatiales > Chromatiaceae > Thermochromatium > Thermochromatium humboldtianum. The sequence goes on along the minus strand of NZ_JABZEO010000006.1, from coordinate 259,263 downwards.
TCGACAAGGCCGTCTCGTTCGCCACCAAGTACATCCCCGAGATCCAGGGTCGCATCGAGTACTACCAGGGCGAGCGTCCGCTGTTCGATCTCTACGGCGTCGAGGAGGAGATCCGCAAGGCGCTCCAGCGCAAGGTCAGCCTCAAGTCGGGCGGTCATCTGGTCATCGACCAGACCGAGGCCATGACCACGATCGATGTGAACACCGGCGCCTTCGTCGGTCATCGCAATCTGGAAGAGACCATCTTCAAGACCAACCTGGAGGCCGCCCAGGCGATCTGCCGTCAGCTCAGACTGCGCAATCTCGGCGGCATCATCATCATCGACTTCATCGACATGACCGAGGACGAGCACAAGCGTCAGGTGCTGCGCGCGCTCGAAAAATGCCTCGCCCGCGATCATGCCAAGACCCACATCACCGAGGTCTCCTCGCTCGGTCTGGTCGAGATGACGCGCAAGCGCACCCGCGAGTCGCTGGAGCACGTGCTGTGCGAACCCTGTCCCTGCTGCGGCGGGCGCGGCTCGATCAAGACCGCCGAGACCACCTGCTACGAGATCTTCCGCGAGATCCTGCGCGAGTCGCGTCAGTTCGAGGTCGAGACCCTGCTGGTGCTGGCCTCGCAGGAGGTCGTCGACCGGCTGCTCGACGAGGAATCGGCGCATCTGGCCGAGCTGGAGGAGTTCATCGGCCGCCCAATCCGGCTCCAGGCCGAGGCGCTCTATACGCAGGAGCAGTACGACGTCGTGCTCATCTAAGGCTTCATGGAGCCGGCGCCAAGACGTGCCGCTCCACGGAGAACGAACATCGAACATCCCAGTCGATCGCGGTCCGGTGGCTCCATTGGCTTGATGTCTCCCATGTCCCTGCTCAGACGCCTCAAGGCCTTGCTGACGACCTCCATGCTTTTGGGGCTGGTGCTCCTGGCGCTGCTGGTCTCGGTCGTGCGTCTGGCGCCGCCGCTGACCGGCGAGTACCGGGACGCCATCGCCGGGAGGCTGTCCGAGCGTCTGGGGTATCGGATGTCGATCGGGACGTTGCGACTCGGCCTGTCCGGCCTGCATCCGCGTCTGAGGCTGGAGGGCGTCGCGCTCGATCGTCCGGGCGCCGGCACGCGGGCGCGGGCGCTGGCGCTGAGGGCGATCGAGCTGGATCTGGATCTCCTGGCCTCGCTGCTGAGTCGTTCGGTCCGGATTTCGGGCGTCACGCTGGTCGGGGCGCGTCTGGTTCTGGAGCGCGGTGCGGATGGGCGTCTGCGCTTGCATGGACTGGACGCACTGGCGAGCGATGATCCGCGCGCGCTCGAAGGCTTCCTGAGTCAGGGGCGGCTCGATCTGATCGAAAGCGAGATCCTGTTCGTCGATCCGGCGCGCGGCGGCAAGCAACTACGTCTGGTCGATGTACGCCTGCGACTGGAGAACGCCGGCGAGCGTCATTGGCTGGATCTCAGTGCGCGGCCGGTGCCGCCCGATCCGCTCGTGCTGGCGACCGATGAGGCGCCCAGCGGCACGGGCGAGTCCTGCGAACCCTGTCTCCAACTGGCCCTGCGGCTGAATGGTCCGGCGTCCGATCCGCGTTTCTGGAGCGGGCGCGGCTATCTGCGTCTGGACGTGGCCAATCTCGGCCTGCTGCCGGCGGCGGCTGTGCTGCTGGAACACGGACGGCTGGATACAGAGCGCGCCGGCGTCGAGAGCTGGTTCGACCTCCAGGCCGGTCGGCTCGAACAGGCGCTGATCCAGGCCGATCTGCGGGGCGTGCGTCTGGCGTCCGACACCATGTCCGGGCAGACACAGGCGTCGGATGACGACGCGCGTGAGCCGCCGCCGGCCTGGCATTTGAGCGGGTTGGCGCGCGTGCGTTCGCTTGAGTCCGGCTGGAGCGCCCGGATCGCCGGCCTGCAAGCCGGATTCGACGGTGCAGCGCTCTCGGGCCTGGATCTGGATCTGCGCCTGAGTCCGAAGGGACGGCTGCTGGGGCTGGGCGGGCATCTATCCCAACTGGATCTGGCCGATCTGAGTGCTATCCTGCGAGCCAGCCCCCGGCCGCTGCCCGAGGCGCTGCAGGCACTCCTGGAGCGCAACCCGCGCGGGAGTGCACGCGATCTGGCGCTGCGCTTCGATCCGGCTGAAGTGAATGCCGATTCGAACGAGCCGCACTGGCAGGTCTCGGGCCATATGTCCGGCCTGGGTCTCGATCGCCGCGACCGCATGCCTGGTTTCGCCGGCCTGGATCTGCGGTTCGCCGGCGATCAGGACGGCGGTTGGATGCGGCTCGGGTCTGAGGGGCTGGATCTGGACCTGAATCCGCTCTTCGATCGACCGCTGCGACTCGATCAGTTGAGCGGCCGGCTCGACTGGACGCGCCGGACGTCCGGCGGCTGGCGCCTCGCGGCGCACAGACTGACGCTGGAGAACGCCGATCTCAGCGGTCAGGCGCGTTTCACGCTGGAACTGCCGGGCGCCGACGGACGACCCTTCCTGGATCTGCGCGCACGCTTCCAGGACGCCAATGCCGCCAATGTGCGTCTCTACCTGCCGGTCGGGATCATGAAGCCGCCGCTGGTCGATTGGCTCGACGCGGCGATCGTCTCCGGGCGCGTCACCCAGGGCGACGCACTCTTTCGCGGCGCTCTGGCCGATCACCCCTTCCGCAAGCGTCAGGGCCGCTTCGAGCTGAAGCTGGAGTTCGAGGATGTGCGACTGGACTATCGACCGGGATGGCCCGCCATCACGTCGGCCGCCGGTCATCTGCGCTTTCTCGACGAGGGCTTGACGATCCGGGTCGATCGCGGGCGCATCCTCGATAGCGATTTCCGCGCCGGCCGGGTCGATCTGCCCGATCTCGCGCAGGTCGAGCAGATGCGCATCCACGGCGAGGCGCGCGGTCCCTTCGAGGACGGTCGGCGCACCCTGGCCGAGACGCCGCTGTCTGAAAAGCTGGGCGGACTCGCCGAGATCCTCCAGGTCAGCGGCCGATCGCAACTGGCGCTGGACATCGATCTGCCATTCGTGAAACAGCGCGCGCTGGGCGTGTCGGGTGTCCTGAGCTGGCCGGAGCCGGCCACGCTGGGCGTGCGCGGGACGGCCGTCCGACTCTCGGGTCTGAGCGGCGCAGTACGCTTCGACGAACGCGGGATCCAAACCTCCAAGGTCGGCGCCAGACTTGCGGACCGGCCACTTGACCTCTCACTGCGCACCCAGGATTCCGGACTCCATCTGGTCGGCCGGATCGACGCGCTGGATCTGAGCACCTGGAAGGATTGGGCCACGGCGACCCAGCTTGGCCGGAACGCGGCGGCCAAGGGCGGTATCGCGCTGGCGGGCCTGGAGTTCGACATCGACCGTCTGAGTCTCGGCGAACGGACGCTCAACGCCTTCGAGCTCAGGGGGACGCCGGACAGATCCGGCTGGCGGTTTAGCGTCGATTCCCGCGAGGTCGCCGGCCTGATCCGGCCAGCCGATACGGACACCGAAACGCGGCTGGATCTCGATCTGGAACGGCTCGATCTCAAGGCATTCGTGGCGCATCCCGAGTCCGATGGGCCGCCGACACCGCGTCCCGATCGTGCGCCCGACCCGATCACCGAGCTCCCCTCGCTCGATCTGCGCGTTGCCCGGCTCGACTGGGGCGAGCGCGAATTGGGCGCGCTCGATCTGTCCCTGCATCGCGATGCCCTGGGGACGCGCCTGCCGCGTCTGCGTCTGAGCCGGCCCGGACTCCTGAACGTCGAGGGCACGGGCGAATGGGTTCGGGGACCAGAGGGTGGTCGCAGTCGTCTGGACCTGAAGGCCGAGACGCCGGATCTGCGCGGCCTCCTGACGCTGCTCGACGAACCGACGACGATCGAGGCCAAGGAAGCGCGCGCGCGCGTCCAGCTGCATTGGCCCGGCGGGCCGGCGCGCTTCGCCTGGGCGCGGGCCAAGGGTGTGCTCGACATCGGCGTCGATCCGGGACGCTTTCTGGAAGCCGAGCCGGGCGTCGGGCGTCTGCTCGGTTTCATCGACGTCGGTTCCATCGGGCGGCGGCTGGCGCTCGACTTCTCGGACCTCTATGGCCAGGGCTTCGCCTTCGAACGTCTGGGCGGACGCATCACCATCGGGCAGGGGCAGGCGCGCTTCGATGAGGTGCTGATCGAGGGACCGGCCGGGCGCGTCATGGTCGGCGGCGCGGCGGATCTCGTCGGTCAGCGGCTCGACCAGTTGGTCACGGTCGAACCCAATCTGGGCACCAGTGTGGCCCTGGCCGGCGCCGTGGCCGGCGGGCCTGTGGTGGGGGCCGCCGTCTATCTGGTCGATCGCGCGACCGGCAACACCCTCGACCGGCTCGGACGCTATCAGTATCGGGTCACGGGCCCCTGGACCGAGCCGGAGTGGACGCGATTGGGCTGGGAGCCGTTGAGCGGTCTCGGCGAGCGTCGCGAGCCGGCGAACGAGGACAGGAAACCGCCGCGCCCGATCAACCATTTCCTCGATGTCCCCTGAGTGCCGGTTTCCGATCGACCGGGTCTGGTAGTATTGTTGCAACGATCGAACGAAACGGCTTTCGAGTGGGACGGCGGCGATCGGTCGCCGACCGAGGTAGAGACATCCGCGCCAGGGGCGGGGCGGGATTGAGTAGTTCAGACATCATGAAAGAAAAACATAAGATCGGGGCCATCCAGATGGCGACTGGCCCCAATGTCGGCGCCAACCTGTTCGAGGTGGAGCGTCTGGTCAGGGAGAGCGTGGAGGAGGGGGCCGAGCTGGTGGTCCTGCCCGAGAATTTCGCTTTCATGGGCCAGGAGGACCGTGATCAGCTCGCGATCCGCGAGGTCGACGGCGACGGGCCGCTGCAAGCCTTCCTGTCGCGCCTGTCCAGGCAACTGGGCGTCTGGGTGGTCGGCGGAACCATCCCGCTGCAAGCCAAGACGCCCGACCGGGTGCGCGCGGCCTGTCTGGTCTTCGACGACCGTGGCGAGCGGGTCGCCCGCTACGACAAGATCCATCTGTTCGACGTCAACCTGCCGGGTCTCGACGAGCGCTATCACGAATCGGCGGTCATCGAGCCCGGCAACGAGCCGGTCGTGATCGACACGCCATTCGGTCGACTCGGACTGGCCGTCTGCTATGATCTGCGCTTTCCCGAACTCTTTCGCCGGCTGCTCGACGAGGACGCCGAGATCCTGGCCGTGCCCTCGGCCTTCACCGCCGTCACCGGCAAGGCGCACTGGGAGCCGCTGATGCGTGCGCGCGCCATCGAGAATCTGGCCTATGTGGTGGCGGCGGCTCAGGGCGGTTTTCATGTCAACGGTCGCGAGACCCATGGACACAGCCTGATCGTCGATCCCTGGGGGACCATCCTGGCTCAGGCGCCGCGCGGGACGGGCTTCGTCTGCGCCTCGATCGATCGCGAATTCCTGGAGTCGGTGCGGCGCAGCTTCCCGACCATCCATCACCGGCGTTTGAAATGCGACGCCTGAGGCCGCAAGTCTGTCCGTGAACGGCCTGACCGCCAACTTTCTCGCTACTGATTCAAGAGTCCGCCCAATATCGAACCCATGATTGATCCCATCGCCATCGCCCGTGACAGCATCCTCGCTCCGGCCGGACTGGACGAGTCCGCACTCGACCGTCTGCTCGGACATCTGACCAGTGCGGCGGTGGACGCGGCCGACATCTATTTCCAGTACAGCCGGCTGCAATCCTGGGTGCTGGAGGACGGCATCCTCAAGGACGGCAACTTCAGCATCGAGCAGGGGGCCGGACTGCGCGCCGTCAGCGGCGAGAAGACCGGCTTCGCCTATTCAGACGAATTGCAGCTCCCGGCCCTGATCGAGGCGGCCACGGCGGCGCGCGCCATCGCGCGTGGCGGACAGGACGGGCGGGTGCGGATCGGTCAGCGCCCCGTCGTCCAACGTTTGTACGAACCGCTCAATCCCATCGACAGCCTGCCGGACGCCGACAAGGTCGCGCTGCTGCAACGGGTCGATGCCGAGGCGCGCCGTGCCGATCCGCGCGTGCGCGAGGTCATCGCCAGTCTGGTCGCGGTGCAGGACACGGTACTGGTGCTGGCCGACGACGGCACCCTGGCCGCCGACGTGCGTCCGCTGGTGCGGCTGAACGTCAGCGTCATCGCCGAGCAGGACGGGCGGCGCGAGCAGGGATCGAGCGGCGGCGGGGCACGGGCCGATCTCGGCTATTTCCTGGTCGAGGATCGGGCGCTGGCCTTCGCGCGCGAGGCGGTGCGGCTGGCGCTGGTCAATCTCGATGCTGTCGAAGCCCCGGCCGGGACCATGACCGTGGTGCTCGGTTCGGGCTGGCCGGGCGTGCTCTTGCACGAAGCCGTCGGTCATGGTCTGGAGGGCGACTTCAACCGCAAGGGCAGTTCGGCCTTTGCTGGGCGCCTCGGGCAACGGGTCGCCGCGAAGGGCGTGACCGTGGTCGACGACGGCACCTTGCCCGGACGGCGCGGTTCGCTCAATCTCGACGACGAGGGCACCCCGACCCAGAACACCGTGCTGATCGAGGACGGCATCCTGCGCGGCTACATGCAGGACAAGCTCAACGCCCGGCTCACCGGCACCGCAACGACCGGCAACGGCCGGCGCGAGTCCTATGCCCATCTGCCGATGCCGCGCATGACCAACACCTACATGCTCGCCGGCGAACGCGATCCGGAGGAGATCATCGCCTCGGTCGACAAGGGGCTCTATGCCGTCAACTTCGGCGGCGGTCAGGTCGACATCACCTCGGGCAAGTTCGTGTTCTCGGCCAGCGAAGCCTATCTGATCGAGAAGGGCCGGATCACCCGTCCGGTCAAGGGCGCCACCCTCATCGGCAACGGCCCGGACGTACTCACCCGCGTCAGCCTGATCGGCAACGATCTCAAGCTCGACGAAGGCGTCGGCACCTGCGGCAAGGAAGGCCAGAGCGTCCCGGTCGGCGTCGGTCAGCCCACGCTGCGCATCGACGGCCTCACCGTCGGCGGCACCAGTCAGTAGATTTCCCGCGTTCGCCCGGTCGCTCCCCGGGGGCGGCCCGGATCTGCCGAAAACTGGCCGTAATCCTGACTCGCCTGTAACATCGCGGATCGAATCGACATCCATCGAACAGGACCGACCATGCAGTGGGAAACCGTCATCGGTCTCGAGATCCACACCCAGCTCGCGACCCAGTCCAAGATCTTCTCCGGCGCGCCGACCGCCTTCGGCGCCGAACCCAACACCCAGGCCTGCGCCATCGACCTCGGGCTGCCGGGCGTGCTGCCGGTGCTCAATGTCGAGGCGGTGCGCCTCGCGGTGCGCTTCGGTAAGGCCATCGACGCCGAGATCGCGCCGCGCTCGGTGTTCGCGCGCAAGAATTACTTCTATCCCGACCTGCCCAAGGGCTACCAGATCAGCCAGTACGAGCTGCCGGTGGTCGGCAAGGGCCGGGTCGAGATCGTCCTCGACGACGGCACGGTCAAGACCATCGGCGTCACCCGCGCCCACCTGGAAGAAGACGCCGGCAAGTCGCTGCACGAGGACTTCCACGGCTTCACCGGCATCGATCTCAACCGCGCCGGCACGCCGCTCCTGGAGATCGTCTCCGAGCCGGATCTGCGCTCGCCGGCCGAGGCCGTGGCCTATGCCAAGAAGATCCACCAGATCGTGCGCTACATCGGCATCAGCGACGGCAACATGCAGGAAGGCTCCTTCCGCATGGACGCCAACGTCTCGGTACGTCCGGTCGGCCAGAAAGAATTCGGCACCCGCGCCGAGATCAAGAACGTCAATTCCTTCCGCTTCCTGGAGAAGGCCATCGCCTTCGAGGTCGAGCGTCAGATCGATCTGATCGAGGGCGGCGGCGCCGTGGTCCAGGAAACGCGGCTGTACGATGCCGTCAAGGACGAGACGCGCTCGATGCGCACCAAGGAGGAGGCCAACGACTATCGCTACTTCCCCGATCCGGATCTGCTGCCGCTGGAGATCGACGACGCCTTTCTGACCGAGGCGACCGCCGATCTGCCGGAACTCCCGGACGCCAAGCGCGCGCGCTTCCAGTCCGAGTACGGGCTGTCGGAGTACGACGCCAATCTGCTGACCGCCAGCCGTGAGCTGGCCGATTACTACGAGACCGTGGCCCGCGCCTGCGGCGAGCCGAAGCTGGCGGCCAACTGGGTGAGCGGCGAGCTGATGGCGGCGCTCAACAAGAGCGAGTGCGAGATCGGCGCCAGTCCGGTGTCGGCGAGTGCCCTGGCCGGTCTGATCGCGCGCATCCAGGACGGCACGGTCTCGGGCAAGCTGGCCAAGCAGGTGTTCGAAGGCATGTGGAACGGCGGCGGCGAGGCCGATGCCGTGATCGAAGCCCAGGGTCTCAAGCAGATCACCGACATCGGCGCCATCGAGTCCATGATCGAGGCCATCGTCGCCGCCAACCCGGAGCAGGTCGAGCAGTACCGCGCCGGCAAGGACAAGGTGTTCGGCTTCTTCGTCGGCCAAGTGATGAAGCAGAGCGGCGGCAAGGCCAATCCGGCCCAGGTCAACGAGATCCTCAAGCGCAAGCTGGCGCCCTGAGAGCGCAGGTCGTGCGGGGCGCGATACGCGCCCCGATTTATGCTTTAGCGTATGGCTGTGGTTTAATGCCGCTTTCGACGCGCGCCGTCCTGGTGCGTCGCCTACGACCACAGTCCCGATCATGTCACAGGCTATATCCGCTCAATCCCGTTGCGCCCAAGTCGAACGTAACACGCTCGAAACCCAGATCCGCGTCAGTCTCGACCTGGACGGTCAGGGTCGGGCGTCCTTCAAGACCGGCGTGCCCTTTCTGGAGCACATGCTCGATCAGGTCGCGCGTCACGGTCTGATCGACCTCGACATCGAGGCGGTCGGCGACCGGCACATCGACGATCATCACACGGTCGAGGATCTGGGCATCACGCTCGGTCAGGCACTGGCCAAGGCACTCGGCGACAAGCAGGGCATCCGCCGCTATGGTCATGCCTATGTGCCGCTGGACGAGGCACTGTCGCGCGTGGTGATCGATCTCTCGGGGCGGCCGGGACTGACCTATGGCGTCACCTTCACCCGCGCCCAGATCGGGGCCTTCGATGTCGATCTGTTCCAGGAGTTCTTCCAGGGGCTGGTCAACCATGCCGGGATGACGCTGCACATCGACAACCTGCGCGGCGTCAACTCCCATCACCAGGCCGAGACCATCTTCAAGGCGTTCGGGCGTGCGTTGCGCATGGCCATCGAACCGGACCCGCGCATGGCCGGCATCACGCCCTCGACCAAGGGGACGCTGTAAGGCGTCACCTCTGAAGCGTTCATTCGACATCCCACAGCCATACAGCGAGAGAGCAATCCGGTGCTGCTGATTCCCGCGATCGATTTGAAGGATGGCCGCTGCGTGCGGCTACGTCAGGGCCGCATGGACGACGAGACCGTCTTCTCCGACGACCCGGTCGAGCTGGCCGGACGCTGGGTGGACGAAGGCGCCCGACGCCTGCATCTGGTCGACCTCAACGGCGCCTTCGCCGGCGAGCCGGTCAATGGCGCAGCCATCCGCGGCATCGCGGCGGCCTATCCCGAGCTGCCGATCCAGGTCGGCGGCGGCATCCGCGACGAGTCGACCATCGACGCCTATCTCAAGGCCGGCGTGCGCTACTGCATCATCGGCACCCAGGCCGTGCGTGAGCCTGAGTTCGTCGCCCGCGCCTGTCGTGCCTTTCCAGGGCACATCATGGTCGGGCTCGACGCCAAGGACGGTCAGGTCGCCATCAACGGCTGGGCCGAGATCACCGCGCATCGGGTCGAGGATCTGGCACGGCGCTTCGAGAACGACGGCGTGACGGCCATCGTCTATACCGACATCGGGCGCGACGGCATGTTGTCCGGCCCCAATATCGAGGCCACGCGCGCCCTGGCCGAGGCGGTGCGGATTCCGATCGTCGCCTCCGGCGGCATCACCGATATCGACGACATCCGCGCCCTGTGCGAGGCGGGCGGCATCGAGGCCGCCATCACCGGACGCGCCATCTACGAAGGGACGCTCGATTTCGCCGAAGGCCAGCGACTGGCCGACAGCCTGAGCGGGGCCGGGCAATGAGCGCGAACGATGTCTGGCTCGACGCCATCGCCTGGGGACCGGACGGACTGGTCCCGGCCATCGCTCAGGAGCACGGGACCGGCAGCGTGCTGATGCTGGCCTGGATGAATCGCGAGGCGCTGCGTCTGACGCGCGAGACCGGACATGCGGTCTACTGGTCGCGCTCGCGCGCGCGGCTGTGGCACAAGGGCGAGGAATCCGGCCACCAGCAGGTGGTCCATTCGATCCGCCTCGACTGCGATGCCGACGTGATCCTGCTTGAAGTCGAGCAGAAGGGCGGCATCGCCTGTCATACCGGGCGCCATGACTGTTTCTACCGCGAGCTGGATGCGGCCGGCGACTGGGTCGAGATCGCGCCCGTGCTCAAGGATCCAAACGCCATCTATAGCGGCTCGAAGTAACCAGGTAGCCTATTGCCATGAACGACGTACTCGACCGACTCGCCGAGGTGCTGGAGTCGCGCAAAGGCGCCGACCCGGACTCGTCCTATGTCGCCAAGCTCTACGCCAAGGGACTCGACGCCATCCTCAAGAAGGTCGGCGAAGAGGCCACCGAGACCGTGATGGCCGCCAAGGATGGCGTGCCCGACAAGCTCGTCTACGAAGTCGCCGATCTGTGGTTCCATACGCTGGTGCTGCTCGCGCAGCAGGGTCTGGGGCCGCGCCAGGTGCTCGACGAGCTGGACCGGCGCTTCGGTCTCTCGGGGCTGACGGAGAAAGCCGGCCGCCAGGGCTGAACATAGATCACCAACCATCGAGCGTCCGCTCAATCTGGGGTTCGAACCATGTCTCTCGCGATGCAGCCCGATGATCCGGGCGCCGAACAGCCGTTCATCTCGCATCTGGTCGAGCTGCGCGATCGTCTGATCCGCATGCTGATCGCCATCGGCGTGATGGTGCTGGTGCTGCTGCCCTTCGCGAACGGTCTCTATGCCTATGTGGCCGCGCCGCTCCTGGCGCAGTTGCCCGACGGCAACACCATGATCGCCACCCAGGTCGCCTCGCCCTTTCTGACGCCCTTCAAGCTGGCGCTGATCGCGGCGGTGTTCCTGTCGATGCCCTATCTGCTCTACCAGCTCTGGGCCTTCGTCGCGCCCGGTCTCTATCAGCACGAGAAGCGTCTGGCCGTCCCGCTGCTGGTCTCCAGCATCTTCCTGTTCTATCTCGGGATGCTGTTTGCCTACTACGTCGTCTTCCCGCTGGTGTTCGCCTTCATGGTCGGCACCACGCCCGATGGCGTGGCCATGATGACCGACATCTCGGCCTATCTGGACTTCGTGCTGACACTGTTCTTCGCTTTCGGCGTCGCCTTCGAGATCCCGATCGCGACCATCCTGCTGGTGGCCATCGGCGCGGTGACGCCCGAGGGACTGGCACACAAGCGGCCCTATGTGATCGTCGGCGTCTTCGTGGTCGGCATGTTCCTGACCCCGCCGGACGTGATCTCGCAGACGCTGCTGGCGGTGCCGATGTGGCTGCTGTTCGAGCTGGGAATCCTGCTGTCGCGAGTGCTGCTCAAGGGACGGCTCGCCGAGGATTCCGACTCCGGCGAGCCGCCGCCGGCCGGTTCAGCGCCGAAGCCGCTGCCAGTCACACCGAGCGCCGGCGGCGGTGCTGTCGGTCGCGAGCTGTCACCCGGCCTCGATGACCCGGATCGCTGGCGCCCCATGACCGACGCCGAGATGGAGACCGAGCTGGATCTGATCGATGCCGAGGACGCGCGTCTGGCCCAAGCCGCCAAGACGAACGCGCCCCCGGTCACGCCGGCCGGGTCATCCGCCGCCGAGACGCCGCCGATGCCCGTCGATCCGGTCGAAGACAAGATCGTCCGCGCCAACCAGTTGCGCGATCTCGGCAACGACTTCGCGGCGCGCCAGATGCTCTATCAGGTGCTGGAAGAGGGTGATGCGACCCAGCGTCAGGTCGCGCGCAACATCCTGAGCCAGCTCGACGAACACTGAGTGTGAGGCACGTCACGAAACGCGATCGAACGACTGGATTTTTTGCACAGCCGATGCTGATATTGCTTTTGTCAATGAATCTTGTGGTATACCATCAATGGTCATCCGTAGGCCAAGAGTGGGTGTGACCGTGGGCTCAGGCTCCCAGATTCATTACAAACAGAACCGACTCAAGCAGTTGCGCGCTTTCTGTCATGCCGCGCGCACCGGCAGCGTCAGTGCCGCCGCTGAAAAGATCTTTCTCAGTCAGCCGACCGTGTCGCTCCAGATCCAGGCGCTCGAACGCGAGTTCGGCACCGTGCTCTTCGAGCGTCGCGGACCCAAGATCAAGCTCACGCCCGAGGGCGATCTGCTCTACCAGATGGCCGAGCCGCTGGTCGAGGGCATGGACAAGCTCCACGAAGCCTTCGCCACCCAGGCCGGGCGCGTGGATCAGGGGGTGTTGAACATCGCCGCCGGCGAGTCGACCATCCTCTACATCCTGCCCGAGCCGATCCAGGCCTTCGTCGAGCAGTATCCGGGCATCGAGCTGAAGATGCACAATGTCACCGGCCGTGACGGTCTGGCGATGCTGCGCGCCGACGAGGCCGATCTGGCGGTGGGATCCATGCTGGAGATCCCGGACGACATCACCTATCGGCCGTTCGTGACCTATCAGCCGACCCTGATCACGCCGCTCGATCACCCGCTCGCCGGCAAGGAGCGGGTGACGCTGGAGGAGATCACGCCCCATGGTCTGATCCTGCCGCCGCGGCATCTGAGCACCTGGCGCATGGTTGATCTGGTGTTCAAGCAGCACAACCTGAGCTATCGCGTGACCATGGAGGCCGGCGGTTGGGAGGTGATCAAGAAATATGTCGAGCTGGGTCTCGGCATCTCGATCGTCACCGACGTCTGTCTCACGGGCGAGGAAAAGCTGAGCCGTATCCCGATCGGGCAGTATTTTCCGCGGCGCAGTTACGGTATCGTGCAACGTCGTGGTAAATTCCTCTCTCCACAAACGAAATGTTTCATCAAGACGCTCGATCGCGCCTTTGCCGATCGTCTCGTCGAACCGCCGCCGCCACCTCAGCCGCAGACCGCCGGCGACACCGAATGGGAAGACGCCCTCTTGGGCTGACGCGCCCCGGAAGGCCGCTCTGAGCCAGAACGCGCGTGTGAGCGTCACCCGCGCCGGATGGCTGTCCGATGTATCCGCCCCCGCATCAAGGATGTGTGTCCCGCCTGCTCCCAGGCGGGGCGGGCATCGTTCGCATCTATCAACCTAGCTTCATCACAACGAGACAGTCTTGCATAACATCAAGATCACCATGGACCTGACGAAACGTATCGGCCAGCGCCTGCGCTCGGCCCGGCATGAGCAAAAGCTCAGTCTCGCCGACCTGTCGGCGCGCACCCAATCCTTGTCCAAGTCGCGTATCAGCAACTATGAGCAGGGTATCCGCCGCATGGGGCTGGAGGAGGCTCATGAGCTATCCGTGGCCCTGGGCACGGTGACACCGACCTATCTGCTGTGTCTCGACGACCGGGGGCCGCTGTCGGATCGGGAGCTGGAGCTGATCGATCACTTCCGCCGCACCGACGAGCGTGGTCGCGACACGCTGCTGAAGCTCGCTCAGTCGCAGCCGGATCACGACCCGGCCGAAGAGGCGGAACCCGAGACTCCGGAGGAGTCCAAGGACGCCTGAGCGTCCGAGGTCAGCAGATGCGCGGCAGTTGCTCGCCCGTGAGCCAATCGAGCAGACGCTCCCCGCCGAAACGGGTCTGCATCTGCACGAAGCCGAGCGGATCTTCGACGACCTCGCCGATGATGGCGGACTGTGCGCCCAGCGGATGGGCGCGCATGGCCGCCAGCAGGGTTTCAGCCCGATCGGCCGGACAGATCGCCACCAGCTTGCCCTCGTTGGCGACATAGGCGGGATCGAGTCCGAGCAGTTCGCAGGCGGCCGAGACCGCTTCGCGGACCGGGATATCGGTTTCACGCACGCGCATCCCGACGCCGGATTGTTGGGCCAGCTCGTTGAGCGTGGTCGCCAGACCGCCACGGGTCGGGTCGCGCAGACAGTGGATGTCGGGCACGGCCGCGATCATGTCGGCGACCAGTCCATGCAGGGCGGCTGAGTCGGACTGGATCGCCGTCTCGAAGCCGAGGTTCTCGCGCTGGGACAGGATGGCGATCCCGTGGTCGCCGATGTGGCCGTTGATCAGGATGACATCGCCCGGCCGCGCCCGGTCGCCCGAGATCGCGATGCCCTCTGGGACCACGCCGATTCCGGTGGTGGTGATGAAGACCCCATCGCCCTTGCCGCGTTCGACGACCTTGGTGTCGCCGGTCACGACGGCGACGCCTGCCTCACGCGCGGCCTGTGCCAGACTCGCGACGATGCGCGCCAGATCGGCCAGCGGGAAGCCTTCCTCCAGGATGAAGCTTGCGGCCAGATGCAGCGGTCGCGCCCCGGACATGGCCACATCGTTGACGGTGCCATGCACCGCCAGTGAGCCGATGTCCCCGCCCGGAAAGAACAGCGGCGAGACCACATGGGCATCCGTGCTCATCACCAGCCGGCCGGGCGGGACGCTGAACAGCGCCTGATCGTTGCCCTGGGACAGCCATTCGTTGTCGAGCGCCTGTTTGAACAGTTCGTCGATGAGCTGAGCCATGGCGCGTCCGCCGGCGCCGTGGCTCATGTCGACCCGGCCGTTTTCGAGATCCAGTCGGGCGGAAAAGCGTGATCTGGCGGTCATCGGTTCAGTCCTGAGGATGGCATGTGTGTTCGATGGCTCCAATAGGCCGCGCACGCGCCCTCGGACGAGACCATACAGGCGCCCATCGGATTGTCCGGCGTGCAGACGGCGCCGAACAGCTTGCACTCGGTCGGCTCCTTGAGTCCGCGCAGGATGGCCGGACATTCGCAACCCTTGATCTCATGACTCGCCTCGACCGTCACTGGAAAGCGGCGCTCGGCGTCCAGGTCGGCGTAGTCATCGGCGAGCGCCAGGGCGCTCTCGGGCAGGAAACCGAGTCCACGCCACTCGAAGCTCGGGCGGGTGACGAAGACGCGGGCCATGAGTTCGAGCGCCCGGGCATTCCCGACCTCGCCGACGGCGCGGCTGTACTGGTTCTCGACCTCACGGCGACCGTCGTTGATCTGGCGCACCAGCATCAACGCCGACTGCATGACGTCGAGCGGCTCGAAACCGGCGATCACCACGGGCAGGCCGAACTCGCGCGGCACGAAGGCGTAGGGCCGGGTGCCGATGACCGTGCTCACATGCGATGGTCCCAGGATGCCGTCGAGCCGCACGCCCTCGGGACCGGCCAGCGACAGGATGGCGCGCAGCGCGGGCGGCGTGAGGACGTGGTTGCACAGGAAGGACAGGTTCTTCAGCCCTTCGGCGCGTGCCTGGAGGATGGCGACCGCCGTGGGCGGGGTGGTGGTCTCGAAGCCGATGGCCATGAAGACCACCTGACGCTCGGGTTCATCGCGTGCGATCCGCAGCACGTCCTGGGTCGAATAGATCATGCGCACATCGGCGCCGGCCGCCTTGGCCTTGAGCAGCGTCTGACGACCGCTCGCCGGCACCCGCATCAGATCGCCATAGGTGCAGAGCGTCACGCCATGCTCGCGCGTCATGGCCATGGCCTGATCGAGCCGTGCCATCGGCAGCACGCACACCGGACAGCCCGGACCATGGACGAAGCGCAGATTGGGCGGCATCAACTGCTGGACGCCATAGCGGAAGATGGCGTGCGTGTGTCCGCCGCAAAACTCCATCAGCCGGTATTGGCGCGCCGGATCGACCTCGGCGGCGATGGCGGCGGCCAGTTGGCGCGCGAGCTGCTGATCGCGGAATTCGTCGACGTATTTCATGCGAGCCTGGACGCCGAAGCGATACCGGCGGCGTCAGCGGCGCCTGATTCCTCATCGAGCAGTCGCGTCATCTCGGCCATGAGCTTCAGCGTCTCCTGAGCCTCCTCCTCGCTGATCCGGTTGAGCGCATAGCCGACGTGCACCAGCACATAGTCGCCGACCTCCACCTCCGGAACCAGCGCGATCGAGACCTCGCGCGACACTCCGCCCAGATCGACCACCGCCGTGTCGATGGCCGGATCGATGCGAGTGACATGGGTGACGCGAGCCGGAATGGCGAGACACATGGTTGACTCCTGGAACACTGTGGGGCTTGGGCCTGGCATTGGACTACGATCCAGACGCCGACTCAAGCCAAGACATGGTGCCGGCCAGGCTGTATTCGCGCACAGTCAGGCGGGTTTTCCTTGGCGTCCCGGCCGTCTTTGCGGTTCAATCCACGCTTTTCGCCCGGAACGACACTAGCATGCTCACTCCCGAACAACTCGCCGGTCTGCGCCGCGACATCCAGTTCTCGGCCCAACTCGGCGGCCGTACCCTCGAATTCCGCAGTACCTGGGGCCTGTTCTCGCCGCGCGAGATCGACGAGGGCACGCGCCTGCTCCTCGACCATCTGCACATCGAGCCGGGCGACGACTGTCTGGATCTCGGCTGCGGCTATGGCCCGATCGGTCTGACCCTGGCGGCGCTGGCTCCCCAGGGCCGAACGCTCCTGGTCGACAAGGATTTCGTCGCCGTCGACTATGCCAACCGCAACGCCCGGCTCAACCGGCTCGACAATGCCGAGGCGCGGCTGAGCAACGGCTTCGACCAGATCGAGCCGGAACGCCGCTTCGACCTGATCGCAAGCAACGTCCCGGCCAAGGTCGGCAAGGAACTGCTGGCGCTCCTGCTGCACGACGCCCACGCCCGCCTGCGTCCCGGCGGTCGGCTCTATCTGGTCACGATCAACGGACTGCGCCAGTACATGAAGCGCAATCTCAACGAGGTCTTCGGCAACTACGACAAGCTCAAGCAGGGCGCGCACTACACCGTGGCTCTGGCGCAGCGCGATTAAAAAAAGGCCGCGACGGCAGGGTGTGTGACTGCCGTGGCGACCCAAGGGCTTGCTGCTCATTGCGGCCCCATCCAGGGGTCATGCATCAGTCGTTTTACAGAAATTCATAATACACTGAATTACTGAATTTTCGGCGCCTGATTCCGACCGTCCGCCGCGAGGCGGGCGCGAGAGTTGACGACCTGAGTCGTCATGCCTACATTCGGCGCATCGTTCAACCCTGTCGATGGAGCACTCACCCATGCTGCAACCCGGCGATCGCGCCCCGGATTTCGCCCTGCCCAACGCCGATATGGAGCCGGTGAGTCTCGCCTCGCTCAGCGGGCGACATCACGCCGTGATCTATTTCTATCCCAAGGACGACACGCCCGGTTGCACCATGGAAGCGCTCGAGTTCACCGACCTGCAAGCCGAGTTCGAGGCCGCCGGCACCGAGATCCTCGGCATCAGCCGCGACAGTTGCGCCAGTCACGGCGCCTTCCGCGACAAATACGGACTCTCGATCCATCTGCTCTCCGACAGCGATGGCGAGGTGTGCGAAGCCTATGGCGTCTGGCGCGAGAAGGAGGCGCACGGCGAGAAGCGCCTCGGCATCCTGCGCTCGACCTTCGTCGTCGACAAATCGGGCGTCGTCCGACACGCGCTCTACGACGTCAAGCCCAAGGGCCACGCCGCCCAGGTGCTCGATCTGGTGCGCGCGCTCTGACCCCGGATGTCCCCGGCCCGCGCGTCCGGCGTCAAGCTGCGCGCCTATATCCTGCTGTTCCTGCTGATCTTCGGCCTGATGCCGCTGATCCTGGCCGCGCTCATCAATCTGCCGCTGGTGCTCGATCGCACCGCGCTCTTCTATCAGCGCGCCTATCTGCAGAATCTGCGCGCGGATTTCCGCGATCTCGACCAGCATCTGGCCAGCCGTCACGAGATGATCCGCTTCCTGGCCAAGCTGCCCGAGCCGGGGCTGATCCTTGGCGCGCGCGGCGAGTCGGATCAGATCGACCGGGCACGCGCGCGCTATACCACCTGGATCAACCAGATCCTGGTCGATCAGCACGATGTCATCCAGATCCTGTTCGTCGACGCCGAGGGGCAGGAACGGTTCTGGCTGGTGCGTGACGCGCACACCCAGGAGTGGCGCCCGACCGCCCAGCCCCCTCAGATCCCAAACCGTCAGTTCATCGATGCCGGATTGCAGAGTCAGACCGGCGCGGTCATGGTCAGCCGTATCCGTGTCGACGCCCGCACCGGAGTCGATGATCCGCGCCGGCTCATGACGCTCGATCTGGTCAGTCCGATCGGCGGCGAACATGGCGACCCGGAGCCGGGCGTGGTGGTGCTGACCATCGATGTCGGCGGGTTGGCGCAGTTCTACCGCAACACGCTCTGGGTCAATCACGACGGCAGCTATCTGCGTCCGGGGCAGCCGGCGAGCGGTCAGCCCGAGGCGTTCGAGACCTTTCCGGGACTGGCGGCGATCTTCGCCGAGGGCAAGCTGGCGCTGTGGAAGGGCGGTCAGGGACGGCAGATGCTGTGGGTGCCCATGTTCCTGACCGAGGACGGCTTTCCGCTCTGGGTCGGGCGCGTGGTCGATCCCTCGCCGCTGGACGCCTTCCGCAACGAGCTGATCGTGCGGGTGCTGACCATCATCGCTGCGCTGGTGCTGGCGGTGATGGTGCTGGCGCGCTGGATCGCGGCGCGTGTCGAGCACTTCGGGCACGAGCTGCTCGGCGGCATCCAGCGCATTCTGCGCGATGGTCAGCCGCTGCGTTTCAGCTGGACCGGACCGCGCGAGCTGCGTGAACTTGGCGAGCGGCTCACCGAACTGGCCGCGACCCATGCCGAACATCTGCATGCGGCACGCGCCCATACCCGCGAGCTGGAACGATCCAACCGCTACAAGTCGCAGTTCCTGGCCAATGTCAGCCATGAACTGCGCACACCCTTGAACTCCATCCTGCTGCTGTCGAAGATGCTCGGCGCCGAAGGCAATGGCCTGAGTCCGGCCCAGCGCCGTCAGGCCCAAGTCATCCACGAGGCCGGACGCGATCTGCGCGCCCTGATCGACGACATCCTCGACATCTCGCGCATCGAATCCGGGCGGCTCGGTCTGAATCCGGAGCCGGTCGAGCTACGGCCCATGCTGGAGGATCTGATCGAACTCTTCAGTCCGCAGCTCGCCGACAAGCCGGTCGAGCTGAGTCTGCGACTGGAACCGGACGCGCCCGAGCAGATCCGGACCGATCGCGACAAGCTGCGCCAGATCCTCAAGAACTTTCTCGCCAATGCCATCAAGTTCACCGAGCGCGGCGAGGTCCGCATCGAGGTCGGCGCGCGCGCGGAGTCGGACCGGCCGCTGGCGCTGAGTGTGATCGACACCGGCATCGGCATCCCGCCCGACAAGCAGGAGATCATCTTCGAAGCCTTCCAGCAGGCCGATGGCTCGACGCGGCGCCGTTACGGCGGCACCGGGCTGGGGCTGGCGATCAGCCGCGAACTGGCGACCCTGCTCGGCGGCGTCATCGAGGTCGAGAGTACGCCCGGAGTCGGCTCGCGCTTTGCTCTGCTGTTGCCGCTGTCGCTGGAAGAGGCGGCCTCGGCACCCGAGTCGATGCCGGCTTCGGCGGTCTCCGAACCACTCGGCGCGGTCGATGAGGACACCAGTGACGTGGAGGTCAACTCCGAATCCTTGTCCGAACCGGGCGCGCCCTGGGTGCTCATCATCGAGCGCGACGTCAAGACGCTGGTGCGACTCACCTCCGAGCTGTCGCGACGTGGTCTGCGCGTCCAGACCGCCGCCGATCTCGACGAGGCGCTGGAGACCCTGCGCGAGGAGGGAGAGGGCTGCGCCCTGGTACTGCTGGCCGCTCAGGTGTCGACCGAAATGACCTGTGATACGATCCGGACCCTTCTGGCCGAGACTCAGGAGCCACATCCGGCCGTGGCGATCCTGGGAGCGGCGGATCCGGACTCAGGCTTGAAGGCCTGTCTCGGCGTCGGTGCGGTCGCGTTGCTCACCAAGCCGTTCGACCCGGATGCGCTGACCAGGCTTCTGACTCAGGTCATCGGTCAGCCGGTATCCGAGGGGCCGAACCGTCGTCAGATAACGGAGGGGACATGACGCGCTACGCCGACTTCAAGCTTCTGATCGTCGACGATCACGCCCACAACCTCTTCACCCTGCGCACGCTCATCGAGAGCCATCTCGACGTCACCGTGCTGGAGGCCGGCTCGGGTCAGGAGGCGATCGATCTGACCCATGCGCACCCGGACATCGATCTGATCATCCTCGACGTGCAGATGCCCGAGATGGACGGCTTCCAGACCGCCTCGCTCTTGAAGCTGCGCAAGCGCACGCGCGACATCCCGATCATCTTCCTGACGGCGGCGTTCAAGTCCGAGGAGTTCCAGCATCGCGGCTTCGCGGTCGGGGCGGCGGACTATCTGCTCAAGCCGATCGAGGACGCCCAGCTCATCAACAAGATCAGCACCTATTTCCGGCTGATCGAGAAGGAGCGCGAACTCAACCGCACCCTGGAACTCAAGGTCGCCGAGCGCACGCGCGAGCTGGCCGAGGCGCGGCAGTATCTGGAGAACATCCTCACCCACATGGGCGAGGCGCTGCTGGTGCTGGAACCGGACGGACGCATCAAGCTGACCAATCCGGCCGCGCGGCGTCTGCTGGGGTACAGTGAGGCGGAACTGCTTGGTCTATCGATCGGTGACGTGTTCGAGGAGGAGGGCGACGAGCAGGCCGGCGCCTTCATGGGCACCTGGCTGGAGGCGCTGATCCGCACCGGGGCGCTGAGCAAGATCGAGGCACGCTTCATCGCCCGTGACGGGCGACGGGTGCCGATCCTGTTCTCGCGCACCGCGGTGAAAGATGCCGAGGACCGGATCAGCGATATCATCTGTATCGCCAAGGACATGACGGGCTACACCCGCATCGAGACCGATTGAAGTTGAGGAGTGAAGGATGAACGAGTCGAACACACCCGAAGTCCCCGAAGAGGACGAAGACACCACCCTGACGGCCAACGCGCTCAAGGCGATGGCCCACCCATTACGCTGGAAGATCCTCTGCTCGCTCGGCAAGAGTGAGCTGTCGGTCGGCGAGATCGTCGAGCGCACCGGCACCTCGCAGAGCAACATCTCGCAGCATCTCGAACAGCTCAGGAACAAGAACATCGTGGTTGCGCGCAAGGAGGCCAACCGGATCTATTACCGCATCCGCAACGCGCAGTTGCTCGATCTCATCGGCATCATGCGCGAGGTGCTCTGTCCGGCCAATCTCGACGATCGCGCGCCGCACTGAAGCATCTGAAGCTACACCGGCTTCAGATTCAGGAGCCGTGCTTCTCGGTCAGCATCCGGTCGACCTCGCGCATGACCTGGAGGCTCGCCTCCTCGGCCGTGCGCATGGCCTGGAGGATGGCTTCCTGGAGTTCGGGGCGATCCTCCCAACCATTGCCCAGCAACGACAGTAGCTGATGCACGCTCTCATGCACGCGGGCATGCGGCTTGTCCAGGCCGGCGTAAGCGCGTGTCTCGCCGAAGTGCTCCTGTCCGCTCGTCGCGTACCAGCGACCGAGACGGCAGTTCTGGTGATCGACGCTGATGGCCTCGACATGCTCGCGCTCGCGCCCATCGGTAGCGATGGCCATATAGGCGCGCTGCTTGTAGATCATGTGATCGACCTTCACCAGGGTGCCGAAGCCCATGTCGCGGGCATGTTGCGCGTGTGACTGGGTCTCGCGCGCCGATCCGGCGAATTGGGCGAAGCGCTCTTCCATCTCGCCGATGACGGCGCTCGACTGACCGGCCATCTCGCGCATGGCATCCGAGTCGTCAAGCATTCGTTCGCTCTCGCCGCGTAGCTCGCCCATGACCTGACCGATGGATTCGGAGGCGCGCCGGCTGCTCTCGGCGAGCTTGCGCACCTCGTCGGCCACGACGGCGAAGCCGCGTCCGGCCTCGCCGGCACGCGCGGCCTCGATGGCCGCATTGAGCGCAAGCAGGTTGGTCTGATTGGCAATGGTCGTGATGAGCTGTACGGCGTCCGTGACCTGCCGGCTTTGGGCATTGAGTCGCGCCACGGCATCGGCGACATGATTGATGCGCTCGGCGATCGCATGGAGATAGTTGACGACCTGACCGACGGTGGCTTGGCCGTCCTCGGCCTCGCGTGCGGTGGCGGTGGCCAGATCGAGCACCGATTGCATCTCCTGGTTGACGCGCGCCAGATCCTGCTGACTGGAGGCGAGGTTGGACAGCAGGTTGGTGCTGTTGAGCGCCTGAGTGCGTTCGAGCAGTCGGTAGCGCCCATGGGTGCGTTCGCGCTCGGCGCATTCGGCGCGCAGTCGCTCGCACTGTTGCATCGCCTGCTCGAAGTCGCCCGACCAGTCGCGGTCGAGCTGTTGTCTGAGTGTTTCGAGGCCGGTGGCGCTGCCGCCGGTCGGGGTCTGGAAATAGACCTCCAGACGATCCAGGAGGTCGTTGACCCCCCAGCAGAGACGGGCGATCTCGTCCTCGCATTCGAGGTGGGTGATGCGTTTCACGAACTGGCCGCGACCGGCCTGCTCGATGACCTGGGTCAAACGTGGCAGGGGGGCGAGACTGCGCCCCAGGGTTCGCTGGCCCCAGACGGCGAGGCCGATGGCCGGCGCTATAATCAAGGCTGTCCAGGGGGCGAGCGCGGGAGCGAGCCAGGCAAGCACCGGAGCGACCAGGGTCAGGCCCGCGAGCGACCAGAGCAACCATGAGATCCTCGATTGCAGGGGCGAGTGCGTCATGGACGAGTCCTGTGCGAGAAGGGTCGGGGAAGGAATCGAGGCGCCTGACCAGTGATCGTCAGCGATCAAGCCATCCGGCGGGCCGAGACCGATGGGCGATCATGCTACGATGGACCGCCTGAACCGACAAGCCTCGGCGGATGCGAGGCACGCACAGTCGGCGACAATCCCGTTCATACAATCCCCCCGCTCGATGAC
The DNA here is from genome assembly GCF_013385175.1 of Allochromatium humboldtianum. Taxonomy (GTDB): domain Bacteria; phylum Pseudomonadota; class Gammaproteobacteria; order Chromatiales; family Chromatiaceae; genus Thermochromatium; species Thermochromatium humboldtianum. The sequence goes on along the minus strand of NZ_JABZEO010000006.1, from coordinate 236,326 downwards.
CCCTCTGATTCGCGACTTCGATTATCGACCCGATGCCGGCCCCTACATGGAGCGACTGCTCGATCATCCCTGGCCGGTGTGGCTCGACAGCGGGCGTCCGTTCAGCGATCAGGGGCGTTTCGACATCCTCAGCGCCGATCCGGTCGCGACACTGGTCACGCGCGGCGCTGAAAGTACGTGGTGTGCCGATGGGTCGACGGGGCGCTCGCACGCCGACCCGCTCGATCTGTTGGGCAAGCTCCTGGGGCCGAAGCGTGAGACCGTCCCCGGATTGCCCTTCGTCGGCGGGGCGATCGGCTATTTCGGCTATGACCTGGCACGTCGTTTCGTGCCGCTGCCGAATCTGGCACGCGATGCCGAACGGCTGCCGGAGCTGGCTGTGGGGGTCTATGACTGGGCCTTGATCCTGGACCATGTCGCGCGGCGCGCCTGTCTGGTCGGCTGGGATGCGCGTCGGCTCGACACCTGGGCGGCGCGGCTGTCGGCGCCGGTCGCGCGCCGGGTTCGCGAGCCGTTCAGGACGCTCGGCCCGGTGGAGTCCAATCTGACGCACGCGGGCTATCTTCAGGCGCTGGCAAGGATTCGGGACTATCTGATCGCGGGCGATTGTTATCAGGTCAATTTTGCCCAGCGCTTCGCCGCTCCGGTCACGGGCGATCCCTGGACGGCCTATCAGCGACTGCGGGCGCTCAACGCCGCGCCCTTCAGCGCCTATCTGAGTACGCCGGAGGCGCAGATTCTGTGCTCCTCGCCTGAGCGCTTCCTCCAGGTTCGGGATGGCTGGGTCGAGACCCGACCGATCAAGGGCACGCGCCCGCGCTCGACCGATCCGGCCGAGGATGCCCGTCTGGCCGAGTCGCTGCGTCTGAGTGCCAAGGATCGGGCCGAGAATGTGATGATCGTCGACCTGCTGAGGAATGATCTGGGGCGGGTGTGTGCGACCGGAAGCGTTCGGGTGCCGGCGCTGTTCGAGATCGAGCGTTTCGCCCGCGTGCATCATCTGGTCAGCACGGTCACGGGGCGGCTGGCCGCCGGACGCACGGCGCTCGATTTGCTGCGCGCGGCCTTTCCCGGCGGCTCGATCACGGGCGCGCCCAAGCGCCGCGCCATGGAGATCATCGAGGAACTCGAACCTCACCGGCGCGGGGTCTATTGCGGGGCTATCGGCTATCTGGGCTTCGATGGGGCGATGGACACCAACATCGTCATTCGTACCCTGGTCTACGCTGAGGGTCTTGTCCGCTTCTGGGCCGGCGGTGGCATCGTCATCGACTCCGACCCCGAGTCCGAGTATCGCGAGACCCATGACAAGGCATCGCCCTTGCTCGAACTGCTCCAATCGACCGACAATCCGCCCCGAACCTCGTCCCGATAAGCGAGGTCTTCAGCCACTAAGGGGGCACACGATCATGTCTGCGGACACACACCAGCCGGCGCATCGCTGGCGCTTCAATCGACTCGGCGGTTTCGATCAGGTCATGATCGACTCGGGCGAGGACATCCGTCATCTGCCCGAACTCGACCCCAAACTCTGGGCCGCCCTGAGCTGCCCGACCTCGGGACTGGAGTTCGACAGCCACACCCTGGCCCTGCTCGATACCGGCGGCGACGGACGTATCCGCATCGACGAGATCAAGGAGGCCGTGCACTGGACCTGCCGCCGGCTCAAAGACCCGGGCGATCTGTTCAAGCACGAGGCCGGTCTGCCGCTGGATGCCATCGACGAGACCACCGAGGAAGGACGTCTGATCATGGCCTCGGCCTGGCGCATCCTCGACAACCTGGGGCGTACCGAGTCGACCGTCATCACGGCGGCGGAGACGGCCAACACGGCCCAGATCTTTGCCGGATCGCGCTTCAACGGCGATGGCGTGGTGCAGCCGAGCGCGGCCCGCGACGAATCGGTCGCCCTGGCGATCACCGACATCATGCGCTGTGTCGGCTCGCGGCCCGATCGCAGCGGCGAGGACGGCATCGATCAGGAACTCTGTGATCGCTTCTTCGCCGAGGCGCGCGAGTATCTCGAATGGTGGGCGCAGGCCGAGGCCGATGCAGCCAACATCCTGCCGCTCGGCGAGGACACCGAGTCGGCCGCCGAACTCTTCGAGTCGGTCAAGACCAAGATCGACGACTATTTCACCCGCGCCCGGCTGGCCGACTACGACCAGCGCGCCGCCGAGCTGCTCAACCCGGCCGAGAGCGACTATGCCGCCCTGGCTGGCCGCACCCTGTCGCTGGAAACCGAGGATCTGGCGGGTTTTCCGCTGGCTCGCGTCGAGCCGGGACGTGCGCTGCCGCTGCGCCAGATGCTCAATCCGCGCTGGGCGCGCGAGCTGGACGCCTTCCGCACGCGGGTGGTGGCGCCGCTGCTCGGCGACACCGACAGTCTGAGCGAGGCGCAATGGCTGGATCTGAGCACGCGCTTCGAGGCCCATTCGGTCTGGCGTGCGCGTCGACGCGGCGCGCTGGTCGCTCCGCTGGGCGCGACCCGGCTGCGGGCGCTGGTCGAGGGACCGTACCAGCAGGCCATCGCCGACCTGATCGAGCAGGATCTGGAGCTGGCCGGGGTGTCGGACGCCATCGAGTCGGTCGACCGGCTGGTGCACTACTACCAGCATCTGGAACCGCTGCTCCAGAACTTCGTCTCACTGCGCGACTTCTACACGCCGGGACGCAAGGCCGTCTTCCAGGCCGGCACCCTCTATCTGGACGGGCGCGCGTGCGACCTCTGCGTGCGTGTCGACGACCCGGCCAAACATGCGGCCCTGGCCAATCTCAGTCAGATCTATCTGGCTTACTGCGACTGCCGACGGCGCGGCGGCAGCGAGACACTGACCATCGCGGCGGCGTTCACCGCCGGTGACGGCGACAATCTCATGGTCGGACGCAACGGCGTCTTCTACGACCGCAACGGTGACGACTGGGATGCGACCATCGTCAAGATCGTCGAGCATCCGATCAGCGCCGGGCAGGCATTCTGGTCGCCCTACAAGCGATTGGGGCGGATGATCTCGCAGCAGATCGAGAAATTCGCCGGCGCGCGCGACAAGGCCGTCGATGCCGGCGCCGAGCAGGGCGTGACGACACTGGCGACCAAGGCTCAGGAGCGTCCCGGCGGTGGTTCCGCACCGGCGGCGGCTCCGTTCGACATCGCCAAGTTTGCCGGTATCTTCGCCGCCATCGGTCTGGCGGTCGGCGCCATCGGCACGGCCGTGGCCTCGGTCATGACGGGGCTGCTGTCCTTGAGCTGGTGGCAGATCCCGCTGGCGCTGCTCGGCCTGATGCTGGCGATCTCGGGACCATCGGTGCTGCTGGCCCATCTCAAGCTGCGTCAGCGCAATCTGGCCCCTCTGCTGGATGCCAACGGCTGGGCGGTCAATGCAAAAGCCAGGATCAGTATCCCGTTCGGCGCCACGCTCACCAGTACGGCGCAGTTGCCCAAGGGGGCGATGCGTTCTCTGCGTGATCCCTTCGCCGACAAGAAGCGCCCCTGGAAGACCCTGCTGGTGCTCATCGCCCTGATGGCCGGCGCCGTTCTGGCTTGGAGCGAGGGCTATCTGGACACCTGGATCGAGCGCTGGATGCCGCAACCGGCCGAGGAAACGTCGGCGGTCGAGCCGGCAACCATGCCCGAGTTAACCGAGGCCGTTTCGGAATCGTCTGAAGTCGAAACCGAAGTGCCGCCGACGGACGAACCCGTGACTGCCGCGCCGACGGACATCTCCGAGCCTGTCGCGCCGAACACGGAAGAGCCGGCGGCTGAAATAGCGCACTGAGACTGCGCACACCTGGAAACGAGAGGAGTTAAGAATGCAGATTGGCGACTTGATGGCCGAGAGCGGGGTCGGATTCGGCACCAGCGGCGCGCGGGGGCTGGCGGACCGGATGACCGACTGGGTCTGCTACGCCTATACGCTCGGCTTCCTGAGCTATCTGGAGCAGATCTCGGAATGGTCGCCCGGCTCGGAGGTCGGCATCGGCGGCGATCTGCGCCCCAGCACCCCGCGCATCATGACCGCCTGTGCGCGTGCTGTGCGCGACAAGGGCGGGCGGCCGCTCAATCTGGGCTTCATCCCCAGTCCGGCGGTGGCGAACTATGGTTTCGGACGATCGATCCCAACCCTCATGGTCACCGGCAGCCACATCCCGGACGATCGCAACGGCATCAAGTTCAACCTGCCCAACGGCGAGATCCTCAAGCACGACGAGGAACGCATCCGCACCCAAACGATCGTGCGACCCGAGGGATTGTTCGATGCCGCCGGCGTCTTCGTCGCCGATCAGTCCGACGCACTGCCGGAACTCCTGCCCGAGGCCCTGAAACTGTACATCGAGCGCTATCTGGACTTCTTCCCGCGTGACTGTCTCAAGGGCCTGCGGATCGGAGTCTACGAGCACTCCAGCGTCGCGCGCGAACCCTATGTCGCCGTGCTTTCCGGACTCGGTGCTGAGGTCACATCGCTCGGTCGATCCGAGGTCTTCGTCCCGGTCGACACCGAGGCGGTGCGCCCGGAGGATCAGGCGCTCGCGCGCGAGTGGGCGGCGAGCGGTCGCTTCGATGCCCTGGTCTCGGCCGATGGCGACGGCGACCGCCCGCTGATCGCCGATGAGCATGGTCAGTGGCTGCGCGGCGACGTGGCCGGCGTACTGTGCGCACGCCAGCTCGGCATCGAGGCGCTGGTCACGCCGGTCAGCAGCAACACGGTGGTCGAACGCTGCGGGGCCTTCGAGCAGGTGCTGCGCACGCGCATCGGCTCGCCCTTCGTCATCGAGGGAATGCAACGACTGATGGACGATGGTCTGGGATCGGTCGCCGGCTATGAGGCCAATGGCGGCTTCCTGCTCGCCACCGATCTCTGCCGGAGCGAGGGGCCGCATCTGGAAGGACGCTTCCTGCCCAATCTGCCGACGCGTGATGCACTGGTGGTCGCCATCACCATCCTGCTCGCCGCCGTGGAACGCGGCCAGCCGGTCTCGGCCCTGGCCGCCGACCTGCCGCCGCGCTTCACCCACAGCGACCGGCTCAAAGAGTTCCCGACCGAACTCAGCCGGGCACGGCTCGCCGCCCTGAATACGGGGAAGCGGAAGGCCGACAAGGCCGCTATCGAGTCGGAGTTCGGCGATGCCTTCGGCCGGGTCGCCACGCTCGACGACACCGACGGACTGCGCATCACCTTTGAGAGCGGCGAGATCCTGCATCTGCGCCCGTCCGGCAATGCCCCGGAACTGCGCGCCTATGCCGAGGCCGACAGCCCCGAACGCGCTGAGACCATGGCGCGGATCGCACTGGAGAAGTTGGCCGCGTGGCGGAATTGATGTCGGCATACTCCGCCTTGGGCGTATCATTCGGGTATGGTCTTCATCGAAACATCCCTCTTCACCCGGCTCGTCTCTCAGCATCTCAGCGATGATGAGTACGCCGCCCTGCAAGCGGCCCTGATCCTGCATCCGGAGGCCGGCGACCTGATACCTGGAAGTGGAGGTGTGCGCAAACTGCGTTGGCGCGGGAGCAGTCGGGGTAAGCGTGGAGGTCTGCGTATCATCTACTACTGGCGCAACCGAGCAGGACAGGTCTGGATGCTGACCCTCTACGCCAAGAACGAACAGACGAACATTCCACCCCACATCCTGCGGGCAATCGCGGAGGAAATCAGTGATGAGTCAACGTGACATCGGACGCGAGATCCTGGACGGTCTGCGAGAGATCAAGGCCCATCAGCGCGGAGAGGTGACTTTGCGGACCTTCGAGGTCTCCACACCAGACGCTCGCGCAATCCGCGAACGCATGGGGCTGACCCAGGAAGCGTTCGCTGCCCTGTTGGGTGTCAGTCGCCGCACCCTCGAAGGCTGGGAGCAAGGCCGCCGCCATCCGCGCGGTCCAGCGCTAGCGCTGCTGCGGGTTGCCGCGCGGCATCCCGAGGCATTGCGGCCCTGAGCGCAAGGAGTGCGTAATGATTGCCAAGCGGTCAATGGATGCTCTGGGGGGCAGGTACCACTACAGGTACCAGCAAATGCACGCGATTGGGGTATTTTGACGCGATTCGCGCGATCGGCGTTTATCGTAAGTCATTGAATTGGCGGAGAGGGTGTCCGCCTAATTTCCGTATCATACTGTCTCAGATCATCTCAATAAAGTTAAAAAAATCATTTTAAAACAAATTGTTGTAAGTTTTTAGTGTCTCTGCTCGTCTCATGACGTATCATGCAATCGCATTTTTTATGGCGGGTATGATGGTGGGTAGGTGAGGCGGTTTAGGTTATGCCAAAACTTGCAAAAGAATTGTCGGCCTTGGAAGTGGGGCGACTGAAGAAGCCCGGGATGCATGCGGTAGGCGGGGTGGCTGGCTTGTATCTGCAAGTCACCAACGCTGGAGCACGCACTTGGATTCTCCGAACCATAGTCGGCGGTAAACGACGTGAGATGGGGCTGGGGGGCTATCCATCCGTGACGCTCTCGCTGGCCCGTGAGAAAGCCCGAGATGCTCGGCAAGCGATTGAGCTGGGCCGAGATCCCGTTGCGGAGCGTGCGGCTGCTCGCCGCGAATTGGCCGCGCAACGAGGTGCAGAAATCACCTTTGATGAAGCGGCGCGTAAGTTGGTGGCCTCAAAATCTGCTGAGTGGAAGAGTACTAAGCATGCAGCACAGTGGTCTGCCACCCTAGAAACGTATGCGTCTCCTGTCATCGGTCAGTTGCAGGTGAGGGATGTGTCTCTCTCGCATGTAATGAAGATCCTTGAGCCGATCTGGACTACTAAAACAGAGACGGCTTCGCGGCTTCGCGGACGTCTCGAAGCCGTTCTGGATTGGGCGCAAGCGCGAGGCTACCGGCAAGGTGACAATCCGGCTCGCTGGAAAGGACACCTCGACAAATTGCTGCCGAAGCCGTCCAAGGTTCAAAGAACCGAGCATCATGCGGCCTTGCCATGGGAAGACGTAGGCGCTTTCATGGATTCCTTGCGCGAGCGCGAAGGCATCGCTGCACGTGCTCTCGAATTTTTGATTCTGACGGCCACGCGCTCTGGTGAAGTACGCGGTATGACATGGCGTGAAATTGATCTGGAAGCCGGCGTTTGGACGATTCCAGCCAGTCGAATGAAAGCCAGCAAAGAACATCGTGTTCCGCTGAGCCAGCCAGCGATCGACTTGTTGAAAAGCATCAAGCAACTCGGTGCCTTTCAAGAGGACGACATCGTGTTCCCAGGAGCACGACATGGCAATCCCCTCAGCGATATGTCTCTGACGGCTGTGCTTCGCCGGATGGAGCGAGGCGATTTGACCGCGCACGGCTTTCGTTCGACGTTTCGTGATTGGGCGGGAGAAACTACGGCTTATCCGCGAGAGGTAATTGAGCACGCACTGGCCCATCAACTCAAAGATAAGGCGGAAGCCGCTTATGCGCGCGGAACTTTGTTCGATAAGCGACGTCGTCTGATGGAGGATTGGGCCAACTATATTACCGGTATCAGTGCAGCACCTGAAGCTGAGCGCCAGTAACTGAATTCAACTCTGCTTGGTGGGTCCATCTCTGTTTTTCGGTCCTATAAATGCCTTCTGAGCTTGCATAGGCAAGTTGTCAGGCGTTTTACTGACTGCAACATGACTTTCTGCAAAGAAAACGCTTGCTATGAGCGGATGTTCGCTCATAGCAAGTAGGTTACTGTTCAGGCCAGTCTAGAAACTTTGTTTAGCGGCGTTTTTTGGATTTGACCTTACTATATCACCTCGACGTGTCGTTGCGCGCTTTATCTAATACCTGGCGAAGCTCTCCAACATTCCAGCGGCTAATTCTAGGGCCGAATTTGTTTGGCGCTGGCAGGTATCCGTTTTTCACCCAGCGATAAATCGTCGCCCGAGAGCATCCAAAAAGACCTTGAACGACCGGTAGAGATACGTTCACAGAGTCGGCATACCTGTCAAACAACTCCAATGCGTGACTGTGTTGGGGAGCCAGGCGGAGGTTATCCGTCTGCGTCGTCAGTCTCGACGCGGCTTGATCTTGGGTAAGCGGAGAGGCTGAATGCTGATCCTGATCCTCGCGTTTCCTCATGGGCAACTCCAGTGTTGTGCTATCAAGCAGGCTGCACAGCGCAGGTTGCTCTAGCCTCCAGGCTTTACAGGAAACGGTTTAGCTAGCGACTCACCGCCCTCCCAGTTGTGCATTGATGCATCAAAATCGCTCCTAAACGGTGTCTTCGCGCAAAATTCCGCTATCCTTTGAGAGGATGGGAGGATGGGAGGATGGCCGGAGTGTCATCGTCGCTCAGGATGCGTGGCGGGACTCTAAGTCGCCCCACGCCCTCGCGACGTGACAACCTGGAGGCCCGGCTTCGTCCCACTCCGAGGACGGCTTCGGCACGAGTTGCTACACCATTTTGGGATTGAGATGAACATGGTTGAGAAGTCGTTACGTCGTAAGAGCATGGAGCAACCGGAGAGTCCCGTCACGTCTACTGATCAACGATAACACTCAGGTTTTATGAGAGAGTTTGGATTAAAAAATTGCATGATTTGCCAGTTGATGCTAACGCAATAGTGCTAAGCGCAAGGTGGTATCAAATGAAGAACTTACAAAAAGAGAATATATTCGAGAATAAGAAATGGTCTTTTCAAAAAGCTTTTAAAGTGATGTTTGTTGCTGATTCAGTTGAAAGTGGCTCTTCAGATCATTTTGATGATTTGTGGGGTTATATGCAGTGCCAGATGGATGGCGATATTCATGGCTCATTTAATAGAATTCCCAGTGACGATCGCGAAATTTGTGATGCACTCGCTCTTTTTTTAAAAAACGAAAGTCGAGCACTTATTAAAACTGAAAGCAAATTTCCGCCAGCGGTTTGGATGAGACTGGCTTTTAAATTTTGGATTAGTTACGGCAGTGGCAGCAAAAAATTTCTTGAGCGCTATGATAAGTGGCGCGGTGAATCGGGAAAAGAGTTTTGTTACGTAATTGTTTCAGTAGGTGATGGCTGTAATGCTTTGGAGCAAGATCCGAATCACAAAGCATCGCTTAAGTCAAAAGCCATTTTCTCTCTGGATAAGTTTTTGTTTGGTTTTGTGGATTTTGATTTACTGTATAATGCCAACTGGAGTATTAATTTTTTTTCAATGGCTGCTATTAATCAATCCTGTGGAAAGCCAAAAGCTTTTGCACAAAAATCAAGCGGCAAAAAAATTCTAAAAAAAATTATACCTTACAATGAAGAAGAAAGTGATAAGCTGCGCAAATTCAAGAACTCTGTTGGCGCTAAGAATTATAATTCACTTAAAGAGATTATTGAAGATGCTGCTTCTAAAGGTGTCATCCGTAATTTGCGACCTAGAAAAGATTCTGCAACTGGGAGGTATTTGTATAAAGGGCAGAGGAAATCTTGCATTGAGGATTTGAAAAAAGAATATCCCGACGCGATTCAGTGTAGTGATAGCGTGTTTCTAAAAATTATTTCACATTTCATTAAGTGCAGATTGTAGTGGTCGAGCGTTAATGCCTTGTTTGCGAGGCTGGCGCTAAGCGTTTTAACTATGAAAAGCAGTGTATCCGTTGATTAAAGAGCAAATGACTGAAGCCCTGAAATATACAGGACGTTATAAAGCTAATTTCACTAAAGGTGGGCTTATGGTCCCGGAGAGTCGCCTCGTCGCCGATCTGCTGCTCCAAGACGTCGATGCCGATAGCTGGAAACACGCCATCGAAGTCGAGAATGTGCTGCGCAAGCGTTCTCCCGCCACCGCTGTCGGCAAGGCGGGGCTGATTCGTGCCCGGTTGCGGACCATGACCCCTGAACTCTGGACGCTGGTCCGCGACGCCGGCAAGCCAGTTGCTACGCAGGCAGTGTTCGCGGCGACGCTCAAGTATTCGCCGCTGCTGGCGGATTTTTTGGATCTCATCGTGCCGGATCTGTACCGTCGCTTCGAACCCCAGCTCAAACCTCGGCACTGGGAGCGGTATCTGGAAGACTGTCATCTCCGCGATCCCCGGATGCCTGCCTGGTCAGCCGCAACCCTGACCAGTCTGCGCCAGCGTGCCTTTGGGATGCTGGCCGAGGCTGGCTATCTATCCGACTCACGTCCCCGGAGGTTGCAGGCGCTGCGGCTGGAACCCGAGGTCGTGGCCTGTCTGCGTGCTCAGGGTGAAGACGATATACTGCGCTGCATGCAGATCCGACTGACCTGAAGCCTGGGATGAGCAGCGATTTCGACCGACGACTCGATCAAATTCTGACCCGCCTCACCTCCGACGATCTTCTCCACGGCCAGGGATTGGGGAACGAGATCCCCTTCTATGCCTTCGACTACCCGCCGGCGCGTGAACCGGCCATGCGTGCTCACATCGACTTTTTATTGGCTCAGCTTCCCAAGCGGCGTCCTGGCCTGCGATTCCGGCATGTCGATCTGCTCGATTTGATCGTCCGCCATCTCAAGGCGCGCGGACTCTATGACAAGTCGCTGGAGCGGCAGAAAACGGCTGGCGATGCCGCCCTGCTCAGGGCGCTGTCCGCTCCGCTGGAAGCCGGCAAGCTGGCACAGGTCTTCGCCGACGAAGTGCAGCCCGAACAGCAGGATCTGGTGCTGGTGTCCGGCGTCGGTGCGGCCTATCCATTGCTGCGTACCCATAACCTACTCAACAACCTGCATCACCGCCTGGGTCACACGCCGCTCGTGCTCTTCTATCCGGGCGTTTATGACGGACAATCCCTGCGTCTGTTCGGGATCCTGCCCGACAAACCCTATTACCGTGCCTTCAGACTCGTGAATTAGGAGCTGCGTATGCTGGTCAAGGAACTGTTCGCCAAGCCGATCGACCGTCCCATCAATGGTGTCATCAAGGCCGACCAAGCCGACAGCGCCTCCGTATGGCAGGAGCTGGACGAATATGTCGTCACGCGCGAACTCGATGTTCACTTCCGCCGCTTCTTCGGTGCCTTTCTGGAGGCCATCGACCGCACCGGCGATCCGAGTCTCGTTGGTTTGATCGGGGTGTGGATCTCGGGCTTTTTCGGCTCCGGCAAGTCGCATTTCCTCAAGATCCTCTCCTATCTGCTGGAGAATCGCGAGATCACCTGGAACGGCCGGACCAAGCGTGCTATCGAGTTCTTCGACGGTAAAATCCAGGACGCCATGCTGGCCGCCGATATCAAGCGTGCGGTTGGCACCGAGATCGATGTCATCCTGTTCAATATCGACAGCAAGGCCGACAGCGGCAGCGGACGCGACGCCATCCTGCGGGTCTTTCTCAAAGTCTTCAACGAAAAGCTCGGCTACAGCGGCGATCATCCGCATATCGCCGATCTAGAGCGGCGTCTCGCGGCTCAGGACCAGCTGGACAGCTTCAAGGCGGCTTTTCACGCCTTGGCGCACGTCGAGTGGGAGCAGGAGCGCGATGCCTACAGCTTCTATGCCGACGAGCTGGTTCAGGCGCTCGCGGAGACGCTGGGCAAAAGCGCCGAGGGTGCACGGAGTTGGCTCGACAAAGCGGAAGAGGACTTCAGGTCACGGCTGAACGTCGAGAACTTCGCACGTTGGGTTAAGGACTATCTCGACAGTCGCAGTCCCCAGCATCGTCTGCTGTTCCTGGTCGATGAGATTGGCGGTTTCATCGGCGACGACACACACCTCATGCTCAATCTCCAGACCATCACCGAGAATCTCGGCACGATCTGCGGGGGACGCGCCTGGGTTGTCGTGACCTCGCAGGAAGACATCGACGCGGTGATCGGCGAAGTGCGCGCGTCCAAGGCCAATGACTTCTCCAAGATCCAGGGACGTTTCAAGACGCGCCTATCGCTGTCGAGCGCCAACGTCGACGAAGTCATCCGCAAGCGGCTGCTGAACAAGGACGAATCGGTTCAGGCGGCGCTGACCCAGGTCTACGAGGATCAGGCCGACATTCTGCGCCACCAGCTCAGCTTCACCAACGTCGGCATGACCTTCAAGCCCTATGCCGATGCGCGCGATTTCGTCAGCGTCTATCCCTTCGCGCCCTATCAGTTTCAGCTGATGCAGAAGGTGTTCGAGGCGATCCGCCGCCATGGTGTCACCGGTCTGCATCTGGCGCGTGGCGAGCGTTCCATGCTGGACGCCTTCCAGTCAGCCGCCATCCAGGTCGCCGACGAGGCGGTGGGCGTGTTGATCCCGCTCTATCGCTTCTATCCCTCGATCGAGAGTTTTCTTGAAGGCGTCGTCAAGTCGACCATCGATCACGCCGCCGACAACGACCGGCTCGAACCCATCGACGTGCAGGTGCTCAAGACCCTGTTCCTGATCCGCTACGTCGACGAAATCCGCGGCCATCTCGACAACTTGGTGACGCTCTTCATCGACTGCATTGATGCCGACCGGCTCGTCTTGCGTCAGCGGATTGAGGGCAGCCTGCAACGGCTGGAGAAGGAGACACTGGTTGGTCGCAACGGTGAGGACTTTTTCTTCCTCACCAACGAAGAGCGCGACATCAGCCGCGAGATCAAGGACATCGATCTCAGTGCAGCGGAAGAGACCAAATTTCTCGGTGAATTGATCTTCGAGGAGGTCTACAAGGGGCTGCGCAAGCACCGTTTCCCGGACAACAACAAGGACTTTGGGCTGACTCGTCTGTGCGATCTGCATCCGCATGGCAGCCGGACCGAGGGCGATCTGATCGTGTCGGTGATCACGCCGCTGGCCGACGACTACGGCCTCTACAGTGACGGCAAGTGCACCCTCGACAGTGCCGCCGATGGCGGACAGCTCCTGATTCGACTCGACGACGACAAGACCCTGAGTCGGGAGCTGCGCACCTGGCTGCAAACTGATAAGTACGTCGTCCGCAAGCACGACGGCACCGCCTCCACCACGACCCTGCGCATCCTGCGCGAGCGTCAGGAAGAAAACCGTGAGCGTCGCCAGCGGTTGATCCATCAGTTGGAGGAACGCTGCAAGGAGGCGCACTACTATGCCGTGGGCCAGCACATCCAGCCCAAGGGCGGCAGCGCCGCCAGTGTCTTAACTGAGGCACTGAACTATCTGATCCGCAACAGCTTCAATAAGCTCGGCTATCTGGCACGCCTGTCCGCCAATCCCCAGGCTGAGATCAAGGCCGTGCTCAACGCCACCGATGTGGATGAACTCGGATTCTCGCTGGAGGCCGGGCAGGGCAACCAGCAGGCGCTCGCTGAAGTGCAGAGCACCGTCGGGCTGATGGCAAGTGCCAATCGACCGGTGATCCTGGAGGATCTGGTGGAGAACCGTTTCGGACGGCGCCCTTACGGCTGGCCGGAATGGGAGGTCGTGTTGCTGGTGGCGCGTCTGGTGCGTCGGGGCGACTTCAATTTAGTGAGCGATGGCGCGGTCCTGCCGATCGACCGGGTGTATGACGCCGTCATCACGCCGAGCAAATGGAAACGTCTGCTGATCATCCAGCGTCAGACCGTCGATCAGGGGCGGCTTCAGAGTGCCCGCCAACTCGCCAGGGAGGTGTTCGGCCAGCTTCCGCCGGATGGCGAGGAGGCACTGGATGGATTTTTGCGCGAGCACTTCGGGGGCTGGCGTACCGATCTGACACAGTACCAACCGCTGACGGCCAGTGGCGACTATCCGGGCAGTCAGGAGATCGCCGAAAGTCTGGGCGTGATCGCCAAGCTCTTGGCCGAGTCCGAAAGTTTCGGTCTGATCTCCCGTTTCCTGGAGCGCCGGGACGATCTGCTCGATCTGTCCGAGAGCGTCCATGAGTTGCGCCATTTCTACCAGACGCAACGTTCTGCCTGGGATCGGTTGCGTCAGGCGCACAGCCGCTTTCAACTCAACCGGGACTGGCTGGAGCAGGACGCTGGAGCCAAACCGGCCCTCCAGCGGATGCAGGAGATTCTGGCTGCGCCCGCGCCCTATGGGATGATCAAGGAGGTCGAGGGGCTGATCGAGCGCGTTGAACAGGTCAACGCGGCACTGGTCGAGCAGCACCGCACGGCGGTCTTGCCCGCGATCGACGCTCAGATCGACAAGATTCAGGTCGAGCTGGACGAGGCCAAGGCTGGGGCCGATGTTCGCAATCGTTGTCTCTATCCGTTGCAGCAGCTCAAGAGCCAGGTCGAGTCACAGGCCAGTTTGGCGCACATCGATCAGGCGGCTCGGCGCGCGGTCGAACTGGCCGATAGTGCGTTCAGCCGGATCGAGTCGCTCACGCCGCCCGCACCGACGCTGGTGAATGACAAGGGCGGTCCCTCGCCTAAGCCGGTCGTTGTGAAGTCGAAGCCGCGCCGAATCCTCAGGGCCGCTGAGCTGGCTCCCAAGACCTATTTGGAGACGCAGGATGATATCGACGCCTATCTGAACAAACTCAGACAGGTGCTGGAGTCGGCGATCGCCAATCATGAGCGGGTCGAGATTCGCTGATTCAGCTTGACCTATCCTGGAATCTGTAAGCCCTTCAAGGAGCCTCGATGCAAACCGCCAAACTCAAGACCTACGCCCCCAAGGCCCGACGTGACTTCATTGCCGCCGTGATGCGCCGGGCGGCGACCTTTGGCCTCACGGCTCAGGGTGTCGCGCCCCAGCGGGAGGAGGGGCAGCTCATTTTCATCGACGGGCGGGCCTATCCGCGCGGCATCGGGGTTCAGCGCCAAAAGCTCGCCGCGCGCATCGAGCGGCAGGGGTTTCAGGCGGTCATGGAGTCGGCGGCCTACACCTGGTTCAACCGTTTCATCGCCATCCGCTTCATGGAGCTGCATGGCTATCTGGAGCATAGCTTTCGGGTGTTGAGTCATCCGGCCGGTGGTGGGCTGCCGGAGATTTTGGAGCAGGCCCAGCATGTCGAGCTTCCGGGACTCGACCGGGCGCGAGTGTTGGATCTCAAGCTGGATGGGACGCGCGACGAGGAGTTGTATCGCGATCTGTTGCTGGCGCAGTGTCGGGCGTTGCATCGGGCGATGCCGTTTCTGTTCGAGCCGATCGATGACGAGACTGAGTTGTTGTTGCCGGACAATCTGTTGCAGACCGATTCGTTGATCCGCGAGTTGGTGACGGCGATCCCGGAGGAGGATTGGCAGGAGGTCGAGATCATCGGCTGGCTCTACCAGTTCTATATTAGTGAGAAGAAGGATCAGGTCATCGGTAAGGTGGTCAGGAGTGAGGATATTCCGGCGGCGACGCAGTTGTTCACGCCGAATTGGATCGTTCAGTACATGGTGCAGAACTCGCTGGGGGCGCAGTGGCTGGCGACCTATCCGGATTCGGCGCTCAAGGGTCAGATGGCGTATTACATTGAGCCGGCGGAGCAGACCGCTGAAGTCAAGGCGCAAATCGCGGCCATCACCCCCGAAAGCCTCAATCCGGAAGAACTGACCCTGATCGATCCTGCCTGCGGATCCGGGCACATCCTGGTCGAGGCGTATGAGCTGTTCAAGGCGATCTATCTGGAGCGTGGCTATCGGCTGCGTGAGATTCCGCAGTTGATTCTGGAGCGGAATCTGTATGGGTTGGATATCGACGAGCGGGCGGCGCAGTTGGCCGGGTTTGCGTTGATGATGAAAGCGCGGGCGGATGATCGGCGGTTGTTCGAGCGGAGGGTAACGTTGGATGTCATGGCCTTGCAGGAGAGCAAGGGGCTGGAGGCCGACGAGCTGGCGCAGATTCTGGGAGCGGTTGGCGGTTTGGATGCGACGGGGGAGGGGAGGCGCGCGCCGTTGTTGGGGGTTGCTGGGGATGATCTCTTTCCCGATACGTTGCCGCAACTGAGTCTGGGAGAGGTGGAGACGGGGCGGGCATCGAGTGAGGCGGAGGCGTTGCGGGCGACGCTGGCGGTGTTGATCGAGACCTTTGCCGAGGCGAAGACCTTTGGTTCCCTGATTCAGGTGCCGGAGGCGCTAGCGGAAAAGCTGCCGGAGTTGCGGCGGCGGTGCGAGGTGGAGAGTCAGGATCTGTTCGTGGTGGAGGCGTTGCGCCGATTGCGGCCGCTGGTGCAGCAGGCGGAGTTGTTGGCGAAGCGATATGATGCGGTGGTGACAAATCCACCGTATATGGGTAATAAAGGAATGAACGCCCAGCTGAAAAAATTCATGAAGCAAAAATTCCCTGGATCAAACTCTGATTTGTTTGCTGCGTCAGCAACGCGATTTTTGCAGTTTTCGAAATTATCAGGTTTTGTTGGATTGATGACGCCATTTACCTTAATGTTTTTAAAATCATATAGTTATTTGCGGGAAATTATTCTTGGGTCGTATACTCTTCGGTCTCTTATTCAGCCTGAATACCACTCGTTTTTTGATTCGGCTTTTGTGCCAATTTGCACGTTTGTAGTTAAAGCATGTAGGACCAATTCTTATGAAGCTTCATTTATCAGGCTCTCGGATTTTTATGGTGCGGAACTGCAATCGGTTAAAGCAATTGAAGCGATAAGAAATCCTGCGTGTGGCTGGTACTACTGCACGAAAACCACCGCATTTGAAAAGCTTCCAGGTCTCCCTTTTGTATATTGGATTAGCGAAAAAATTCTCAAGCTTTTTAGTTCAAATAAATTGTTGGGAGATGTTTGCGAATCTCAAGCTGGAATATGCACTACAGACAACAATCGTTTTCTGCGATTTTGGCACGAAGTGGCTTACGATTCTGTGATGTGGAATGCAACTGATAGTGAGGCTGCTCAAGCTTCTGGTCGTCGATGGTTTCCGCATAACAAAGGTGGTGGCTTCCGAAAATGGTGGGGTAACCATGACTATATCGTTGATTGGGAAGATAATGGGTCGCGCATAAAAGCATTGGTGATTAATAAATACGACTATCTCAATGGTGATCCAAATTTTGTTGTTCATGATTATGGAAATTATTTTAAGCCATTTGCATCTTGGTCTGAGATTACATCAGATATTATATCGTTTCGCCTGTTTCCGCTTGGCTTCACAAGTAATTATAAGGGAATGTGCGTATTCCAGGCTGGAGATACTACGCTTGAGCAAATAGTTGCATTATGTAACTCACGTCTCACGGCAGTGCTGTGTGAGGCACTTAATCCGACTCTTAGTTTTGGTATTGGAAATTTTCGGTCATTACCTGCTGCTCTTGTTGAGCATAAAATTGTTGCTCCAATCGTATCTCAGCTTGTTTCGATTGCTCGATTAGATTGGGATTTGCTTGAGGTTTCCTGGAAATTTCAATCTGTTCATATCTTGACGAGCTCTTCTGGATTTCACCCTAATATAAAATCCAGCTACACCGCTTGGATCACCCAAAACCGCACCACCATCGCCGAAATGAAGCGCCTCGAAGAGGAAAACAACCGCCTCTTCATCGACGCCTACGGCCTACAGGACGAGCTGACGCCCGAGGTTCCAATCGACCAAATCACCCTGACGGTGAACCCCGCCTATCGCTACGGCAAGAAGCTGACCAATGATGAATGGTCGGTCGAACACGGCTTTCCCGAAGAACTGGAAACCCGCTTCCGCGAAGACACCATGCGCGAACTGGTCTCCTACGCCATCGGCTGCATGATGGGCCGCTACAGCCTTGACGAACCCGGCCTAATCTACGCCCACGCCGGCAACCAAGGCTTTGATCCCAACCGCTACCGCACTTTCTCCGCCGACGCCGACGGCATCCTCCCCATCACCGAACTCGACTGGTTCGACAACGACGCCGCCCACCGCCTCGTCGAATTCATCGCCGTCGCCTGGGACAGAGCCCACCTCGAAGACAACCTGAGCTTCCTCGCCGCCAACCTGTCGCCCAAAAAAGACGAAACCAGCCGTGACACCCTCCGCCGCTACCTCAGCGACGGCTTCTTCAAACACCATCTCCAGACCTACAAACGCCGCCCCATCTACTGGTGCTTCAGCAGCGGCAAACTCAAAGCCTTCCAGTGCCTTGTCTACCTGCATCGCTACCACGAAGGCACCCTGGCCCGCCTGCGCATGGAATACGTCGTCCCGCTGCAAAGTAAACTGACCGCCCGCATCGATCGCCTGGCTGACGACATCGCCGCCGCCGCGACCTCGGCCCAGACCAAACGACTGCAAAAGGAACGCGACCTGCTCACCCGTCAACTCGACGAACTGCGCCAGTACGACGAAAAGCTTCGCCACGCCGCCGACCAACGTATCCGCCTCGACCTCGACGACGGCGTCAAGGTCAACTACGGCAAATTCGGCGACCTGCTGGCCGAAGTGAAGACCGTCACGGGCCAGACCAGCGACTGAGGCCAACACGGAGCCTTGCAACCATGACTATCGCTGAACAGATCTACCAGGAAGCTCGAACACTACCGCACGAATTGGCACGCGAAGCCCTCAATTTCACGGGATTCATAGCATTCAAGCAGGGGCTGAAGCCGGCAACAAAAAAGACTGTCAGTGACCAACTCCACAAACCTCTTCGTCGGACACCGGGAACCGCTAGCTGAAGCTGACCGTGTGGATCGAAAACGATGAGCACCTCAAGGGTTTTGAGGATGACATGCCATGAGAGTATTGCGCGATATGCCGACCTTTTTATTGGGATGCTGAGCGAATGACGGTTAACGAGCAAGTATCCGTGCAAGCTGCCGAGGCAGAGCATTCTGTTTCGTCCATCCGCCTAAGGTCCATCTATGTCGATAACTTCAAATCATTGGTGGACTTCCAGCTATCGCTGGCCGCGTTCACCTGCCTGATCGGGCTGAACGGCTCCGGGAAATCGACTGTGCTGCAAGCGATCGATTTCATCTCCAGACTGTTCAAAGGCAATGTCTCGCAATGGCTGGAGCAACGTCAATGGAAACCGGGAGACCTCAACTCGAAGCTGAGCGGCAAGAGCAACCTCAAGCTGGGCATTGAGCTGTCGGGCGCCGATGGAGATTTTTCCTGGGACTGTAGCTTCAACCGCTCACTCCTGCGCTGCACACAGGAGACCGTGAAGCTCAATGGCAAAACACTGCTTTCGGTCGCTGATGGGCATTACTGGTTCGGTGATGTCGTTCACGCTGGAACAACGGCCGCGCGTACCAAGATTGCATTTGAATATGAAGGCTCGATCCTGTCTCAGCTCAAGGATGAGGTTCTACCCAAGCCACTGCTGCCGCTGAAACGCTTTCTTCAACAAACCGCCTCACTCGACCTGCTCGCGCCTCAGCTTCTGCGCAAGCGGGCCGTCCAAAGCCAAGGCGAACTGGGAATGGGCGGAGAACGCCTCTCGGCCTTCCTCTCCGAGCTGTCGGATGAGCAGCGACTGACCCTGGGGAGTCAACTGAAGAGCGCCTATCCCCATTTGGAGCAATTCGTGACCCGCTCGCTACGCGCCGGCTGGAAAGAATTGGGGATTCGCGAACAGTTCGGTGACAAAGCCCTCTACACCGAGGCCCGTCATATCAACGACGGAATGCTGCGCCTGATGGCGATCCTGGCCGAGATCCTGACCGATCATCAGTTTCTGCTGTTCGATGAAATCGAAAACGGCATCAACCCGGAACTGGTCGAATTCCTGCTCGATGTGCTGGTCAACGCGCACCAGCAGATCCTGGTCACGACGCATAGCCCAATGATCCTGAACTATCTGGACGACTCCGTGGCGCGCGCGGGCGTGCAATACCTCTACAAGACGCCGGAGGGCTTCACGCGGGCGGTGCCCTTCTTCTCGATCCCCTCGCTGGCCGCCAAGCTCGAAGTCATGGGGCCGGGCGAAGCCTTCGTGGATACGCACCTGTCGCGCCTGCCCGAAGAAATCGACGCTATGCGCGCCAGCAACATGGAGAGGCCGAATGCTGATCCTCGTCAGCGGTGAGGGTCCAACCGACATGGGGCGATGCACGGGCACCGACCCCGTCACGGGCGAGGCCTTCGAGGCCGGTCCCATGGCCTGGCTGGTGGATCAGATCGCCGAAACCTCGGAAGGCTATCCGTTCATCGATGCCGAGTTGATGTTCTGTGTTTCAAAGCAGCGACTGTCCGAAGTCTCGAAAAAACTGAAGCCGGCCTCTTTACCAGGGCGACGCCGTGGCAAAGAAACGGCCTACTACTTCCGCAATGCGCGCGGACTGGCGCAGATTGCCGCCGAGCTGGCCAAGCGCTGGGAGCAACCCGTTATCCCGATACTCTTCCGGGATGGCGACGGTACGCAGTCGGCTGGGCGCGGGGTCTGGCGCGACAAATGGGACTCCATGTGTCACGGCTTCGCGTATGAAGGCTGTACGGTCGGTGTCCCCATGATCCCCAATCCCAAGTCCGAGGCTTGGTTGCTTTGCGCCCTCAAGTCGTTCCAGCCGTACCAGCACTGCGACCCCATCGAGCAAGCATCCGGAAACGACGCCGGACTAGAACCGCTCAAAGCCCAATTGGAAGCGGCGTTGGGTGCACCGCCAACTGCGGCCCGACTTGCCGAACTGGTGCGCACTGGTCAAGTGAATGCCGCCAGAATCGAGATGTCGAGCTTCGTCAAGTTCCGCCGTCGGCTCCAAGCGGTGCTCACGGAACCGGAGACATCAGGCGATGATCCGTCGGCGTCTGGTTGCTTCGATGAATTGGACTGATCTAACCCATGTCGATTGAGCGCATCGAAACGGCACTCCGTAGCCTGTTCATCAACGAAGGTCAGCGTATCGTCTTCTGGCACGATCCCGAACGCGAATTCGAGGACGCGCTGCCGGCGTTGAACCTGGACGACGTCACCCTGCTCCGGCTGGACCAGGAGCCGGCCTTGGCGGTCAAAGTCCGCCTCGGGTTGGAGGATCTCACCGGCCGTTATCTGCTTTATGCCCCCAGCGAACCGCCCGATCCGGACGACGACTGGCTGCTCGACATGCGTCTCTATAGCGCGAGCTTCCGCGCCGATCGCGCCTCGATGCTCCTGGCCGAACTGGGACTGGTGCAGCTGTCGCTGCGTTCGCATCTGGCCGAGCGCGCCCGCTTCTTCGCCAATCGCGAGCGCCTGGAGCGCGTGAAAAAACTGGTCGGTCCCGATGACGACGCGCTCGATCTTGACCGCAAGCTCATGGCCGTTGTGCTCAAATCGGAGCAAGCTGAATTCTTCAGCCTACTGATCGCGCTCTTCGATGCGATTCCCGACGCCAACCTGGAGGCCTTACCGCCGGCCTGGGCCGAGCTGGAAAAATATGAACTGACCGCCGCCTTCTGGACCCTGGCGGCGGGATATTTTGGCGATACCGGCGAGACGCCGACGCTCAAAACACTCCTGATCCGGCTTATGGTGTCGGATCTTGGGCAAGCCTACCGAGGGATACTACCGGAGGGTCTCAGACACCTGACACTCACTCGCCAGGGGACGGCCAATGCCGTGGTCTGTCTGGCTCAGTGGCGCGACAGCCTGGCCCGCAGCCCGTCTTATGAGGCGTTGTCCGCCGCCGTGGCCGAGGCGATCAAGCTAGAGCCGCACCTGGCGGCAGCGAGCATCGAGGATCTGGTCGAGGTTAAGACCTTCCTTCTGGTCGAAAAACTCATCGCCAGTCGCCTGCGCGATCGGGTGCTGGAGACGCTGGAGACGATCAAGCCTGATGCCATCCAAGCGATCGCCACGCAGCGACAGGACGGCTACTGGGTGGCGTCTGGATTACCGGATACGGCGCACGCCCCGCGTCGAGCGCTCGCGGCGGTCTATCGTGCCCTGACGACGGCGGCGGATCTGTTCGCCCTGCGTCAGACTCAGCTGGGCGGCTGGACCTACCCCGATGCCAAGGCCGTACTGACGGCCTATACCCAGACGCTGTACCGATACGACCAGGGTTATCGGCACTTCTGCGAGCTGGCCGACGCGGCGGAGTCGCGCGATTGGGACATCCTCAAGTCACTGCGCCAGCGGGTCGAGTCGTATTATGCGCAAGGCTTCATCACGGAACTGGCGCTGGCCTGGAACACGCACCTGGAAGCCGGGCTTCTGAACCAGTGGCGACTCGACGACCTGCCGAATCAGCAACGTTTCTATGCGCGGGAAGTCGCTCCGATTCTGGCGAAAGGGCCGGATCGGCGCGTCTTCGTCATCATCAGCGATGCCTTTCGCTATGAAGTCGCTCAGGAGCTGACCGAGCAGCTCAATGGCCGATATCGTTTCGACGCCGCCTTGTCGGCGCAACTCGGCGTATTGCCGTCCCATACCGCGCTGGGTATGGCCGCGCTGCTGCCGCATATGACGCTCGACTACACCGACAACGGTGCTCTGCGTATCGACGGTCGGCCCTGCGCCTCCCTGGAGCAGCGTAGCCGGATCCTCGACGCCGTACAGGGCGTGGCGGTTAAGGCCGACACCTTTATGGCGATGAAGAAGGACGAGGGGCGCGCCTTCGTCAAGCCCTATCGCGTCGTCTACATCTACCACGATCGGATCGATGCCATCGGCGATAAAGCGGCGACCGAGGCTCAGACCTTTGCCGCCGTGCGTCAGGCGATCGACGAGTTGAGCGATCTGGTCGGCAAGATCGTCAACAGTCTCAATGGCAATCATCTGCTCATCACCGCCGATCATGGGTTTCTGTTCCAGGAGACGCCGCCGGTTGAGACCGACCGTCAGCGGTTGGCCGACCAACCCCCCGGCACCCTGACGGCGAAGAAGCGCTATCTGCTTGGACGCGATCTGCCCAACCATGACGCCGTCTTTTGCGGATCGACGACGATGACCGCCGGTGCGGGGGGCGATCTGCTGTTCTGGGTGCCGAAAGGGGCTAGCCGTTTTCATTTCGTCGGCGGCTCGCGCTTCGTGCATG
This sequence comes from Allochromatium humboldtianum, assembly GCF_013385175.1. Lineage (GTDB taxonomy): Bacteria > Pseudomonadota > Gammaproteobacteria > Chromatiales > Chromatiaceae > Thermochromatium > Thermochromatium humboldtianum. The sequence goes on along the minus strand of NZ_JABZEO010000006.1, from coordinate 213,680 downwards.
GTGGCGCTATGCCTCAGGAAATCGTGGTTCCCGTCATTCGGGTGCAGCATGTCAAGGACACGAGCAAGGCGGTCAAGACCCGGGTCCGCAGCGTCGGCGTCAGCGTCCTGGGCAACAACTTCAAGGTGACGACCAATCGTCACCGGTTCCAGCTCATTCAGACCGAGCCCGTGGGTGAGCGGGTCAAGCCGGTGACGCTCAGGATCGGGATCTATGCCGGCGAGGAGCCTGTGACCAATGTCGAAACGCTGACCTTCGACAGCCGTTCGCCGGATATGAATCAATGGAAGAAAACAGTGAGCCTGACCCTGGAAGGACGCCGGTTCGATCGCCGACAACTCTATCAACTGATTCTGCGCGAAGCCGAGACCGGTGTGGAAGAGGCTCGCTTCGACGTAACCATCGATCTGGCCTTCAGCAATGACTTCTGATGCGACTTCCGAGGCGCGCGACGTCGACCTCGACGTCTTGCTCAACCGCCATTTTGCCGGCAAGGTCGTCCGCAAGGATCTGACCAAGCGCATCAAGGAAGGGGCCAACGTTCCCGTCTATGTCTTGGAGTACCTGCTCGGCATGTATTGCGCCTCCGACGACGCGGAGATCATCCGCGACGGGCTGGAGACCGTGAAGACGATTCTGGCCGAGAACTATGTGCGGCCCGACGAAGCCGAGAAGATCAAGTCGAAGATCCGCGAGCGCGGCAGCTATAAGGTCATCGACAAAGTGACGGTGCGGCTCAACGAACGCCGTGATGTCTACGAGGCGCTCCTGTCGAACCTGGGGGTCAAGGATGCCGAGATCCCCGGACGCTATGTCCAGCAGTTCGAGAAACTGCTGGTCGGCGGCATCTGGTGCATCGTCACGTTGCACTATGTCTTTGAAGAGGGACGGAAAGGCTCGCCCTTCACCGTCGGTGATCTTAAGCCAATCCAGATGCCCAACATGGATCTGGAGGGCCTGTTCGCGGGACGCCAAGCCTTTTCGGAATCGCAATGGATCGATGTCCTGTGCCGTTCGGCGGGCATGGAGCCGGCCAATCTCAGCGAGCGGGTCAAATGGCACCTGCTGGCGCGGATGGTTCCCTTCGTCGAGAACAACTACAACTGTTGCGAGCTGGGTCCGCGCGGAACCGGCAAGAGCCATCTCTACAAGGAGATCAGCCCCAACAGTATCCTGATTTCCGGTGGTCAGACCACGGTCGCCAATCTCTTCTACAACATGGCACGACGCACGGTCGGACTGGTGGGACTCTGGGATCTAGTCGCGTTCGATGAGGTGGCGGGCATCGCCTTCAAGGATCGGGACGGGGTACAGATCATGAAGGATTTCATGGCCTCCGGCTCCTTTGCCCGTGGGCGCGAGTCCGTTCAGGCCGCCGCCAGCCTGGTGTTCGTTGGCAACATCAATCAGCCGGTCGACACCCTGGTCAAGACCAGTCATCTGTTGGCGCCCTTTCCCACCCCTATGATCGATGCCGCCTTCTTCGATCGCTTCCATGCTTATATCCCCGGCTGGGAAGTCCCGAAGATGCGCCCCGAATTCTTCACCAACCAATACGGCCTCATCACCGATTATCTGGCCGAGTTCATGCGCGAGATGCGCAAGCGCAATTTCTCCGACGCCATCGATCGCTTCTTCAAGCTCGGCAGTCACCTCAACCAACGCGACACCATCGCGGTGCGCCGCACGGTCTCGGGGTTGCTCAAACTACTCTACCCGCAGGGAGACTTCGACAAAGAGGCGGTGCGACGGTGTCTGGACTATGCGCTGGAGTCTCGGCGTCGGGTCAAGGAACAGCTCAAGAAGATCGGCGGCATGGAATTCTACGACGTGCATTTCTCCTATTTCGACCAGGAGACGCGCGAGGAGCGGTTCGTCAGCGTGCCCGAGCAGGGCGGGGACAGGCTCATCCCTGAAGGACCGCTGAACCCCGGGGTACTGCATACCGTTGCAACCGGCAGCAGCGGGCATTTGGGACTCTATCGACTGGAGACGCAGACCACGGCGGGAAACGGCAAACTGAATGTTTCAGGCTTGGGATCGAGCCCGATGGCGAAAGAGGCGGTCAAGGTCGCCTTCGATTACTTCAAGGCCAATCTCAGCCGCGTCAGCGGGCTGGCCAAGGCCGGTGAGCACGACTATCACCTGCATACCGTCGAACTGCACCTGACCGGACCAACCAAGGCGATGACACTGGCGAGCTTCGTGGCCCTGTGCTCCGGCGTGTTGCAGAAACCGCTGCAAGGGCAGATGGTGGTGCTGGGTGACATGAGTCTCGGCGGAAACGTCATTCCGGTCGAAAACTTAGCCGGATGCTTGCAAGCGGCATTCGATGCCGGCGCCAAACGCCTTTTGCTCCCCATGGCGAGTGTCGTCGATATTCCGACCATTCCGGGGGAGCTGTTCGCGAAATTTCAGACGTCCTTCTACGCCGATCCGATCGATGCGGTGTTCAAAGCATTGGGAGTAGAGTAGCGTTTTTTCGGTTTATTAGGGTTCGAGATTTTAATCAAACGAGATTGGAGCGCATTCATGGTTGAATCAAACAAAAAAACGATGTCATGGGATAAGTTGCTTTCATCAAAAAGATTAGGTCAATCGGCCGGCCTGCCAAGCTCTGCTGATAAACGCAGCCCATTTGATAAAGATATACAGCGAATCATTTTTTCAGGAGCTTTCCGCCGTCTCAGCAAAAAAACACAAGTTCATCCACTCGCGGCTAATGATCATGTTCACACAAGGCTTACACACAGCCTCGAAGTGGCCCAAGTTGGAAAATCTTTAGGTAAAGCGCTTGCCTTTCGAATTAAAGATGACCTGCCTGATGGAATAAGCCCTGACGATTTAGGCTCTATTGTCGAGGCCGCGTGCCTGGCGCATGATATTGGCAATCCGCCATTTGGGCATGGTGGCGAAGAGGCCATGACGCATTGGTTTGAGACGAATGGACCACGGCTTTTCAGGAGTCTTGGTCGGGCGTACAAGCGTGACCTGATGTTTTTTGAAGGCAATGCGCAGGGCTTTCGCATGATTACCCAAACGGAAAACCATCTTTTTCAGGGTGGTTTACGTTTGACTTATGCGACACTGGGTGCTTTTCTCAAGTATCCTTGGAGCAGCAGAATACCTGGTAAAAAATTCGGTGCTTTCTTAACCGAAGAAAGTATTCTTAAGGAAGTCGCCTCAGAACTCGGTATGATTTGTTTGGAAGAAGGGGCTCCGAATTGGGCTCGTCATCCTTTGGCTTATTTGGTTGAAGCGGCAGATGATATTTGCTATGCCATTTTGGATCTTGAGGATGCCGTCGAATTACGAATTATTTCCTATGACGCGGTCCGGTCGCTGCTTTTTGATGTGCTCTCCCCCGAAGATCAGGCTGAGTTGGAAAATTTTTTGGTTCCCGGTTACGAATCATTTCGCGTCAATCTTGCGAGAATTCGCGGAAAAATATTTGATCAAGTTATATCAGGCGCTGTTGATGGATTTATGAATGTTTACGAAGAAATTATGTCTGGATCTTATCGAAAGGGACTTAGTTTATTTGATGCGATTGAAGATGGTGACAATCGAAAAAAAGTGATTGGTACAGCCAAAAAAATGGCCCGTGAAAGCATATTTGGCGATTTAAAAAAAATAGAAAATGAGTTGGGTTCCTACTCTGTTTTTGAAACCCTCCTTAATGCTTTTTGCAGTGCGGCAATTGATCAGGCGCAGTATCTAAACAGCCCTCGACATGAAGTATCTATTGGGTGGAAATCTTCGCTAATTTTAAAAATGCTTGGCGAGCACTATCCAAATGAATTAAATCCTCCGCCAGGTCATGAATGGAGTGAATATCAATGTTTGCGACGTGTGATCGATTATATATCGGGAATGACAGATAATTATGCAGTTTATGTCGCAGAGCAGCTTCATGGTGCTGGTTTCTCAGGAAGGCAAAGGCCATAAGCGATGTTGAATCGAGAACTATTTTCGCTAGTCCCTCATAGTTAACTTTGTCAATTAAGCCTATCTGACCACAGAATTTCACCACAGAAAGCCTGTATCAAACTCAGTGGCTGGCAAGCTCTGTTGAGCACCTTTCGTGCTTAACCGGGTTTGCTTTTTACCAGTTTAGTGCTCCTCCCGCCGCTCCTTCTCCGTTGACGGTTTGTCCGTCCAACCGCTCCCTCCGCACTTCTCGCTTACATCAACTACTTCGCCCCGGTCGCGAACATAACGGGGTTTGTCAACTGGTCAAGGCAAGCCCTGAAACCTGTATTACAGATTTTGGGAGGAAAAATCCTCTCAAAGTAGCGTGTTGACTAGGTTTTTTTGAGAGGATTTTTCCTCCCAAAAATTTGCAGCTTTTGATCCGAAAACAGCGTTTTTTAGCGTTTTAAACTGTTTAGACGGTGGGCCGATGTGCAGAAAAGCGAGGTTCGAAAAAATACTGTGAAAAGGGACTGCTAGAGCAGGAAACCATGTCGGCTCCGGCTCGCTAGCACGATAGTTCGGAGATCTAAACGCCCATGTGTGAGACACCCCGTCAGTCCACCACCCGCCCCAAGCGGCGCGTCACTAACGCGCCCGTGACTGGGTGGGCGCTTGGCAGAGCGTTGGTCCAACGGCACCAGGTGCCGGATGTGTCAACGCAGTACGCCTTGATTTGGCCACGTCCGACCGATGTCCTCTTTGTGTGCGCTTGCGTGGCGGTATATCGCCGCGTGAAAGCTGGGCTGTGGCCCACGCTCAAAAGCACAGGCCACAGCGTTGTGGACATCTGCGAGATTCGCACCGCATAAAACGATGCGTAAACCGCGAAGTGATCAACGACGCGGGGGTTGTGTTAGACCAGTTGACGCAGCGTCGCTTTAGGCGGTCCGGCGTCACTCAATCATTTCTTATTGGAGACTCACATGAACGCTTCTTTTGTTATCGACGTGGATGTCCAGCATCTGAACGAGCGGCTACCCTACGAGCAAAATTGCAGGATTAATCAGAATGGAAAGATCACCGCATACAACAGCATGTTTTCTCAAACAGTGCGTTTTTCTCAGTTCGAGTATGCAGTACAGCCATTATTCGCCAAGGCGAGTCAGCTGCCGACCGTGCGGGTGACGGGTTATCGTCTGAAAGCGGATGTGACGCAGTGTGCAGCGGTTCACTCACTCTTTGCCAAGAACGGGCTGCGGTTGTCGGCAAAGTTGTTGCTGATGATGCTTCAGTATTATCTGGCTAAAGCGGGAGTCAGCCGCTCAGCCATCGATCAGATCACCCTGGAACATGTTCGTTTCAAGCAGGTGACGCTGTACTATCATTTCATGACTAACTCACCTCAGGAGGCCGCAGCGGTTTTCAACACGCTAGACACCATTCTAGGAAAAAATGACAAAGTCTCAGTAACGGTCAATAAAAACATGACTATTCATGTGTACCGTGAGTCAACCGTCGTTAACGAGGTCGCGAGGGATCGCTATCGCTCGATGGCACAAGACGCGGCCAAGGCGCTTTGTATTAAGCTGGTCCTCTCGGGTAAGCAGTTGGAGCAGAACTCACTTCACGAGCCAGCAAAGTTCTCACGAGAGACAACAAAAAACGCCCTTAAACATGGGCTCAAAGAAATTCAGAAACACTTAAATAGCGATCCCTGGCTGAGTATGCAAAATCCTCCAGAATGGAAAGCATTAAATGATCTGTTTACTGAAGAGCATCGGTGTCGTCTTAAGGCTTACGAAGAAGCCCGCTACACCAAAACCACAGCCGAAGAGGCGCGGAACGATCTACAGCAGGCGATCGATGAATTGTTCTCATCCTCTTCGACGACAGCCTCTAATGGCGTGAAGCCACACCCACAGGTACCGCCAGTGCCCTTGCTTTCCAGCTCCGGATTAGCCACTCCGACGCCGACCAAGCGTCGCGTGTCCTCACAGAGGAAGCGCCTGGCATCTCGCTCGTAAGCATTAACAGGGAGCTGGGTGTATCCCCGGATGCATACAGCTCCCTTCGCCAGCGAGATGAACCTCGCCAACATTCGCCAGCCTTCACAGGCCAAGTGACGCACGCGGCAGATTCCCAACTCCGTCGAACACCCTCACTTCGATCGCCTGGACCAGCCTGGTCAACGGAAGCGCTGGGGCATGTTGATGTTCAACAATGCGACTGAGAACGTTGTTATGAGCCGTCCGCATCGACAACCGGGTAAGCCTCACATCTTTCAACCTACCCAAGAGCAGCAATCCATCATCGCCTCTGTCAACCAGATCGACGTGATTAACGCTGGCCCTGGCTCTGGTAAAACCAGCACACTGATCGCCATTGCAGGAGCCCCGAAGTACCAGGGCCAAACGATTCTGGCGCTGACGCACTCAGCGCGCGCTGAAGTCACGCTGCGAAAGCGCGCGAAGAAAGCCGGTATTCGCCATATTCAGGTTGCGACCATTCACGGCTTTGGCTATGAACTCATCACGACTAATCCCGCCGCATTTGGCTACTCAAAAACACCCAGACCCACCGATGTCAAAAGCGTCAAAGCGCTGATCAAGCGAAAATTCAGGCGGGCCTTCAAGGGCACACCACTCGACGATGAAACCGAGCGTGAACTGTTCACCGTACTCAAACGGTCGATCTTACGCGGCACCTGTATCCAGGCCGATCTCGACACGCTTGACTTCAACCGGCGGATGCACGCACCGACACTACAAGCGTTGCAGGCGCAAATAGTCAAAAGCCAGCAGAACCACTGTCGCCTCGCCTTCAGCGATATGCTGCATCGACCGGTCGAGTATTTCAAAAACACGCCGCAAGCCTTGCGCAACATCGGCAAGCGCTACCACGTGCTGCTCGTCGACGAATTTCAAGACTTAAGTTCGATTCAGTTGAAACTCATCGAGTTGCTCGCGACCGTGATCGATAAAGTCGTGGTGGTTGGCGACGATGCCCAAACAATCTACGGGTTTCATGGCGCACAAACCGGCACTCTGTGGAACTTTGCCGAGAAGCACCAAGTTCAGCCCCGCGCCCTGAGTCAGTCACACCGCAGTACGCAGGAAATCCTGGATTTAGCCAACGTGGTGCGACGCCGTCTCAACGTGACGCCCCTCACGATGACATCCACGGTGCACGGCAAGAAACCTGAGCTGATTCTGTGCCCCACCAAGGAGACTCAAGCGCAGGAGGTCGGGCAGCTCCTAAACCGCCTCACCAGGACAGTGAAGGCGTGCCAGATTGCGGTGCTGGCTCGTGAAAAACTGAGCTTGCGTGATCTGCACAAGTCCCTGGAATCCAAGGGAATCAAAACGGTCTTGGGCAGCGAGGAGACGTTGAAGCACATCTGTGACGGTCTGGAAGCCTTCCTGCGCGTGTTCGCAAGGGGAAAAAAGGCCCCGATGGAGGCCGTCGACACCGTGCTGCACATCTGCGGCTTGACGCCGCACTCGCGAAACCAGGACGCCATTCGCCATTTGAAGGCCTCGAAAAAGAAACACTTGTACCTGATCAAGAAACTGAAGGCCGCACAGCAGGCGCGTTCGATCGAAGCACAGCTGAGTCTGATTCAAGACGTTCTGGTGCACTACCAACACCAGGACCGACATCTGATCGTGCCGGTGATCACGCAACTGATGCCGATGGTCCGTGGCCAGACGTGCAAACAGGCGATTCAGGAAATCCAGCGCTACCGAAGCGAGCACATGAACAGCGTGGCACTACAAACCATTCACAGTGCCAAGGGCCTGGAGTATGAGGTGGTGATCGTGATCGACATGGTTGACGGGCATTTCCCTCACTGTTGGGCGCATAGCGTCGCTGCCCAGGAGGAGGAACGTCGATTGCTGTATGTCGCCATCACACGCGCCAAGCGTGAACTTTTTCTCCTAAGTCCTCCTTATCAAAGCTACAACCCAAAGACACGACAGCCATTAACACTGACGCAGCGCTGTCCGTTCCTGGAGGCGGAGTTTGAGCAGCAGTGTGTGAAAAAAACGGTGTAGAGATTTTAAACTAAGGCGCAATTACCGTTCACCCTCACGGTGACGCAAACTGACACAAGCGATGTTGGCTGTAACCCCCTTAAAGACGGTGTTTTGGAGCTTGAGAATACTAAAGATCGCCAGTTCTAGGAAAAATAAACCGCTTGTGATGTGTATATATTATTATGCGCCGATGATAGCTATTTGAAAAATAGATCGGCGATTTTTGTAAGATGTGCAGGGGTCTTTTTTTGGGCCAAGGCGTGAAGCTCCGGTAGCCAGGACAAGAGTTGCTGTATGGGAATCTGTTCGAGGGTCGTTTGGCGTTGCTTAAAGAAATCGTTGCAGCATCTCTCTAGCGTGCGTCGTGATGGGTTCGCGGCGGATGCTAACGCTCGTCCCACATCTTCCTTGGATGGTTTGGCGATAAATGTAACGTGCTGGCGCATGAACGCCAAGATGTCGCATTCGATCAGATCCTGAAGCACACGAAAGTTGTGACGTTTGCAAGCCGCTGTTGTCGTCAGCCGGTACTCGAAATGCGCGCATGGTTGATCGCCAGAGCGTCTTTTTTGGCGTGAACTATAGATGAGCGGCACAAGACCGCGGCTATCTTTCGGGCTGAAGTAGCTGGTTCCCGCCGAGTCGGCGTCTTGGTGCACATTCTCGAAATAAAAGGGCGGCGCGGCCCGACGGCGGCACCGATGGATGAAATATTGTTCAAACAGCCGTTGCAATGTTCGGGCCTGTTCGGGAGTTTCAGTCACCCAATCGACCGTGAACTCGATACGAGCGATGAGATACGCGCAGGCGTGCTGGTCGAATGCCGCTTGGAGGATCTGGAGAACCTGGGGGTTGACTTGCGTCAGCTCAAGCTTAGTGCGGTACTCGCCCTGAAAAGGGGAAATCTTTAATGGAACGATGCTTACGTTGGCCCCCTGCTTCTTAATCTTCTGCCGTGTTGAGCGGTCGAGGATTTTTGTTTCGGTGTCAACCCATATCTCAATATGATCGAAATAGGCGTAGCGTTTTTTGATCAGCGTCTTGATAGTTGCTTTGCTGTCCCGTGCCGTCATGATCAATGTTCTCTACATTCAGCGCCGACCGTGGCTGAAGCTCTCCTGGGTCGATAACGGCCAAACCTGGGGCTCCGCTAACCCATCGCATTACACACAAGTCTGTAGGTCACTGATTTTTATAGAGCACGCTTCAGCCTGTGTTTCATGAAATTCAACAGCTTACGGAGATATGTGTAATGCGATGCCGCTAACCACGAGCGGAGCCGCGTTTCTGCTGGCCACAACGTGAGCGGTCTAACCCATACCGACGGCTTGCGTGCTGCACAGCGGCTTCGAACTGTTGCTTCGAAGCGCGTTGAATCTTCGCATAGAAAGGCATGCGATACCTTTTTGAAGGCGTACCGGCGCTTGAGATCGGTAACCAGATGCGTGAAAAGATAGCCGGCCATCTCCGCATCCGTCAACGCGCTTGGATTCCTGGTCAATTGCGATAAACGCAGGGCGTCGATCATGGCCACTAACCGATGGTCAAGCGTGTTCGCGTATAGTCGCCGTGATAATAGCCTGGAACAGGCACAGTCCTGATGGCGGGTCTGTCCAATACGCGCCCACTCCGCGTCTAGGAAGCGACAGTGAAAACCGGCATTGTGGGCCGCCAAAGGGATTGGCTCTAAAAAAGAGGATAGCTCCTGCATGACACTGTTGGCCGTGGGTTCCTGCTGGATCGCCTGCGGTGTTAATTTATGCCGTGAAAGAATGTCTGGCCGAACTAAAACTCCGGTATTTATTCGGCTGTGATAATGCGCTTCTACGTGTCTTTTTCGCATAATCACCGCGCCAACTTCAAAGGGGCGATCCCCGTTGTCCGTTGATGGACCTGTTGTTTTAAAGTTTATAATGGCGATTGATTTCATTTTGACTGTCCGATTTACGTAAACATTCGTCCTGATTTTTGGGCTGGCTATGAAGCGCTATCGGTAGGCACCGACACGCCGATGAAAGGCGTATCACTTGGCGCGATCCTTGTGCAGACATCTCGCGATTTTCATCAAACTGCTGCTTTGTAAGGTGCGGTGAGTACCGCACCGATGGCGACGGAGTGCTTATCTAGGCAGATCAACTGCTTGTAGATGTTGATGGCTTTTCGGCAATCACTTTAACACCGCCAGTTTTTTTAGAGTTAGACGTGGCTTTGCGTTTGGATGGCTGGCCTTGTCCGGATTTAGCAGATCGTTTTTTTCGCTTTGAAAACGCGGAAGAGCGTTCAAAATTCTTATCGACAAGATCGGAGCTGGCGTCCTCTTCGTCGGTTGGGGCCGATAATGTTTGAGTCTGAGGTGGAATAGCCCATAGAGCGGGGGGAGGAAGGCTGGTAGTGCGGCGTTTTTTTCTTGATCGCCGTGGTTTTTTGGCCGCAGGCTCTAGCACAGGTTTCGGCAGTCGAGCGTCCAACTTCTGAATCAGATCGCTACATGTGAGGGGGCCGAAGCTGTGCGCTTTAAGGGCGGGAGAAACATGGCTGTGATGGATAAAGGTCAAGAAGTGGGAGAGGTCCGGACACAGGTATTCCTGGACTGTTGCCCAGGGAATACGGTAATCGATATGGAACTGTTGACGAGCCCGCGCATTGGCTTTCTTAAACATGGCTTTCGGGTCGCGGCTCTGCGTGATCAACGGATGCTGCGAAACATCCCGGTGATTGTAATACCAGTCGATGAGCTGACCATCCTTGGTCTGAGTCGAGGGACGATACCGGCGCGCCAGAATGCGGCGACGAAAGGAAAAATCCTCCCACATTAAACGCTTAATGGTAGATATAGCCGTATCTTCGGCTCCTACCTGAGACCCGTTCCAGGCTGAAGGGTTGGAGAGACCTTGCCGTTGCAGCCAGCGTGCCTCCAGTGTGAGATCAAAAATGAGGTATCGCTGCGCCTCATGCCAAAGCTCTGACTGTAGAGGCTTGGAAAAATTGATCGGGCTTTCATGGTTCTCGATCGCCGACATTGACATGTTGGAGACGCTGAGCACGAGATCTTTGGCCTTTAGCGTCCATTTTCCATGACGGCGACTGCCCGCCCACTCCACGCGATCCGGTCCTTTTGGTTTCAACGATAGGCTTTCATTGTGTAAAGCTTCGGCATGGTTATACAGCGCGATCTTAGCGTCTATGGCCTCTTCCAGATTTAAGTGCTCGGCCAGGAAAGTCAACTGGACTGTTTCAATTCGAGCATTTTTTAGTGAAAAAGCGCGTAAACGATCAGGCTTTAAACCTTTCGAAGCCAGCCAGTGCTGCAAACACCGCAGTGCAACTTCACAGGCTCCAGAGACATCGTTAAATACAATCCAGTCCTGAGCGTGTGTCGATAAGGCTGTGTTAATTGTGACTTGATAGCCGTCGATCGATTTTGCATCAGCGTGTTGATCATACGTGGATTCGCTGAAGGCGCGAATCATGAATTTATGAGGCGTTAAAGGAGAGGCGGCCGACGCCACCTGTATTGTTTTTGTACTCCCCGGGCAACCGATGACGTGCGCCGTCCGCGGCAGTTCCGCTGCCAATGCTGTTTTTTGTTCATCCGTAAGAAGGAAAAAAATATCGAGTAATTTCATAGCTATCTCCTTAATTGTTAGTAGCTATTTAAATTACTATTAAATAAATAACTGCGAGCGATCATGTTTGGATGTAAGGGCGCTTACCCCAACGTCACTCTCACCCGCTAGAACAGGCGGCGGTCTGGCCTAGCCGCACGGCAGATCGCGCTGTCTTCGTCTGATGCCGTCACTTCCTCGCCGGTACGCTGGGCGCCATGCCTGAGCCGTCCCTGAAAAAACAACTCCTCCCAGCCTCCTGATCGTTACCGACGAAAAGGGAGACCAACCCCTTTCCGCGATCACTGCGACCTCCCAGCCTCACTCGCACTCTTCGCGATCCAAGACGGGCGGCGTCGCGTCGCTAGCGGCTGTAAAGCCCTCTGAAAGCCGTGCGTCGATGTCATCCCGTTTGGGTGTCGGCACCGGCTGTGGCTTCAGGCATGGCTGCATCGAATCTTCCGGAGTCTGCTCATTGAATCGGCGGCGCGGGTGTAAAGGAGACCGACAGCAGTGTGGCTGATCGCCGCTGTGGCTCACCCAAACGGATGCCGAAGCGCAACGCTGTAAACAGCGCTAGTCAATCCTTCGAGCCTGCGCCCTCGCATTGGCAAGATCCAAACACTCAGGTGGGATTGAGCTGAGTCAGCTAATGGGGCGTCGTCAAATAGGCTGTAAACGACAGCTAGAGTTTCAACGCCGCCAATCAGGACCGTGAATTCATGTAAATCAGAACAAACCGCACCACAGAACCAATGTCACAACCGAGACGGTTTTTAGAGGAGGCGCACAACACCAGCATTGTTCGACGCATAGCGCACGAGGCGAGGTGATACGCCGCGTTTTATTTGATTGCCAGCTGGCATTCCAAGGTGCGACTGATCACCTATTTTGACAGGGTAGTCAACGAGAAAATAGCCACTATAAAGTACAAAACGATTCGAGCTACATCGACGGTTCACGACCAAGGCGCTCGAACTTTGGTCTGATTAAGTGGCGATCGGCTTTTTTGAGGTGCGCGCAACGATCGCACTCCTTTAGAGAAGCGAATAGGAAAAACAAATTACAGCGTCTTTAACGGCAATAAGCAAATAGGAGTTTATCATGATAACCAGAATTTTTTTGATGAAGCGTTCTGCAACGCTTTCTATCGTCTTGACGCATCGCTTGTGAAAGAGCTCGAAGATCTGACGCCAACGCCAACGATGCAGCGCATTATTGCCGCGAGAGATCAAGCACCGTTACGATACATTCGCGGTTTCAAAGACGCGCAAGAAGCTTATGATGAGATTGGTTTGAAACTGATCGAAGCGCTTGAAGCACAGCGCATCACCTTTTGGAGTAATTCCATCAAAGAGCAGGTTTTGAATTTCGTCTGTCATATTTATTTTGGTACGAACATCATGCGCAGCTATAACATTGATAAATCATCGTTGTCACCGGTCATGAGCAAACTCTTAGAATACAGTAATGATTTTTCGCATTTTCATTTAGAAACATGGAGCAATCTAAAAGTCGCGCTATTTATTCAAAGTTTATACCTAGTCAAAAAAATTGAAAGCGGCGACATAAAGTTTGCGCGATCTTTCGATATGAAGAATTTTATTCAGGCTCTCAAGATTTCCTTGTTTGAGGCTAATGTGATTGAGCCGTACTCCGACATGTACGACTACTTTCTCAACTTGCCGACGACGCGGTACATTCTTTTTGCAAAAAAGATGAGTCTTAATAAAGACATATTTTGCGACTTAATATTTAACAAGGAAACCGTTAAGGAGTCTGTCATGTTATTAGCGGGCCATATTAATCAACGCTTGATTGTTTTTAAGGCCCAACATGACCTGTTGCAAGCGCAGATTCTTATGGCTCAAGTGTTGGTTTGGGCGGACGTGATTGAGGAGGGGGCGCGGCAATTTTTGTCAAACTCGATGTTAATGAGAATTTTCGAACTCAGCCAAGGAATGAATTCTTATGAGAGTGATCCGGATGGCCCTGAAGCGGATGAGATTGCCCAATCAAGCATGGAGCTTGTGGTGGCGTTAGAGCAGAATCGAGTGATATTTGAAAATCTCGGAGGGAAGTTGGCCTGTCATTTAGTTCTAGCGTATGCGCTGACCTTCGCCGAGATTATCCCTTGCGACTGGGGTTGTGAGAATACAAAAAATGCGGACAAGAGGGATAAGGCGGATGATTGCTGTGACGACGACTTTTACTTGGATGAGGATGAAGATGAGGATGAAATCGACTAAATATGGCCACGTCAGGCTTCGTAGAAAAAATCACCGACGTTCACTGATCGGCGATTCATGGCGAGACCGGGCCGTTGTTTTATCCGTGTCTTGCGTTGATTAAGGCCACTAGCGACATCCCGTCATGCTTTTATCTGTGGCGGGATGTTGACGGATTGCCGGATAGAACACAAAGACGGCGGCCTCCTAACGTCGTCTGAGCGATCGGCAGCCCTCGTGCTTACATCTGTCTACAACCGATACCGATGGCAACTGTCCATGTTCAGCTCCAGCCCCTCGTGCCCGAATTCCGACTGTTTCGCTTGAAATGGCAGCCCGGCGCATCTACGCAAGATAAAGTCTAATCGGGAGTAGGGTGGAGACATGACACCGAAGACACGCATTCCCGCCAGCGCGCCGGCACCTGTATCCACGCGCGTCTTGACCGTCGCCGAGTTTCAGGGACTGGCCGACGTGCCCCCTGAGCTGGAGTGGTTTGCCAACATCGGCAACCCCAAGACCCGCCGCGCCTATCAACAGGACGTCAAAGACTTTACGACGTTTGTCGGAATTGTCCGCCCCGAAGAGTTCCGTCTCGTCACTCGCGCCCATCTGATCACCTGGCGTCAGGATTTGGAGCGCCGGGCGCTTGCCTCCTCGACCATCCGGCGCAAGCTCTCGGCGCTGTCCTCGCTCTTCGACTATCTCTGCGAGCACAACGCCATTGGGCATAACCCCGTCGACGGGGTCAAACGCCCCAAGGCCAACCACAACGAAGGGCTGACCCCCGCCCTGGGCGATGCCCAAGCGCGCGCCCTCCTAGAGGCGCCACCGGCTGACTCCCTCAAGGGGCGCCGCGATCGGGCGATTCTGGCGACCCTGCTCTATCACGCGCTGCGGCGCGAAGAACTCTGCACGCTGCGCGTGCGTGATCTCCAGTCGCGCGAGGGCGTGTTGCATCTGCGTATCGAAGGCAAGGGCGACAAGATTCGGTTTGTGCCGGTCGCCGCCAAGGCGGCGCGGCTGATCAAGGAATACCTGGAAACCGCCGGACATGGCGATGACCTGGGCGGCCCCTGTTTCGCCCCGTGAAAAACAACACCACGGGCACGCTCAACAAACCGCTGAATCCAACCTCGATCTACAAGGAAGTGGTGCGTTACTACGGGGAACGGATCGGCATCACTACCGCTGTGCATGGTTTCTGTGTGCATTCTCTACGGGCGACCGCGGCCACCAACGCGCTGGAGCACAACGCCGATATCGCTAAGGTTCAGGAATGGCTTGGTCATGCCAACGTCTCTACAACCCGCCTGTATGACAAACGGAAGCATCGACCCGAAGACAGTCCGACCTTGCGCGTGGATTACTGATCAATGTCAACCAATAATATTTTGGCCGTAGAAAAAAAGAAAATTAGACCCGATGTGCGATTTTTTAACGGGCTGTGTGGGCGGTTGAGGTCTGACTGGCGCGACAGGGCCGTCTGAACGACGCTGAGAAGAGGCTCTATTCACCTCAGAGGCGTTCAGGAGGCGGCCATGTTGCTGGAAGACTTTATCATCGTGGTCTATTGCTGCGTAGACGATCAGCTCAAGGCGTGGCTGGGGCCGCGGCGCCTGCGTCAGCGCGGGCGTGCCCCTCAGCTCAGTGATAGTGAGGCGATCACGCTGGTGGTCGTCGGTGAGTTTCTCGGCTATGACACTGATGTACGAATCTGGGCGTATTTCCGCCAACACTGGGCGGCGTGGTTTCCTGCGTTGGGGTCGCGCAGTCGCTTTGCGCGCCAAGCGGCCAACCTCTGGGTGGCGACGCAAGCCCTCCAGGAACGCTTGAGCTGTGCCTTGGGGGCGCGGGACGATTCGCTGCACCTCGTCGACGGCTTTCCGGTGCCCGTGTGCGTGATCACGCGCGCCCGACGCTGCGTGCGGTTCTCCGAGGTGGCCGATTATGGCCATTGTGCGGCCAAAGACACCGCCTATTACGGCTTGCATGGCCATCTGCTCGTCGGGTCATCGGGCGTGATGACGCGCCTGACGCTCTCAGCCGCCAACGTCGACGAGCGCCAGGCACTCTGGGAGTTAACCGAACGCCTCGCCGGGCGACTCGTCGGCGATAAAGGCTATCTCAGCGCGCCGCTGCGCGCCGATCTGGCCGCGGTCAATGTCGCGTTGCAGACCCCATACCGCTCCAATATGCGCGATCCCCGCGATCCGGCGTTCGTACACCACTTACAACGCCTCCGGCGCCGCATCGAGACAGTCATTGGGCAACTGACCGAGCGCTTCCACATCCAAAAGGTCTGGGCGCGTGATCTCTGGCATTTGACCGCGCGCATCGCCCGTAAGGGACTCGCTCATACCCTGGCCATCTGGATCAATCGCTCCCTCGGACGCCCCGATCTACAGTTCGAGGGACTGATTTCAGTCGGATAGAAAGTCGCGCATCGGGTAAAATTAGATTAAAATATAAGGCTGTATCGAGTATTTAAGTTTCTGATTGATTTATATATCCTTGTCCGAGTAGTAGGTCGTTCCAGCGAGCTGTTTCCCAACCATGCTTAGCAAGAAGGTCGAAATCTGAAGTAGTCATTTGGCAAAGTGTTGTCGGATAGTTTGCAGCTGCTTCAATCTCATTTTCTTGTAACCACTTCATATTTAAGAGTTGTTCGGCTACTTTCTCGCGCCCGCGCATTAATCTTTTGATGGTTTTTATTGGAAAAGACCCGATCTGAAGATAAGCGCCGCTTGATGGGTTTTTTTGCAAAAAATTAACAAATGATCTTACTCGAAGCGAACGAGTTTGATCAAAAGCAATGTCAGCGATCCGCTTGAAACGCAATGGATTAAGCATATGTGGTAAAGAACTACGTGATAGTGCAGCCCCAGCATCTGAAACGACAAAATAATTGACCTTGCCATGCTCTGAATCTTTAAATTGTTGTGTGCCCATGTCAAAGATAGGCTCTATCCCAAGATTGTCATATAAGCCACCATCGTATAGATGTAGTTTATTAAATGGCAATTTTTTTATTACTTTCTCATCATGTGCATCCCACTGCGGTTTCTTAAACCATTGAAATTCATTTGCACTGATAACAAGAGGGCCTATTCCCCCTGGAAATGCTGCCGAGACTGCCATGGCCGAAGCTAATGGGAATTTGGTCGCGTCAGCATACCCTATTTCATAATCACCCATCCGTCCATTTTTAAATCTGAACCTACGTCCTGTCTCAGCAGCCGTGCCATTGATTGACCATAAAATATTTGGCGTTACTTGACCTAGTAAAACATTTATCCCCCAAAGTGATTTTATGGTTTGCGCAATAACATTTGCTCGGGAAAAAATAAACATCCAATTTAATGGATTTAAAAGCAGGTTAAATATTGCGGATCTTTGTAATGATTTAGAGGTTAGTAATTCCCGAATTTGCGGAAAAACTGCTGATAAATATTCTGAAGAAGATGGCCATTTATATTGAGCGTTGTTAAAAACAAGCCCTATAAAAAGACTTCCGCCAGAAACAGAAGATACATGAGAAATCATCTCAAGTTGTTCTTTCTCCGCAAGATAGCGAAGCACTCCCGCATGAAAAGCGGCTGCACGGACACCTCCTCCAGAAAGAGCCAAACCTATTTTGATTTCGGTACTTTCTTTTTTGGCGCTCATAAAATATCTGCTTCTCCGATTTGTATTTTAATCGAATTTTCTCCGACAATAATCATGATTGCTGGCAAACCAGCTTGCGCCATCATCGTGGATAGATGCGCAATAAGATCCATATCAAGCTCGCTAGCACAAGCTGTAACTCCACGAGGATGCGAATGCCATTCGCCAACATAGTCAACTACATGAGCCGTACGGCGCAGACATTCCTCATGATCTTCACGAAGTCCTTTTGTTCCACGTGTAAAACCGTTTACTGATGACTCACTGTCACTCGGAGCAGGCAAAGCATCTACCAAATGCAGCATTTTTAGCTTTTGGTCAAAATAACCTAAAATAATTCCGCCTGTTTCATTGGGGAGACTGTGCGCACGCATCGCAAAAAATTTATCCCGTAAATCGTTATCCCAGACGACGCACCACTTGCCATGCTGTTCTATTATTACTTTAGAAACGGGTAAATTGTAAGAAGTTAGCGTGCCAGACGCATCATCTAACTCCCAAACACGCATTTGTGATTCGTCTTTTGCAGCGAGTTTACGCAACTGGCGTGCTAACATTGATCCATGTAGCTGAACAAGCTCATAAGAGATAACTGCCGAAATATCGCGGCAACCCGCACCTACCCAAAGCTCGCCGGCGTGTCCTTTAAGGTGATTAGCCCCCCACATAGCATTAAGAACAGCTCGGTAATACTGGGATTCAAGAGCATGAAGGGGTACAGATTTTTCATGGTCTTCAATAAGAAGGACGGAGCCATGTCCCGATGGTGTTAAAAAAACAGATGCTGTGCGTGGAGCTGATTCCTGTACCGATAAATCACGAGGAACCTCTAGAGTGGTTGTTGCATCGACAATTAAATCCGCTGAGGTTAGCATTTCCGCTAAGCGTTCATTAGATCTATCTGAAATTTTGGCATGGATTGCGATATTAGAGATTTGTCCGGGATAATAAATGCCGTTAGTCAAGTCTCGGACTGTTTCAACTTTTGAGCGTCCAATATGCTCATTGCGAGCAATGTGACGAACCACGTTGTGAGGGAAGACATAGTCATCGTCTACGTAGGTCCATTCCCCCCATCCTTCGCGTGCCCAAAAGTCAGCTAGAACACTTCCAAGGGCGCCAACTCCTGCTAGAACTCCACGAAATTGCGCTTTCTCCGAAAGCACATCGGAGGCATTGCGTGAGAATTCAGGTGTGACTGCAATTTTAACACCAATGGGTTCGATAACAAAATCTTGCCATTTATTTTTTTCGGCAGATTCAGTTTCGCCAATAGAATAATCGACATAGAATTTTCCGTTTCTTCCATCAATTAATGCTCCAGATGCGATTCCAATGGTTGCAATATCGGCATGAATAAAAAAAGCCTGCGTCTCTGAACGCTCCGGTGGTTGATCCGGAGCACGTCGGACTGATGTTATCACTAAAAGAAGTGTACTTACGTCGGTCTGTTTTTCAATTCCAGCGCTTGTGACTTTATTGCGTAAAGCGGCTTTTATATCGCCTATAATTTCAGAGCCTCTTTCCTTGAATTGGTCGTGAAATTCACCGAGTGTCTGCGGATGTCTTTGCACAGGACCGTGGTTTAGAGGTTGAGGAGAGATTACTAGGAAGTCCCCAAAAGGCAAATTATATTTCTTTACCAACGAATCTTGTATAAAATCCCCCCAGATTATCCGAGGCTTAGTGCCAGGACACTGGATCGGAAAGAATGACAGTAATTGACCATCCGTAGCGGTTTTTTCCAAAAAATTCGGCGGAAGAACGATGTCGTAAGGTGGCGTGAAGTACAGATATTCCAACGGCTGATCGCTTCTGTGAAGCGTTCCGAGAGCTGTTTCTCGCAGCCACCAAAGGATGCGTTCAAGGTGACGTTGAGGGGTCCAATCCCGTTCGACAGCACTCCATGGTTCAAAGTAAAGACATAGCGACGCCGGTTCGCCTGAAAGGATATGATTTTGGTGTAAAGTTACAGGGAAATCCCTCCTTAGCGCCCGCACCTCGTGGGGAAAACCAGAGCAATAAAAAAGCGCCAGCCGCTCTCGGTTCCGTATCCCTACTGAATTACGGGATGGAATAGTTCCATCGCAGCAATCTACGACGATAACATCGGCGCGACTATAGGTATTGATTTCGAGTTTGCGTAGCTCTATAACCTCAAAATCCGGGTGACAAAGACATGCCGCCAGCAGATTCCGCGCTTCCGGATGCTGTATATTTTTTGGATCAAGGCCAGGCATTGCCTGGCCAAATTCTACGTAATCGATACTCAAACTATCCTGCCCTTGGCGCACGAGACGATGTGATCACAGTAGCAGCAGACATAAGCTTTTTATCTAAACTGATGCCACAGCCATCAATCTTGAACTCTATCGGCTCTGGCTTGGTAGTATTTGGTGTTTCCATGGTAGCTAAGAATTTTGCACCACCGACATTTTTTAGATAACGCACATAACAGTTTTTAGCCTGAATATGTGGAGGTTGTTGCTGCTCCCTAGCTTCTTGAGTGTCTTTAATTGGTCTGCTTGAACTAATCATATACGCTCCTTCTTTGCCGTTTTCTAGGAGTTCCTTAACAAGTGGTTTCGGGGTCGTTTCAATTTCACCCTTTTCGTCGCTAAGGGCAAGATAGCTACAGTGGTGAGGAATGTTATAGATGTCCCATGCGAGTCTGTCCATATTGTTGTGATTTTTCGTGGCCTGAACGATATCTTCCAATACAAGCCATTCCGTGTCACCTACTGCCAAATAGTCATAATTGCTACCGCTCTGTTGAAATCTGACATTAAATATCAGAGCTGCTGAATTACGAAGATCTTCTCCTTCATCGACATGCTTGATAAACGGCGAGTGGCAGAAAAATTCGACCCCGTCGCTATTAATGTTAAATTCATCGACTAAACAGCCGGCATCTGTTATAAGGTGGCGTCTAGAGTCAAGGGTAAGGTCGTTTTTTTCAAGCCAATTTTTTAGTTTATCTGGCTTGGAAAATACTCTAATGCCTTTTCCTTCCTTTAAACGGTATTTAGCTTCTTCACGCCAAATAACAAATTCGGAGCTTTGTTCTTTATTGGTAGCGCACTCCAGGATCATGGCAGCGGGAACCCAAAGTGTATTGATTTTTATTCGACCATCGCCTTGATATTTTTTGGCATGTAGAAGTTCAAAAAACTCTGTACTGTTTTCGATATGATCTGAGTCTCCGTGAGTAAAAGCGACAACATCAAAGTAGTCGCGATCCACATTTTCCAGCTCTTTTCGGAGTTGTGCTGCTAAGTCTATTTCTGGATTGCTTTCGTCTTCGCTTTTTTTAGTGTGACGAAAATCAAACAGAATGCGCTTGCCGTTATCCAGAACTATCTGGCTGCTATCGCCGTTTCCAACCGGATAAAAAATAATGCGATGGGGCATACTTATAAGTCTCCTTTCAATCTTTAGAGCCCTGGTTGTTGTTCCAGAGCTGATCCGGCCGCTGTCTTAGCAGACTTGCTCACCTGGGGGGCGTCAAACCTAGCTGGAAGCCGCGCCGCCCGCTCCTATCTGCTTGAAATGACTGCCATTAAAAAACCAATGCCAAACATAGGTTTTAATCTATAGTTTGAAAATCGAACGGTCAAGTATAATTTTTCCAAAATTGCATAAATATGTTATAATTTATTTAAAAAACAATAAACTAAGACACTCACCCGGAGAAGACGACCATGTCTTTTAACCCCATTACCCTTGGCGCGCGCCTCCGCGAAGCGCGCGAAAACAGAGCGTTGAGCCAA
Source organism: Allochromatium humboldtianum (assembly GCF_013385175.1). Taxonomy (GTDB): domain Bacteria; phylum Pseudomonadota; class Gammaproteobacteria; order Chromatiales; family Chromatiaceae; genus Thermochromatium; species Thermochromatium humboldtianum. The sequence continues at coordinate 192,456 of NZ_JABZEO010000006.1, read as the reverse complement.
CAAGCGGTGGCTGAGGCCATCGGTCTACCCCGTACCGCCATCACCCAACTGGAAGCCGGCAAGCGCGCGGTCTCCACCTTTGAACTGTCGCGCCTAGCGGAGCTGTATCGGCGGTCAATCCTGGACTTCTTTCAGCCAGCGGCCATCGAGGAGGAGGATTGGCTGGTGGCCCTGCATCGCTTGGCGCCCGGCATCGAGGCGAGCGGTGAGGTCAATGACCAAGTGCAGCATTGCTTGCGCCTGTGCCTGGACGGGTGCGCCTTAGAGCGTCTGCTCGGGCGTCCTGAACGGAGCGGACCACCCGCCTACGCTGTGGCCACCCCCAAAACGCCGAGTGAAGCCGTGCAACACGGCGAATATGTCGCCGCGCAAGAGCGCAAACGGCTTGGTCTGGGACCAACGCCGATTGGCGATATGAGCGAATTGATTGCCGATCAGGGGATTTGGTCGGCGGGCGTGCATCTGCCCGATGAGATGTCGGGACTGTTTCTGCGCCATGCCTCCATCGGTATGGCGATTCTGGTCAACTACACCCATGCGCGGGCGCGCAAGCGGTTCTCCTATGCTCATGAATACGCCCATGCCCTGCTTGATCGTGAACGCACCGCCACGGTCTCGACGCGCGAAAATGCCCCGGAACTGATCGAGAAACGGGCCAATGCCTTTGCTGCCGCCTTTCTGATGCCTGCTGATGGTGTCACCGACTTCATTCGCTCCTTAGATAAGGGACAGCCGAGCCGCCAAGAACACGCGATCTTTGATGTTGCCACGGAAGGGCGCATCGAGACCCAAACGCGCCCGGCGCCGGGTTCGCAAGCGATCACCCATCAGGATGCCGCGCTCCTGGCGCATCACTTTGGCGTCAGTTACAAGGCCGCTATCTTTCGGCTGCGCAGTCTGTCGCTGGTCTCACCGGCCGAATGCAACAAGCTCCTGAGCCGTGAGAGCGAAGCTAGAGCGTTTCTATCGTTCCTTCAGATGTTGGATGATATGGAGCAACCTGAAAAACCCGAGCGGGAAGACCGTGAATTGAAGACCCAGATTGTACAACTGGCGATCGAAGCTTACCGCCGGGAAGAGATTTCACGCGGACGCCTGCTCGATCTCAGTAAAAATCTCGGTGTCTCGGGTGCTACGCTCATCGAATTGGCGGAAGCCGTCAAGGACGAGGACTAATGGAGACACGAGAAGTAAAAGATTCGCACTCGATCATTATCGCCGACACCTCGGTTCTCATCAATTTTTTAGCCATCGACCGCCTGGATTTGATTGAGCGGCACTCGTGCCGCTTTTTCATTACCGAGCACGTCCGCCACGAAGTCACCACGCACTATGGCGAGCAAGTCTGTCGTCTCGATCGCGCCGTGGAGCAGGGCATCCTTGAAGTCATCCAGATTACCGACCCCGACGAGGTCGAGACATTCGCGCGCTGGATCGGATTCGAGCGCTTCGGTGAGGGCGAGTGCGCCTGTATCGCCGTCGCCTTGCATCGTCAGTACCGCCTGGCGATGGACGACAAACAGGCGATCAAGCAGGCCGAGCGCTGCCACGCCACCTTGAAGATCCTGACGACTCAGGATCTCATGTGCTCGATGCTGCAAGAAACCCTGCTGACCGTGGCCGAAGCCGATGCCATCAAGCAGGATTGGGCAACGTTTCATCGGTTTCGCCTCAAGATCGCCTCCTTTGGCGACCTCCTCTGACCGTGATACAGCGCCTTGGCGACCTGCAACGTCCAACCCCCTGTTATCGCCCGTGTCCAGCCCGTCCCTGGACTTGAACACGGCGATCTTCAGCCTTTCAGCCCTCTGGTTCCTCGCTGACCAGCGCGGTGGCTCCCGTCATCTCCACCAACACCTGGATGAACTCAAATGCCTTCTGAGCCAGGCTCACCGCGCAAACTCAAAACGTCAACATTTTGACGGAATCTGATGTTTGTCGCTGAAAGTCGGTCACGCACACAAAATACCAAGTTCAGAATCGGTACGCGACAGCAGCTGCCCGCGTTGAGATTGAAGCCGCATGGCTTGCACAGCAATGCTTGAACTGCCTCACCATAAAACGAGCAAATATCGAGCAAATCTGGCACGGAATTTGATTTTCATTGATTCAGTCTCCACGCGCGAAGACGATGATGCGCCTATGCACAGTATCAGCCGGTAGCAAGAAATCTTCATAAACAATTGTTTATGTTGCTGGTTCCGGATGCCGTCGCAGGGCAAAAGTCAACGCACTCAACAGGGATTTAATGAGTCTGCTGTCATGCCTATGGTCCTCAACTCAAATGTTGCCTCGCTGAAGTCTCAGCGCAATCTCAGTACATCACAGGCTAGCCTTGCCCAGGCCATGGAGCGGCTGAGCAGCGGTAAGCGGATCAACTCTGCCAAAGACGACGCCGCCGGATCGGCCATTTCCACAATCCTGACTGCACAGGTCCGGGGACTGAATCAAGCAACGAGGAACAGCAGTGACGGGATTTCGTTGTTACAGACTGCCGAGGGGGCTTTGAGCGAGATTGGATCGGCGTTGCAGCGTATGCGTGAATTGTCGGTACAGTCTGCAAACGGCACCTACACAGAGGGTAATCGCGAAACCTTAAACGCAGAACTGCATCAACTGGTTTCTGAAATCGATCGGGTATCCAAAACCACAGACTATAACGGGCTCAAATTGCTGGATGGATCGGCTTTGGATCTCGATATCCAGGTTGGAGCCGACTTCGATCAAAAGATGAAAGTCGCTGTTAGAAAAATCGATGCGGACAGTCTAGGGATTTCGGATAGCGCTGGTTTAGGGTCGTTTCAGCGGTGTGCCTACGGTGGAGAGACTGATACGACGGGAATTTTAGCAACACAAAAACTCCCAGCTTTCCGGGAAGGAGATTTAGTCATAAATGGGGTGACGATTGGTGGAGCTATAGCAAGCGCAGACACCGCCTCATTTATGGGCAAAGACAAGAGCACCATTGCTATTGCCGCTGCAATCAACGCCAAGGCTAAGGAAAGTGGAGTTAAAGCGGTTGTGGGTGAAACCATTGTCAGTGGGTATCCCATGTCGCCAGCTTGGACGGATGTCGCTGGAGCTATTCAGGTCAATGGGATTGATATCAATGTCCATGTGATGGCTGGAAATCCCACTGCGACCCGTGCAGGGATCGTCGCTGCTATTAATCAGGTCTCGGAGCAGACCGGAGTTGTTGCGATTGATACCGAAAAAGATGAGTCCGGCATTGTTTTGAAGGCGGCGGACGGCAGAAACATTGTACTGGCAAACAAGAGCGGCAATCCCTTTGGGCCACCGAGTAGTGTTTTGTTGACCGGGATGACTGGACTTCATTTTACAGACGGCTTTGACTCGGCTGTCTCGGGTATTTTCACTGCAACAATGACCTTAGTCGCAACTGAGGGTCAAGACATCCATATCGATAACAACGTCTTCGGGCGGGCAGAAAACGCCGGATTTCGAGTAGGCGCTTATAATGGAACAAAAACCGGCTTAGTCTCAACGCCGGTTAACATGATCGATACAGGCAACCGCGTGTATTGGAATACGCAAACCGGTGCCACGCTTATTAATGGGGTGCCCGTCCCTAAATCCGATTCAGGCATCAATAACGTAGTTTCAGCCATTAATTCGATCAGTGATAAAACCGGAGTTGTGGCAGTCATGCAGGAAAACCGAGCCGTCAATCATGGAACTCAGAGAACTGTAGCTGGAATGGTCACGGGATCAATTAATGGGGTTGAGATTGCTGGCTTTGCCGCTCAAGCAGGAGCGGATAAGTCGGGTTATAATCGGGCGATGCTTGTTCGGCAAGTCAACGCCATTTCTGGGCAAACAGGAGTCATTGCGGTTGACACCGGAGTTGATGGAACAGCAGAGGGTGGTGGTGTGATGTTGATTGATAAAATAGGAAAACCAATTTTTCCCCAACTGTTCAATGGAGATTTGGCAGGATGCGTGGTTGATGGTACGATTAATGGGTCTTACACGCTGCAATCCGATCGCGAAATAGAGATTACCTCCGGATTGAGCAATAATCTTATAACTACTGGCTTGCTGACGGGGAACTACGGCGGCGGGCAGGGTGGGCAGTCTTTAAGCAAAATCGATATCGCCACGGTGGAGGGCGCGAACAAGGCGATCCAAGCAATCGATAACGCGCTAAATCGGGTGAACAATGTTCGAGCCAAGATCGGCGCTTATCAGAACCGCCTGGAGTTTACGGTCAACAACCTTACAAACTTTTCGCAGAACAGTGAGGCCGCGCGATCCAGGATTGAGGATGCGGACTTTGCCGCCGAGACAGCGGCTTTATCGCGCTCTCAGATTCTCCAGCAAAGTAGTTCAGCCATGCTAGCCCAGGCTAATTCCTCGGCGCTACAGGTGCTGCAACTGTTGCGGACTGGAGAATAAGGCACCTCGGCGAGGTGTATTAAAGTAAGAGATCGCTGGCTGTTCCGTTTGCTTTATAGTGAGTGATTACGCCCACAAACACGAGTTCAAGCTATCAGGGATCAAAACAGCCCCATCCGCACATAGTCCGCCTCATCCTGCGGAAAGGGATCAGACTCCGTCCACCCCTCCTCCTTCAGATCCGAGACAATGTGCTGTCGTGCCACCGGCCCGACTGTGTCACCGAACAACCGCATCGCCTCGCGAATCCCCGCTTCATGATGACGCACTCGACGATGGCGCATCCCATAGCGTTCGCTCCCGGCCAACGCATCCAGCCACCGATGCACCTCGGCGTAAGGTTGACCGAAGAGGGCCACGGATTCTTGGCAGTGTACTTCGAATTTGGACATTCCTGAGACCTCATCACAGATCGCGGTGTCATCGTCGATCGTGCCCCAATCAGGAGGAACAGCACTCGCCACAAGCCCTCCGTGGCTCAAGCCCCTCTCGATCTTTACCCGGCTCCTTGGGGCACAACCGGATCGTCAATACCCCATGGCTTCGGCACTGTAGTCGCGTTGCCACGACCGCTCGCTGACCCAGTCCGGCAGCGTACTTTCCTGGCCTTCCGGTGCTTCCCGTCCCTCCCGCTGGCAGGCTGTCAGCGTGCAAACTAAGCGCCCACCCTGCGTGAGACGACCGTCGCAATCGACCCCATCGTCACACCATTCCCAGGTGATGCGATCACCGTCATGGCGCCAGGTGTTACTGTGCCATGACCAGCCTTCCTCATCCGGCCCGCCCACCTGATGAGACAGGACTTGCCCTGGTTTCAGGGTGAGTTTGACGAATGAATCACGATGCCAGTGCCAGAAGCGCGCATTGGGCGGCGTGATCCGGCGCGCCTGAGCCCTGCACCGCGTCTCTGTCATGGTCTGATCCATGTTGGTCTCCCCGAGCGCGACGATCCCGATGCGCATGGGATCACCGCGCTCGACTGATCACGTTGAATGGGATTACTGAATCACCAGCCGCTTGGACGCCTCCAGGTGGGCGCCGGCGACGGTCTTCCCGGCTTTCAAGGCAGCACTGATGTCGGCCTTGAGGAGGGTCGTGACAGTTTCGGTACGCCGGTAGGCGTTCGGAATGCGCGTTTCGTCATCGACCACGACAGATGGCGGGTTACTTTGCAACCGCAGCGCCAGATCCGGCGCCTTGGGCTTGAGTCCAGTGCGCTCCAGTTCCGCTTTCAGATAGGCTTTGAGGCGAGCGGCTTGATTCGCCGTAGCTTTGGCGCGGGCGTCCATGCGTTTCCTGGCCTCCTCGATGGCGGCGGCTTCGGCTTCCAGATTGCGCACATAGCGCGCGACATTGAGCGCTTTGTCCTCCCAAGCGCCGGCCAGTCCCTCCAGGGTATCGGCAATCACCTCGGGGGGCAGATCCTCCAGCTCGGCCAGGGCCTCTAAGGCATCGAGGTACTCGGCGGACAGTTCGTACAGTTTCAGTGTGGCTTTCGCGGTCATGATTTGACTCCGGGGCGCAGGCGGTCCGCCCATCGGCGATGGGACAGACCGCGGCGAGTTAGGGGTTCATGGGGGAGGCGGTATGCAGCAACGTCGCCGCTTCCTGCTCTAGGCGCTCGGCTTGGGCAAGTTCCTGGCTGTAGGCGCTGTAGTCATCGGCGTACTGGGCGAGCGCCCGCACCGACTGCGCGCGTTGGCGTAACGTCGCGACCTGCGCGACGATCTCCGGGGGTAACGCGCGTTCGCGCTCGGCCTGACGTGCCTGAGCCGCTTGCGTTCGCGCCCAGCTCCGCTCACCACGCTCAATCAGTAGCTCCAGATTCAACGCGCGCAGCGTGTCGATGTCCGTGGTCTCGTCGAGCGTTTCCGGTGGAATCTCGATCGCAAGTTCACGGCACAACCGAATGATCGACAGCCGCACCGAACCGCCCACGCAGGGGCCGATGACCGCGCGCATACCATCCTCACTCATCATGTAGTGCAACATGGCGACTCTCCTCAGCACGGTTCGGCGCGCGAACCGTGCTTGGCGGTGGCGGGGGGTTAGTGACTGAAGACGTCGCTGTCCGTTTCCGTTGCCATCTCAGCGGGCTCGGGAACAGGCGATTCACTGTGACGTCGGCGGCGACGGGGAGGAGGCGACTCCTCCAGGGCGCGGGTGTACTCGCCTTCCAGGAGGACGAGTTTGCGGTTACTGCAATGCGCCGTGAGCGCTTCGCGATCGGCCGGAATCAACCGCCCAATCTGAGCGCGCTGTTGACGCCACCACTGGTTGAGTTCTGTCACCGTGGTCAACGTCTCCACCGTCGCCGTCAGCGTCTGCAACAGCTGATGACTCTCGGCCAGTGGATCCAGGCCGTTGTCCAACCACTGGCGCAGCGCCTCCCCGGTCGCAGCTGTCGGCACGAAATGTTCGCCGTCGAACAACCCCGTGCGATCCTTGGTCGCGGTGGCGACATGACTATCGACGCTGAGATCGAGCACGGTCGTAAACTCGTACTCCAGCCCGTCGCGCTGCACCGGTGCCAACCCGATCTTGACCGGCTTCTTCTTGCCGTTGTCGTCGATCAGGTCGTAGGCGGTCTTGGTGCGCATGGTTACGATCACGTGCAGATCGGACGCCAACAGCGTATCGATCAGCTGATTGTGCTTCGGCGTCACCTCGCGCCAGGCCATGAACGAGTTGCCGGAGCGACTGGCGGCGGCGGCCTTGTCGTGCAGATCGAGGATGCCGCCTTCACCAGTCCAGGCATGACTGAGGCTGTCGATGATCAGCACGTCATAGCCGTCCTGCTCGGCCTGCTGAATGCGCTCGATGTAGCGCGCCGGAGTAAAGGGCGGGGCCAGGGAGGCCACGTCATAGGGCGTGAGATCGGCGTACAGCTCGCCCGAGCCGCGCTCGGTGTCGATCAACGCGATCTGGCCATCGGGGGCCAAACCCCGCGCCACCAACAACGCGCTATAGGTCTTACCCGATCCCGAAGGACCACAGAGCGCCAAGCGAAGTTTGGCTTGGCGGCGTTCAGCTTTTCGGAACATACTGGTGTCTCCTAAGTGTTGTTTCCCAGCGTTTAGGAACCGGGTGCCTGGGGAGGACCAGTCCCCAAGCACCCCCCCCTCAGAAGGGTGATTCCCCGTCGATCAGCGCCAACGCCGACGGCTGTCGCGGATCAATCCCCCAATACGGCGGCTGCTCACCGACGGGCAATGCCACTTGCGCACCCGTCAAATGCAGCGTGATCTCGCCAATCTCTTGACCGTCGCGGTTGTACAGCCGCACGGTTTGCCACCAGTGCATGTCGCCCTGCGTATAGAGCGGGCGTCCGTCTGAACTGACCGCGATGCGCGCGACATCGTGAATGCCAATGTGCCAGCTCATGGCTCAGTCCTCCCCTGGCTGAAGAATCGTCACCACCGGCTCGCCGACATCGCCGGGACCGATGTGCAACGTGAGTTGCGTCAGCTGCGGGGTCGTGCCGCCACGCGGGATGCGCAGCACCTTGAACGGCACGACTTGCAGGTTGCCGTGGCGACCGGCTTCCAGACGCGCCATCATCAGCACGTCCCACAGCCGCCCCTGTTCGTCCTGGCTGGGATCGTGACGGGGCCAAGCGACACAGTCGCTCCACACCGCCGCTGTCACCGCGACCGGGACTTTGAAGCCCGCTTCACGGGCCATGATCGAGACATCCATCAGCACACCATCGGCGATGGCCTGGGCTCTGGAATAGGCGTGCACAAGCTCCGCCTCCCGAAACAACGGGGACAATGACATAGAACCTCCTGGGTTGAGGGGCACCGGCAATGCGGTGCGGGAACGCTCCCGGTGAGAACAGGACGACCGGGACGGGAAAGGGGACGTCTGGCGTGATCAACGTGTCATCAGCGTGGCTGACGACGCCGAGTATTCGGCGTGCACATATTGTATCACATGCCGCCGCCTTTGTCAATAAAGTCCTTTCGAAACAAAAGCTTATGCTAGTTTGCGCAATCGACACCGACCATCGCTTGTAACGCCTCGATCACCGCCGCGACTTGGTCGGCGACCCAATCGTTCAAGTCATCGAGGGAGTGATCCTGAGCAAAGCGCGTGCTCTCTTCGAGCTCCAGGCGGGCGGCAAAGACCGGGAGGTTGCGGCACTCCCAGTCCTGGTCTTTCAGTCGTCGCTTCACCGTGCGCCAGAGTGACGGTACCAAGGGGGCGGTCTGATGAACGCTCAAGGACAACATCAGCCCTTCAGTCCAATGGGTTTGTCGCAGCTGCACCCGCGTCTCACCGGGGGCACGCCCGCCAAACAGTGACTCGGTCGGCAGGAGATCGAGCCCCGCCGCGTCGTAGCGCAGCTGGGTGTTGTCGGCGAGCTGGATCGTCCAGTCGCGCCCCAACCCAGCCGGGGGCGACGTCAAGGTCGCCTCGAAGCGGCGCTTCAACCCGTGCCACGCCAACAACCGCAGCCCCGGAACGTCCGTGGCCATCGCCCCTTTCTCGTAGTGCCAGATCGTGACGTCGATGTTGACGAGGGATTCTCCGACCCAGGGCGTCAAGCGCTCAAAGCTCTCCACCAGCAGCGGCTCAGCGAGTCGGCGACCCAGCACGCGGCGGGCGAAGTTGATCACCCACACGTCCGGTTTGATGGTGTCCGCGCCGCAGCGAATGCGCAGCCACTGAAAGACCGCAAACCCCAGCCCCTTGACGCGGTGCTTGAAGTCGCGCGCATAGTCGGCGTGGCACGCCCAAGTACGGAGGGTCGCTTGGTCGGTGACGTTCACCGACTCCAGGAATTCCAGCAAGCGCCGCAGCAGCGCCACGCGCGTCCAGTGGCGGTTGTTCCAGAGACAGCGACTGGCGGCCTGGTTGCCCGCCGGGGTGTCTGGGAAGGTGGCGAGCAGGGCGCGCAAGGCGTGGTGGTCGTACAGGGCGCGTGGCCCCTGCACCTCCTGGCGGAAGTAGCTCAGGGCCTCGACCACGACGGTGGTCTGCATGTGAAAGTTCAGCACGGTTTCCAGTACATCCAGCACGTAATCGCTGGGTTCACGTTGGCTGGAGACGAATGGAAGTTCAGCGACGGCGATGGCCAGCCGCTGAAACTCGTCGGGGGTGATGATCGAGGGCTTCATGGGGAACACTCCGAGAGACACGCCAAAACGGCGACGGCCAGCACGCAGGCTGGCCGTCAGGTGGGCAATGGATCATGGTCTGTGGATCAGTCCTCATTGAAGAGTTCTGCAAACGCGAGATCAAGCTCAACCAGTTTTGACTGCAACAGCAGCGCATCCTTGACGGTGACCTTGAAGCACCCGTGCGCTGTCTCATACTGATGGTGGCCACGGCGGTTGGGCTTGAGCGTGAGGGTGGCATTCCACGCCAGCATCGGAATCGGCGGTTCGCTCGGGTCGAGAATGAGCAGTTTGTCGTGCGCCGGTTCCCCTTCCCGCGTGCCTGTGCCAATGGCCAGGATCCAGTGCGAAAACGCGGCATTGACAATGCCCAGGATGGCAATCCCGTGGTTGTCGATGATCGCTCCCGCTTCGCGGGCGGGATTGTCGGTCGCCAGCGTGCACGTCAACCAATCGCGATACGGCTTGAGGAGCGCCTTCAACTGCCGCGCTTTGAGTCCGCGAAAGTAGTACGCCGTCGACGTCTTCCAGAACCCAGCCAGCGGCTGTTTGCGGGAGGTGCTCAGCTGCTCCAGCTCATGGCGCTCGACGACACCAAACAGCATCAGGGCCATCAGGGCGCAATGCAGTCCACAGGCCCCATCCAGATCACTTTGGCGTAGGTGCAAGGGGGCGGCATTGGCCACGGGGCCTACGGCCTCCGCGCTCAGCTGGGCACTCCAACGATAGACATGGCTCATGTTCAATACTCCTCAGGCAATAACAGGGTGGTCACTGAACGGTCGGCTTCCGTGATGATCCACAGGGATTGGTGATGACCGAGGTCATAGGCGGAGAACACGCGCGATCCCTGAATCACGGCTAACGTGTTAGCGCGCCGATCGTCCGCGTCGAGATCACCCCAATCGCCGCGCTGGTGTCGGGCGAGGAAAGACCACGGGGATAGCGAGAGTGAAGCGAGGGTGGCCAGCGCGCCGGGGGTGGTGCAGAGGCGGCCAAGTGAAAACAGCGGCTGAAGCAACGGGGCCGCTGAAGCGTGCGAGACGTTCATAGTGATGGCTCCAATGAGCAAACGATCACATGGCTAACCATGTGGACTAGCACACGAAGCGCTTCCGAGCGAAGACGATGTCAGGCGCGGCGACCAACACACCGGCACGGTTGACCCTGAGCGATTGGCTCATGATGTGAACTGAAGCGGCGATCAAGTCCGCGCGGAAAGTGCGCTGATGGCTCGGCGAAAAACGCTGGGAAGGGGATTGTCAGTTGACAATCGTGTGCCGTAACATTTTAACACGATTCGGCAACGATTGTCAAGTTTTTCCTTGAATATCAAATAGATAGTCAATATTTGTGGCAATGCGCGTGGGGGCGGGGCCAATTCGTCGTTTCAACGACTGGCGGCATTTGAGCGACCGATACATGGTGACGCAACGGTCGACACCCATGTTTTCAGGGCAATTTTGTTGGTGGCTGGTCCTGGCATCCAGTACTGAATTTTGAGCGAACTAGCTGGCCGGGTCTGAACAGGCGCGATGAACCGCCATTTCTTGAGATACCAGCAAAGGGGAACTTTCCGGGAAATCGGTGTTTTCGACAGGGTTCGGCTGACCAGTGCGGCTGAGTCGTCTCCAGCGGGCGTGAAACTCGACGATCGAGGGTAAAGGTAGATACCGGGCGCGCTGGATTACGACCGACGCGAGCCAAGAGTCGCCGGTTCCGGCGTCTTAGCAAGCGCTCGCCAAGCGTTTTTGCTTTGGTGGGTTTTTTGGCGGGTACAAACAAAAAACGCGCCGTAGGGCGCGTATTTGCTGGTGTTTTGGCGGAGAGGGTGGGATTCGAACCCACGGTACGCTCGCGCGTACACCTGATTTCGAGTCAGGCCCATTCGGCCGCTCTGGCACCTCTCCGGGCAGTGCCGACCAACGAGCGCGGTCGGCGACAAGCGCGCCACTATAATCGCAAGCGGAGCATTTGTCCATGCCCGCTTGCGATCCAGCGGCCTATCGATCCCTCAACCGTTGATCCAGAAATGAACGGCGATACTCGCCAGGAAGCCGAGCGCGATCGCCGGCGTCCACTCCAGATGCGCGAAGAAGGTGTAGGTGCCGCGCGCCTGTCCCATCAGCGCCACACCGGCCGCCGAGCCGATCGACAGCAGCGAGCCGCCGACACCCGCCGTCAGAGTCACCAGCAGCCACTGGGTATCGCTCATCTCCGGCATCATGGTCAGCACCGCGAACATGACCGGGATGTTGTCGACGATGGCCGAGAGCAGACCGACAGCGACATTGGCCAGAGTCGGCCCCCATTGCTCATACATGATTTCCGATGCCATCGACAGATACCCGATCTGTCCCAGTCCGCCGACGCAGAGCACCACGCCATAGAAGAACAGCAGCGTGTCCCACTCGGCGCGCGCGACCTTGTTGAACACATCAAAAGGGGTCATATCGCCGACCAGCGCCGCGCGATCCTCGTTGCGCTTGTGCCAGTTGTCATGGGTGTGACGCAGAAAGTAGCCGAGGATCTGGAGATAACCCAGTCCGGTAATCATGCCGATCACCGGCGGCAGATGCAGGAAGTTGTGGAAGCTCACCGCCGTGGCGATTGTCAGCAGGAACAGCAGGATGATGCGCCGCGCACCGCGCTTCATATGCGCGTTGGACTCCTGCGCTTCGGGTTTGATGTTGGGCACGGCAAAGGACATGAGGATCGCCGGCACCAGATAGTTGACGACCGAGGGCACGAACAGCTTGAAGAACGTAAAGAAGTCGAGCACCTCCTTCTGCCAGACCATCAGCGTCGTGATGTCGCCGAAGGGGCTGAAGGCGCCGCCCGCATTGGCCGCGACCACGATATTGATACAGGACAGGGTGACGAAGGTGCGGTTGTCGCCGCCGACGGCCATCACCACCGCGCACATCAGGAGCGCCGTGGTCAGGTTGTCGGCGATCGGCGAGATGAAGAACGCCAGCGTGCCGGTCATCCAGAACAGCGAGCGAAAGCCGAAGCCCCTGTTGATGAGCCAGGTGCGTAGCGCATCGAAGACGCGCCGCTCTTCCATGGCGTTGATGTAGGTCATAGCGACCAGCAGGAACAGCATCAGCTCGGCGTATTCGAGCAGGGTGTGGCGCACCGCGTCGCCGGCCAGATGCGGCTGGCCCTGCTGAATGTAGGCGTAGGCGATCAGGCACCAGATGAGACCCGCGGCGATGATGACCGGCTTGGACTTGTGCAGATGCAGGAATTCCTCGCCGATGACCAGCGCATAGGCGATGCCGAAGATCAGGAGTGCGAGATAACCGATGGTGTGGTCGGTCAGGTCGATGGCCTGAAGGGCCGCGGCGTCACCGCCGGCCCAGGCCAGGGCTGGAACAAGTAAGGCGAAGAGTCCGATGAATAGACGTTGAACGGGGGGCATGAAGCGGGCCTCTCGTGGGTACTGGGGGCGACCCCACGCCGCGTCGTCGGTGAACTGCGTGCGTGGGACTGTGCGTCGACGGCCCTGGCGCGTCCACTAAGGACGGCCCCACGGGCCACCGCGCAAGATACCCGCCGGGAGCCGGTACGCCAAGTCGAGCCGGGGTCTTCAAACCCAATTGAAAGGATTGAAGGTGCGATGATCGATGGGGTCGGTCGGCGACTTCAGGCCGCGTCCTCGGTCAGGATCGACTGGGACGCGCGCGTGTCCTCGTGTCCCATCAACAGCTCACGCTCGAAGGCCGCTTCGTCGATGCGCGCACCCAGATAGCCGGCGATGGTGCGCATGTCGTTCTCGCCGCTGCCCAGACAGCTCGTGCCGCCCGGCGAAGGCGTCATGTTGAAGATGATGCCCTGACCGTCGCTGATCTTGGCCTCGCCCATGCGCAGCTTGCGGGCCGCCTTGTCGATCAGTTGCGGTCGGATGCCGCCGAAGCCCTCGGCATAGCTGATGTCTTCGACCGTCATCGAGGGCACGATCTTGCGGATCTCCTTGACGAACAGACGCCGGTTGAGATGCGGCACCTCGTAGAGGAAATTGCGCAGGATGTAGTGCCGGATGTCGCGCACCTTGAACTGATCCCAGAGCACGCCGGCGACCTGACGGTCGAAGCGCAGCACCTTGAAGAACTCGCGGATCGAGGACGGATTGCGCCGTTCGAGCATCGGCAGCATGAGCGCTGTGGGTCCGAAGCGGGTCTTGCCGCGTTCCTTGACATCGTGGTCGCCATGCACGGCCGCGAAAGGCAGATTGGGATTCTGGACCGTGTAGACCTTGCCGTTGAGCGCCTCGGGAGCGAAATAGAAGGAGCCGGCCACCGGCAGACAGGAGTATTCCAGCCCGAGTCCCATCTCCTGGGCCATCAGCAGCGAGTGCCCGCCGGCGCAGACCACCACGGCACGCGCCTGGAGCGGACCGCGACTGGTCTCGACCGCATAGCCGCCGTCATCGGTGCGGCGGATTCTGTCGACCTTGGTCGAAAACAGCTGGGTGATCTGCTTGTTGGAGCTGCGTTCCATACGCACGCACTCGCGCGAGAAGGATTCGGCCAGCGCCTGGAAGTCGACCGCGCAGTACTCGTCCGGAGTGCCGGTGGCGACGATCTCCTCCTTGCGCCAGGCGCCATCGACCAGGGCGACGTTCGGCTCCAGGTCGGCGATGTCCTGACGCTCCAGGAGCTGCATCCGGGGGAAGAGCTCCTTGAAGCTCTCATAGCGCCGACGCACCAGATCGCACTCATCCTTGCCAACCCCGAGCAGCATCTTGGGCATGCGGAAGATGATGCGGTCGCGATCGCGCGCCGGGAGCTTGGTGGCGTAGTTGATGACCATATAGGCCGTGCGCTTGACGGCGCGGGCCTTGTCGAGCGAGTAGTTGGTCTCGATGTCGCCGCAATGGATGGTCTGGCTGTTGCTGTGGGCGTGTGAGTTGACGCTGGCCACGCTGTCGTATTTCTCGACCAGACACAGCCGGTTGAGATCCGTGAACTTGGCCAGTTCATAGAGCAGGGCGGTGCCGGTGACGCCGGCGCCGACGATCAGAACATCGTAATGGGTCGAAGCGGACATGAGTTCTTGGTCTCCAACGGCGGCGCGGACGCCGATCGCCGCGAGCGGGCCGTACTAGCCCATGATGCGGCGCAACATAACCGTCACGTTAGCTGAAGTTGAGATCCAAGAGAATGCCGGGAGTTGCATTTAATGGATTAAAACACTCAATTAAAGCGTGTTCTTATCCAGCCTGAGTCAGCCGGTCGAGCCGCAGTCGCTGGCGCTCGTCGAACAGCCGCCGCGAACCCATCCAGACGGCGACCATCGCGCCGAGTCCGGTGCCGGCGGCGATCAGGAACATGATGAGCAGTTGGTACTTGGCTGCGTCCATCGGCGGACTGCCGGCGAGGATCTGGCCGGTCATCATGCCCGGAAGACTGACCAGTCCGGCCGTGCCCATGGCATTGATGATGGGGATGAGTCCGGAGCGCAGGGCCTCGCGCCGGATGTGCTCGATGGCCTGCTCCCAGTCCTGACCGGCCAGCAGACGCGCTTCGATCCGGCCACGTGACTCCCAGGCATGGCGGGTGAGGTTGTCGAGTGCGATGGCCACGCCGCTCATGGTGTTGCCGAGCAGCATCCCTAGCAGGGGGATGAGATATTGCGGCTGATACCAGGGTTCGACCCCGATGACGACCGTGAGCGCCAGCAGGGTGACGCTGAACGAGGACAGAAACATCGAGACGGCGCCGATGCCGTAGCCCCAGGGACCGCCGAAGCGGCGCGTCTGGCGCTGCATGACCTCGAAGCCGGCGACCGAGAGCATGACCAGAGCCATGAGTCCGATCAGCGGCAGACTGGTCTGGGCGAACAGCAGTTTGAGCACCAGACCGACCAGGCTGAGCTGCACCGCACTGCGCGCGGCGGCGATCAGCACGCGCCGCTCGACCCCGAGCCGCAGTCGCCAGGACAGCACGGCCAGTAGCAGCACCAGCAGCGAGGCCAGCGACAGATCCCAGGGCGAGAGTTCGATCAGGCTGATGCTCGGGCTTGCAGGGGCGTTCGCGTCCATCAGGTCTCAGGCTCCAGCCGTCCATTGCAAATGACGAAGGCGCGCCCTCCGAGGCGTCGGCGCTGTTCGGGATCATGGCTGACCCAGAGCACAGCGGCGTCCTGTTCGCGTCGATAGGTTTCGACCAGGGTCTCGACCCGATCGCGGTTGACCGGATCGAGGTTGGCCGTCGCCTCGTCGAGCAGCAGCGCCTCGGGTCGCTGTGCCAGCAATCGCACCAGAGCCAAACGTTGGCGTTCGCCGGTCGACAGCCGTGTGACCGACCAGTCGAGCACGTCCGGCTCGAAACCGAGTCCGGTCAGCCAGCCGTTGATCTGATCTCGATGCGTAGGATGGTCCGAGTGAAACGCGCCCATCTTTTCAGCCGACAGCGTGCCGGATGTTTGAATCGCGGGGAAATGTTCCCCGACCGTCTCGGCCCACCAGAACGACTCGGCTGGCAGCAGCCCAACCCGCCGTCGCCAGACGGGCGGCGCCATCCGCGAGCGCGGCTCGGTATCGAGCCAGACCTCGCCCTGATGCGGATCGAGATCGGCGATGGCGCGCAGCAGCAGGCTCTTGCCCGACCCGGACGGACCGGAGACGAATACCCGCTCGCCGGCATCGAGCACGAGATCCACGGGCGCCAGCGTGCGATGCGTCAGTCCGTCGAGTCGCAGGCCAGCCATGCGGATTCAGCCTCAGAGGCGTCGGTAGATGAGATCGGCCACCGGATGCCCGAGCCGCTCGCCGCGCTGCTCGAACTTGGTCAGCGGACGGTTGGCGGGGCGGGGCGCATAGGCGCCGGCTCCAGCCGCGTTCTCGAACAGATCCGCCGCACCGTCGAGCACCTCGAGCATCTGCTCGGCATAGTGCGCCCAGTCGGTCGCGGCATGGAAGATCCCGCCCGGCCGGATGACGCGCGCCAGCAGTCCGACCAGCTCCGGACTCAGAATCCGCCGCTTGTGATGACGCTTCTTCGGCCAGGGATCGGGGAAGAACAGTTGCACGGCATCGAGCGCGCCCGGCTCGATCCCGGCGCGCAGCACCTCGACGGCGTCGTGACGCATCACCCGCAGATTGGTCAGACCCCGCCGCTCGATCTCCAGCAGCAGATGCCCGACGCCCGGACGATGGACCTCGATCCCGAGCCAGTTGCGCTCCGGATCGCGCTCGGCCATCTCGGCCAGCGATTCGCCGTTGCCGAAGCCGATCTCCAGCACCACCGGCCGGTCATTGCCGAACAGCGTCGCGAGATCGAGCGACGCGCCCGGCCTCCAGTCCACACCGAAGCGCGGCCAGAGTTCGTTGAAAGCACGTTCCTGAGCCGCCGTCAGACGCCCCTCGCGCAGCACGAAGCTACGGATGGCACGGCGATGCTCGGGAGGCGTGGCGTTTGAGCGAGTATCCGAAAAACTCACGGGATTCCTTGGATTCAAACGATCAAAAGAACAAACCTTCGATCGGCGAAGATGCCGAGGCAAAGCGCTTGGCCGGCATCCGCCCGGCCAGGAACGCCTCGCGCCCGGCCTCGATCGCCTTGCGCATGGCGCTGGCCATGAGGATCGGGTTCTTGGCGGCGGCAATCGCGGTGTTCATCAGCACGCCGTCGCAACCCAGCTCCATCGCCTCGGCCGCATCCGAAGCCGTGCCCACGCCAGCATCGACCAGGATCGGCACCTTGGCGTTCTCGACGATGGTCAGGATATTGAGCGGATTGCGAATGCCCAGGCCCGAGCCGATCGGCGCTGCCAGCGGCATCACGGCCACACAGCCGATGGCTTCAAGCTCGCGCGCGACGATGGGATCGTCATTGGTGTAGACCATGACCTCGAAGCCGTCCTTGACCAGGATCTCGGCGGCCTTGAGCGTGGCCATGACATCGGGGAACAGCGTCTTCTCGTCGCCGAGCACTTCGAGCTTGACCAGGTTGTGGCCGTCGAGCAGTTCGCGCGCCAGCCGACAGGTGCGCACCGCCGTGTCGACGTCATAGCAGCCGGCCGTGTTGGGCAGGATGGTGTAACGATCCGGCGGCAGCACGTCGAGAATGTTCGGCTCGTCGCTGTTCTGGCCGATGTTGGTGCGGCGCACGGCGATGGTGACGATCTCGGCGCCGCTGGCCTCAATGGCGCGCGCGGTCTCGTCCATGTCCTTGTATTTGCCGGTGCCGACCAGCAGACGCGAGCCGTAATCCTTACCGGCGATGATGAGACGATCGGAAGTTGGGGCGGGTGTGGACATGCGATGACTCTAGAGGTAGCGATTCGGACATTGGGGATTGGAAACGACAGCGCACTCGACTCAACCGCCGCCGACGGCCTGGATGATCTCGACCCTGTCGCCGACGGCCAGCCGATGCTCGGCGAAACGACTGCGCGGCACCAGTTCGGCATTGACCTCAATGGCGAAGCGCTGGCCGAGCAGCTCCAGATATTCGACGAGCTCCGACACGCGCATACCGTCGGCGATCTCGCGGGGTGCTCCGTTCAAGATGATCTTCATAGTCTGATGTATGAGTGATCCGATTAGGATTTCAGCGAACCTGATTGGCGTCCTGCCCGAGCATCTCGGGCGTCACCAGGGTGACGCCGCCCTCGCTCACATGGAAACCGGCGCGCCGATCGGCCTCGGCGTCGAGTCCGATTTGGGTGCCCTCGGGCAGCTGGCAAAAACGGTCGACGATCGCCTTGCGCACGATGCAGTTTCGCCCGATCTCCACGTCCGGCAGAATCACTGAGTCACTCACCTGGCTGTAAGAGTTCACTCGCACGTTCGAAAACAGCAGCGAATGGCGCACCGTCGCGCCCGAGATGATGCAGCCGCCCGAGACCATGGAGTCGACCGCCATGCCGCGCCGGTCGTCGTCGTCGAACACGAACTTGGCCGGCGGCAACTGTTCCTGATAGGTCCAGATCGGCCAGTTGGTGTCATAGAGGTTCAGCGGCGGCGTGACGCCGATCAGCTCCAGATTGGCCTCCCAGAAGGCGTCCAGGGTTCCGACGTCGCGCCAGTAGGCCTGATCGCCGCTGCGCGGATCGCGGAAGGTGTAGGCCATGACCCGATAGAGCTTGATGACGTTGGGGATGATGTCCTTGCCGAAGTCATGACTCGACCCCGGCATGTCCGAGTCCTTGAACAGTTGCTCGAACAGAAAACCGCGATTGAACACATAGATGCCCATCGAGGCCAGACAGCGGTCTGGCTGGCCGGGGATGGTCTCAGGGGTGGCGGGTTTCTCGGCGAAGCGGCGCACCCGGCCGTCGCTGTCGACCGACATGACGCCGAACTCGCGTGCGCGCTCCACGTCGACCTCCAGACAGCCGACCGTCATGTCGGCGCCGCTCTCGACGTGATGGGCGATCATGGCGCCATAGTCCATCTTGTAGATGTGATCGCCGGCCAGGATCAGGATGTATTCGGGATCGTGGTCGCGGATGATGTCGAGATTCTGGAACACCGCATCCGCCGTGCCGGCATACCAGGCGGTCTCGGCCACACGCTGCTGCGCCGGCCACAGCTCGACGAACTCGCCGAACTCGCCGCGCAGGAAGCCCCAGCCCTTCTGGATGTGCAGGATCAGCGAATGGGCCTTGTACTGGGTCAGCACGCCGATGCGCCGGATGCCGGAGTTGATGCAGTTGGAGAGCGGGAAGTCGATGATGCGGAACTTGCCGCCGAAGGGCACGGCGGGCTTGGAACGCCAGGCGGTCAGTTGCTTGAGTCGCGAGCCACGCCCCCCAGCCAGGATGAGCGCCAGTGTGTTGCGGGTCAGCCGGCTGATGAACCTGGGGTTGGTGTGAGCCATGGCTCCTCCTGTTTGACGACGGCCTACAAAGGATTGGGAACATCCTTATGATACCATCCCCGCGTATTCCAATCCCCAGAGGTACAGGAACGACATGGCCAACGCGACCAGATCCGCCCCCAAGCTCCCTGAACCCTTGCAGCGTATCGTCGAGGCGCGTCACCACGATCCCTTCGAGGTTCTCGGACGCCATGAGGACAACGGGCGGGCCGTCGCGCGCGTCTTCCTGCCGCAGGCCGAGCAGGTCCGACTGGTCGAACCCGACGCGCCGATGGAGCGCATCGATGGCAGTGATTTCTTCGTCTGGGAAGGCGAGGCGGGTCGGCTGCCGCAACGCTTCCAGGTCGAATGGACGGATGCCGACGGTCTGACCCATGTCCAATACGATCCCTATTGCTTCCCGCCGGTGCTGGGCGATCTCGACCTGCATCTGTTCGGCGAGGGCAAGCACTGGCACATCTACCGCATCCTCGGCTCGCACGCGGTCGAGTTCGAGGGCGTGCCCGGTATCCGCTTCGCCGTCTGGTCGCCGAATGCCGAGCGCGTCAGTGTGGTGGGCGACTTCAACGCCTGGGACGGACGCGCCAATCCGATGCGGGTGCGCGGCGGTTCGGGCGTCTGGGAGCTGTTCATTCCGGGGCTGGAGGCGGGCGGTTTCTACAAATACGAGATCCGCGACCGCGCCACCCATATCCACATCAAGATCGACCCCTATGCGCAGGCGTTCCAGGAGCGTCCGCAGACCGCCGGGCTGCTCGCCGTGGAGAGCGCCTTCGACTGGTCGGACACCGACTGGATGGAGCAACGCGCCAAGACCAACTGGCAGCAGGCGCCGATGTCGGTCTACGAGGTCCATCTCGGCTCCTGGCGGCGTGATCCCGAGGGCGACTTCCTCAACTATCGGGTGCTGGCCCACGAGATCGCCGACTACGTCAAGGAACTCGGCTTCACCCATATCGAATTGATGCCGATCACCGAGCATCCGCTCGATGCCTCCTGGGGCTATCAGTGCACCGGCTATTTCGCCCCGACCTCGCGTTTCGGCACGCCGGACGACTTCCGCTATTTCGTCGATCATTTCCACCGCGAAGGCATCGGCGTGCTGCTCGACTGGGTGCCGGCGCACTTCCCGAAGGACGCCTATGCGCTGGCGCGCTTCGACGGCACCGCGCTCTACGAGCACGCCGATCCGCGTCTGGGCGAGCACAAGGACTGGGGCACGCTGATCTTCAATTTCGGGCGCAACGAGGTACGCAACTTCCTGCTCGCCAGCGCGCTCTACTGGCTGGAGGAGTTCCACATCGACGGTCTGCGCGTCGATGCCGTGGCCTCGATGCTCTATCTGGACTATTCGCGCAATGCCGGCGAATGGATCCCCAACAAGTACGGCGGCAACGAAAACCTGGAGGCCGTCGATTTCCTGCGTGAGCTGAACATGGTCACGCACGAGCAGTTCCCCGGCACGCTCATGGTCGCCGAGGAGTCGACTGCCTGGCCGGCGGTGTCGCGTCCGACCTATCTCGGCGGGCTGGGCTTCAGCATGAAGTGGAACATGGGCTGGATGCACGACACCCTGTCCTACATGCAGAAAGACCCGATCTATCGCCACTTCCATCACGACCTGCTGACGTTCGGGCTGCTCTACGCCTTCACCGAGAACTTCGTGCTGCCCTTCTCGCACGACGAGGTCGTGCACGGCAAGAAGTCGATGCTCGACAAGATGCCGGGCGACGGCTGGCAGAAGTTCGCCAGTCTGCGCCTGCTCTACACCTTCATGTTCAGCTATCCAGGCAAGAAGCTGCTGTTCCAGGGCTGTGAGTTCGGTCAGGGCAAGGAATGGAACTTCGCCAGTCAGCTCGATTGGGAGCTGATGGAGCGCCCGCCGCATCAGGGTGTGCACAGGCTGATCGCCGATCTCAACCGGATCTACGCCGAGCTTCCGGCCCTGCACGAGGTCGATTTCGACGCGGCCGGATTCGAGTGGATCGACTGTCACGACAGTTCGCAGTCGGTGCTGAGCTATGTCCGCAAAGATCGCGCCGGCAAGACGTTGATCGCGGCGGTGTTCAACTTCACCCCAGTGCCGCGCACCAACTATCGCATCGGCGTGCCCGAGGCCGGGTTCTATCGCGAGGCGGTCAACTCGGATGCCGAGCTGTACGGCGGCAGCAACGTCGGCAATCAGGGCGGCGTGACGGCCGAGCCGGTGAGCTGGATGGGACGTCCGCACTCGCTGCTGATCTCGCTGCCGCCGCTGGCCGGGCTGATCCTGGTGCACGAGCCGCTGACCGAAGCGTCCGGCGAGGCAGAGGGCGATGACGCGGCCCCGACTTCGACGACGTCGGAGGCTCCTGAGACTTCAACGGATGCCGGCGATGCCAGTGACAAGGCCGCTTGAGGATCAGGACGCGCTGGAGCGGGCGAGGATCAATCAGGAGACGGCCCGTCTCCCGTGGCGTGAACTGCAACGCTTTTTCGCCCAGGGGCGGGTGATCGCGGTCGTGCCCGAGCTGGATCTGGTCGAGCTGGCGTTGCGCTGTTCGCGTGACGAGGCTCAGACCATCGCCGCCGATCTGGAGCAGGGCCGTCTGGCGCCGGTCAGCGACGACCAGGCACGCGCCTGGCTGGAGGCCGACGCCGAAGTCTGGGCGGTGGTCGTCAAGCCCTGGGTGCTGGTTCAGGATCGGGCTTAGATCCAGTCGAGCGGATCTTCGTCCGGGGCGGGCTTGAGTTCCGGTTGATCGATGAACAGCCGGTGCCAGATGGCGAACTGCATCAGTCCGAACAGCTCGCGTCCGCCGCCGCGTCCGGACTGACGCGCGGCGACCAGCTCGGGGATGGCGCTGACCTCGAACCAGTCACGCACGCCTGGATTGCACGCCAGCCGTCGCCCGACCTCGGCGGCCAGATCGCCGCGCAGCCAGTCGCCGACCGGGACATGGAAGCCGCGCTTGGGCCGCTCCAGATGGCCGGGCGGCAGCTTCGGCTCGGCCCAGCGTCGCACCAGCCATTTGCCCTGATGTCGGCGGACCTTGAGTTCATCCGGCAGCGACAGCCCGAACTCGACGATCCGATGGTCGAGAAAGGGTACGCGCCCCTCCAGCCCGAAGCCCATCAACAGCCGGTCGGTCTTGACCAGCAGATTGTCGGGCAGGGCCGTGACCAGGTCGGTGTACTGACGGCGCTGCATGTCCGACCAGCGGCGGGGCGTCTCGCGCCAGGCGCTGAGCACCGGCGCGCGATCGGCCTCGACGACCGCCCGCAGTGCCGACCCCATCAGGCGTCGTGTCCAGCGTCCGGCCCACTGGCCACGGGTGCGGAATCCGCCGCTGCCCGGATGCAGCATCGATTTCAGCAGCCGCTCGGCGAGCGGCGGACGATAGCGCCCGTAGCCGGCGAACGCCTCGTCGCCCCCTTCGCCCGAAAACACCACCTTCAGCTCCGCGCCCGCCGTCTCGGCCAGGATCGAGGTCGGCAGGCAGGCGTAATCGCGCATCAGCTCGTCGGCGCACCAGACCGTATGCGGCAGACGTCCGAACACCTTGGGCAGATCCAGTTCGAGCGGTCGATGGTCGAAACCGAAGTGCGCGGCCACGCACGCGGCTTCGTCCAATTCATGCGCCATGGTCGTGCCGCGATAGCCGACCGAATAGCTCTTGATGCGTCCGGCGCCCTGTTCGGCGAGCTTGGCGGCCAGCACCGCCGAATCCAGCCCGCCGGAGAGAAAGAGTCCGAAGGGGACGTCCGAACGCTGATGCTCGCGCATGGCGTCGTCCATGAGCACGTCCAGTTCGGCGCGTGCCTCATCGAACCCGATCCGGCGCGGTTCCACATCCAGCGCCGACCAGTAGCGATGCCGGCGGATGTTCAGATCGGCGTCGATCAGCAGCACCGTACCCGGCGGGACGCGCCGGATGCCGTCGATCAGCGTCTCCTCGCCGCCGGCGAACTGGTTTTGCAGGAACTGGCGTAGCGCGCTCGGCGAGATCCGGGGCGATTCGGGCAGGATCGCCAGCAGCGCCTTGATCTCGGAAGCAAACGCGATCCGGTCGGGCAGTCGGACGTAGAACAACGGCTTGATGCCGAGCCGGTCGCGTCCGAGGATCAGGCGTCCGGTGTGCGCATCATGGAGCGCGAAGGCAAACATCCCCCGCAATCGTTCCAGCGCGTCGAGTCCATGCGCTGCATAGGCGTTGAGGATGGTCTCGGAGTCCGAGCCGGTGCGCGGCGGATGCCCGAGCGCCCGCAGTTCGGCGTTCAGCTCGATGTAGTTGTAGACCTCGCCGTTGGCGACCAGCGCGAGCTGCCCGTCCGCCGACAGCAGCGGCTGATGGCCGCTCTCCAGTCCGATGATCGACAGCCGCGTCTGCACCAGACCGACCGGCCCGGCGCAATAACGGCCCCGATCGTCCGGCCCACGGTGCGCGAGCCGTTCGGCCATGCGATCGAGCAACTCAGGTTCGGGGTGCCGACCCCGAGCCAGGATGAATCCGGCGATGCCGCACATGGCCGTTCAGAGTCCGCGCAGCAGTTCGCGCACGAAGCCGGGGCCGCGATAGATGAGTCCGGTATAGACCTGGATCAGATCGGCGCCCGCCGCGAGCTTGGCACGCGCGCCCTCGGGGTCGAGGATACCGCCGACGCCAATGATGACCGGCTCGGGACCGAGCGCCGCACGCACCTTGCCCAGCAGCTCGGTCGAACGCGACAGCAGCGGTCGGCCCGAGAGTCCGCCGCTCATTCCCTCGGTCGAACTCCTGAGACCCTCGAAGCGAATCGTCGTGTTTGTCAAAATCAATCCGGTCGCCCCGGCTTCGAGCGCCGCTCGCGCACACTCGATGGCCTCGTCATCGGCCAGATCCGGCGCCAGCTTGACCAGCAGCGGACGCGGACGACTGAGGCGCTGATTCGGCCCCTGGATCGCCTCCAGGATGCGTGCGACCTCGTCGACCCGTTGCAGATCGCGCAACCCCGGCGTGTTCGGACTGGAGATGTTGACCACCACATAGTCGGCCAGCTCGCCCAAGCGCTCGAAGCTTTGCCGATAGTCATCAGCCGCCCGTTCCGCCGGTGTGACCTTGGATTTGCCCAGATTCACCCCGAGCGGGATCTCGGGCAGTCCGCGCGCGCGCAGGTGCTGGAGCCGCCGCGCCATCGCCTCAGCCCCGCCGTTGTTGAACCCCATGCGATTGATCAGCGCCTCGTCGGCCGCGAGGCGGAACAGACGCGGTCGCGGATTGCCGGGCTGGGGCAGGGCGGTCACGGTCCCGACCTCGACGAAGCCGAAACCGAGCGCCTGCCAGGCCGGCACCGCCTCGCCCTGCTTGTCCAGCCCGGCGGCCAGACCGATGGGGTTGGGGAAATGCAGACCCATGACATCGCGCGACAGCGCCGGACGCCGCGCGATGTCCGTCACGCCGAGCCGCCCGTCGAAGAGTGCCGACCAGCGTGCGAGCAGTCCGAGCGTGAGATTGTGGGCCTGCTCCGGATCGAGTTTGAACAGCGCGGCGCGGGCGAGCGGCCAGGGCGGGGTGACGAACATGGGTCTGAAGGCTCCTGTGTCGAGGCTGGTCTGGATCGATGGCGAACGCGCGTCGCGACGATCCTCAATGCTATAGTTTGAACTTTCCAATCGCGGCGATCCGGAGGAGGACAGCGCTCATGGCGATCAAAAAGATACTGATGCTGGTCGGGGACTATGTCGAGGACTACGAGGCGATGGTGCCGTTCCAGATGCTACAGATGGTCGGGCATCAGGTCCATGCGGTCTGTCCGGGCAAGCAGCCGGGCGAGCGCGTGCGCACCGCCATCCATGACTTCGAGGGCGACCAGACCTACAGTGAAAAGCCCGGCCACAACTTCGCCATCAACGCCGACTTCGCCACCGTCGATCCGGCCAAGTACGACGCCCTGGTGATCCCCGGCGGGCGCGCACCCGAATATCTGCGGCTCAATCCGCGCGTCATCGAGATCGTGCGTCACTTCGCCGCCGGCGACAAGCCGATCGCCTCGGTCTGTCATGGTCAGCAGATCCTGGCCGCTGCTGGCGTGCTCGACGGTCGCCAGTGCACCGCCTATCCGGCCGTGCGGCCCGAGTTGGAACGGGCCGGCGGCACCTGGTGCGAGGTCAACGAGACCGTCTCCAACGCCTATGTCGACGGCAAGCTGGTGACGGCTCCGGCCTGGCCCGCCCATCCGGAATGGATGCGCAAGTTCCTGGAAGTCCTGGGCAGCCGCATCGAACCCTGAACCCCGACCGTCGAGGAACCCCTCATGTCCGAGGAAGGCCGTTTCACCATCCATCTCCAGCAGCAGGAAGGTTTCCTGATCAACGTCGCCTTCGACTGGAAGCGCGCGCCGGACGTCCTGATGGACGAACCGCCGCCGCTCGGCGAGCAGCAGGGGCCGAACGCCTCGCGCATGCTCGCTGCTGCCGCCGCCAACTGCCTGAGCGCCAGCCTGCTCTACTGCGTCTTCAAGGAGGAACCGCCCGAGAACTGTCTGCGCGCCGAGGCCACCTGCATCATGGTCCGCAACGAGCGCAAGCGGCTGCGCATCGGCTCGATGGAGATCCGGCTGATCGTCAGCGAGGCGGTCACGCAGTCGGCGCGTTTCGCCCGCTGCAAGGATCTGTTCGAGGACTTCTGCGTGGTCTCGGCCAGCATCCGTCAGGGCATCCCGATGCGGGTGACGGTCGAGGACGAGGCGGGCGAGATCCTGCATACCTCGTCTTGAAGCCAACGGTATAGGCTCGCTGTACAGACTTGATAACGGTTCAAAAGCGACTGAGCCATTACGGCTCCTTCTCACCCTCTCCCGCCAGGGGATGGGGCCAAGATGAGCCGGTCGTCGTTGGTGAGCGGGATAAGGGCCTGATCCGGGCCGCCGTCCAAAATATGTCTACTTGGGCGGCGGGCGGTTTAGAATGACCGCCTCACTGCTGTGTGGAGGAGTGTGTCATGATCCAGCACGATGCCGCTGACGCGGAACGGTTCGAACAAGTCATCGTGGAGTCGGTTCGGCACATCCTGGAGTATCCCGATCCGCGCGATTATATCGACTGGGCCGACGACTATATCCCCGCGACCCTGGGTCTGTGGGATTCCAGTCTCGACCCCGGCGAGATCGTGCGGCTGACGCGGATGCTCGCTACCCTGATCTGGAACGCCACGCCGCTGCCATCCAACGCCTTCCAGCCGCGTCCGCTGCCGCAGCCTGAACCCGAAGAGCCCTGTCTCTGCGGCTCCGGCTTTGCCTACGGTGAATGTTGCGGCAACCTCGACGAACTGCCGCACCTCTCGACCGAGCTGGTCTGGGACATCGTCATCGAGCTGCTGTCGGAGGATGGGGTGCGCGCGGCCCTGGCCAGCGGCGCCATCCCAGAACCGCTGCTGGCACGCATCGCCGACCGCTGGCTCGACGAGGATCGGCCCGGACGGGTAGTGACCCTGCTGGAACCGCTGTTCGCCGGAGCGCTCGATGCGCTCGATGGTCGCTACGAGCCGGCGCTGGATCTGCTCTGCGACGCCTATGACCGGCTCGACCACTGGCGCAAGAAGCTCACGCTGCTCCAGCGCGTCTGCGAGGAAGGCGGTCGTGCGCTCCAGTCGGCGGCCTGGCAGCGACTCGGCACCATGAACATCGACGCCGGCGACTACGATCTGGCCCAGATGGCCTTCACCGCCGCCCAGCGCAGCGACCCCGACAGTCCGGGCACGGCCCTGCTCGAAATCACCCTGCTGGTCGCTCAGCACAAGGACGATCTGGCGCGCGAGCGGGCGCGCTTCTGGCTTCATCGCTTCAAACGTCTGGGTGTCGAGTCCGAGAGCTTCCTGGAGTTTCTCAAACAGGTCGTGGTCGATCCGCAGGAAGCCATGGTCAACACCCAGGCCGACGTGCTCGACCCGGCGCTGGTGGATCTGCACGACTGGGTCGCGGTCGCCATGGCCCGTCCGCTGCCTGATTATGGTCTGGTCAAGCGTCGCCCGCCGCGCGCCCGAACGCCGACACAGCCGCGCAGCACACACACGCAGTTCGAGCTTTTCGAGGGATTGGAGGCACGCACGCCCCCGGCCAGTGAGACCGACGACGCCGAGGCCCTGCCCGATGCCTGGAGCGATACCGGCCGCCCGGTCGGTTTGCGCGCGCCGTCCGAGGTTCGGGCGTCCGAGGATCTCTGGCGCCGGCTCTATCCCGGCGGCAAGCCGCGCTCGATCCATCTGACCCTGGCCGAAGAACTCGACGTCTGGTCCGAGCCGGGCTGGCTGGACCATCTGCTCGGTCATCCCGAGTTGGCCGACAGCCTGGACGTGCTCGACGATCTGGCCACGGCGCTCTATGTCCATCCCGAGAGCGCACTGCCCTGGATCGCCCATGCTCTGCTCACGCCCGTGCTCGACCGCGCCTGGTCGATCCTGCAACAGGTGCTGCCGCCGGACGCGGGCCGACAACTGCCCTGGTCGATCGAGGCCAACCGTCCGGCACTGCGTCTGCTGTTCCGGCGCTATCTGGCCCAGTCCCAGGAGGGACAGGCCGAGGAGGCGCGGCGCACGCTCGAAACCCTGCTGCGCCTCAACCCTCAGGACAACCATGGCGCACGCGCCGAGCTGATGAACCTCTATCTGCGCGACGGCGAGGACGAGCGTGCCCTGGCCCTGGCGCGGCGCTTCCCGGACGACCTGCTCGCCGACCTGGCCTATGGCGAGGTGCTGGCGCTCTATCGGCTCGGACGCGAGGAACGGGCGCGCACCGTGCTCCAGACCGCCATGCGCCGCCTGCCGCGCATCCCGCGCTATCTGACGCGCAAACGCATCAAACAGCCGCGCCTCGATCCGCTCGGCGTCACCCTCGGCGGCGAGGATCAGGCCTGGCTGTATCGCGAGGCCATGCGCGACGTCTGGGCCGCCGAGCCGGGCGTGCTGGACTGGTTGAAACGCTGTCTGGTCTAACGATCGCAACGCAACCATTGGAGGTATACAGATGGACACTCGCTATCGCATCGTCTATTCGGGACGGTTGTCGCTGGGTCACAGTCATCACGAGGTCATGGAGCAGCTCGCGCGCAAGTTCAACATGACCGAAGAGGAAGCTCGAGAACTGGTAATGAACGGCAGCGGACGGGTCATCAAACATGACCTTAGCGCCGCCAAGGCCGAGCGTTATCGGAACGAGCTGGCCTCGGTGGGGCTGGAGGTCGATATCGAGGCACAGGCGCCGTCGGGCACCTCCGGGCCGTCGCTGGCCAAGCCGGCGGCATCGGACTCCAGGGCGTCGTCACCGATCGATCTCGGCGCCGCCTCGGATCGACTCGGCGAGCCGAACGCCGTCGAGGCCGGTCGTGGCTGGGGCTGGATCCAGGACGCCTGGGGGCTGTTCAAGCAGGCGCCCTGGGCCTGGATCGGCGCCCTGCTGCTGTTCTATCTGATTGTCATCGTGGTCAGTCTGGTGCCGCTGATCGGCGGACTGGCGACGACCGTTCTCGGTCCGATGTTCACCGCCGGACTCATGCTCGGCGCCCAGGCTCAGGATCGCGGCGAGGGATTCGGCGTCGGTCAGCTCTTCGCCGGATTCTCGGTGCGACCGGGTCCGCTGGCGCTCGTCGGTGTCGTCTATCTGGGACTGGCGCTGCTCATCGGGTTGGTGATCGGTCTGCTGTTCATCGTCATGGTCGGCGGCTCGGGCATGATGGTCCCCGAGATGGCGCCAGGTACGACCATGACACCCGAGCAATTCGAGGCCATGGCCGCCGGTCCGCAGTTCATGCTGCCGGTCCTGATCGCGCTGCTGCTCGGTATCCCGCTGGCCATGGCCATGTTCTTCGCCCCGGCGCTCGTGGCCCTGGACGCCGTGCCCGTCATGCAGGCCTTCAAGCTCAGCTTCATGGGCTGTCTGAGGAACATCCTGCCGTTCCTGGTCTTCGGGCTGATCGCATTCGTCCTGCTCTTCGTCGGCGCGATCCCCTTCTTGTTGGGCTGGCTCGTGCTCTTGCCCGTGCTGACCATCGCGGTCTATACCGCCTATCGCGACATCTTTCGTTGACGTAGGCGTTGGACCAGCCAGCGTAGCGGGGCGGTGATCCGCCAGGAGGTCGAACGTTCGATGGCGGAGAGTCGGTCCTCGAAGTCTCCGCATGGCCGGCGCAGCGACTCGGCCAGATCCTTCAGCGAACACTCGGCGTCGGGGCGCATCCGGTCCCAGGGCGGCGCGCGCAGTTCATCGCGACTCAGGAGCCGGAAGGCCTCGGCGGCGCGGATCTCGGGCGGGAGGGTATAGGTGCGAAAGCTGTTCAGTCCGGCGACATGGCGGTCGTAGTCCTGCTGAGCCATCTGGGTCGTGAAACAGGCCATGGCGGTGCGCTTGCGCTCGGCCAGATCCGTGATGTCGAGCAAGCGATTCGGCCACAGCGGCGAGCCGACCTCGTAGAAGGCGAGCCGGATCGGACGCTCACAGCGCCGCACCGCCTCGGCGCTCGCCAGCGCCAGCGTCAGATGATCCGGGTGGATCTCCCACCAGGACGGCGCATAGACCAGATCCGCCGACCAGTGGGCGATCGCGTCCAGGATCTGCCCGATCAGCGCCTCGCCATAGTTCAGCCCCCGATCCGGCCAGCCCCAGAACACCGGGTCGACATGGCCGAGCACCGCCGCCGCACGCCGGGTCTCGTCCCGACGTGTCCGGATCGGATCGGGCTGATCCGGCCCCACACCCAGGGCGCCATCCGTGACGACGATGACCCGCACTGGGTCTCCCGCCGCGAGATGACGCATAATGGCGCCCCCGCAGCCGAAGACCTCGTCGTCGGGATGCGGCGCCAGCACCAGCACGCGCCCGTGCGCCAGACAGTGCTCGGCGTGATAGGGAACGAATTCGTGTTCAGCCAAGCTCACAGTCAGGTATCGTCTTGATCAATTACTCGGTCTCCTGGTCGTCCCAGTCCGCTCCAGCCGCCACGAAACCGGCCGATCCGCTCGCCGCCGGACTCGACGCCCACCTGCAGGGCGACCTGGAACGCGCTATCGCCGATTATGCGCGAGCCCTGCGCGAGCGGCCACAGCGCATCCTGGCTGCCTACAACCTGGGCGTGGCCCTGATCGACGCCGGTTGCGGGCTGAGTTCGATCGCGCTGTTTGCGCGCGCGACGATGCAATGGCCAAACTCAGCCGTGTTACGCGGCGCCTGGATCTACAGTCTGGTCCGTGCCGGACGCCATCCCGAGGCCGAACAGCGGCTGGCCGAGGCCGAGTCGCTGGGCCTGCCGCCCGAGACCCTGGCGCGCTGGCGCGCCTGGATCGACGCGCCCACGCCCGAGGAGCATGAAGCCGAATCGCGTCCAGCACCGGCCCAAATCGGCGCCGAGCCGCCTGATGCACCCCTGAACCTGCCGACCGGATCGGCCGTGCAGGCCCGGCTCCAGGAAGCCTTCGCCCGTCTGATCCAGCTCTACCAGTCCGGCCGCTTCGAGCCGCTGCTCACCGAGCTGGAGCGCGCGCTCGCCGAGCAGCCCTCCTGGGGGGAGGCTCATCATCTGCGTGGTCTGGCCGCCATGGCGCAGCGCGACTTCGAGACGGCGCGCCGGTCGCTCGCGCGTGCCGCCGAACTCATCCCCGGCCGCGCCGAGCTCTGGGACCATCTGGGCGTGGCCTGCTCACGGCTCGGCGATGCCGAGGGTGCGCAACGGGCCATCGAACAATCCCTGTGCCTGAATCCACTGCGCGCCGAGACCTGGAACAATGCCGCCGATGCCGCGCTGCGCTGCAATCAGTTGGAGGCGTCCTTCCAATACGCGCTCCAGTCGCTGCGGCTCGACCCCGAACTCCTGATCGCCGGCTATTCGCTGCTGCAAGCCGCCTACAAGCTGCTCGAACGCGACCGGCCTGAGACCGAGCCGGCCGAGGACCGGAACGGACCGCTGGCGTTCGCCGCCGAAACCGTCAAATCCAAGGCGACCGACCCCGAGCGCACCCTGATGCTGGCCGGTTGGCTGTCGGATCTGGGGCGTTTCGAGGATGCCGTCGATATCCTCGCGCGCGCCCATGAGTCTGTGGAACTCCAGCCGTCGCGACTGCTCGCCGAGCTGATCCGCAACCAGTTGCATGTCTGCGACTGGCGCCGGTTCGACGAACGTTGCGCGACCCTGGTCGAACGGGTCCGTACATCCGATCAGGCTGTCATCCGGCCATTCGCCGCGCTCGCCATCCCCGGACTCACGGCCCTCGATCAGCAGCGCATCGCGCGCCAGCAGGCCGCCGAATATGCGCCCTGGTCGACGCGCGCCCAGGCGTTGCCGCCGACTCCGCCCAAGCCGGCCGGGGCGCGTCTGCGCATCGGCTATCTCTCCGACGACCTCCAGGAGCACGCCACCGCCTATCTCACTGCCGCGCTCTTCGAGCGTCATGATCGCCAGCAGTTCGAGATCTTCGCCTATTCCACCGGCCACGACGATGGCGGTCCCATGCGTCGGCGTCTGCGTGCGGCCATCGAGCACTTCGTCGACATCCGTGAGCTGACCCACGAGGCAGCGGCGCGACGCATCCGCGAGGACGGCATCGATATCCTCGTCGACCTCAAGGGCTATACCCGCAATGCGCGCCTGGAAATCCTGGCCCAGCGCCCGAGTCCGATCCAAGCGAGCTGGCTCGGCTTTCCGGGCGGGCTGGGAAGCGACTTCATCGACTATCTGATCGCCGACCCGATCGTGGTTCCGCCCGAGTCCGTCGCGGCCTATGACGAAGCCATCGCTTATCTGCCCGACGCCTATGCCCCGGTCGACGACCGGCGTCAGGTCGGCGCACGGCCCACGCGCACCCAGGCCGGGCTGCCCGAGGACGCCTTCGTCTTCGCCTGTTTCAACGATCCCTACAAGATCACGCCCGCGGTCTTCGAGCGCTGGTGCCGGCTGCTCCACGCCGTCCCCGGCTCGGTGCTCTGGCTCTATGCGCGCACCGAGGCCATCCGGCGCAATCTGAGGCACGAGGCCGAGCGGCGCGGTCTGGCCGCCGATCGGCTGATCTTCGCGCCCAAGCGTCCTCAGTCCGAGCATCTGGCGCGTCTGCCGCTGGCCGATCTCATGCTCGATACGCTGCCGGTCAATGCCCACACCACGGCCTCGGACGCGCTCTGGATGGGCGTGCCGCTCGTGACCTGTCAGGGCGAGACCTTCGCGGCGCGCGTGGCCTCCAGTCTGCTTGCGGCCAGTGGTCTGAGCGAACTGATCGCCACGGATCTCGACCGCTATCAGGCGCTGGCGCTCGATCTGGCCACCCATCCGGCGCGGCTCCAGGAACTGCGGACACGCTTGAGCGAGGCCAGGACGCGCGCGCCCTTCTTCGACGGCGAGCGCTTCGCCCGCCGGCTCGAGGAGCTCTATCGGCGCCTTTGGGAGCGTCATCTCCAGGGCGGTGGGCCGGATCGGCTCGATGCACCGGCGTGCTCGGGCGCGAAGGAATAAAGGGCTTGCCGGACGTGGGTCTTCCACTGGATAATTCTTCGATGGATCGATATCAACTGCGCGTTGCCGAGTCCGACGATGAGTCCAGGCTGCGCGAGCTCTTCGCCGCCGTTTTTGGTGAGCAACGGACATCCGAGCAATGGCGCTGGAAGTATGGCGCCAGTTGTGCACTCGCTGCGAGTGCCGGATACCGATGCGCCGACTCGGTCGTCGCGCTCGACGAGACCGGAAGGCTGGTCGCCCACGCCGGTGCGCTGACCTTGCCCGGCTGGCGTGAGGGCGCACCGATTCCGATCGTCCAGGTCTGCGACGTGATGGTGCATCCCGAGCATCGGGGTGGGCTGGGTCGCAACAACCTCTTCACGCTCATGCTGCGCGATCTGCTCGCGCGCATCGCCGAGCGGTTGCCGACGGCGTTTCGCTATGGTTTTCCGGGTTGGCGTCCCTATCTCATCGGCGAACGTTCAGGCGTCTACGAGCGTCTGGAGATCGCCCTGGAGTCGCGTCTCACGGGGCCGCGCGGCTGGAACAACCTCTGGCGCGCCGCGCCGCTGGACTGGCAGGATACGCGCCTCGATGCGCTCTGGGAGCGTCTGAGCGGCCAATGTCGTCTGGGACTGGTGCGCGATCGTGCCTATCTGCGCTGGCGCTATGCCGACAACCCCAGTCATCGCTATCGTCTCTATGGTCTGAGCCGGTTTGGGCGGCTGGCGGGTTGGGGTGTTTGCTCGGAGGATGGTTCCGAGCCGAATCTGGTCGACCTCTGGTTGCCGTCGGCGGGTGTGGGGGCCGCCTTGCGCGCTCTGGTGGCGCGTCTGGAGTCTGATCTGGGGCGGACTGGCATTCGCGCTTGGCTGCCGGACGGCTATCGGGTGGCCCAGGGCGTCCCTGGCGCAGAAACCCCGGTCGTAGTGGCCAACATGCGTTGGGAGTCGGCAATCTCGGCTGAGATTGCGCGCGATCTTTTGTATTATACGATGGGCGATGTGGATATCTTCTGAGGCGCTCCGAGTCCTCGCCGCCGTCGGAGGTGACGACCGCGCTGCCTCGTGCTATCCGGATTGCTGTGGCGAAAAAGTCATGTAGTTCGGCTTGAGCGACATTTTCGTCAGGTGTTGTCAATTTGCAACAGGAGGTGTGGGTGTGCTTGAAAATCAGTCTAACAAACTCGTTTTTAAGTCTTTTTTCGGTGCGCTCCGCTGGCGCGGGTCCAGTCGGGCGTCGCTAAATTTACGGATGTGGGTTGACAACAACAATTTGTGGTGTAGACTCCTGGACGAGCCGCGAGCCAGCGTGGCATGCGTTTCGGATGGGCGGCGCCTCCGCTAACTCCAGCATGAGTAGTCCACGAGATCCGGAATACTCAAACCCTTTGGTCAGTTTGTAACGTGTGAATCACAGGAGAACTCCAGCGATGTTCGCAAAAAATACTCTCGCATCCGCGGTCGCGGCAGCCATCGGCGTTTCGGCGGTTGGTGTAGCCCAGGCCGATACCGTCTTCTTCCCCTATGCAGCTCTGAGCCCGACTGTCACCACCATCGTCAGCGTCATCAACACGACCGATGACAACTGGAACCAGAACGGCCAATTCGCCGCAACTCACCTGCACTACCGCTTCTACTACAAGAGCGTCGCTGCCGGCGAGGGCCTCCTGAATCCTTGCGAGGAGTACAACGAGTTCCTGCCGACCAGCCGTAACGACATCCAGACCATCGACCTGGGTGGCGTCTTCGCCAACGACACCGCAGGTGTGCTCTTCAGCGATCCGAGCATCAACAACCAGTGGCAGCAGTCCGGTCGTGACTATGCCCTCGGTCGCAATGTTCAGCCCGCTCGCGGCTACCTGACCGTCGACAACAGCGATGGCACCTCTGTCGACGTGGATGGTGATGACGGCGAGACCCTCGCCGGCGAAGCTTTCGTGTTTGAGTTCGGCAGCGGTGCAGCTTGGGGTTATCAGGCTTACAGCTCTGATGACAACGACTTCCGCTTCGCGGCTTCGCAGAGTCCCTCGCCTGTGGCTGTGATGCCTTTCGACGAGATCACGACCGCCTTCTTCGTGACGCCTGTCGATCAGGATCAGCATCCTGATTTCGCGAACAACTATCGTGCTCGTATCGAGTTCGTGACTTCTGCTCGTGGCGACCTCTTCGATCGCGACGAGAACCTGATCTCCGGTACCATCCCGCAGGATGTGGTCTGCGTTGGGCGTATCGATGCGATCGACATGCTGAGTGACGGTACTGCCGCTCGTCTCGTCAAGGGAGGCTGGGGCAGTTTGTGGAATTACCGTGTCGTGAAGCCGGCTGGCAGTGATACCTGGGTTCCGGCCAAATTCGACTCGGCTGGCAGTGGCGGCATTTCTGAGGTCTCCAGCAGAAATCTGACCGACGATGGCGCTGTCGTCATCAAGCTCGAGTACAACACCGGCGGTACCTTCAATGAAGAGGCTGTGGGCGGAACCTACAACAACGCAATCATGTTCGGCCCTGACGAATACAACCGCTTCCGTGTTCAACCCTAATGAAGGCAACCCCTTCTGACGTCTAGATCGCTCCTTGATCGATCAAATCGTCGACTACTGGTAGGACTGGCCAACATCTGTCCCAACCAGTAGACCAAAAAAGCCGCCTCCGGGCGGCTTTTTCATGGAAGTATCGTAAGCATTTTGCATCTTTGATTGCCTTACAATAACTTCTGATTCAAACGTTGGCTGTCGGGGATTCTAAGTGATCGTTCAAAAATTCAAGACCCTGGGGCTGGGCTGTGTCCTAGGTGCATTTGTCATGGGTGGCTTTTCATTCGCCGCTGATCGAACCGAATCCTCCGCGTCTTACGCGACGCTGAGCGATTCGGCCATGGCGGCCACGAGCGGTTGGGACTACGTCCTGGACGCTTCGGGGCAACGCTGGCTCGCCTACTATGATCGAGATCGTCTGCTCAGATTGCGCGATCCCAAAGGCCAGGAGCGTCTGCTGGTTCCAGACGACCGCGCTCAGGCGCCCTCTGGGCTGACACTGTCTGCTACTGACAAGGGGACGCTCGCACTCTGGCGCGACAAGTATCCCGACAAGGGTCTTTATCTGCTCGATACCGACCACCTGCCCCCCGACACAACTTCGATCAAGCCGCTGGAGATCGGTGCCGACACCGAGCCATTGGCGCGTTTCGTGGCCCAATCCGATGCCAAGGGCTCGACTCATCTGCTCTGGTACGGCGAGAAGGCCGGTCAGCCGACCGGCAGCGTACACAATCTCTATTATCGGAACCTCGACCGTTCCAAGCAGGAACTGTCGCCGATCGAACTGGTGATGGCCGGCATCTATCCGGTCATGGCTTCAGATCCGCAAGGTAATCTGGTCGTCTTCAGTTGGCAGGGCGATGTCGATGGACGGCGCATCGTCTCCCGCTTCCGCCCAGCGAGCGGTGAATTCGCCGAGACCGTGACGGTTGCAGACGATGTGTCCGACGTCACGCCGATCTTCGAGGCCTTCCGCTCCGGTTCGCGCTGGTTCGCGATCTGGCTCTCCCAACGCGGCCTCGACAAGCGTGACTTCCATCTCGAAGGTGCACACTCCGACGACAACGGCAAAACCTGGAAGCGCTTCGATTTCGAGGATCTGCGTGGACACGACATCGCCAGCCTGAACATCGCGGCTGATGACGAGGGGCATATTCTGCTTGCCGTCAGCGGGCGCGACCGCAGTGAGCATGATCAGGACAAGCAGGATGTCTATGTGATTCATTCGACCGACCGCGGCGAGACCTGGTCCAAGGCTGTTAAACCGCGGACAGGCGACCCGGAACTCCTGGCCCTGTTCCATGCGCGCAACCCCTCAGTCGCCTTTGGCCAGAAGCCCGGACAGGTGCTGCTGGTCTGGGAGGACTGGCGCGACATCCGTTCTGGCCTCTACGCCAGCCTCTCTAACGATTATGGCGCGACTTGGGCGATCATGGACGTACCGCTGCCGCATGAGTCGGGCGTCAACCTGGGCCTGCGCTACGAGCCGAACGCGGTCTATGCCGCGGGCGACGGCTATCGCGTGATCGCCGAGCGCTACACCGACGACACGCTCGAAGGCAAGCAACTCGTCGAACTGACACTCGACGAATCCAGCCTGAAATCGCTCGCCGAGTCCGCGCGCGCCGAGCGCGAGCGCCAGGCCAAGACCGGCGAGGCGGCTCTGCGCGAGCGGGTCGAGAACTATTGGAAAGCGATGCAGGTCGATGACTACAACACGACCTACACCTATCTCGACCCCTTCTTCAAGGCCGCCACCCCGCTGAACATCTATCTGTCCAACATGGGCAAGATCAAGTACAGCGAGGCCAAGATCGACGCGATCACCATCAAGGGACCGATCGCCGAGGTCGTCACCACCATCCGCGCTCATGTGCCCGAGTTCAAGGCGCCCATGACCGGCGAAGTCATCAAACAGCCCGAACGCGTGGTTCCAGTCAAGAACCGCTGGCTGTGGATCGATGGTGAATGGGTGAGCGAATTCCGGATCGAGTCGCAGGACATCGTCTTCACGCGCTATTGATCCAGAAGCCTATTGGGCTGGGCGCTCCGGGTGAGCCCAGCCCAGCTTTTCGACCGGCGGACGATTCCCCCAATGCATTTGCTGATCCTGCATCTGGCCACCGTGTTCGGCGGCGCCGAGCGCACGACGAGCAATCTGATCACCCATCTCGATCGCCGCGTCGTGCGGCGGATCACGCTCGCCGCGCCCGCCGCTCTACGCGAGTTGGTTCCCCCCGACTACGACGACTTTCTCGACACCGCCGCGCATCTGTCGCGTGGTTGGTTCTCCAACACGTCCGATCTGCATGACGACGCACGCATCATCGGCCCCCTGATCGCGCGCGCCAAGCCGGATCTGGTGCTCGGAATGATGCACTACCCCTCGGCGCTCGCCGTCTTCGGGACGCGGCTGCAACGTCTGCCCATCAAAACGGTCGGCAGCTTCCGCGGCCCGGTGTACGAACACATGCGCCGCTACGAGCATGGTCGCCGACGGAACCTGTTCCTGCGGCTGGCCGTCGGCGCCACGGCACGGCTGGCCGATCGCATGATCGTTCCCTCCCAGGGCACCGCGCGCGAACTGAGCCGACGCTTTCTCGGTCCGGCTCGGCGCACGGTGGTCGTCCCCAACGGCATCGATAGCGCCGACGTAGCCCGTCTCGCCGCCGAATCCGCGCCTGGACTGGAAACACTGCCGCCCGACTTGCCCCGTCTGTGCACCGCCGCGCGTCTGTCGCCGGAGAAGGATCTCGGTCTGCTGCTCGCCGCCTTCCGGCGCTTGCAATCGATCCGGCCGGCCGCCCTGATCCTGGTCGGCAACGGACCGGATCGCTCGGCGCTCGAACGTCAGGTCGCCGACTGGGGGCTGGCCGATCGCGTTCGTTTCGTCGGCCATCGCGAGAACGTCTATCCCTATATCCGCCAGGCCGATCTCTATGTGCACACCTGTCAGTTCGAAGGCTTTGGCTATACCATGCTGGAAGCGCTGGCCTGCGGCACGCCCGTGGTGGCGACCGATTGCCCCTATGGCCCGCGCGAAGTGCTGGGGCAGGACGAATACGGTCTGCTGACCCCGATGGAGGACGCCGAGGCGCTCGCGCACGCCATCGGCGCCCTGCTGGCCGACCCCGAGCGCCGGCGCCGTCTGGCCGAACGTGGACGTGAGCGCGCCGGACAACTCTCGATCGAACGCATGGCACGGGGGTATGAGCGCGTCTTTACCGATCTCATGGAGCGTGGTTGAGCCTTGAAACACTCGGTTTTGCAAGCCTCCTGGTATCGTCCGCTCGCCCTGGTCGCCGCGCTGCTCGGCGCCACTCTGGGTCTGTGGCTGCTGCTCGCCGGGGTCTATCTGTGGAGCGACGATCCGGCGCGGCCGACCATTCGGATCGACGCCCCTGAGCTTCAGCTCACGGCGGGCGAGGGCGCCCAGAGCGAACGCGGTCTGCGCGTCGAGCGCGCGGCGTCCAATGGTCTGATCCTGGTCCAGGGCGCGATCCGCCCCTTCGAGGCGCGCGACTATCGCGGGCTGGGCTGGCGGATCGACGGGCTGGATCAGACGCGCGAACTGCGCGTCATCTGGGCCACGTCCGTGACCACCCGCAAGCCCTTCGATCGACTGATCTCACCGGACGAGCGCCGCGCCGGTGTCGTCAACCTGACCGATGATCCGAACTGGGCGGGTCTGATCGTCGGCGTCGGTCTGGCCGTCGTCGGCTCCGAGCCGGAGGCCGAACCGCTGCTGTTCGAGTCGCTGACACTCCAGCCGCGCCGCCCAGCCCTGTCCGCGATCCTCCCGCTCGCCTGGAACGACTGGCGGCACGATCTGGGTTGGACGGGGCGCTCGATCAATTTCACGGATGCGGCAGAGGGCGCAGGCCGGATCCGACCGCTGATCCCAGTGGTCGTCTGGTGCGCACTGGCCGCGCTGATCCATCTGCTGCTCGCGCCGCCCTGGCGCGGATTCCGGACCTGGACGCCCTATGGCGTCATCCTGCTCGTCGGCTGGCTGGCGCTGGACGCGCGCTGGCAGTGGCTGCTGCTGGAGCGCCTGGATCAGACCCGTTCGCTCTATGCCGGACTCGAGGCCGACGAACGCCAGCGCGCGGGGCCGGACCAGGGCTTTTATCCCTTCATCGCGGACATCCGCGCGCGACTCGGAACCGAGCCGGTGCGGATCTTTCTCGTCACGTCCGATCCGGCGAGCTATGGCGCCAATCGGGCGCGCTACCATCTGCTCCCGCACAACGTGCGTCTGAGCGCCACCCTGGATGCCGCGAGCGGGGTCGAGCCGGGTGATGTCGTGTTCCTGATGAGTCCGCTCGATCGCACGGCCCATGATCGGGCGCGCTCCGAACTGGTGTTCGGTGACTGGCGTCTGGCTGTGTCGAGCGAGTTGTCCCAGCCGGGGCTGGGCACCTTGTTTCGGGTCAAATCGGTCGAGTCGGAGGACTGAGCGCATGGATACGAGCATGACCCCAATCGCCTGGTTCGCCGTCGCACTGTCGCTGCTGCTGCCCTGGCTCGCGGGCGCCCTGCTGCTGCGGCGGCTGTGGCCGGACGGGACGCCGGGCATCTGGCCGCTGGCATTGGGCTATGGCTATTGGCTGGCACTGCTCGTCGGTGCGCTGCTGCTCTATCCGCTGTCGGTTCTCGGCCTGCGGGTCGCGTTCTGGCTACTGATGCTGGGTTTCGCACTGGCGCTCGGCTGGGCCGTGCGTGACCGGCGGCCGTCCGGTCGGGAGACGCTCCAATCGCTTCGGTCAGTCTGGCCGCGAGACGCGCATGAGCTTGGATCGCGCCTGCTCCTGGTGCTCCTGCTCGGCTGGCTCGGACTGCGCTTCGCGGTGCTGGCGCTGGAGGTCTGGTGGCAGCCGCTGTATCCCTGGGATGCCTGGACCACCTGGGCGGTACGGGCGCGCGTCTGGTCCGAGCTGGGGCGGCTGGCGCCCTTCGTTGCACCCGAGGTCTGGGCGGGCGACGGCACGGGCGCGGTCTATACCATTGAGGCCTGGCACTATCCGGCGCTCGTCTCGCGTCTGTCGCTGTGGCCGACGCTGGCCGCCGGCGATTGGAACGAGACCGCCGCCAATCTGCCCTGGCTCGGGGCTGCGATCGCGCTGGCGCTGGGGTTCTATGGCCAGGCGCGTCTCTGGGGCGCCTCGGCGTTGACGAGTCTGACGGCGCTCTGGGGACTGATCTCGCTGCCCCTGCTCGACACCCATGTGGCCCTGGCCGGGTATGCCGATCTCTGGCTGGCCGGGGCGCTCGGCCTGAGCCTGATGGCCTTTCTACAGTGGACGCGCACCGGCGACAAACGTCAGGCAGCGCTCTGTCTGGCACTGGCCGCGACCTGGCCGCTGCTCAAGCTGGAGGGTGCGGTCTGGCTGGCGCTCCTGGTTCCGGCCTGGATGCTCGTCGAGGCGCGCCGACGTCGGATCGGTCTGAGCCTGATCGCGGCGGTCTTCCTGGGCTTCGGACTCGCCTGGCTGATCGGTCTGAGATTCGAGGCGCCCTTGATCGGCCTGATCGAGATCGGCACCGAGGCGATCCAGTTGCCCTTCATCGGACGCTTCGAGTTGGGCTATCACGATAGCTGGGGCGTCTTCGCCCAGACGCTCCTGGGGCTGGAGAACTGGCACCTGCTCGGCTATCTGCTGGTGGTTGGGCTGGTCGTGGCGCTCTGGCGGGTCGCACGCGGCGAGCGCGCACCCTGGCTGCTGTCGGGGCTGGCGCTCGTGCTCGGCAGTCTGATGCTGCTTTGGGGGCTGTTCTTCCTCACCGACGCCCATCGCTGGGCCGAGCAGGGCACCAGCCTGGGCCGGTTGCTGCTGCACTTCATGCCGTTCTATGTCTTCTTCCTGCTGACGCTCTGGGGACGTACATCGACCACCTCGGCATAGAGTCGCGCGATCTGCTCGGCGACGCGCGCGATGCCGAAGCGCGCCTCCAGCGCCTGGGCGCCTGCCTGGCCGAGTCGCCGAGCCTGCTCGGGATCGCGCCCCAGCCGGTCGATAGCGGCGGCGAGCGCCGTCGGATCGCCCGGCGGAACCGTCAAGCCATTG
Source organism: Allochromatium humboldtianum (assembly GCF_013385175.1). Lineage (GTDB taxonomy): Bacteria > Pseudomonadota > Gammaproteobacteria > Chromatiales > Chromatiaceae > Thermochromatium > Thermochromatium humboldtianum. The sequence goes on along the minus strand of NZ_JABZEO010000006.1, from coordinate 151,051 downwards.
CCTGCCTGACGCACCACCCAGCCGGTCCCCGAGCCGGGGATATCGCTGACCACCACCGGCTTGCCGAAGCGCATGGCCTCCAACTGCACCAGTCCGAACGCCTCGGTCCGCTCGATCGAGGGCAGGCACAGCAGGTCGCAACCGGCCAGCAGGGCGTCGAGCACTGAGCCGGGCTGATGACCCACGAGCCGGACGCGCCCGTTCAGCCCGAGTGCCGCGATCGAGCCGCCCAGCGCATTGGCCAGATCGCCCGAGCCGACGATGAGCACAGCGGTTTCGGGCAACTCGGCGGCGGCCCGGATCAGGATCTCGTGTCCCTTGTAGTAGGTCAGGCGCCCGATGGCGAGGACACGTCGGGGGCTAGGGCTGTGTCTATGTGAGGGGGCGACGCTATGCCACAACGCCGCCGCTTGGGCACGACTCGCGGCGTCGGGTTCGGGAATGCGCGCCGCATCCAGCCCCAGAGGCACGACGACACAGCGCTCACGCCAGGGCGCCAGTGCCGGACTGGATGCGAGATACTCCGGCGAGGTCGCGATGATCCGCGCAGCGCGGGCGAGCAACGCCTGCTCGAAGGGTCGATACAGGCCATAGGCCAGCTTCAGGCGCCGGTCGAGCGTCGAGGCGACCACATCCGAATGCCAGTGCACCACCCAGGGCAGACGGCGCGCCGAGGGCAGGGCGAGCGCCCAGAAGGCCGAGGTGTTGGGCAGGTGCAGATGCAGCAGATCGGGCGCGAGTTCGCCGATGAGCCGGTCGAGCCAGCGCGGGAAGGCCGGGCTGAGCGGGGCATAGAGCAGTCGCCCGTAGGTCGGGGCGCGATACACCGGCGGATCCTCGGGCGCGATCGGGCGTGAGCCGTGCCGGCCGAATCGCTCGTGATGCACCAGAGCGGCGGCTTCGATGCCCAGCGCGGAGAGCGCCGGCAGCAGGTCGGCGAGGAAATGCTCCATGCCGCCTGCGAAGGGCGGGAAATATTTGCCGATGTGCAGGACGCGCATGGCTCAGGGGGCGGGGGCCTGTGGCCGTTCATTCGGATCGGAGATCGTCGGCTCGCGCGCCTCCAGCATCGCCAGCCGCTGGGCCAGACGCCGGATCTGGCGCTCCTGACGCGAGCGCTCCAGATCCATGGTCAGGATCTTGATCAGCAGCAGGGCGAATCCCAGCACCATGGCCAGCATCGGCGGATAGCTGACCCCGAGATAGCCGCCGAGACGATCGAAGATGCTCGGAAAGAAACCCAGCACCGTTACGGTCGCCGCCGCGCCGATCCACCAGACCGCGTAGGGGCCGTGCAGATGATCGCGGCGTACCAGCCACAGGATCACGGCGGCGAGCGTCAGCCCGATCACCATCGAGGTCATTTGATACGTCATGGAAACGTCCGATCCTATCCTTATGCGTCTGAGTCCGTCCGCCGATCGCGCGCTCGACCATGGCCGACGCGCGCCAGACAGAGCAGACTGGTCTGAAGCATATAGTTTCCCACCGTCCACCAGGACTTGAACACCCTGGAAACGCCCTGGAGGCGCGGTTGCATCGGTACCGGCTCCTCGATCACGCGCAGATCGTGCCGATGCAGCGTCAGGAGCACGCCGACGTCCTGATAGTCGAGCAGGGTCGCCTCGCGCGAGGCCAGCAGCCGGATGGCCCGTTCGTCGTAGGCGCGAAAGCCGGAGGTGATGTCCTCCAGGTCGAGTCCGGTCAGCCAGCGGAAATAGCGCCAAGCGAGGCGTCGCGCCGGGCTGGCGCGGGCGGGGAAGGCGCCGATCACGACGTTGGCTTGGCCGGCGAGCACGGGCGCGACCAGGGCGCCGATCTGCGCCGGCTCGTGCTGACCGTCGGCATCGAGGGTGACGGCCAGTTGGTAGCCATTGCGTTCGGCATAGCGCAGTCCGGTCTGAAGTGCGCCCCAGGCGCCCAGTTGCAGCGGCAGCGGCAGCAGGGTGGCGCCGGCGGCGCGGGCGATCTCGGCTGTGTCGTCGGTGCTACAGTCGTCGATCACGACCACCCGATAGCCCCAGCGCCGGCGCACCTCGCGCACGATGGCGCCGACGGTCGCGGCCTCGTTGTGGGCCGGGATCAGGATCAGGACGTCCGATGTTTGCAGGGAGGAGGAGACTGGCCCGGGCGCCGGATCGCGCGGCGCGGGTTCACGAAAGCTGGACACGAATCACCACATGGAGTCTCGATTTTGAGCGGCGAATGACTTGATCGCGCGGCATGTTGGGATAAACTTCAGTACGGACGTATCCGGCGCCCAAAGTTGCGTTCAAGGCAAAAAGTGTTACTTTTATGGTACGGCTCGTGTCGTGGCCGGTGTATGGGATCGGAGGAGTCGATTCACCGGGTCTAGGATGATCGAGCCGCGTCCCTGAGGACGGAGATAGCGCGCCAAGCTAGCCGATCGCTCGCGGCGATGCAAATCCAGGATCGATGCGGCTCGAGAGCGACATTGTGGCACCCGTGATCCAGGCTCACGCATCCAAACACTTCATCAACTCGACGACGAAGGAACGAAGCCGTCAACTACCCCGGTTTGAAGGCCGGAGCTTGTGAGAACAAGCTGGGTTGACCAGCCTCAGCCCGCCTGACCAGGACGGTCGAAAGGGGCTACGTGTGCAACAGGTCGCCAAGACCCACTCCGGGATGCTTCCTCAGTTCCGGACCCTGGAAGGTCAGGATCATGCAGGCGAAAGGTAAAACGTCGAAGGTTCTGATCGCCACCGCAAGGCGGGAGCCGGTTGCACACATTGGCGAGGGGAGCGAACACGCCGTGAGGCGTCGTCCGTCACCAGGCCCTTACGGGCAGAGCCTCACGGCCCGGCAGGTGGAAAGCCTGCACCAATGTCGATGGCTGCGAGGTCGTAGCCGCTCTATCCCTCCCCGCCCTGAAGGACGGGGTTTCTCGTGGAGAAACTGATGAAACCTCTGATTCATACTGTGGCGGGGCTTGCGCTCCTGCTGCCCATCGCGGTGAGTGCGGCCACGCTTGGTGGCTATCCCCCTGAGGAGACCTGTAGGGCCGATCGCGAAGCCAGTTTCGCCTCGGGATATTCCCAGGGCTACAGCGCGGGTGAGTCTAATGGCTTCCAGATCGGGCATCAGGCCGGACATGAGTACGGCATCAATACTTGCGTTGCTGACCCGTTGCAATTTGGCGTTAATCTTTCTCAAGTTATTCCTCCTGCTGTTTATGGCGAAACTGAGCCAAATGATAGTTTTATTACCGCTGATCCTCTTGCGCAGGGTGTTAAATTTTGGGGGCAGCTTTATGAATTAGCTGACCAAGATTGGTTTTATCTGGAAACAACTGCAGCCAATCAAAACATTTTGGTTACTTTTTCCATTCCTGAGTGGATTAAAAATGTAAGAAATATTGATTTAGTCAGTGAAGATGAAGATGAAAATGATGCGGAGGTGCAAAGCTTCGCTTTTGATTTATTGAAAGGAACACCGGCAGTTTGGAATGTCTCTGTTCGAGATGCTGCCGGTAATGTTTTTGCGAACTTTAATACAGACGTCATGGGAGGTATTCCCTCTTTTTCTTTTGATCCAGATGGCAACGTCGTTTTTGATGCTATGACTTATAGTGTAACGACTGGCCTTGCTGGAACTTACTATGTTGTCGTAAAGCCTGTAAATGCTTTTTTGCCAACTTTGGAAAGATATACTAATGCAGTTCACTACCCTTATGCAGTCTCGGCTGTAGTTCAAGATTCGCCGCTTGTTAATAATCAGCCCATTGTTGGCTTTTATGATGCGGAGGTTGAGCCAAATAATTTGCCTAGCCAAGCTAATCCGCTGGCAAATGGGGTTACTATGTATGGTCTTGTTAATCTTAAGTTTGAGGATGTAAATCAAGGGCAATGGGTCCAGGGTGAGGATGATTGGTTTGTATATAACAGCAAAGGGAATGAGCTGATAACTATATCTTTTTGTGAAAAAGATAGATTGCTATGTGAATCTAGATCTGGTACATGGTACGTTGAGGTTCTGGATTATATCTCTGCTCAACAATGGGAGAGGCTAACCAGCAATGCCGAATCAACTGCAAGTGTTAACCCGCTGCTGGCCTTCAATGTTGATTTAAGGAGCTTGAGAACAAGAGTTAATCCTGATTACAGTTTGGATCGCGTTTACATTCCAAATGAGCTTCCGGTTGTTTATAGGCTTGGTTTGCGTGATCCTGGCTATTATTTTTTACGGGTTAATCATAAGCGCGTGTTTTCCTCTGCTTGTGATGAGCATCGATTTGTGAGGCAAGATGGTGAGTTTTTAAGTGGTGATGAAGGTGTTTGTTCTTGTGCAAACAATGACTGTCGCCTGCCATCAGGTTTATGCAGTGACTCTGAAAAAAATCTTGATTGCATTAATGAGATCATGGATTGCAATCCTGACCCTGACCTTGGTCAGGAAGGCTGTTTTGTTGCTAATGGGCGAAATGGGCGCCCTCGCTTTCCGCAAAATTGTGTTGAGAATGCAAATGAGGAACAAGGTCAGGTTGAGTGCGAAACTTATATGACTTTGGCGAATTGCAGTTGCTCTATTTTTAGTCTAGAGCCATATTCATTAGAGGATGATTACACAATACCTTACAACTTCACCTGGCACGGAACCCAACTGCCGCCCAGCACCATCGACACCGATGCCTATGAGGACTATCTGAACGACCGCCCGAATCCCTATACGCCGTAAGCGACGCAGTTCGGGCTGGGCTGGATCGGCTTTGTGCGATCCGGCCCCAAAATAAAACCGCTCCCGGCAAAACCAGGGGCGGTTTTTTCATCAGCATCGGCCCCGAGTCGGTTCGGTTCAGACGCGCTTCACGCCACAGCCATAGCGATCGATCCCGACCTCGGCGGCGGTGACGGCGCGAAAGATCGCGCGCCCCTTGTTCATGGTCTCCTGCCACTCGGACTCAGGCACCGAGTCGGCGACGATGCCGGCGCCGGCCTGGATGTGCAGGGTGCCGTCCTGGATGACGGCGGTGCGGATGGCGATCGCCGTATCCATGTTGCCGTTCCAGGACAGATAGCCGACCGCGCCCGAATAGATGCCGCGCTTGACCGGCTCCAACTCGTCGATGATCTCCATGGCGCGGATCTTGGGCGCGCCCGAGACCGTTCCAGCGGGGAAGGTCGCGCGCAGCACGTCGATGGCGCTCAGTCCTTCCTTGAGCGTGCCGATGACGTTGGAGACGATGTGCATCACATGCGAATAGCGCTCGACGATCATCTTGTCGGTCAGACGCACGCTGCCGATCTCGGAAACGCGCCCGGCGTCGTTGCGCCCGAGATCGATCAGCATCAGATGCTCGGCCAGTTCCTTGGGGTCGGCCAGCAGCTCGGCTTCGAGCGCCTGATCCTCGGCCTCGGTGTGACCGCGCCGTCGGGTGCCGGCGATCGGACGCACCGTGACCACGCCGTCTTCCAGCCGGGTCAGGATCTCGGGTGAGGAACCGACGATGTGGAAGTCGGCCAGATCCAGGAAGTACATGTAGGGTGAGGGATTCAGCCCGCGCAACGCCCGGTAGAGATCGAGCGGCGGCGCACCGAAGGGGATCGAGAGCCGCTGCGAGAGCACCACCTGCATACAGTCGCCGGCGAGAATGTACTCCTTGATGCGCTCGACGGCCTCCTTGAACGCGGACTCAGTGAAACCCGAGACGAAATGCGATTCCTCGACCTCGCGCGGCGGGTTGCTCTGACCATTGGGGATCGGCTGACGCATCATGGCGTTGAGCGCACCGATACGCGCCTCGCCGGCTTCGAGCGTGTCCCCGGCGGTCGGGTCCAGATGCACGATGATGTAGAGCCGCCCGCTGAGGTTGTCGAACACGACCACCTCGTCCGAGACCATCAGCAGGATATCGGGCGTGCCGAGCTGATCGGGATTGGGACAGACCGCGAGCTTCGGTTCGATATAGCGGATGGTGTCATAGCCGAAATAGCCGACCAGACCGCCGGTGAAGCGCGGCAGACCTTCGATCTCGGCGACCTGGAACCGGCTCTGGTACTGCTCGATCCAGGCCAGCGGATCGGCACTCTCGGTCGACTCGATCACCTGATCATCGCGCTCGACCTGGATCTGACGACCGCGGATCTTGATGACGGTGCGCGCCGGCAGGCCGATGATGGAGTAGCGGCCCCATTTCTCGCCGCCCTGCACCGACTCGAACAGATAGGAATATGGCCCCTTGGCCAGCTTGAGATAGACGCTCAGCGGGGTTTCGAGGTCGGCGAGCACCTCGCAGGCGACTGGAATGCGGTTGTAGCCCTGCTCGGCGAGGGCGTTGAAAGTCTTGGGGGTCATCGGGATCTCCGGACGCTGGGAAAGGACTGGGGTTGTGAGCGCGACCTCAGCGTCGCCATCGCCTGGATCTCATGTCCCCTCCCAGACTCGAATCGAACCGGAATCCCATCGTCTGCCTGCTCCTGATCCTTCGGTCCTCAGCTCGCCAACAGCTCGCGCAGCTCGACGAACGAATCGATCACCGCGTCCGGGTCGGACTCGCGGATATCGACGCCGTGGTTATAGCCGTAAGTGGTACAGATGACCTTGAACCCGGCCGCGCGTGCCGCGTTCACATCGCTCACCGAGTCGCCGATCATCAGCGACGCTTCCGGCTTGACGCCGAAATGACCGGCGGCATGGATCAGCGGCAGCGGATCGGGCTTCTTGCGCGGTAAGGTGTCGCCACTGATGACGATGCCGAAGAAGTCATAGATCCCGAGATGCTGGAGCAGCGGCTCGGTGAAGCGCGCCGCCTTGTTGGTGACGCAGCCGAGCGGATAGCCCGCGTCCCGCATGAACTCCAGCCCCTCGCGCACGCCCGGATAGAGTCCGGAGCGATTGAAGGTGTTCTCGGCATAGAGTTCGAGAAAGATCGGATAGGCGCGCTGATAGTCGGTCTCGTCCGGCTCGCCGTCGAGCCGACCGATCAGGGCGCGGCGCACCAGACGCTCGATGCCGTTGCCCACCCAGGTGCGCACGGCCGCCTCGCCGCGCGCCGGGCGTCCGAGCCGCGCCATCATGGCGTCGACGCAATAGGTCAGATCCGGAACACTGTCGACCAGGGTTCCATCGAGGTCGATCAGGATCATTTTCGGCTGCAACAGCGACATGGGCGCAGACTCCGGAATCGAGCGGGCAGGATCAGCGATCGACACGGGCGAGCGCGCGCCGCATCTCGGCGACGATGCTGTCGTAACGATTGGGGTCGGAGTCGCGGCCCTGGCCGAAGATGCCCGACCCGGAAACGAAGGTGTCGGCCCCGGCCGCCTTGATCTCGGCGATGTTGTCGGCCTTGACGCCGCCGTCGATCTCCAGCCGGATGTCGAGTCCCGAGTCGTCGATGATCTCGCGCACCTCGCGCAGCTTGTCGAGCGCCGAGGGGATGAAGCTCTGACCGCCGAAGCCGGGGTTGACCGACATCAGCAGGATCATGTCGACCTTCTCCAGCACATAGTCGAGATAGGTCAGGGGCGTGGCCGGGTTGAACACCAGACCGGACTTGCAGCCCGAGTCGCGGATGAGTTGCAGAGTGCGGTCGACGTGCTCGCTCGCTTCCGGATGGAAGGTGATGTAGGTCGCACCCGCCTTGGCGAAGTCGGGGATGATACGGTCGACCGGCTTGACCATCAGATGCACATCGATGGGGGCGGTGACGCCATGCTTGCGCAGCGCCTCGCACACCAGCGGGCCGATGGTCAGGTTCGGAACATAGTGGTTGTCCATGACATCGAAGTGCACGATGTCGGCGCCGGAGGCGAGGACGTTGTCGACCTCTTCGCCGAGCTTGGCGAAGTTTGCCGAGAGGATGGACGGTGCGATCAGATCAGCCGGCATGGTGTGTCCCCCAGACGATCCCGGTTCGGTCCGAACGCCCGCGTCGGGATCAGGATGTTTGTATAGTGTGGATGGGATGATCGGAAAGTCGTCAACTCTAACCCATGCGGAACCGTTTTTCACTCGCGTCGACGCGCGTCCGGCCCCATGTCTGAGGTTCAGGCTCGCGCTGCGTCAGTGACGCGAACCCGGCGAACTCGACACCGGCGGGGTTTAGGTTTTTAATTTTTCTCGGTTTTCGGAATCCGCCACCACTGGAGGGCACCTGCAATGCAATACAGACGTCTCGGCCGTTCGGACATCGACGTGAGCGCACTCTGTCTCGGGACCATGACCTTCGGGCAGCAGAACACCGAGTCCGAGGCCCATGCGCAACTGGATCTGGCGCTCGCCGTCGGGATCAACTTCATCGACACGGCCGAGATGTATCCGGTGCCGCCCCTGGCCGAGACCCAGGGCCTGACCGAGACCTATATCGGTACCTGGTTCAAATCGCGCGGCTGTCGGGATCGGGTGGTACTGGCGACCAAGGTCGCGGGTCCGGGCGACTGGCTGCCGCACATTCGGGGCGGGAAGAACCGGCTCGACCGGCCCAACATCGAGGCGGCGATCGACGCCAGTCTCAAGCGGCTCCAGACCGATTATATCGACCTCTATCAGCTCCACTGGCCGGATCGCCGGACCAACTTCTTCGGCCAGCTCGGTTATGACCCGGTCGACGACAGCGACAGCGTGCCCTTGCTGGAGACGCTCGAGGTGCTGGCCGATCTGGTCAGGGCGGGCAAGGTGCGTCAGATCGGCGTTTCCAACGAGACGCCCTGGGGGCTGATGCGCTATCTGGCGCTCGCCGAGCAGTATGATTTGCCGCGCGTGGTCAGCATCCAGAACCCCTACAACCTGCTCAACCGCAGTTTCGAGGTCGGTCTGGCCGAGATCGCCATTCGCGAGCAGTGCGGGCTGCTGGCCTATTCGCCGCTGGCCTTCGGCATGCTCTCGGGCAAGTATCTCAACGGCCGGCGTCCGGCGGACGGGCGTATCACCTTGTTCGAACGCTTCAGCCGCTATTCCAACGGCGAGGCTGAGCGCGCCACGGCCGAGTACGTCGCCCTGGCCGAGCTGCATGGTCTGGATCCGGCGCAGATGGCGCTGGCCTGGGTCACGAGTCGGCCATTCGTGACCTCCAACATCATCGGGGCTACGACACTCACACAGTTGGAGACCAATATCGGCAGCCTCGACATCAGGCTCGACGATGCGGTGATCGCCGGGATCGAATCGATCCACACCAAGCAGCCGAATCCGGCGCCTTGAGACTGGGGGGAGGTCGGTCGCGTCCGCGCGACCTGGATGTTGCGGTGGGGGAGTAGGGTACGCCATGCGTACCCTACGCAGGCTTCAACCGCCCTGTTGCGGCGTGCTCAAGACCTTGAGGTTGACCCGTGCGACGCCGCGATCGACGATGCCGAGTTCTCTGGCCGCCTCCTTGGAGAGATCGACGATGCGGCCCTTGACGAAGGGGCCGCGATCGTTGACCCGGACGACGATGCTGCGTCCGGTCTTGGCGTCCGTGACCTGGATTTTGGTGCCGAGCGGCAATGTCTTGTGTGCGGCGCTCAGGCGATGTTTGTTGTAGACCTGTCCGCTGGCGGTTTTGCGACCGTGCAGACTGTCGTGATAGAAGGATGCGATGCCTTTCTGGACATGACCGATTCCGCTATTGGCCGTGGCGCTGCCGGCGAAGGGCATAAGCCCCGCCAGCAGGCCGGCTGTGATGAGCGTCTTCTTCATGGAGCCAACCTCTTGTTTTCGAAGGGCGCGCCGAAACGATGAGACGCGATAAAACCCTTCTCTGACTTAAGAAAGGCGCCAGTCTAGGTGAAAACCCTATATGGGGTAAACCCTGAATCGGCCAAAAATAGCGATTAGTGTATGAATCGGTCCGTCAGGCCTCCCGGCTCACAGGTTGATCCACCCCATTGGCCTCCCGGCAATCCATGTCCGACATCGGACCGACCAGATCGGCCGACAGATGGGTCCAGGCACTCATCAGCGACACCAGTACCGTCGCCAGATAGGGAATGGCCTGCACCACCAGCACCGCGACCCAGATGCGCACGTCGAGCATGAAGGCATCATCGCGCTGCATCACCGACACCGCCGCGAACAGGAAGGCAAAAGCCAGCAGCGCCTCTTCGCGCGCATCGGCCAGGGCGCGGATCACCGCCGGCGCCTCGGCCATCTTGGGCGTGCGGAAGAAGCCGAGCTTGCCCGTCACCAAGCCCCCGAACATGGCGCGCGCAATGGTGTGCGAGAGCGCCAGCCCCGCCAGCCCGGCGGCCAGACTCTGGCGCAGCGTGGCCGTGACCCGGCGCCGGTACAGAAACAGGCTCTTCGACATCTTGAAGACGAACAGCACCAGCGGCACCAGGGCGATGGTCATATAGGGCGGGGTGACGGTGTCGGGAGCCATGACCATGGCCACCGACCAGGCGAGCGCGGCGAAGTTGAACAGCAGGTTGAAGCCGTCGGCGAACCAGGGCAGCCAGCCGGCGACGAAGTGATAGCGTTGACCGAGCGAAAGCGAGGTGCCCCGCAACCCGAGCAGTTCGCGCCGATGATGCAGCAGGATGCGCACCGCGCCATAGGCCCAGCGGTAGCGCTGCTTGCGGAAGTCGGCGAAGGTGTCCGGCATCAGACCCTGACCATAGGTGCAGGGGATGTAGAGCGCCTTGTGACCACCCTCGAACAGCCGCAGACCGAGTTCCGCGTCCTCGGTGATGCACCACTCGGCCCAGCCCTCGACGGCATCGAGCGTCCGGCGCCGGATCATGGTCATGGTGCCGTGCTGGATGATGGCGTTGCGCTCGTTGCGCGTGACCATGCCGAGATGGAAGAAACCGCGATACTCGGCCATGCACATGGCCTTGAAGGCATTCTGATGCGCGTCGCGATAGTCCTGCGGCGCCTGGACGATGGCCACCTCTGGATCGCCGAAGGCGGGCACCAGATGACGCAGCCATGGCGGACGCACGATGTAGTCGGCGTCGATCACGGCCACGACGTCGGCGCGCGGGTCGGTGTGACGCAGGGCGAAGTTGAGCGCCCCGGCCTTGTAGCCGGCGAGCGGGTCGACGTGGAAGAAACGGAAGCGCTCGCCGAGCCGGGCGCAATAATCGCGCACCGGCTCCCAGACGGCCGGATCCTTGGTGTTGTTGTCGATCACCAGCACCTCGAAGTGCGGATAATCGAGCGCGGCCAAACCGTCGAGCGTTTCCTTGAGCAGTTCGGGCGGTTCGTTGTAAGCCGGAACATGCACCGAGACGAAGGGGAGCCGGTCATCGGGCACCGAGCGTAGCGGGAAGGGCCGGCGCCAGCGGCGCAACCAGACCGACTCGGCCCATTCGTGCGCCTCGGCCATCAGCAGCACGATCACGCCCACGCCGCCGATGAGAAGCAACAGCCCGACGATGGCCGTCGCCGGGGTCATGTACTGGCGCGTGTAGTCGTAGACGATCCACACTGCCGCCGTCGAGATGGCATAGGTGATGAGCGCCAGGAAGCCCTTGCCGCGCTTGGAGAGCGTCGAGCTGTCGCGATAGAGGAAGGCCAGCAGCAGCACGCCCATGACCACCGACAGCCCGGCCAGCTCACGCCACTGCGGGATGCGCACCACGGGTTCGGTGAAGTCGAACTTGGGTTCGCGGTTGGTATCGTAGACGCCCCAGTAGGTGCCGGTCGCGCCCTCGGTCCTGAGCTTCCAGGGCTGGTCGAACGCCTCCATGACGTAATAGACATAGTGCTCGGACTCGGCGGCGGCCAGGAAGCGGCGCAGGAAGCGGGTCTGGTTGGCCAGGGACGCCTCGGCGCCGCGATTGCGCCGTCCGTTGCTCGGCCAGCCGACCTCGCCGATGATGATCGGTTTGTTCGGATAGGCCTCCTTGACCTGGTTGTAGCGGCTGATGGCGTAGTCGACCGCCTGATCCAGTGGCACGCCCTCCCAGTAGGGCAGCAGATGGATGGTGATGAAATCCACATGCTCGACCAGCTTGGGATACTTGAGCCAGACGTGCCAGGGCTCGGCGGTGCTGACCGGCAGCCAGGTGAACTGGCGCACCCGGTCCAGATAGGCGACCAGCTCCATGACCTCGACGTCGTCGCGCAGGATGGCCTCGTTGCCGACCATGACCCGCACCAGATTGCGATACCCCTTGGACAGGATCTCGCGCAGACGCCCGAGTTCGGCCTCGTTGGCCTCTGGATCGTCGCCGATCCAGGCGCCGATCGTCACGTTCAGGTCGTACTGGGCGGCCAGTCGCGGGATCTCGGCCAGAGTGCTCTCGACGGTGTAGGAGCGCACGGCATGGGCGCGGCCCTTGAGCAGGGCCAGGTCGGCGTCGATGTCCTCGACCGAGGGAAAGCGTTTCTGGCTCGGGTCGTCGTCGGCGCGCATGGGCGAGAAGGAGAAGCCCTGGATACGGGTCGGCCAGGCCGGCTCCTCGTTGGGCCGGTTGAGTATCCACCAGGCCGCGATCGTGAGAACGGCGATCAGGATCGGAATGACGAAGTTGACGGAGCGATTCATGGGCGGGTGCGCTCAGGGGCGATGGACTATCCGGGGCAGCGGGGACCGATACGACAAAGACCCCAGCCAAACGAAGGCTATGATAGCTTGATCCGGTGTGTTTCGAATGCCTGCCGCACGCGATTTCGATGCGAGGCGAATGTCCAGCCTGAGAGCTGTGCGTCTGGATGTGAACGAAAATTAAGCTGCCGTCAATTTCACGGCAAGGCCGTCTTGGCGATACTGTCGGCGGGCAGCGTTGGCTCAGAGCCGGCGGTTTGGTCTTGAACAGGCGCGAGGGCGCAAACACGATGCATATCCTGCTGGTCGAGGACGATCCACAGATGGCCGAATATCTGCGCAAGGCGCTCGTCGAGGCCGGCGCCGCCGTCGACCGCGCGGCCGATGGACGCGAGGGCTTGCTGATGGCCGCCGGCAGCGACTATGACGTCCTGATCCTGGATCGCATGCTGCCCGGACTCGACGGGCTGGCGATCGTGCGAACCCTCCGTGCCTCGGGCAACCATACCCCGGTGCTGTTTCTGAGCGCGCTCGGCGATGTCGACGATCGGGTCGAGGGGCTGCGCGCCGGGGGCGACGACTATCTGATCAAACCCTTTGCCTTCTCTGAGCTCCAAGCGCGGGTCGAGGCGCTGCTGCGGCGCGGCGCGGCCGAGGCCCCGGAGACCCGGCTGCGCGTGGCCGATCTGGAAATGGATCTGCTCAAGCGTGAGGTCACGCGCGCGGGTCAGTCCATCCAGCTCCAGCCGCGCGAATTCCGGCTGCTGGAGTGTCTGATGCGCCATGCCGGACAGGTCGTCACCCGTACCATGCTGCTCGAACAGGTCTGGGACTATCATTTCGATCCCCAGACCAACGTCATCGACGTGCACATCAGCCGTCTGCGCGGCAAGATCGACAAGGACTTCGAGCCGCCGCTGTTGCAGACGGTGCGCGGCGCCGGTTACAGGTTGCAGGCCGGGTGAGGGCCGCCGTCCCGACGCTCCGGCTGCGAGCCCGACTCGCGCGCGTTCCGCGCGGCTCCATCTTCCGGCTGGCGCTGCTCTATGTGCTGCTGCTCGCCGGCTCGGTGGGCATCCTGCTCGGCTTCATCTACTGGTCGACCGCCGGCTACATGGACCGCCAGACCACAGAGACCATCGAGGCCGAGATCCGGGGTCTGGCCGAGCAGTATCGCCGCCGTGGACTGGTCGGTCTGACGGGACTCATCAGCGAGCGGGTGGCGCGCGATCCGGTGGGAGCGAGCGTCTATCTGCTGGTCGACGAGCATTTCGAGCGTGTAGTCGGCAATCTGGATCGCTGGCCGTCCGAATCGCCCGATGCCGAGGGCTGGATTCGTTTCCGGCTGCGCGAGTGGGGCACGGATCACGCCGAGGAGCACGAGGCACGCGCGCAGGTCTTCCTGTTGCGCAGTGGTCTGATGCTGCTGGTCGGGCGCGACATCCGCGATCTGGAGGCGACCCGCCGGCTGATCCTGGATGCCCTGACCTGGGGTCTGGCGATCACCCTGGCCCTGGCGCTCGCGGGGGCCTGGCTGATGAGCGCCACCCTGACCCGGCGGCTGGATGCGATCAACCAGACCAGCCGCGAGATCATGGAGGGCGATCTGACGCGCCGTATTCCGCTCAGCGGCAGCGGCGACGACTTCGACCGGCTCGCCGATGGGCTCAACCGGATGCTCGAGCGCATCGAGGCGCTCATGGCCGGCGTGCGTCAGGTCTCGGACAACATCGCCCATGATCTGCGCACGCCCCTGACCCGACTGCGCAACAAGCTCGAACTGCTCGCCGCCGCCCTGCCCGAGTCGAGCGAGTCCCGTCTGCTGGCCGAGGAGGCCATCGCCGATGCCGAGGAGCTGCTCGCGACCTTCAACGCCCTGCTGCGCATCGCGCGCCTGGAGTCCGGCAGCCGGCGTTCGGCCTTCGGGCCGGTCGATCTGGTGCCGCTGATCGAGGATCTGGTCGAACTCTACGAGCCGCTGGCCGCCGAGCGCGAGCAGCGGCTCGACTGGGCGGCCGGGGCGTCCTCGATCGTGGTCGAGGGCGATCGCGATCTGCTGTTCCAGGTCATGGCCAATCTGGTCGACAACGCCATCAAATACACCCAGCCCGGCGGGTACATCCGGCTCGCGGTCGATTCGGCGGATGGATCGGCACGGGTGCTGGTCGCCGACGATGGCCCCGGCATCGCACCCGAGTTGCGTGAGCAGGTGTTCAGGCGTTTCTTCCGTGTCGACGACAGCCGCGCCACGCCCGGCAGCGGACTGGGGCTGAGTCTGGTGCAGGCCGTCGTCGCGCTCCACCGCGCGCACATCGAGCTCTCGGACAATGCACCGGGGTTGCGGGTGACGCTGAGCTTCGGGCGCGCGTCTCAGTAGGCCCCGCTCAGTCCATCCTGCTGATTGCCCCAGGGACGTCCGAGGAACAGATAGAGCGCGCCATTGCCGCTGTCGGCCTGCCCATAGCCGAGATAGAGCGGGCCGATGAAGGTGTCGGCGCCGACGAAGAGACTGCCGCCGAAGCGCAGACTGTCCCAATCGATGTCGCTACGCTCGTCCCACACGTTGCCGAACTCCAGCGAGCCGCCGGCATAGGTCTTGATCAGGCTCGTGCCGAGATCGCGCAGATAGATGGCGCGAACCAGACCGAGATTGGCCCCCGAGAGTTCGTTCTGATTGAAGCCCGAGAGGTTGAGGAAACCGCCCAGTCGATAGTAGGACTGCGGCGGGGCCTGGCCGCCGAAGCTCCCGGCCAGCGTCATCCCGGTCAGGAGACTGTTGCGGCCCCAGCTCTGGGCGCGCAGCCAGCTCAGGCTGCCTTGGTCGTAGTCGTGCGAGGCTCCCAGCTCGCCGCGCGAGGTGAGCGCCTGCGCATCGAGCGACCAGCCGTGGCGCGGGAAGGTCAGGCTGTCGAGTTTGTCGATACTGAATCTCAGGCTCAGCTCGCCGGCATCGAAGTCATAGTCCGGATAGGGCGTGGCGCCGATGCGCTGCTCGGCGCGTCCGTCGAAGCGGGCATAGCGCAAGCCCAGGCGGCCCCAGGTGTCGAGGTTGCGCCCGAACTCCAGTGCGCCACCCGTGCGCGTGAGCTGATATTCGGCGATGGGTTTGCTGTGGGCATCGGGATCGAAGAGCACCAAATTGTCGTTCAGATAGCCCAGGCCGGCCATCACATACCATTTCTCCAGGGGGTCGAGGGGCTGATAGAGGGCGGTGTAGAGGCCGGGTTCCTCGCCCAGCTGGAACTGGGTGCGCCATTCGCCGTTGAACGCATTGAGCGGTGCCATGGTGTAGGCCAGGCCGATGTTGAAGCGCGAATCGCCGCCCGTGGTCGAGGAGAACTCCAGTCCGCCCTGGAGCGAGCTGGTGCCCCAGGATTTCTCGCGCGCTGTTACCACCAGTGTGGCTTCGGAATCGGTCTGGTCCTCCAGGTGATAGCGCACCGACTCGAAATTGTCCTGATCGTAGATGCGGGCCAGTTGACGTTCCAGGGCGGCCGGGTCGAGCCGCTCGCCGGGGACGACGTCGAGCCGTTCGCTGATGACGCGATCCGAGAGCCGCGAGTGGTTCTCGATGCGCACCGCGCGGATGGTCGGGCGCGTGTAGGGCGCCGGCTGGCGGCGTTCGCGATAGGCGGCATACTGGGCGTTCGGCAGGGCGAGCCGGGCCAGTTCGGGGCGAGCATCCTCGGCGGCGCGCTCGCCGATGGCGATGGCCGCGAGCATCTTGCCGAAGTCGCTCGCCAGCACCTCTTGCCCGAGCGCCGGCGTGATCAGCAGATCGCGCCCGCCAAGCGTGGCGATCTGCTCCTGGGTGTTGCGCCAAGTCACGAGGCTGGCGATCTGGTCGAGCATGGTCAGAACGTTGGAGATCTCCTCGCGCTCGCGTCTTGGGCCGCCGACATCGACGGCGATGACGATGTCGGCGCCCATCCGGCGCACCACGCTCACCGGCAGGTTCATCGCCAGCCCGCCGTCGACGAGCAGCCGGTCGCCGATCTCGACCGGGGCGAAGACCGCCGGCACGGCCATGCTGGCGCGCATGGCCGTGGCCAGATCGCCTTCGCCGAGGACAACCGCCTCGCCGGTGACGACATCCGTAGCCACGGCGCGGAAGGGGATGCGCAGGTCGTCGAAGTCCCGGATGCGGCTGGCCGGCAGGCTGTACTTGCGCAGCGCCAGATCCAGCTTCTGGCCCTGGATCAGGGCCGGGGCCAGATTGACCTTGCGCTCGCGCTCCTGCACGCCGGGGCGTGCCTTGACCAGATAGTTGCGATCCTCCAGCTTGCGGCGCATCCGTCGGTCTTCGCGCTCGGCCTCGTCCTGGAAGATGGTGTCCCAGTCGATCTCCTCGATGGTCCGTTCGATCTCGTCGGGCGAGAGGCCCATGGCATAGAGTCCACCGATGATCGAACCCATCGAGGTGCCGGCGACATAGTCGACCGGAATACCCAGTTCCTCGATCAGCTTGAGCACCCCGACATGGGCCGCGCCGCGCGCGCCGCCGCCGGAGAGGGCCAGTCCGATCTTTGGCCGCTCAGCCGCCTCGACCTGGGGCGCGGGGAGCGTGAAGACGACGAGGACGATGAGCGACAGGGCCAGCCAGGCTCTGAAACCGGGTTTGTTGAAGGGCATGGGACATCTCCATGGCTTGGGCGAGCTGGAAGGAAACCACGATTTCAGTGGCCAGGTCGAGACTCGGGTGTGTGCTCAGCCATAGAGCAACAGTGGCCTGACCACCTCGGCCCACTGCGCTTCGTCCGGTTGCAGACGCTGTTCCAGATCCTCGGGTCCGGCCTCCGGGTCGTCGACCCATTCGCGCAGGAAGGGGCCGCCCGAGAGCAGGTCGATGGCCAGCCGCTCGGTCTCGTATTCGTAATGGAAGTGACGCCAGAGCGGATAGTCGGGATATTCAAGCCGGATGCACTTGAACAGGAGCGCGATCAGACGATAGGGCTTGAAATGCTCGTGCCGGTAGTCGGCGTTGTCGGTATGGATCTGGAATCCGGCGCACCGCTGACCGGCGTGCTTGTTGAAGGTCGGCTCGAACCAGCACGAGCGGATGAGCGCGCCCTGGAGCCAGTCGGCGCGTTCGCGCTCCATGCGCGTGAGCAACAGATCCGCATCCAGATCGGGCGCGCCGACGAGTTCGAGCGCCGTGGTGGTGCCGCGTCCCTCCGAGAGCGTGGCGCCCTCCAGGAGCACGGTTCCCGGAAAGCAGCGCGCCATGTTGAGACTGGCGGCGTTGGGACTGGGATTGACCCAGGACAGCTCCATCACCGGCCAGCCATAGCCGGGCGCCTCGTTCGGGTGATAGCCCTCCATCGCCACCACGTGCAGATCGAGATCCAGGTTCAGATGGGCGATGAACCATTTGGCCAGTTCACCCAGCGTCAACCCATGGCGCATCTGGATGGGACCGGCACCGACGAAGCTCTCCCAGCCCGGTTCCAGCAGACTGCCCTCGATCGGCCGCCCGGCCGGATTCGGCCGGTCCAAGACCCAGAGCGTCTTGCCATACGCGGCGCAGGCGCGCATCAGATAGACCAGGGTCGTGACATAGGTATAGATGCGCGTACCGATGTCCTGGAGATCGATCAGCAGGACATCGAAGCCATCGAGCATGGCGGCCGTCGGTTCGCGCACCTCGCCATAGAGGCTATAGACGGGGATTCCATGCCGGGGATCGATCTCGTCCGGGGTCTCGATCATGTTGTCCTGTTTGTCGCCGCGCATTCCATGCTGGGGGCCGAAGGCCGCGACGATATCGAGTTCCTTCAGCGCCATGAGCGCATCGAGCGCATGATGTCCGTGACGAGTCATAGAGGCCGGATGGCCGAGCAGCGCCACGCGCCGCCCCCAGAGCGGTTTGCGCAGTTCCGGATTTTCGAGCAGACGGTCCAGACCGAGTTTGATCATTGTGTATTTCGGGATCCTGTAGTGTCGATTGTGAGAGGCCGCAACAGCGCATCCGCAGCCGGTTTTTTACGGACCAAGTACGGAAAATGGTCGGCCGACTCGAATCCGGCATATCCTAGCGGCCTCTGTTTGTCATAGAATGATGCCGATGCGCCGCTCCGATTTCCATTATGAACTTCCCGCCGAACTGATTGCCCAACACCCGCTGCCCGAACGCTCAGGTTCGCGCCTGCTGGTGCTCGACGGTTTGGAGACCCCGCCACGCGATCGGATGTTCACCGATCTGCCAAGCCTGCTCAAACCCCATGACCTGCTGATCTTCAACAACACCCAGGTGATGCGTGCCCGTCTGTTCGGCCACAAGGAGACGGGCGGACAGGTCGAGATCCTGATCGAGCGTCTGCTCGACGCGCGTGAGGCGCTGGCCCATGTGCGCGCCAGCAAATCACCCAAGCCGGGCAGTCGTATTCGTGTGACCGATGGGGCCTGGTTGTCGGTCGTCGGTCGTGAGGGTGATCTATTCCGGTTGCGCGCGCTCGAAAGCGATTTCAGCGAACAGATGGCGCAGCACGGTCATATGCCGCTGCCACCCTATATCCATCGTCCGGACGACGTGCTCGATGAGTCCCGCTATCAGACCGTCTTCGCGCGTCGCACGGGCGCGGTCGCGGCACCGACGGCGGCGCTCCATTTCGACGAGCCGATGCTCGCGCGGCTCGATGCGCTCGGAGTCGCACGCGCCGAGATCACACTGCATGTCGGTGCCGGAACCTTTCAGCCGGTGCGCGAAGACGATCTCGAACGCCACCACATGCATTCCGAATGGCTCGAAGTCGACGAGACGGTGTGTGAACGAATCGAACGGACACGTCAATTGGGCGGGCGTGTCATTGCCGTGGGCACCACCAGCGTCAGAAGTCTCGAAACAGCGGCGACCGATGGTAGGCTCAGACCTTTTCGGGGCGAGAGTCAGCTTTTCATTCGGCCCGGTTATCGTTTCAAGGTTGTCGACGCCATGATTACGAATTTCCATTTGCCCGAATCGACCCTGCTAATGTTGGTGGCGGCCTTTTCGGGGTATTCCGAAATCATGAAAGCCTACCGCCATGCCATCGACCAGCGTTATCGCTTCTTCAGTTATGGTGATGCCATGTTCCTGACGCGTCAGGATGTGGCCTGAATATTTTCAGACCGATCTAGAATATTCATTCCACTTTGTAATAAAATAGCGGCATCGCTGTCATGATTCCATGACGCCGAAGTCATCAGGCTATTCACCACCAGGAGACATACGAGTGGAACATTCCAATCTCAGCCTCGAAGAAATCCAGCGTCAGCTGGAAGAAGCCGATAACAAGAAAGCCCAGCTCGAAAAGCTGCTCAAGGACAAGCGCGAGGAAGGCAAGGGCGCGGTCGTCGAACAGATCAGAAACATCATTCTCGACAACGGCTATGATCCGGAAGAGATCATGAATCTGGTTCTGCGCCGTCGCCGCAAGCTCGTCAGTGATCGTCAGTATCGCCGTTATGTCGATCCGGACAATCCTGAAAACTTTTATTCGCGCGGTGTTCTGCCGGGCTGGATGAAGGAGAAGATGGCCCAGCAGGGCTATGACCCGAATTCCAAGGAAGACCGCGAAGCCTTCAAGGCCAACTCGCTGCGACTGGTCGAGGGCTGAAACGACTGCCATGCGCGCGACGTCCTTCAGTATGACGTCAGCTCGTGATATCCGGTGCAGTCATTTCTGACCTCTGCCTCGGACGCGGTTCGTGATCGATGTCTGGATATCGAATCCAACGAACCGCGTTCGCTCGTACTGACCTCCTCACATTTCACGCGCACGCCAGCCTGTCACCGAGACCTGTGTATCTTTACGGATATACCGCGCTCCGGTCTTGCCGTATCGTCCTCCTCAACGCGAGGAACGGACCGCCTCCCAAGCTTCGCTCCGGCACCCGGAGCCAAGACTGTCGAATCAGTTGTGCATTGATTTTTCGACCGTTTTCTCACTCTCTTCAATGCGCTTTCCACGGAATTTGAACGATGAATATCTATGTCGGCAACCTGGCCTACAGCGTCACCCAGGACGAGCTTCGCGATGCCTTCGGCGCCTATGGTGAAATCTCCAGCGTGAACCTGATCACGGACAAGTTCACTGGCAGCTCCAAGGGCTTCGGTTTCGTCGAGATGCCGAACAACTCCGAGGCCGATGCCGCGATCAAGGGTCTCAACGAGACTCCGCTCAAGGGTCGTAACCTGAAGGTCAACCAGGCCAAGCCGCGTGGCGAGCGCCCAGCCGGCCGCGGACCGCGCTGGTAAGCCCCCCCCTGACTGCGTCTGGGGTGGTCTGTCGCGGTGTCGACCGGCGCCGTCGCCTACTCTCCGGACGCGGTTTAAAAAACCGATTTCGATCTGTTACCGTTACGGCATTCGATCCCTGCCTCCGGATGCCGCTGAATGATCCATCCTGTCCCGCCTAGCTCCACGCTGCTCTATCGCGTCAGACCCGTCTCGCCTCAGGCCCATCTGTTCGAGGTCGAGATCCTGGTCGAGCCGTCGTCCGAATGCACGCTCGTACTCTCCATGCCGGCCTGGATTCCAGGCAGCTACATGATCCGCGACTTCGCGCGTAACATCGTTGCCATTTCCGCGTTCGATGAGCGTGACCAACCCCTCGCGCTCCAAAAGACCGACAAGCAGACCTGGCGTCTGGCTGAGGTCGCCGGGCCATGCCGGATTCGCTATCGCGTCTTCGCCTGGGATCTCTCGGTACGCGCGGCGCATCTCGATGCCATCCATGCCTATTTCAATGGTCCGGCCTTGCTGTTGCGCGTGCATGGACTGGAGGATCGTCCCTGTCGGCTGGAACTCCAGCCGCCCGATGGCGAATCCTTCAGTGAGTGGCGTCTGGCCACTAGTCTCCAGCCGCTCGACGTCGATCCCCGTGGATTCGGTCTCTATGGCGCCGAAGACTATGAGGATCTGATCGACCATCCGGTCGAGATGGGGCGCTTCCGTGAACTGGCGTTCGACGTGTCCGGCGTTCCGCATCGGTTCGCCATCACGGGGCGGCATCGGCTCGACGAATCGCGCCTGCTGGGCGACCTGACGCGCGTCTGCGCCGAACACGCTGCGCTCTTCGGCGAACTGCCGATCGATCGCTATCTTTTTCTCGTCACGGCTCTGGGCGAGGGCTATGGCGGGCTGGAGCATCGCTATTCGACCAGTCTGCTCTGTGTCCGCGACGATCTGCCCCAGCCGGGGGATGACGCGCCCACCGAGGGTTACAAGCGCTTTCTGGGCTTGTGCAGTCACGAATACTTCCATCTCTGGCATGTGAAGCGCATCCGTCCGCGTGCCTTGATGGAGTCGAATCTGGAGCGCGAGGCGCCGACTCGTACCCTTTGGGCCTTCGAGGGCATCACCTCCTATTACGACGAGCTGGCACTGGTGCGCGCCGGCTGCATCGGCGAGAAGGACTATCTCGGGCTGCTCGCCCAGACCCTGACCCGCGTGGCGCGCACGCCCGGACGGCGCGTCCAGACACTGGCCGAGTCGAGCTTCGATGCCTGGATCAAGTTCTACAAGCCCGACGAGAATGCGCCCAACGCTCTGGTGAGCTATTACGCCAAGGGGGCGCTGGCGGCCCTGATGCTGGATCTGACACTCCGCCGTGACACCCAGGGCGCCTGTTCGCTCGACGACGTGATGCGCGAGCTGTGGCGTGTCCATGGGCGGACCGGAGTCGGTGTCGAGGAACGCGGCGTGGAGGCGATCGCCTCGGCGGTCAGCGGGCTGGATCTGAGCGGCTTCTTCGCCCGCGCCTTGGATTCCACGGATGAACTGGACCCGACCGAACTGCTGGCCGATGTCGGCGTGGCGCTGCGCTGGCGTCCGAATCGCGGCGACAAGGATCTCGGCGGCCAGGTCGAGCGCTTCGAGCCGGTCACGGCCAAGCCGACGCTCGGGGTGCGGCTGCGTCCAGGCGAGACCCTGATCCAGAACGTGCTCAATGAGAGCGCGGGCGAGCGCGCCGGATTGGCGCCGGGCGATCAACTACTGGCCGTCGAGGGTCTGCGCGTCACGCCCGCCAATCTGGAGACGCTGGTCGCGCGTGCCGCCGTCGACGGTGCGCCCGTGGTTCTCCATGTCTTCCGGCGCGATGAGCTGTTGACCCTGACCGCCGATCCTGAGCCGGCGCCCGAGGATACCTGTGAGCTGAGTCTGCTGGATGATGTCCCGGAGGCCGTGAAACGGGCGCGCGCGCACTGGCTGTCGAGCGTCAGCGCCAGAGGCCGCCATGGATGAGCGCCAGCTCGCCCTGATCCGGCGTCTCTCGGATGGCCGGTCGCACTCGGGCGAGGCCATCGCGCGCGAGTTCGGTCTGACCCGCGCGGCGGTCTGGAAAACGCTGCGCAAGACGGCCGATGCGTTCGGACTCGAACTGATCTCCGAACGCGGGCGCGGCTATCGGCTGGCCACGCCGCTCGAACTGCTCGATGCCGGGCGTATCCGCGCGACCCTGTCCGAGTCCGGACGTGCGCATCTGAGCCGGCTCGACATCCATCCCGTGATCGATTCGACCAATCGCGAACTCATGCGTCTGGCCGCCGAAGGCGCACCCTCCGGGAGCGTCTGTCTGGCCGAGCGTCAGACGGCCGGGCGCGGGCGGCGCGGGCGCGAATGGGTGTCGCCATTCGGGGTCAATGTCTATCTTTCGCTGCTGTGGCGCTATCCGTTCGCGCCGTCCAATCTGGGCGGGGCGAGTCTGGCCGTCGGCGCGGCGCTGGCTGCCGTACTGAGCGAACTCACGGATGAGGGAGTCGCGCTCAAATGGCCGAATGATCTGCTATGGCAGCGGCGCAAGCTCGCCGGCCTGCTGCTGGAAGTGGCGGGTGAGTCTCAGGGGCCATGCCATCTGGTGGTCGGACTCGGACTCAATCTGCGCATGACGGCCGGGCAGGGGAGCGCCATCGATCAACCCTGGGCGGGTCTCGAAGAGGCGCTCGGCGGCGTCATGGTCGGACGCAATGCCTTGGTGGCCTGCCTGCTGGAAGCGTTGCTGGAGGCGCTCGATCGCTATGGGCGCGAGGGGCTGGCGCCCTTTCTCCCGCTGTGGCGTGCCCATGATGCCTATCTGGGCGCGCCGGTGCGGCTACTGCTCGGCGAGCGGGTCATCGAGGGGATCCACGCGGGCGTGGCCGACGATGGGTCGCTGTTGCTGGATACGTCGGACGGACGCCGTGCCTTCCAGGCCGGCGAGGTCAGTCTGCGTCCGCTGGAGTCTCAAATCCAATGAATCTGCTCATCGATATCGGCAATACCAATCTGCGCTGGACACCGCATGGCGCCGGGACCGAGTGGTCAGTCCGGATCGCGCGTCACTCGGGCGCGATTCCGCTCGATCTGCTGGCGGCCTGGGAGCCGATCCAGCCACCGGAGCGCGTGATCGTCAGTCATGTCGGAGGGCCGGCAGTCGCCGAGGCGCTGGAGCGGGTGACGCGCGCGCTCTGGAAAATCGAGCCTGAATACGTCCGTGTGGCGCCGGTCGCCGCCGGTGTGCGCATTGCTTACGAGTCTCCGGAACGCTTCGGTGTCGATCGCTGGCTGGGACTCATCGCCGCCCATGCCGAGCGTCGACAGGCGACGCTCATCCTCGATGCCGGCAGCGCCGCGACCTTCGATCTGCTGCTGGCCGATGGGCGTCATCTCGGCGGGCTCATCCTGCCGGGGGTCGAGATGATGCGCACCAGTCTGCTCATGGGCACCCACATCCCGCGCGTCGAGTACGAACCGACCGATGTCGACTGGGCCACGGATACCACCACGGCGGTTGCCGCCGGCAGTCTCGGCGCCATCGCCGCGCTGGCCACCCGGCTGCATGACCGGCTGGCCGAGGCGGCGGGCGAGTCGCCCAGATTCATCCTCGCGGGCGGCGATGCCGAACGTCTGCGCCCCTATCTCGATCGTCCTTGCGAGACCGTCCCTGATCTGGTGCTACGAGGGCTGGCCGTGCTGACGGAAATGCTCGAAATCGAGCAGATGCAGTAGCTTGAAAAGCTTGATCTTGCCACAGTGGCGCGTATGGCTCGCGAAGTAGAGGATGGCGCTGATCAGCTTTTCGCGCTCGTGGGTGATGAGCACACGGAGAGCCAGAGGGTATGTGGCGCCCTCGACAGGATTTGAACCTGTGACCTACCGCTTAGGAGGCGATTGCTCTATCCAACTGAGCTACGAGGGCTTGTGAAGTGAGGACATTCTAGCGCAAGGCGGACACTCGGACCATGCCGCCCGCCCGAGTCTCATTCGGACGGACGTCGCCCCGCACGTCGCCAGCGCCAGGCCAGATCGGCCAGATGGGTGACGAGCGATCCGGTCAGGGCCAGACTGATCCAGCCCCACCAGGCCCCCACCAAAGCCGCCCGCAACGCCAGCATCAGCAGAAATCCCGACAGCAGGAAGCCGATCAGATCCGAGGGCGGAAGCCCACGCCCGGTGCGCCGATGCACGAGGGCCAATACCAGGCCCTCGACCACGATCAGCACCAGGATCAGATCGATGATCCGACCGCTGGCGAACAGCTCGCTCAACGCGGCGACACCAGACCCAGCAGATGAGCCATGTCCTTGAAGAAGATCCGCAGATGCGCGCCCGGACGGGCCTTGACCAGACGCTTGTTCATATAGGCCTCCCAGGTCAGATACTGGATGTCCGGGTCGGCGCAGAGGCTCACGAAGCGCTCGCGGCGCTTGTCGCTGGAATACCAGAAGCGCTGCATGATGCCCAGCACCCAGAACACCTTGCCGTGGTCCTTCATGAAACGCTTGCGCGCCTGCTTGAGCGCCTTGGGATCACCGGTGCGGCAGAACTCGTCGACGGCCTGCGCGGCCAGCCGTCCGCCCATCATGGCGTAATAGATGCCCTCGCCCGAGGCCGGGGCGACCACGCCCGCCGCATCGCCCGCCAGCAGGATGTCGCGCCCGTTGTCCCAGCACTTGAGCGGTTCGAGCGGAATCGGCGCGCCCTCGCGACGCAGGATCTCGGCATCGCCCAGTCCGGCGCGCCGGCTCAGTTCGGTACAGGCCGCGCGCAGCGAGAAACCCGGAACGGCCGTGCCCACGCCGACGCTGATGGTGTCGCCGTGCGGGAAGACCCAGCCGTAGAAGTCCGGCGAGATGTCGCCCTGATAGTAAACATCGCAACGGCTGCCGTCGAAGCCTTCCGGGGTGCGCAGGATCTCGTGATAGGCCGAGACATACTTGACCGTCTCATAGCCCGGAACATAGTGCTTGCCGACGAAGGAGTTGGCCCCGTCGGCGCCGATGACGGCGCGCGCCCGAACCTTCTCGCTCGGCGAATCGTTGCGCCCCTGACCAGGACGATAGACGACGATCGCCGTCCCGTCCGTATCGCGCTCGATCTTCTCGAAGGTGCCGGTACGACGGGTCGCGCCGGACTCGGCGGCACGCGCCCGCAGCCACTCGTCAAAGTGCTCGCGGTCGACCAGACCCACGTAACCGTTCTGGATCGGCATGTCCACCTTGCGGTCCGAAGGCGAGATCATGCGCGCCGAGCTGACGCGGTTGGCCAGCACCGATTCGGGCAGATCGAAGTCACGCATGGCCTGAGGCGGAATGGCGCCGCCGCAGGGCTTGATGCGCCCGGCACGGTCGAGCAGGCACACCGAGCGGCCCGCCTTGGCCAGATCGTTGGCGGCGGTCGCGCCGGCCGGTCCGCCGCCGATCACGACGACGTCGAAGGTTTCGAGGTTGGACATGGGGAATCTCGTTGCTGGAGCGTTCGTTCAGGATTGACAGGGAGGATGGAGGGCGCGCGCTTCGCTGAACATCCGGCGCCGCCCCGCATCCGCGAGGTTCAGCCGGCCGCCGTCATCAGCCCGCGCACGGCGAAGGCGCTGATCATCATGCCGGTGACATAGACGGTCACGCCCAGTCCGCTGAACCAGACGGCGCGTTCGACCGGCTTGGCGAGGAAACGGACCATCAGGGCGACCTGGATCAGCAGCACCACGCCGACGGCGATGGCATGGGCCGGCTTGTCCCAGGCGAACAGCAGCGCGACCACGACCGCCTGCGGCAGGCCCATGACGACACAGGCCCACCAGGCCGCCTTCTCGACGCCGAGCTGAACCGGCAGCGAGCGCACGCCCATTTCGATGTCGCCCTCGATGGCCTTGAAGTCGTTGAGCGTCATGATGCCGTGCGCGCCGAGACTGTAGAGCAGCGCCAGCACCAGGATCTCCCAGCCGGGCAGGGCGCCGCCGATCATGACCGCCGCGCCCGTGACCCAGGCCAGGCCCTCATAGGAGATGCCGGCGGCCAGATTGCCCCACCAGCCGTTGCCCTTGAAACGGAAGGGCGGGGCGCTGTAGCCCCAGGCGATGGCCATGCCGATCAGTGCCAGGCCGAACACCCAGGGACCGAGCACATAGGCCAGCGCCAGCGAGACCACCGTCCAGATCAGCGACAGATAGAAGCCCCAGCGTCCGGGGATGCGCCCGGACGGAATCGGGCGATCCGGCTCGTTGATGGCGTCGACATCACGGTCGTACCAGTCGTTGACGACCTGACTGGTGGCGCACATCAGCGGCCCGGCCAGGATGATGCCGGCGATCAGCAGCCACCACTGCTCCAGGATCGGCGCGCCCGAGGAGACCACGCCACAGGTGAAGGCCCACATCGGCGGGAACCAGGTGATGGGATGCAGGACTTCGAGAATGGCCTTGGGCTCGGGATAGGTCCGGGTCGCGATGACCGTGGTCTGATTCATGCGGGGGAAACCTGTCTTGGGTGCGGTTTGATCCGTGCATCGCCCGATTCCAAGCCCCCCGGACATCGCGAGGCATGAACTCCCGAACCGGAGTGCAGGCCGTCGAGTTCGGAAGCGATGGAAGGTCGTATCGGGCGCGGCAAAACGGTTGTTTAGGGTTCTTCGGCGGACGCCGGCGCGGCATGATGATCCGCGACGATGCCGTAGCGGTCGATTTTGACGTACAGACTTTGCCGACTCAAGCCCAGCAGTTCGGCGGCCGAGGCGCGGTTGTCCCCGGTGAGCTTGAGCGCGGCCTCGATGCACAGTCGCTCGATGGTGTCGGTCGACTCGCGCACCAGTTCCTTGAGCGGTACGCGCCCGACGCGCTCGGTGAGCTGATCGAGCCAGCGCGTCTGCTCGGGGCTGACCGGCGGCTCGCTGTGCAGTCGGCGTCCGACGTCGCGGATGAAGAAGCCGAAGTAGGGCCGTTCGCCGTTGCGCACCGCCGCCGCCGAGATCTCGACATCCGTGGTGGTGCCGTACTCGCCGCGCAGCAGGGTCGCGAACAGCCGCACCGTGGTGTATTGACGCAGATTGGCCATGAGCACGCTGAGATCGACCCCCGGACGCCCAAGCCAGCGGTCGAGCGACTCGCCGCGCGCCTGCTGTTCGGTGGCGATCTCGGCCAGGCTCAGGAAGGTGGCGTTGGCGCTCAGGACGCGCCCGTCGGCATCCGTGATGACCACGCCGTCCGGGGCCTCTTCGAGCACGCGCAGATAGCGCACCTTGGCATCCGGCGGCGCGCTGGAGGCCGACTCGGCCAGGATCGGCGACAGCCGCACCAGCAGGAAGGAGGCGTTCTCCTGACGCAGCAGCGAGGCCGCGACCAGGAAGTCTTCCGCACCGTCGATCAGACGCGCCCGCACGTCGTCGGCACGTCCGGCCGCGCGCACGCCCGCCAGCAGACCGTTGATGGCCTGCGTACCCTCAGTGTCGAAGCCTTCGGGGAAGGGGCGCCCGATGATGCGCGCCGGCGCCTCGCCCAGAAGCTGACCGGCGGCCGGATTGGCCTCGACCACGCGCTGAGTCGGCGCGTCGATGATGAGGATGGCCTCCGAGACCATACGGAACAGCAGCCGGTAGCGGGTCTCGACCTGACGGAAGCGCCAGTAGTCGCGCTCTAGGGCCTGCTGGGCGTCGATGAGCTGCTGCTGGAGCGCCGCCATGCCCTGGAGACTGCGTCCGACCGCGACGATGGGACCGTCGTCGCCCTTGAGGCGCAGGGCACGGTACTGGATCGGGATCTCGTTGCCGCGCGCGCCGCGATGCGTGACCTGACGCCAGCGCGTGACCGGAACCTGCCGGACCTCGTCGAGCAGGGCTTCGAGATTGGGGCGGGTGTCGAGCGAGACGCTCGTCAGCCAGGGCTCGCCGATCCAGTCGGCGTCGACATCGGAGCGCAGATCAGCGTTGCCGAAGGAGACGTCCCGGACCGTCCCCGCCGCGTCGAGCACGACGGCGACATCGGCCAGCCCCTCGATCAGGGCGGCCGCCGTCGCGGCATCAAGGGTGCCGAGATGCTCATTCGGGGCGCTGAACGCAGTCACGGCCACCGGACCCTCCACGGCCACATGGGCACATCCTCGATGCTCCGGGCACGCGGAGTCTCCACGGCCAGGGACTCGGTGGATTCCACGGCGGCCATCGGACGCAGCACCGGCCGCGATGGACATTCACCTCCAGTTTTGGTCTTCATTCAGCTTGGCTCGGCTCGATACCCAGGCGCGTCTAAGGCACTCATCCGCGGTTCGGGCCGACTCACTGGAGTAGATCGTTCTTCCCTATAAGAAGTAAGGGATCGGGCAAACGCCAGAATGGAGCGGCTCCCAATCCGGGGCTTGACCCCTATTGTGGTGGCTTGTTTCGGGTTGTCAAGTCAGGTTTACGTAAAGTTTGGTTGACGCATCAAGGAAAGCGGACTAGATTTCCACTGACGATTCGGTAAAGATCTAGGGGATCTTTCAATCGCATTTCGGCCTCAAGCACAGCAGATGACCCAGCATTCAGCCTCACAGCCCCCGCGTCGGCCACTCTACACCCCGGAAGAGCGCCGGCGGCGGGACGAATCGTCATGGACCCTGGTTCAGGGGATCCTTGCGCCCGTGCAGTTCGTGGTGTTCCTGATCAGCCTCTATCTCGTGTTGCGCTATCTGGCGACCGGCGAGGGCTATCTGGCTGCGACCATTTCGGTCGTCGTCAAGACCCTGGTGCTCTACACCATCATGATCACCGGCTCGATCTGGGAGAAGGTGGTCTTCGGCAAGTATCTGTTCGCCGAGTCGTTCTTCTGGGAAGACGTGTTCAGCATGCTGGTGCTGGCGCTGCATACGGCCTATCTGGTCGCGATATTCACGCTCGACAGCCAGACCCAGATGTTCATCGCCCTGGCCGCCTATGCGACCTACATCATCAACGCCGGTCAGTTCCTGATCAAGCTGCGCGCGGCCCGGCTCGAAGGTCAGCGTAAGGACAACGCCCAGGACGGCGCACTCGCCGGAGCCGCCGAATGAGCGCGCCCGAGATTCGCTGCGAGCAGGGACAGCGTCAGGTCTTCTGCGGTCTGTCCGGTATCGTCTGGCTGCATCGCAAGATCCAGGATGCCTTCTTCCTGGTCGTCGGTTCGCGCACCTGCGCCCATCTGCTGCAATCGGCGGCAGGTGTGATGATCTTCGCCGAGCCGCGTTTCGCGACCGCGATTTTGCAGGAGCGCGATCTGGCCGGTCTGGCCGACTGCAATCAGGAACTCGACCGCGTCGCCGCCGAGGTGCTGGAGCGCCGTCCCGACATCAAGACCCTGTTCCTGGTCGGCTCCTGTCCGTCCGAGGTCATCAAGCTCGATCTGGGCAAGGCCGCCGAGCGGTTGTCCGAGGTCTATCGCGACCGGGTGCGGGTGCTCGACTATTCGGCCAGTGGTCTGGAGACCGCGTTCACCCAGGGTGAGGATGCGTGCTTGCAGGCACTGCTGCCCGAGTTGCCGACCCGTGCGGCGGGCGAGCGTTCGCTCCTGATCGTCGGCACCCTGCCCGATGTGGTCGAGGATCAGTTCAAACGGCTGTTCGACGAGCTGGGCATCGGCCCGGTCGAATTCCTGCCGCCGCGTCACGCGACCGAGTATCCGTCGGTCGGCAACGGCACCCTGATGCTGCTGGCTCAGCCCTTCGTCGGCGAGACGGCGCGTGCACTCCAGAAGCGCGGCGCGACCCTGATCACCGCGCCCTATCCGTTCGGCATCGAGGGCACGCGCGCCTGGCTCAAGGCCGCGACCGACGCTTGGGGCATCCCCGCCGAGCGGCTGGAGGCGGTCACGGCTCCGGCCATCGCCCGTGCCGAGAAAGGTCTGGCCCGTCAGCGCGAACTCCTGGCCGGCAAGCGCATCTGCTTCCTGCCCGACTCGCAGCTCGAAATCCCGATGGCGCGCTTCCTCCAGCGCGAATGCGGCATGGAGCTGGTCGAGGTGGCCACGCCCTTCCTGGATCGTCAGCTCATGGAGGCCGAGCTGCCGCTGCTGCCGCCGGATCTGCATCTGACCGAGGGGCAGGACGTGGATCGGCAACTCGACCGCGTGCGCGCGGCACGGCCCGATCTCACCGTCTGCGGTCTGGGTCTGGCCAATCCGCTGGAGGCCGAGGGCCTGCGCACCAAGTGGTCGATCGAGCTGGTGTTCACGCCGGTCCATGGCTTCGATCAAGCGGCCGATCTGGCCGAGCTGTTCGCGCGCCCCCTGGTGCGCGGCGCCTTGCTGAAGGTTTGACGACATGCAGTTGACACTCTGGTCCTATGAAGGGCCACCCCATGTGGGCGCCATGCGCATCGCTGCCTCGATGAAGGGTGTGCACCTGATCCTGCATGCCCCGCAGGGCGATACCTATGCCGATCTGCTGTTCACCATGATCGAGCGCCGTGCCTCGCGTCCGCCCGTGAGCTATACCAGCTTCCAGGCGCGCGATCTGGGACGCGACACCGCCGAGCTGTTCAAGACCACGGTCGAGGCGACCTATGAGCGCTTCAAGCCGGAGCTGATCCTGATCGGCGAGTCCTGCACCGCCGAGCTGATCCAGGATCAGCCGGGTGCGCTGGCTCAGGGTATGGGACTGCCGGTGCCCGTACTGCCGCTGGAACTGCCGGCCTATACGCGCAAGGAGAACTGGGGCGCGAACGAGACCTTCTATCAGATGGTCCGCGGCCTGCTCAAGAGCCGCGTCCCGGCGCCCGGCACCGAGCGCGAACTGCGCGCCCAGGGCACGCGGCCCAAGGCCAATCTGCTCGGTCCGACCGCGCTCGGCTATCGCTGCCGCGACGATATTCTGGAAGTGACGCGCCTGCTCGACTCGATCGGCATCGACGTCAATCTGGTCGCTCCGCTCGGTGCCACGCCCGCCGATCTGCTGCGCATCCCCGAGGCCGACTTCAACGTCTGTCTCTATCCCGAGGTCGCGGATCAGGCCTGCGACTGGCTGCGCCGCAGCTTCGGTCAGCCGGTGGTCAAGACCGTCCCGATCGGCATCGGCGCCACCCGCGAGTTCCTCCAGGAGGCCGCGCGCGCCGCCGGGATCGAAGTCGACACGACGCGCGAGCCAATCTCGTCTAGAATGCCCTGGTACTCGCGGTCCGTCGACTCGACCTATCTGACGGGCAAGCGGGTCTTCATCTTCGGTGATGCGACGCACGCGGTGGCCGCGGCGCGGATCGCGGCCGAAGAGCTCGGTTTCACGGTTGTGGGCCTGGGCACCTATGCCCGCGAGTTCGCCCGCGAGGTCCGCGAGGCGGCCAAGCGCTACGGCGTCGAGCCGCTGATCACGGACGACTACCTCGAGGTGGAGGCCAAGGTCGCCGAGTTGCACCCGGAGCTGGTGCTCGGCACCCAGATGGAGCGCCACATCGCCAAGCGTCTGGGAGTCCCCTGCGCGGTGATCTCGGCGCCGGTGCACATCCAGGACTTCCCGTCCCGGTATGCGCCGCAGATGGGCTTCGAGGGCGCCAACGTCATCTTCGACACCTGGGTCCACCCGCTGATGATGGGACTCGAGGAACACCTCGTGACCATGTTCCGGGAGGATTTCGAGTTTCACGATGGCGCGACACCCTCGCATCTTGGGCCAACGACCGCGCGCATGAGCCAGGCGCCAGACAGTCCGCCGGAGCCGACGGAAACGGCCGTCGTCGCCGATGGAGCCATGGTGTGGGCACCGGAAGCCGAGCAGGAACTGAAAAAGATCCCGTTCTTCGTGCGTGGCAAAGCCAAGCGCAACACCGAGCGCTTCGCCGAGGAGCGCGGGATCCAGACCATCACTGTGGAGACGCTCTACGATGCCAAAGCGCACTTCGGCCGCTGATCAGACGCGCCCCAACGCGACTCCGGTTCGCGTCGTCATCATCAATCTCGATGGCCATCTGGCGGGGACGACGCAGCGCGCGCTCCCCCAGGTTCAGCGTGATCTGCCGGGTTTGCAGCTGAAGCTGCACGCGGCGACCGAGTGGGCGGACGATCCGGCCTCGCTCGAACGCTGCAAGCAGGACATCGCCGAGGGTGACATCATCATGGTCACCATGCTGGTCATGGAAGAGCACTTCAAGCCGATCCTGCCGGCGCTCGCCGCCCGGCGCGATCAGTGCGACGCCATGATCGTCTGCATGTCGGCCTCGGAACTGATGAAGCTGACCCGTATGGGCGGCTTCAGCATGGACGGCTCCTCCAGCGGCGGTCCCATGGCGCTGCTCAAGAAGCTGCGCGGCAACAAGGAGCGCAAGCAGAGCGCGGGCGCCCAGCAGATGTCGATGCTGCGCCGTATCCCCAAGCTGCTGCGTTTCATCCCCGGCACCGCGCAGGACGTGCGTGCCTACTTCCTGACCCTCCAGTACTGGTTGGCCGGTTCCGACGAGAACCTGGGCAACATGGTCCGCTTCCTGGTCGACCGCTATGCCGGCGGCGAGCGTGCGCATCTGCGCGGCTCGCTCAAGGTCGCCTCCCCGGTCGAGTATCCCGAGGTCGGTCTCTATCACCCGCGCATGAAGGGCCGCATCTCCGACAAGCTCAACCAGTTGCCCGGCATCCAGGATGCGAAGAAGGGGCGGGTCGGTCTGCTGCTGATGCGTTCCTATGTGCTCGCCAGCAACACGGGGCACTATGACGGCGTGATCCAGGCGCTCGAAGCGCGCGGTCTGCACGTCGTCCCGGCCTTTGCCAGCGGTCTGGATGCGCGTCCGGCGATCGAGACCTTCTTCATGCAGGACGGCATCGCCACGGTCGACGCCGTGGTCTCGCTGACCGGCTTCTCGCTGGTGGGCGGTCCGGCCTACAACGACTCGCACGCGGCTGAAGAGATCCTCAAGCGGCTCGACGTGCCCTATCTGGCCACGCTCGCGGTCGAGTTCCAGACGCTCGATCAGTGGCAGGAATCGGCTCAGGGTCTGCTGCCGGTCGAGGCGACCATGATGGTCGCGATTCCAGAACTCGACGGCGCCGCCGGTTCACTGGTCTATGGCGGACGCAGCGGCGGCGGCGCGGAAGACGGTGCGCGCGACATGCAGTCGCACAAGGAACGCACCGAGATGCTGGCCGCGCGTGTCGAGAAGCTGGTGCGTCTGCGCCGTGCCGAGCGCGCCCAGCGCAAGGTG
Organism: Allochromatium humboldtianum; assembly: GCF_013385175.1. Taxonomy (GTDB): domain Bacteria; phylum Pseudomonadota; class Gammaproteobacteria; order Chromatiales; family Chromatiaceae; genus Thermochromatium; species Thermochromatium humboldtianum. The sequence goes on along the minus strand of NZ_JABZEO010000006.1, from coordinate 117,254 downwards.
GCGGCGGTGCTGTTCAACTTCCCGCCGAACGCCGGTAATACGGGTACGGCCGCCTATCTGTCGGTCTTCGCCTCGCTCTACAACACCCTGGTAGCGATGGACGCGGCCGGCTACAGCGTCGATCTGCCCGAGAGCGTCGACGACCTGCGCGAGCGCATCGTCAACGGCAATGCCGCGCGCTATGGCGCCCATGCCAATGTGCATACGCGCATTCCGGTCGATGATCATGTCCAGCGTGAACCCTATCTGGCCGAGATCGAGAAGCAGTGGGGTTCGGCGCCCGGCAAGCAGCAGAGCGACGGGGCCTCGATCTTCGTGCTCGGCGCCCAGTTCGGCAACGTCTTCGTCGGCATCCAGCCCTCGTTCGGCTACGAAGGCGACCCGATGCGGTTGCTGTTCGAAAAGGGCTTTGCGCCGACCCACGCCTTCACCGCCTTCTATCGCTACATCCGCGACGACTTCGGCGCCCATGCCGTGCTGCACTTCGGCACCCACGGCGCGCTCGAATTCATGCCGGGCAAGCAGGCCGGTATGTCGGGCGAGTGCTGGCCGGATCGTCTGATCTCGGATCTGCCCAACATCTATCTCTACGCCTCGAACAACCCGTCCGAAGGCACCATCGCCAAGCGCCGCTCGGCCGCGACCCTGATCAGCTACATCACCCCGCCGATCGCCCACGCCGGACTCTACAAGGGCCTGATCGATCTCAAGGGTTCAATGGAACGCTGGCGTTCGCTGCCGCCGTCCGAGATCGATGAGCGCCGCTCGCTAGCCGAGATCATCCAGGCCCAAGCCGCCGAGCTGGAGCTGGCCGATCTGGAGCCGGCCTGGACCGAGGACGAGGTCGGTTCGCGCATCGCCAAGCTCAACGAAGACGTGCTGGAGCTGGAATACACCCTGATCCCGCATGGTCTGCACGTCGTCGGCGAGGGTCCGACCGAGGAAGAGCGTGTCGATCTGCTGATGGCGATCGCCGAGTCCACCAAGGACATCCGCCCCGAGCGCGCCGCGCTGGAGGCCCTGATCGCCGGCAAGTCGGCCGAGAAGGCGCTCAAGGCGGCCAAGATGGCAACCAGCGAAGAGAACGTCACGCTCTTCCGCGAGCTGGCCGAGATCGACCGCCTGCTGGTGCAGGACACCGAGATCCCGGCCATCCTGCGCGCGCTCGATGGGCGTTTCATCCCGCCCGCGCCCGGCGGCGACCTGCTGCGCACCCCGGCGATCCTGCCGACCGGACGTAACCTGCACGGCTTCGATCCCTTCCGGCTGCCGAGCCTGTTCGCGGTCAAGGACGGCTTCAAGCACGCGGCACTCCTGATCGAACGTCATCTGGCCGAGGGCAACGGCTTCCCCGAGACCATCGCGCTGGTGCTCTGGGGCACCGACAACCTCAAGACCGAGGGTGGTCCGATCGGTCAGGCGCTGGCCCTGATCGGCGCGCGTCCGCGCTTCGACAACTATGGCCGTCTGGCCGGTGCGACCCTGATCCCGCTGGAAGAACTGGGCCGTCCGCGCGTCGACGTGGTCATGACCCTGTCGGGCATCTTCCGCGACCTGCTGCCCTTGCAGACCAAGCTGCTGGCCGATGCCTCCTATCAGGCCGCCTGTGCCGACGAGCCGCTGGAGCAGAACTTCATCCGCAAGCATGCGCTGGAGTATCAGGCCGCCCACGGCTGCGACCTGGAGACCGCCGCACTGCGCGTCTTCAGCAACGCCGACGGGGCTTATGGCGCGAACGTCAACCACCTGATCGACAGCAGCACCTGGGACGACGAGGGTGAGCTGGCCGAGACCTACACCCGCCGCAAGAGCTTCGCCTATGGCCGCTCGGGCAAGCCGGTGCAGCAGGCCGAACTGCTCAAGAGCTGTCTCGGTCATGTCCAGTTGGCCTACCAGAACCTCGACTCGGTCGAGCTGGGCGTCACCACCGTCGACCACTACTTCGACACGCTCGGCGGCATCGCCAAGGCGGTCGGTCAGTACAAGGGCGACGAGGTGCCGGTCTACATCGGCGACCAGACGCGCGGCGACGGCGTGGTCCGCACCCTGGCCGAGCAGGTGGCACTGGAGACCCGTACCCGCATGCTCAACCCCAAGTGGTACGAGGGCATGCTCAAGCACGGCTACGAGGGTGTGCGTCAGATCGAGGTCCATGTCACCAACACCATGGGCTGGTCGGCCACCACCGGACAGGTCGCGCCCTGGGTCTATCAGCAGTTGACCGAGACCTTCGTCCTCGACGAGGAGATGCGCAACCGGCTTGCGGCGCTCAATCCGACCGCCTCGGCCAAGGTCGCGAATCGCTTGATCGAGGCCCATGAACGTAACTACTGGTCGCCCGACGAGGCGACGCTCGAAGCGCTGCGACGCGCGGGAGAAGAATTGGAAGATCGGCTCGAAGGTGTGTTCCAGGAGGCGGCGGCGTGACGATGCAGGCATCATCCAGCGGCTTCCACCTGTCCAGTCACCCGGACGGGGAAGGCAGCGTGCAGGTTCAGCTCGACCCCGACATGCAGATCGAGGGCGCCAAGGTCTTCGCCGTCTACGGCAAGGGCGGCATCGGCAAGAGTACGACCTCCTCGAACCTGTCGGTCGCGTTCTCCAAGCTTGGCAAGCGCGTGCTCCAGATCGGCTGTGATCCCAAGCACGACTCGACCTTCACCCTGACCAAGTGTCTGGTGCCGACGGTCATCGACATCCTCGAATCGGTGAACTTCCATGCCGAGGAGCTGCGTCCGAGCGACTATGTCTACGAAGGCTACAACGGCGTGATGTGCGTCGAGGCCGGCGGTCCGCCCGCCGGTACCGGCTGCGGCGGCTATGTGGTCGGTCAGACGGTCAAGCTTCTCAAGCAGCACCATCTGCTCGAAGACACCGATGTCGTGGTGTTCGACGTACTCGGCGACGTGGTGTGCGGCGGGTTCGCCGCGCCGCTGCAACATGCCGAGCGCGCGCTCATCGTCACCGCCAACGACTTCGACTCGATCTTCGCCATGAACCGCATCGCGGCGGCGATCAAGGCCAAGTCCAAGCATTACAAAGTCCGGCTCGGCGGCGTGATTGCCAACCGCAGTCGCAACACCGACGAGATCGACCGCTTCGCCGAGGCGGTCGGACTCAAGCGTCTGGCCCATCTGCCGGATCTCGACATCATCCGCCGCAGTCGTCTCAAAAAGTCGACCGTGTTCGAGATGGAGCCGGAACCCGGCTCGGGTCTGGAAGAGGCGCAGCAGCAGTATCTGCAATTGGCGCAGCAGTTGTTGGATGGCGTCGAGCCGCTGGAGGCGCGTCCGATGGCCGACCGCGACATCTTCGATTTTCTGGGGTTCAATTGATGTCAGACGCCTCCTATCAAGAACGACGCGGCAAGATCGAAACCTATTTCGATCGCACCGCCGCCGACGCCTGGTCCAAGCTGACCTCCGATGCCAAGGTCAGCCGTGTGCGCGAGACAGTGCGCGCCGGGCGCGATGACATGCGTCAGACGCTCCTGAGCTGGCTGCCGCAGGATCTGACCGGCAAGCGTCTGCTCGATGCCGGCTGCGGCACCGGGATGCTGGCGGTCGAGGCCGCGCGGCGCGGGGCCGAAGTGGTCGCCATTGATGTCGCCCCGACCCTGATCGAGATCGCCCGCGAGCGGTTGCCGTCCGATCTGGGGTCAGGCTCGGTCGATTTTCAGGCCGGCGACATGCTCGACCCGGCCCATGGTCGGTTCGATCATGTGGTCGCCATGGACTCGCTCATCCACTATCGTCCTGAGGACGTGGTGAAAGTCCTGGCGGGACTGGCCGCGCGCACCAGCGGTTCGATCGTCTTCACCTTCGCGCCGAGGACGATTCCGCTGACCATCATGCACGCGGTCGGTCAGCTCTTCCCGCGCAGTGATCGCTCGCCGGCCATCGAGCCGGTGAGCGAGGCCAAGCTTCGCGGGTTGATCGGCGCGGAATCCGGGTTGAGCGGTTGGCGGCCCGAGAGGACACGGCGCATCGCCGTCGGGTTCTATATGTCTCAGGGGCTGGAGCTGCTCCCGTCCTGAGATGCTGAAGTACGACGCTCGCGATGACGGCTGTCCATCGCAGCGGTTGGGTGTGGGTGCCTTGGAGTGCTGCTTCGGCAGACCCAAGGCGGTTGGAATCGAGATCTGTGTTTCGCTACGCTGGTCGTCCTGGGTCCGTCCGTGCGCCTGGCGAATGGATTCGGTCCACGGCGGTCGCCACGCATCGGTCTAGCTGTTGTCCTGGCTAGCTATTTACTCCTACGGAGGTTAACTCATGTCTGCTGCCATCACTGAATATATGGACGTCGCCCAGCTCACCATCTGGGCTTTCTGGTTCTTCTTCGCCGGTCTCATCATCTATCTGCGTCGCGAGGACAAGCGCGAAGGCTATCCGCTCGACTCCGATCGCACCGAGCGCTCAGGCGGTCGCGTCAAGGTCGTCGGCTTCCCCGATCTGGCCGAGCCCAAGACCTTCGTCCTGCCGCACAATGCCGGCACCGTCATGGCTCCGCGCGTCGAGGCTCCGACCTCGATCAACGCTACGCCGGTCGCTCCCTTCCCGGGCGCACCCTTCGAGCCCAACGGCGATCCCATGCTCTCCGGCTTCGGTCCGGCCGCTTCGCCCGATCGCGCCAAGCATTGCGATCTGACCTTCGAGGGTCTGCCCAAGATCGTGCCGCTGCGTGTCGCCACTGATTTCTCCATCGCCGAGCGTGATCCCGATCCGCGCGGCATGACCGTCGTCGGTCTCGACGGCGAGGTCGCCGGTACCGTTTCCGACGTCTGGGTCGACCGCTCCGAGCCGCAGATCCGTTATCTGGAAGTCAAGGTCGCCGCCGGCGGCAAGAACGTCCTGCTGCCGATCGGCTTCAGCCGCTTCGACAAGAAGGCACGTAAGGTCAAGGTCGCCGCAATCAAGGCTGCGCACTTCGCCAACGTCCCGACGCTGGCCAAGCCGGACCAGATCACCCTCTACGAGGAAGACAAGGTCTGCGCCTACTACGCGGGCGGCAAGCTCTACGCCACAGCTGAGCGTGCCGGTCCTCTGCTGTGAGGGAGTACGACGTCGAGCCCATTCCGGGCTTGCCCGAGCGCCTGCCTCCTGGGGAGGAGGTGCTCTGGCAGGGTTCGCCGAGCTGGAAATCCCTGGCTCGGCGAGCCTTTCATGTCCGTAAGGTGGCGATCTATTTCGGCGTGCTGGCGGTCCTGGCCGTGCTGGTGGATGCCTCGGACGGTCTGACCCTGGCCAGCCTGGTCCAGGGACTGACCTGGATCCTGCTGCTGGCGGCCGTCTCCATCGGCGCCCTGACCTGGTTGGGGTGGTCGATGGCGCGCTCCAGCATTTACACCATCACCAACAGGCGCCTGGTCATGCGCATCGGCGCAGCCCTGCCGATGATGATGAACCTGCCGTTCAAGCAGGTGCGCTCGGCGGATCTGCGCGTCTATGAAGACGGCACCGGGGACATCCCGCTGCTCCTGGATCAATCCGCCAAACCGTCCTACATGATCTTTTGGCCGCATGTGCGGCCCTGGCACTTCGCCCCGGTCCAGCCGATGCTGCGCACCATTCCGGACGCCGCCAAGGTCGCTGGAATCCTGGCCGAAGCGCTCCAGGACTATCTGGAGTCGGAAGCGACGGCGCGGGTGTCCGGCAACGAGGCGATGGACGACGCGGTCCTGGCGTCCGCGACCGAAACCCTATCCTGATGAGGTCAGTGAGTGAGTGATGCATTCGAGGGGCGCACCTTTCCCAAGGGCGTCCTGATCGCTGTCGGCGCCCTGCTGGGCTTCACCATCGTCATGATCGCCTTTGCGCGTCTGACCGGCTACATGATGCCGCAGGCGCCGTTCCTGGCCGAGGTCGAGTCGCGCGACATCCGCTTCGTCGAGCAGACGGACGGCTCCATGGCGGTGCGTGACGCGGCCACGGACGAACTCATCCAGACCCTGCCGCCCGGCGGGGAGGGATTCGTGCGCGGCATGTTGCGCAGCATGGAACGCCAGCGTAAGGGCTATGAGGCCGACCTCAGCGAACCCTTCCATCTGGCACGGCGCGAGGATGGCATGTTGACGCTCGAAGATCCGATCACGGGGATTCGGCTCGATCTGCGTGCCTATGGCGTCGACAACGAGGGGTCGTTCGCGGTGTTCCTGCCCTCGGCGCCCGTGCAGCGCTGAGACGGATCGCCGGACACGGGCGCGTCCGCGAGCGGGCGTGCGCGCGTCGGCGCTGATCACCAACGGCCCGTCATCGGGCCGTTTTCCGCTATCCTACACGCCTCCACGCCGACTACCTCCGAGACGCAGTTCAACGCATGGCTGATTACGGTTTCCCACTCCTGTTCGCGCTCGGACTCTGGTGGTTCAGTACGGGGGTCGTGCTCTATCTCGACAATCTGCCTGGACGTACCTTTCGTTGGACGCTGATGGGCGGTTCGGTCGTCCTGGCCATCGCCATCTTCGTCCTGATCGTGAGCAGCGCCTCGACCAGCGTGGCCGGCGCCTATGTCGCCTTCACCGCCGGCGTGGTGATCTGGGGCGTGATCGAGATGAGCTACTTCACCGGCCTGATCACGGGGCCGCGCAAGACGGCCTGCCCGCCGGGCTGCTCGAAGTGGAGGCGCTTCGGACTGGCGATCCTCACCAGTCTCTATCACGAGCTCCTGATCCTCGGTACCGTGCTGTTCATGGTGCTGGCCACCTGGGGCGAGCCGAACAAGGTCGGCGCCTGGACCTTCATCGTGCTCTGGATCATGCGCTGGAGCGCCAAGCTCAATCTGTTCCTCGGCGTGCCGAATCTGAACGAGGACTGGCTGCCCGAGCCGCTGCGCTATCTCAAGACCTACATGGTCAAACGCGCGATGAATCTGCTGTTTCCGGTCTCCGTCACCCTGGCCACCATCGTCGATGTGCTCATCGTGCTGGAGGCGCTCTCGCCCGAAGTCACGGGCGCCCCGGCCGTGGGGCTGATCCTGGTGGCCAGTCTGCTGGGACTCGCGATCCTGGAGCACTGGTTGCTGGTGCTGCCGCTGCCCGATGAGGCGCTCTGGGCCTGGGCGCTGCCGGCGCACGAGCCGCACGACGACCAGGATGGAGCCGGGCGCGCGCCGGACGACTCGATGGCCAGCCTGTGCGTCCTCCAGCCCAGGACGCTGCCGCAACCCGACACCTCCATGCCTTTCCTGGCCAAGACGGGCCGTCTCTGACGCCGGGGCGAGCCGATCGCAGGATGGCGGCTTGAGACCAGGGAACTTTCAACGTACACGGCGATACACGCTGGAGCTTGGAGACGAGTCCCGATATACTTCGCGCTCGACCTATTGGGAACCGCCGCACTCCAGCGCTTGCGGATCATCCCGAGTCCTTCCATCCTGGACATCGATGGCCGATGATGCGCGCATCGTATCGGTCTTCATCCATTGCTCGAACGGTCGATGAGCCGTCGCGTGGATCATCGTAGGACGTTCCAGGATCGTCGGTCGGGTTGGAGCATCAGGCGGGCTTCCGCTGTGAGAAGTACAATGACAATGACTCAAACCGACTAGGTGGGTGACAGACATGGCGCCTCCTCTCCCTACGAGCCTCCCATTGGAATTCCTCGAACGGCACGACCTCGCGGCGCCCGGTTGTCCGATGTCTTCCCTGAGATCGCCTGGAGACACTCCCTTCAGCCAGATGCAATATCTGGACGTTCTGGACACACTGCGTCAAGCGCCTGACGGCAATCTCGCCGTCTATATCCATGTCCCCTTCTGTCATGTGCGCTGTCTCTACTGCGCCTGCGATACCACGGTGACGCATAGCCTGGAGAAGGTCGACCAGTATCTCGACGCGCTCGAACGCGAGATGGATATGGTGACGGAGCGCATCGGTCGGCGCCGTCCGATCCAGCAGCTCCATATCGGCGGCGGCACCCCGAATCATCTCAACGAACCGCAACTGGCGCGGTTGATGGAGATCGTCGAGAACCATTTCACACTCACCCCTGAGTCCTGCGCCTCGATCGAATGCAACCCGCGTCGCGCCTCGGCCGGTCAGCTCGAACTCATCCACGGACTCGGTTTCGAGCGTGTCAGCTTCGGGGTCCAGGATCTCAATCTCGACGTGCAGCGCGCCATCGGGCGGGTGCAGTCGCTCAACATGGTGCGCGACGTCTTCCTGACCGCGCGCCAGACCGGATTCGAGAGCATCAATCTGGATCTGGTCTATGGACTGCCGTTCCAGACTCCGCGCGGCTTCCAGGCGACTCTGGACCAGGTGCTGGATCTGGGGCCGGATCGGGTCGCCTGTTTCAGCTATGCCCATGATCCCGCCCGCCGCCCCCACCAGCACGCCATCAACACCGCCCATCTCCCGACCCCCGCCGAAAAGCTCGCGCTCTTCCATCGCGCCGTGCGCACCTTCACCGAGGCCGGTTATCGCTGGGTCGGGCTGGATCTGTTCGTGCTCGAAGACGACGAACTCTATGAGGCGCAGGTCGACGGGCGGCTCTATCGCAACTCGCTTGGCTACACGACCAGCACAGACCGGCAGGTGCTGGCGTTTGGGCCGAGCGGCACGGCCGAACTGGCCGATGCGCTGATCCGCAACGAAAGCGATCTGCGTGTCTGGCAGATGCGGTTGAACAATGGTCAGTTCCCCGTGGCCTGGGGTCGGCGTCTCGACGAAGCCGACCGGCGTCGGCGTCAGGCGCTGCTCCATCTCATGTGCAATCTTCAGCTTCCGGCCAGTTCGGCCGCCGATCTCGATCACGAGTACGAACAGCTCTGCCGCAAGGCCGAGCAGGGGTTGGTCGAGATCTCGGAGGAGGGCATTCGGGTCACGCCCCAGGGGCGTTATATCCTGCATGGTCTCTGTTCCGACCAGGACGATTTGATCGATAGCAGCAGTCAGTGGCGTTTCAGGATGTCCTCGTGAGTCAAACAGACAATCATGGCCGTATCGGCCCCAATGCCATCATCCGCGTCTTCGAGGCGCTGAACGAACAGCGCGGTCGCACGGTCGCCGAGGCCGTGTTCAATCGAGCGGGTCTGGAAGCCTATCTCGACGCGCTCCCCGAGGCCATGGTGCCGGAGCAGGAGGTCATCGCGCTGCAACAGGCGCTGCGCGATGAGCTTGGGATCGCCGAGGCGCGTGAGATCGCGCGCGATGCCGGGCGGCGGACCGGCGATTATCTGCTTGCGCGGCGGATTCCGCGTCCGGCGCAGGCGCTGCTCAAGATCCTGCCGGCGAAGTTGGCCAGTCGCACCCTGCTCAAGGCGATCTCGGGCAATGCCTGGACTTTCGTCGGGACCGGGCATTTCGCGGTCACGTCCGAGAATCCGCCCCGGATCGAGATCACGCATTCGCCGCTCTGTCGCGGGACCATGGCCGATGAGCCGCTGTGCGACTTCTATGCCGGCACCTTCGAGCGGCTGTTCCGGGTACTGGTGCATCCGGATACCGTCTTCACCGAGACCGCCTGTCAGGCCATGGGCGATCCGAGTTGCCTGTTCGAGGGGCGCTGGTCATAGCGCGTCGCTCGCTTCCGCACGATTCCTACTGGTTGAATGATCCGGGGCCGGTTCTCATCACCGATGGGGGCCGACTCGGGGCGGATGCGTTCGCGCCTCAGGTCGCTGAGCGCGCGGCGGCGTTCATGGAGTGCGGCCTGAGACCCGGACAGGTCGTGATGGCGCCCGATTCGCCTGCTCTTGATCTGACCCTGACGATACTGGCGCTCGGGCGCATCGGGGCTGGAGTCTTTCCCTATCGTTCCGGCCTCGACCCGGCTGAGCGTCTGGCGTTAGCGGAGCTGGCCGGGGTCGAATGGCTGTGGAATCCTGATTCGACGGGCTTGGTTCCGCTCTTGGACGCGACCCAAACAACGGACGTCTCACCTGAAGCACGCGCCGCGCTCCTGATCAAGACCAGCGGCAGCAGCGGTCATCCCCAGATCGTCATGCACGGCTACGCCGGATTGCGGGCCTCGGCCAGTCGCGTCAATGCACGGCTCGGCGTCACGGCGGAGTCGATCTGGCTCTGTTGTCTCCGGCTCAGTCATATCGGCGGCGCGGCCATTCTCTATCGCGCGGCGCTCGCGGGCGCGCGTCTGCGGCTGCATGATGGCTTCGATGCGCCGACCGTGCGGCGCGAGCTGGAGGCGCATGGTGTGACCCATGTCTCGCTCGTTCCGCCCATGCTCGCACGTCTGCTGGATCTGGGGGGGCGGGCGCCGCTGAGTCTGCGCGTGGTCCAGGTCGGTGGACAGGCCTTGAGCCGTCCTCTGGCCGAGCGCGCACTGGCCGCTGGCTGGCCGATCCAGCTCACCTATGGCATGACCGAGACCGGGTCGCAGATCGCTACCACTGGGGCGCTCGCGGCGGAGGATGGCGGCGAGCTGGACACCAGTCTCGTCGGCACGCTCCTGCCCGATGTCGACGTCGAGGCGCCGGAGTGTGACGCATCGCCTGAACGTCTGCGCATCCGTGGACCCGTGCTGATGCTCGGCTATGCCAATCCTGAGCGCCGATCAGGGCAAGGGCTGGAGAAGGGCGGTTGGTTCGAACCGGCCGATCTCGGCTGTTTGACGGATGATCGGCGATTGCGGATATCGGGACGCGCCGACGATATCCGCGTGATCGGCGGAACGAATGTGTCACTGACCAAGGTCGCCCAAGTCGTGCAGGAGGCGCCGGGCGTGAGCGAGGTGCAGATCGTCGCCGGCCCGGACCCCGTTTGGGGGCATCGATTGACGGCGGTCTATGCCGGCACACGTGATGAGACCGAATTGGCCGACTGGTGCCAAACCCATCTGAGCGGCCCCGAGTGTCCGCGCGCTTTTCTCAGACTGGAGCGGCTGCCGCTGCTCGACTCAGGCAAATACGACCGCGCCCGAATTGCGGCCTTGGTTCAGTCGTCTGGTTGTTGAGACGGAAGGACAGGGCTTGTTCAGACGGATCTCGATTTGATCGGTGTGTGTTCAAGTACGCTTGTAGCTACAATCATCCTGTCATGGTTCAAGGTTGAGGGATGAGATCATGGGGCTGGAGTTGCAACAGGGGGCCAATGCGCCGCTGGTTCACAACCGTATCCTCGTCGGTATCGGCTGGGATGCTGGGCTGTCCTGGGACATCGATGCCTGCGCGTTTCTGATCGGTTCGACAGGCCAGGTACGACACGATCAGGACTTCGTCTTCTACAACCAGGCCGAAACACCGTGCGGCTCGCTCATTCTGGAGAGCGACCCAGACGACGACCAGCGCCGTTTCCGCGCCTTTTTGGATCGTGTCCCCGAAGATGTCACCAAGATCATCTTCACCGTCACCCTGGCGACTGAACCCGATGTCGAGGGCTGCCCTCATTGCGGGTTGCTCGATCAACTCTACATCCGTCTCACGGATCTGGCCGGCGAAGACGAATTGATTCGCTTCGATCTCAAGCCTGCCGGACGGGAACGCGCCTTGATGCTTGGTGATCTCTACCGCCACCAGGGAACCTGGAAGTTCCGTGCCGTGGGGCAGGGGTACAACGGTGGACTCGACACCCTGGCCACAGCACTTGGCGTCAACCTCCAGTCGTCGACGGCCGAGGAAACTGAAGTCTCCGAAGACGACAGGACCAATCCAGCCGTCACCCTCAGTCGCCGCCGCTCACCCAAGCAGGTGCGGGCGGAAAAGGCCGAAGCCCTGCAGAAGGCGTTGCGTCGCTTCCTGCCGCAAATCCGGGCCGCCGTCGACAATCAGCTCAACGAGAGCAATACCCGCATGATCCTCGACAAGATCCTGATGGACGTGTTCGGGTATTCAATGGACGAGATCAAGGCCGAGCAGAAGGTTCAGGGGCGCAAGGCCGACTATGTGCTGGCTGTCGGTGATCAGGATCTCATCGTCGGCGAGAGCAAGCGCGCAGGACTCACTTTGCGCGACAAGCATGTCTTCCAGTCCACCTCCTACGGTGCCTATTCCGGCATCCGCTGGGCACTGCTGACCAATCTCGCCACCTGGCGCGTCTACCATATCGCTACGCATGACATGGTCACGGCCAATCTGGTCTTCTCGGTTGACCTGCTGCCTGATGTCAGTCTGGAGGACTGCGAGCGCCTGTTGTTGATCTCGCGCTTTGGGATGACGCGCAAGGGGATGCTGGAGAAACACTGGAACGAGGTCAGCGCCCTGACACGCGAAAGCCTCATCCGTGCCCTCCTGACCGAGGACGTCATCAACAAGATACGTCTCGTCATCAAGCGTGACACCGGATGCAGCTTCGACAACGAGGTCATCCAGCAGGTCGTGGAAGACACACTGATTCATCCATGACCGGGAGAGCGCCATGACGGATCCCAACGCCATACCGCCTGCCGATTCGACCTTGCCGCCAATCCTGCTCGACTGGCTCGCAACCGATGATGTCGTGCCGCCCACTACGCCGACACCCTATCTCCCGAAGGATCTCGACCGACTCTCGGCCGCAGATCGTCAAGCTGTTCTGGATTGGTTGGGTATACCCCCGCCTGAACAGGCATCATCACCCTTGGTCGACCCGACTCAGCAAGCGGCCGTCGCCTGGCTACTGCAAGCACGTACCATCCTCGCCAGCGAGCGACTGTCGACTCACGAGAAGATCGCCAAACTGCGTGTCACGCGCCCGGATGCTTCAGCCTTGGCTGTGGTCAAACGGCTCGTCGCCGCGACGCTCAACGGTTATGGTCGGCTCCCGGTTGGTCTGCGCGTCGCCCTGCCGGCGACGCTGCTCGCTGCACCCGTACTCGGCGGCTCTGGTGTCGGCATCGCCGCCTTCGGTGGGGCCATCGGTCTGCCCGCGCTGCTGGTGTTCTTCCTGGGGGTTAGCGGGCTGACCAGCCTGATCGCCGCACTCCTCGACACCGATGACGACAACGCGCTCTTCGTTCAAGGCATCCTGGCACTGCTCGCCACCGATGCCGCTTTGATACGCCTCAAGGCTTCGACGCGCGATGCCGTCGTCCAGGACATCACCGCGCCCCGTCAGCATCCCATGCCCGACGATCCAACTGCATTGCGCACTCGCTGGCTCGTCCTCTCGCCGCTGGAATTCGAGCAGCACGTCATGAGTCTGTTCGTCGAGGCCGGCTTGACCGCCTGGGTCACACCGGCAGGGAGTGATGCCGGCATCGATGGCGTGGCCAAGGACGGTGGGCGGCTCATCCTGGTGCAGTGTAAGCGCTATACCCCCGAAAACCCCGTCGGCCGGCCGGCCATCCAGCAGTTCAAGGGCGTGATCGAGGAAAACGGCGCCGATCTCGGTGTATTCGTTACCACCAGCGGTTTTACGGCTCAGGCGCTGGAGAGCGCAAGCAAGAGTGAGCGGTTGATGTTGGTCGGCCCTGAACAGTTGGCTCGGTGGCAGATCAATGGGGTGTCGCTGCCTCCAAGCACTGATCCAGCCGCTGCGAATGCCCCAACCTGAAGATCGCCCCATGCCAACGCTGAAAAAGATCATCGAAGACTCAAACACCCGCGCCGCCCATGCGGTTGCAGCTGCTTATTCGTGTACGATAGACTGATCGGCAACTCGCCGGATTGCATACTGTGATCCGCCAAGCCTGGGCGCGATGGATAGACCCATCCTCAGGCTTGCAACCGAGCCGATCGTGTTTGTCATTATGATTTACGCCCTGTCTCCGCGAGTCCTGCTCGCCTGTCTCGTTCTGCTGTTGCCTGGGATGCTCCAGGCCCAGACCCAATCGGCCCCGGAGCCTTTGGCAGACGCTGCCCCCGAAGCCGACTCCACCCCCGATCCGTCCGACCACAATCAGGACGCCCCTGACAGCGACCGCCTTGACGCCGCATTCGATCCGGCCCTGGTCGGCCTGTCGGAGTTTCCATCGTCACTGGCCGCGCCGGATACCGTCAGGAAAGCCCTGGATCTGATCGACGCGCGGATCACCGAGAAGACGGCCGCGATCGAAGCCGCGACCGCTGAAGCCATGGCGGATACCTCTGCTGATGCCGCCGATCCGGACATGGACGCCGACGCGCTCGCCCTCCAACAGGCCGCGCGCGAAACACGCCTGTCCGCACTCGAACGACAGCGCCAGCGGCTCCAGGAGCTGAGGCGCGTCGTCCAGCGCCGTGCCGGTCTGGCCGAGCGCCTGATCGAAGCCGAACGCGAGCTGGCCGATCGTCAGGCCCGGCTCGCCGCAATACAGACCGAGGGCATCGCACTGGAGCCGCCGTTTCCGGTCTCGCTGCTGGATCAGGCGCGGGCGGAATTGACCTTGAATCAGTCGCTCGCCGCTGTCGCCGAGACCCGGATCGCGACCGCCGAACAGCGTCTGGCGGACGCCGAGAATGCCCTGACGACCGCCGTCCGCGAACGACGCGCAGCGCGCGATCGTCTCATTCAAGCCGAGACCGAGAACGTTCAGCCGTTGGAACGCGAAGCGCTGTCCGATGCACTGGAAGAAGCGCGCCTGAACGAGATCCTGTCCCGACAGCAGCGCATGGCCGCCGAGCAGGCGTGCGAAGCGGCACGTCTGGAACAGCGTCTCGCCGAGTCGGCTCAAGCCGTGCTGGTGCAACGTATCGAGGCGTTACAGACGCGGGTCGAGCTGCCGCGCGAAGCCCTCCAGGCGCGTCTGGAAGAACTCGACGGCGCCAGGGACCGAATGCGCGCCCAGATCGAGACCCTGCAACAACGGGGCGATCAGGCCGAGGCCGACCTCTATCGTGCGCGTCGACGCCTCGCCGCGAGCGATCGAACCGCCGACCAGACGGCGCTGGAGGAATGGGTTCTGGCCCGCCAGGCCGAGCAGTCGGCCGCGCGCACCAGTCTCGACAGCCTGAATGCGGCACTGGCCAACCTGGAGCAGAGGCGCCGTCTCTGGGAGCAGCGCTACCAGCTGATGCATGACGCGGAACAACTCGATCTGGCCGAACTACTGCGTCAGAACATCCTGGACACGGCGACGGCGATCCGCGAGAAGGAGGCGATCGAAAGCCGGTTGAATTCACTGCGCTCGATCCAACTGGCCCAGGAACGCCGTTTACTGGAAGCCGATCTCAGCACGTCGCTGCGTGAGGCGCTGGAGACGCGCAGCGCGGCGCACGAACTGGCCGAGCGTCACGGACGCGAATTGCTCCAGACGCAAGACTCCCTGATTGCGCTGCTCCAGGGGATGCGGCCTCAGATCGAAGCCGTGATCGAAGAGCAGAACTGGTCGCTCCAGTGGCTGCAAGCTCAGGAGACGCTGTCCGAGTGGTGGGAGGCCGAATGGCTGGTGATCGATGATCAGAGCATTCGGATGCGCGAACTGATCACGGCGCTGGCCATGTTCCTGGTCGTGCTCCTGATCGTCTCGCTGATTCGCCTGGGTGCGCGCCGAGCGCTGAACCGGCGCAAGGTGCAGCACTCAACGACGGATGTCGGAGACCTGCGTCTGGTGCTCTCAGCCGTCGCGGGCAACACCAGTCAGTTGTTCGTGCTGATCGCGGCCTTCTATGTGGCCATGCGGGTATCCGGACTCGCCGGGCCGACGGTCGTGGCCTGGCTCTGGAACCTGCTGATCGTCGCCTTCTACATCCAGCTCGGCCTGTGGGCCAATGCGGCGATGGCCGATTATTTCATCCGCAAGCGCACGCGCAAGGAGCGGCGCGATCCGTCCACCGTCACCGGCTATGGCGTGATGCTGGTGTTCTTCCGCGTCGGCATCTGGCTGACGGTGCTGGTCTCGCTGATGGCCTATTTCCAGTATCCGATCGCCGGACTGCTGGGCGCGCTCGGTGTGGGCAGTGTGGCCGTCGGCTTTGCGTTGAACAGCATCCTCTCGGACGTCTTCAGCTCGATGGCGATCGTGCTCGACAAGCCGTTCCGGGTCGGCGACTTCGTCAAGGCCGGCGATACCGTGGGCGTCATCGAGTACACCGGGATCAAGACCACGCGCATTCGCAGTCTCTCGGGCGAACAGGTAGTGCTATCGAACAGCGACCTGCTCAGCAGCCGTATCCACAACTTCAAGCAGTTCAGGGAACGTCGGATCGTATTTCGGATCGGCGTCGTCTATCAGACGCCGCGTGCGCTTTTGGAGCAGATCCCGCACATGCTGCGCGAAGCCATCGAGGCGCAGCCGCAAACGCGCTTCGATCGGGCGCATTTCGCCGAGTACGGCGACTTTGCGCTCCTGTTCGAGACGGTCTACTACGTGCTCAGCCCGGATTACGGGCTCTACATGGACATCCAGCAGGGCATCAATCTCGATCTCCACCAGAGGTTCGAAGAGGCCGGGATCAGCTTCGCCTATCCGACGCAGGAGCTGATCCTGCGCCGTGGTCCGCCGATCGCGCCGGCTCTCGGTGCAGCCGGTTAGGCTATGACCTAACGGGGCCGCATCGAATATGTCGCGTGCAAACCGGCTCAGTGCGACTCGGCGTTCGGGCCGCGCACGATCAGCACCGAGATGGCGACCTTGCGCACCAGATTTTCGGCCACACTGCCCAACAGCAGGCGACGCACGCCACGGCGGCCGTGCGAGCCGACGACCAGCAAATCGGCGTTGGAGCGCTTGACCGCCTCGGCGATCAGATCATCGGCATGTTCGCCATGGCCTTTGATGAGATGGGTTTTGGCCTTGGCGCCTGCGGCCAGCGCCTTCGCGAGCGCTTTGTCGAGCACGTCGCGACCGCTGGTTTCGAGCGTGTTCTTGAGTTGTTCGGTGCTGGTCGTGGTCATGCCGCCGGCGTAAAAGACATGAACGAGATGCTCGTCGATCGCATGAGCGATCTCGAGTGTGGCATCGTGGACCTTCGCGACCGCAATGGCTTCGTCAAGCGCCTTTTGCGAGGTTTCACTGTCGTCGATGGCGATGAAAACGTGTTTGTACATGCGAGTCTCCAGAGTATTCGGCGGCGCCTCGATTGAGGTGGACTTCTCCCCCCGCTCACGCGAGGGGAGAGCGGCTCAAGGCGAACCCGTCGTCATTGCGCGTTTGTCGAGAATTTTGCGCTGGATCAGAAACACGACCGCCGCCATCGTCATGCCGATCGCATCCGACGTGAGGCCGCCGGCAATCATCGCCAATGCCGCGATCATCAGCACGACGCTCAGCACCTTGCCGATCGCGCCGAAGAACCAGCCCTGGATACCCGAAGCGAGCAGGTAAATGCCTAGTGCGGCGGTCACGAAGGCATGCAGGTTCTGGTGCCATTCGCCCTGCATCAGCAGCGGCGCCGAATAGAAGAACATGAAGGGTACGACGAAGGCGGCCAGACCCATCTTGAAGCTTTCGACGCTGGTCTTCATCGGGTCCGACTGCGCGATCGCTGCACCGGCGTAAGCCGCCAGCGCCACAGGCGGCGTAATCGCCGACATCACCGCGTAATAGAAAATGAAGAAGTGCGCGGTCAGCGGTTCGATGCCCAGCTGGATCAGACCCGGCGCGATCACGCTGGCGGCTACGGCGTAGGCCGCCGTGGTCGGCATGCCCATGCCGAGGATGATCGACACGCACATCGCAAACGTGAGCGCGATGAGCTGGTTCTGGTCGGCCAGACCGAGCAGCATCGATGAGAAGCGCGTGCCGATGCCGGTGAGCGCAATCACGCCGACGATCACGCCGGCGGCCGCACACACTGCAACCAGTTGCAGCGACATGCGCGCGGCAATCTCGAACGCATAGAGAATCTGTTTCGGCCCCATGCGAAACGGCGTCAGCCAACTGACCACGGCCGCAGCGGCCATCGCCAGGGTGCCGGCGCGTATCACCGAATAGCCCATGAACAGGGCGCCGATCAGCGTCAGGATCGGGATGAACAAAAAGGCTTGCCGTGCCAGTTTGCCGAATTCGGGCAAGTCTTCTCGCGGCAGTCCGAGCATGCCTCTTTTGAGCGCTTCCTTGTCGACCATGAAGTAGATCGACAGGAAATAGAGCGCCGCCGGAATCACCGCCGCCACCACGATGTCGGCATAGGCGATGCCGGTGATCTCGGCCATGATGAACGCGCCCGCACCCATGATCGGCGGCAGGATCTGGCCGCCCGAGGACGCGGCGGCCTCGACCGAGGCCGACGTCTGCGGGCTGTAACCGACACGCTTCATCAACGGAATCGTCAGCGAGCCGGTCGACACCACATTGCCGGCCGAGGTGCCGTTGATCGTGCCCATCAGCGCCGACGAGAACACCGCGACCTTGGCCGGGCCGCCTCGTGTACCGCCGGCGGCGGCAAAGGCGAAATTGACGAAATATTCGCCCACCCGACTGGCCTGCAGAAAGGCTGCGAAGGTGATGAACAGAATGATGTAGGTCGACGAGATGGCCGTGGTCGGACCGAGAATACCGTTATCGGTATAGATGAAGGCAAAAAACCGTTCCGGAGTATAGCCGCGATGTTCGAGCACGCCGGGCAGCCAGGGGCCGATGAAGCCATAGGCGATGAACACGCCGACGATGACCACCAGCGCCAGGCCGGCCAGTCGGCGAGTCAGTTCCAGAATCAGCATGATACCGGCGATGGCGGCGTACATGTCATTGACGTGAGGAAACACCTGCGCACGCATGCGTAAGAATTCGGCGTGCGAGATGATGTAGGCGCCGACGGTGACGGCCGCGACTGCGAGCAGGATGTCCGGCAACGCGATCCGGCCGCGGTCGCGCACCGGAGAAAGCCAGGACACCAGCAGCGCAAGCGTGGTTCCAGCGATGATCGGATAGCTGAAGGTCCACAGCATCTTGTCTTTCGGCGCACCCGTTTGCACGAGATCGCCGGTGGCGATCGCCAGCACGATTTGCCCAAAAGCGGTGAAAATCAGTGCCGCCGCCGGTAACAGCAGGATCCATTCGAGCGGCGTAAACGGCTGTTTGTGGCCGAGTTCGTCCGGGAAGGCGCGGGCCGAGAAAAAGATGAAGCCCAGCGTAAGCCCGCCCGAGACGTGAATGAGCCGATACAGCCATGTCTCGAGTGGGTAGAAATTCATCACGAAGATGTGAAACGTGGTGTAGAGAATGCAGGCCGCCGCGAAGGTCAGGCCGAGCGAGCCGGAAAAGATCCGCTGGTTGGCGGTAAAGACTTCGGCATCGACCCCGGCGGCGATATTGTCTTTGTCGCGTATGGTGAAATCGTCGTCCGCTTCAACCGATCCGGACTCTTGGGGCGTCGGGTGCGTCATTGGGCTCAGCCCTCGCGATGCTACGTTCAAAGGTTCACGAAAAAGGCCAGAGCGCCCTGGATTCGGCGACTCTGGCCGGCGTCATGATGGATGTCGGAGGGGCGGTTCAGTCCTTGAGTTCAGGCGGGAGGCTGACCCCTTTTTCTTCGTAGTAGCGCACAGCACCGGCATGGAACGGCAAAAAGCCGTTGTTCGCGACATTGTCGATCAGGGTGGCGCGTGCGCTCGCATGGATCTGCACCATACGATCGTTGTTTTCCATCACCAGCTTGGTGACTTCATAGGCCAGGCTCTCCGGCATGTCCTTGTGTGCGACGGCGAAGTTCCACATGGCGACCGAATGCTGATCTTCGGTTTGCGAGGAATAGGTGCCGGCTGGAATCGTGAAGTTCGACACTTCCGGGAAGGCTTCGAGGATTTTGGCGTGCTCGGCGTCACTGAAGGCAAAGGTCACCACGTCGGCTTCGGCGGCCAGTTGCGAGAAGGCCCCGATCGGCACGCCCGCCGCAAAACAGAAGGCATCGATCAAACCGTCCTTGATCTGGCCCGCGGCATCGGCGGCGCCGCTGTTCGACAGGCGGGCCGTGAGTCCGAGGTGCTCGAAAAAGCGCGGCCAGTAGGTGCTCGACGTGCCGCCGGCCGGGCCGACACTGACGCGCTTGCCGGCCAAATCGCCGACTGAACTGATGTTGGCGGTGCGCATCGCGACGCACTGGAAGGGTGTTTCATACATCGGAAAGAGTGCGCGCACATCGGTGTGCGGCAGCCCAGGGGCCAGTTCACTCTTGCCGGTCCAGGCTTCGTACATCGGCCCCATGGTCACTAGGCCGATGGCGTGCTCCTTCATCTGGACCAGGGTGACATTCTGTACCGGGCCGCCGGTGACTTCGCCGCTGGCGTTGATGCCGAAGGTTTCGCCGATGAAGCCGGCCAGACCATTGCCATAGACGAAATACACGCCGCCCTGACTGGCGGTGCCGATGGTCAAATCACGCGGCCAGTCGGTACGGTCCTGAGCGAACGCGGCACCGGCACTGAGCAGCGCAGCGACGGCGACGATGGTTTTGAGTGTTTTTTGCATGTTTTATCCCGAACAGTGAATGAACCGCTTCACACGAAAAACTGTGCGAATCGTAGGTGGACTCGCCGCAGCGAGCCTCTGCTGGCGGCTCGCAGTAAACTGTAAGCCTTCATGTTCCCGCAAGACGATCACGGGTTGTCCGTGGCGAAGATCCCAGGTGAATCGATTCCCTCGATCATCAGCCACGAATCAAAGCACTCACTCCATTTCGATTCAGGGATGCCCGGCCGGCGCGCCATGCGCACTCGGGGCACCCGGCATATTCATTTCACGTTCCTTGTAATCGGCCGGCACCTCGAACAGGCTCGCCGCCATCGGCTCGCGACGGATGACGCGCACCTCGGTCTCGCTCTCCATGTTGGTGCCCATGAGCTGCATCTTGGACTTGGTCAGGATCGGATAGCCCTTGATCTTCTCCATCTCAGCGCGTTGCGCGCGTCCGGCCTCGGAATCGCCTAGCAGACCATCGGGGCCGGACAGGCTCATCAGATCCGTGTAGCGGTCCAGATCCAGATCCACGTCCTCGGTGGCCCAGATCTCCTGCTCGATCTCCATCATGCCGGTCTTGGCCACGCGGTACTTGCGGCAGTTCCAGCCGTTGATCTCGCGCGTTTCGTCGGTCGCTTCGACCGTGACCTTGGTCTGCTCCATCATGGCGCGCATCTGATCCATGCCCGGCTTGGACAGGCCTTCCATCATGCTCTTGGCGTTGATCTTGTAGAACTCCTTGACGCCGTGATTCATGAAGGTCATCTCACCCGTGGCCGGGTCGAGGATCATGTCGGTCCCGTTCGGGTCGGCGCTCGCGACCTTCATCTTGCCGTGGGCGACGAAGGTTTGGCTGACTTCCTCGGTCGGCGCCTCGCCGGTCAGTCCCGAACTGCGATTCACCGTTTCGATGAAGACGCCGTCCTCCTCTGCCAGGGCGATGGAGGGGGCCAGCACGAGTGCCAGTAGGGCCGCGAGTGCGAACGAAACGAGCCGTGCGGAACGAAGAGTGGGATGCTTCATCGGTTTTCCTGTGGGTTGATGGGAGACTGGTGATCTGGCAGGTGACGGGCGATTCAATCCGTGAGGCCACGCTTGTCGAGCACCCGCTTGGCCTTGCCGACGAAGCGTTCGATGCTGCGCGGCTCGACCAGATCGACATGGGCGCGGATGCCGGCGACGGTCTGGATCTCGCGGCTGATGCGCTCGCACAACGCCTGCATCCGGTCCATGCGATCGGAGAAGATCTCGGGATGGATCTCGACCTTGACGTGGACCTCGTCGAGCGTGCCCGGACGGCTGACCTCGATCAGATAGTGCGGCGTGGTGCCCTCGACGCGCAACAGCGCTTCCTCGATCTGCGACGGGAAGACGTTGACGCCGCGGATGATGAGCATGTCGTCGGTGCGGCCCGTGACCCGGCTCATGCGCATCGTCGTGCGCCCGCAGGGGCAGGGATCGCGATAGAGCCGGGCGATGTCGCGCGTGCGATAGCGGATCATCGGCATGGCCTCGCGGGTGAGCGCGGTGATGACCAGCTCGCCCGGCTCGCCCTCGGGTACCGGCTCCAGGGTCTCGGGGTCGAGACACTCGACCAGGAAGTGATCCTCCTGGATGTGCATCCCGGTGCGCGCCTGGCACTCGCCGCTCACGCCGGGACCGATGATCTCGGACAGGCCATAGTTGTTGAACGCCTGGATGTCGAGCTGCTCCTCGATCTCGCGGCGCATGTCCTCGGTCCAGGGCTCGCCGCCGAAGTGTCCGATGCGGATCGGCAGGGCACGCGGCTCCAACCCCATCTCGCGCGCGGTGTCGGCGATGGTCAGGGCATAGCTCGGGGTGCAGATGAGCACCTCGGGATCGAGATCGCGCATGATCTCGAGCTGGCGGCGGGTGTTGCCGGCGGCCACCGGGATGACGGCGGCGCCGACCTTCTCGATGCCGTAGTGCAGACCGAAGCCGCCGGTGAAAAGCCCGTAGCCGAAGGCGACCTGAGCCGTGTGCTCGGGCCGCAGTCCGCCAGCGACCAGGAAGCGCGCGCACAGATCCGACCAGGTTTGGAGATCGTTGGCGGTGTAGCCAACGAAGGTCGGCTTGCCGGTGGTGCCGGAGGAGCCGTGGATGCGCGCCAGTTCCTTGCGCGGCACGGCGAGCAGACCCAGCGGATGCTGGCGGCGCATGTCGTCCTTGGTGGTGAAGGGCAGACGCCGCACGTCGTCGAGCGAGCGGATGCTGTGCGGCCCGAGTTCGCGATGATTGAGGATGTCGCGATAGAAGGGCACGCGCCGCGCACGCTCGACCTGGGCGCGCAGACGTTCGAGTTGCAGCGCCTCGCGCTCGGCGCGCGGCATCGTTTCAGCGGCCCGATCCCACATCGGATGGGCCTGATTCGTCATCGTTGAATTCACTGACATCATGGGACGAAGGACATCAACTCCTCGCCATCGACCACGTGCAGACCCTTTTCAGTCAGCACCTGGATCGCGCGATCCGGATCCTCGAAGCGGAAGATGAGGATGGCCTTGTCACCGCGACGCAGCGAGAAGGCGTACATGTATTCGATGTTGAGGTCGGCGTCTTCCAGGATGCGCAGCGCCTCGGCCAGACCGCCCGGACGGTCGAGCACGTCGACGGCGACCACCTCGGTCAGATTCACCACCCAGCCGGCCTGTTCCAGCACGCGCTTGGCCTTCTCCCAGTCGCGCACGATCAGACGCAGGATGCCGAATTGCGCCGTATCGGCCAGCGACAGGGTGAGGATGTTGATGCCCTCGGCGGCGATGGCCGACAGCGGGGCTTCAAGCCGTCCGGGGCGGTTTTCCAGGAAGAGCGAGAGTTGTTGCAGTTTCATAGGCGTGTGCTCGCTTGAGAAATCAACCTTCGTTGCGCCGATCGATCACGCGCTTGGCCTTGCCTTCGCTACGCGCGATGGTGTGCGGTTCGACCAGACGCAGTTCGACCCGGATGCCGAGGATGCGCTCGATCGACTGGGCCAGACGGGCGCGGATGTCTTCCAGTCCACGGATGCTGTCGCTGAAGACTTCGGGCGTCACCTCGACCTCGACGGCCATGCGATCCATGCCGCCCTTGCGGGTGAGGATGATCTGATAGTGCGGCAGCGTGCCCTCGACGGCCATGAGCGCGGCCTCGACCTGCGACGGGAAGACGTTGACGCCGCGGATGATGAACATGTCGTCGGAGCGCCGGCCGATGCGCCGCATGCGGCGGATGGTGCGTCCGCAGGAACAGGGTTCGGTGATGAGCGAGGTGATGTCGCGCGTGCGATAGCGGATCATCGGCATCGCTTTCTTGCTCAGCGTGGTGATGACCAGCTCGCCTTCTTCGCCGTCGGGCAGCGGCTCGCCGGTGTCGGGATCGATGATCTCGGGATAGAAGTGATCCTCGAAGACGTGCAGACCGTCCTGGGCCGAGCATTCGGCGGCCACGCCGGGGCCGATGATCTCGGACAGACCATAGATGTCATACGCCTTGATGCCCGCCTCGGCCTCGATGTGATGACGCATCCCATCGGTCCAGGGTTCGGCGCCGAAGATGCCGACGCGCAGCGGCAGTTCGCGCAGATCGATGCCGAGTTCGCGCGCGCGCTCGACCATGTGCGTGAAGTAGCTCGGGGTGCAGCAGAGTGAGGTGACGTTGAAGTCGCGGATGAGCATGATCTGGCGGTCGGTGTTGCCGCCCGAAATCGGGATCACGGTCGCGCCCAGCGCCTCGCCGCCATAGTGCGCGCCCAGTCCGCCGGTGAAGAGTCCGTAGCCGAAAGCGTTCTGCAAAATATCGCCGCGATGCAGGCCGCAGGAGGCGAAGGTGCGCGCCATGACCTCGGACCAGACCTCGACGTCCTCGCGCGTGTAGGCGACCACGATCGGCTTGCCGGTGGTGCCGGATGAGGCATGGAGCCGCACCACATCGCTCATGGGGCTGGCGAAGAGTCCGAAGGGGTAGGTGTCGCGCAGGTCGGTCTTGACCGTGAACGGCAGGTGACGGATGTCCTGGAGCGACTGGATCGACTCGGGCGTCAGTCCGCGCTCGTCCATACGCTCGCGAAAGAGCTGGACCTTGGCATAGGCGCGCGCGACCACGGCACGCAACCGGCGTAACTGGACTTCCTTGAGCGCCGTCTGGGGCAGGAAATCGGGGGCGCTCGCGGGATGGAAGCCGCCCTCGGCGTCGTTCCAAAGCTCTTTCAGCATGAGGGCCTCGGTAAAGCGTTGTCGGTTGTAGAAGGGGGAGGCGTGGGATGGGCCGCGCGAACGCGATGCCCATCCGGCCTCTCAGCTCAGGCCGCGCGCGCGCGTGCCGCCTCGCGTCCGATCTCGAACGCCTGCTCGTTGAGCGTGTGCAGCTTCTCGGCCAGATTGGCGTGCATGGCGGCGATCCAGTGCTCGTCGGCGATGTCGAGCACGGTCGAGGCCGCGCCGAGCAGGGCGACGTTGAGGCTCTTCTTGTTCTTGAGCGCCTCGGGGGCGAGCACGTCCGGGGCGATCAGCACCCCCCCCGCCCGCAACGTCGGACGGTTGATCTCGACCTGAGTCTCTTCCAGAACCACCAGCACATCGGCCTCGCCCGGCGGGACCATGGGACTGAGGAGACCCTCGCCATAGCGCACGTCGCTGCTCACCGAGCCGCCGCGCTGGCTCATGCCGTGCAGTTCACTCTTCTTGACGTCGAAGCCGGCGCGAAAGGCCGCGTCCGCCAGGATATCGGACGCCTTGAGCACGCCCTGACCGCCGAGTCCGGCGATGACTACGTTCTTGACTTTCATCGTTCTCTAATTCCTCAATCGACCAGATCCGCCGCGCAGGTCGCGGCCTGCTGTTCGGCGTTGGCCTTCTCGTAGAGCCGGATCTTGGGCGCGGCGAGCACGCAGGGCTGACGGGTGACGATCAGCGAGGTCTCGTTACGCGCCAGCAGGTTCGTGATGAGATCGCGCAGCGAGTCGTCCTTGAGCGAGGTGGTGTCGATGACATGGACGTTCTGCACGCCCATGGCGCGCGCCGTCTCCTCGAAGTTGAGCAGATTGGTGGCCGAATGGTCGAGCAGACGCCCGGTGCCCGGATGCTCCTGCTGGCCGGTCATGGCCGTGGTGCCATTGTCGAGGATCAGCACCAGATGGCCGGTCGGCGGCGGGTTGTAGACCATCTCGGCGAGGCCGGTGAGACCGGAGTGCACGAAGGTCGAGTCGCCGATGACGCTGACCACGCGCCGCGCCTGCTCCTCGGGCAGCACATGCCGCAGACCCAGACCGACGCCGATGCTCGCGCCCATGCAGACACAGGTGTCCATGGCCGAGAAGGGCGGCAGCACGCCGAGCGTATAGCAGCCGATGTCGCCGGAGACGATGCAGTCGAGATCGCGCAGGGTCTCGAAGACGCCGCGATGCGAGCAGCCGGGGCAGAGTTCGGGCGGCTTGCCCTTGGGCGGTACGGCCTCGGGGCTGGTGTCGTTGGCCAGGATGCGGCGCACGCGCTCGACGTTGAGTTCGCCGAAGCGGTACATCTCGGGCTTGCCCTCGGCGGGCAGACCGACGGCACGCAGGGCGTCGACCAGAACCGGGTCGCCTTCCTCGATCACGACCAGACGCTCGACCCGGTCGGCGAAGGCGCGGATGCGCTCGATCGGCAGCGGATAGGTCAGACCGAAGCTCAGATGACTGGCTCCTGGCGCGGCCTCGCGAGCGTGCATGGCGCCGATGCCGGTGGCGATGATGCCGAGCTGGCCGTCCCCCTCATGGATCTCGAACGGCCCCTCGGCCTCGTTCCAGGCCGCGATCTCGGCCAGCTTCTGGCGCAGACGCAGATGCGCCGGCTTGGCATAGGCCGGGATCATGACCCGCGCCGGCACGTCGCGCTTGAAACTCGGCTCGGGCAGGGTCTGGAGCGCCGGGCGCGGACGCACCACGGTCTTGGCGTGACAGATGCGCGTGGTCAGACGCAGGATGACCGGGATCTTCCAGCGCTCCGAGATCTCGAACGCCAGCCAGGTGAAATCATAGGCCTGTTGTGAATCGCTCGGCTCCAGCATCGGCAGCGCGGCGGCGCGCGCATAGTGGCGGTTGTCCTGCTCGTTCTGGCTGGAGGCCATGCCGGGGTCGTCGGCCGAGACCACCACCAGACCGCCCGCGACATCGGTATAGGCGGCGGTGAAGAGCGCATCGGCGGCCACGTTCAGCCCGACGTGCTTCATGGTGACGATGGTGCGCGCACCGGCGAAGGCGCTGCCGATGCCGACCTCGAGCGCAACCTTTTCGTTCGGCGACCACTGCGCGTGACCGCCGAGCTGGTCGAAGGTCTCCAGGATCTCGGTCGAGGGTGTACCGGGGTATCCCGTCCCCAGACGGACTCCGGCGTGCAGCGCCGCCAGCGCGACGGCATCGTCGCCACTCAATAGAAGTCGTTCTACAGTCATCGTTTCTGGTCGCTCTCGTTCTCGGGATAGGACGCCCGCATTATCCGCCGTGCAGCTTGACGACAGCAACCCGAAGCGCTCTTGTTCTAAACTAGCGGTTCATTCGTCGCGTTCAGGATCAGGCCATGACTTCTTCCTCCAAGCCGCCGACCTCTTCCGATTGGCCCAGGGTCCAGGCGCGCGCCCGCCAGGCACTCGATCGCGGCGACCTCGAATGGGCCGAACGGCGTCTGGCGCGCGGCGAGATCGACCTGTCCGAACTCACCGAGAACCTGCTCATCTATCAGGCCGAACTCGAACTGCAGAACATCGAGTTGCACGAGGCCCAGACGGCGGTCGAGCGCATCGCCAACCGCTATACGGCGCTCTTCTACGGCGTCCCCCAGCCGATCCTGGTGGTCGACCGCCATGGCCTGATCCTGATGGCCAACCATGCCGGCGACCGGCTGTTCGTACTGCGCGAGAAGCACAAGCGCCAGCACTATCTGCCGCGACTGGTCGCGCGCGAATCCGACGGGACGCTCGACGACACCCTGCAACGCGCCTGGGACGACGGCGAGGCGCACTGTCCCGAGATCCGGTTCCTCACCACGGAGGCCGGACAGTTCACCGGCGAGCTGCATGTGGTGCGGGTGCCGGCCGAGGACGAGGACGACCATCATCACCTCGTCTGCTCCATCGTCGATCTCACCGAGCGTCTGCGTCACGAGTCCGAGATCCATGCCGCCTATGCGCGTCTGCGCGACAGCGAGACCCGCTATCGGATGCTGGCCGACTATTCGGCCGACTGGGACTACTGGCTGGGGCCGGATCGGCGCTATCTCTATGTCTCGCCGGCGTGCGAACTGGTCTGCGGCCACACGCCCGACGACTTCATGGCCGATCCCCGGCTCATGGATCGCCTGATCCATCCCGACGACCGGCCTCTATGGCTGGAGCACAAGCACGAAATATCCAGATCCAGCGACCCGTCTCCGCACGTTCGCTTGCAGCTGCGTCTGCGCCGGCCCGACGGCGGTCAGCGCTGGATCGAGCACGTCTGCCGCCCGGTCTATGACGTCGACGGAACCCATCAGGGCTGGCGCGGCGTCAATCGCGACATCACGCACCGCAAGCAGAGCGAACTGCTCATGGACTTGCAGAAGCGGCGCGCCGAGGCCTTGCTGGAACTGCCCCAGGTCGCCGACGAACGCGATGAGGTCGGTTTCATGCAGCACGGTCTGGCGCTGGCCGAATCGCTCACCGGCAGCCTCATGGGTTTCATCCATCTGGTCAACCCGAATCAGGAGACCATCGAGCTGGTCGCCTGGTCACAGGCGACCGTCGAAGACAGTGGTTGTCAGTTACCGCCGAACGCCATCCATTATGCGATCAGCCAGGCCGGCGTCTGGGCCGATGCCCTGCGTCGGCGTCGCCCGATCACCTGCAACGACTATCCGGCACTCGCCGATAAGTGCGGCCTGCCGCCGGACCACGCCCCGCTCCAGCGCTTCCTGACCATTCCGGTGATCGAGGGCGGTCTGGTTCGTATGCTGGCCGGCGTCGGCAACAAGGCGAGCGATTACAGCGAACTCGATATCGAGAGCGTGCAGCTCCTGGCCAACGCCATCTGGCGCACCGTGCGTCAACGCCGGGCCGAGCAGGCGCTGCGTCTGAACGAATCGCGCTTCCGGCGTCTGTCGATGCTGATGTCCGACATCGTCTATTCCTGCATCGAGGTCGCCCCGGATCGCTACAAGCTCGACTGGCTCAATGGCGCCGTCGAGTCCATCACTGGCCATACGCGCGAGTCGATCCTGGCCATGGGCACCTGGCGGCGGTTGGTGGTGCTGGAGGATCGCTCGCTGTTCGACCGCCACCAGGCCGGTTTGAATGAGAATTCGATCTCGAGCTGCCAGTTGCGTTTGCGCCGGCGCGACGGCAGCTCGGCCTGGGTCGAGATCATCAATCAGTGCCTGATGGACGAATGCGGCGGACGCCGGCTCTATGGCGGCGTCAAGGACATCGGCGAGCGCAAGCTCGCCGAACAGCAGCTCCAGCAGTACGCGCGCCGCATGGAGATCCAGAATCAGGAACTCGACCGCGCGCTGGCCCAGGCCGAGGCGTCCACTCAGGCCAAGAGCCAGTTCCTGGCCAACATGAGCCACGAGATCCGTACCCCGATGAACGGCGTCATCGGCATCACGGGCCTGCTGCTCGACACCGAACTCGATCCCGAGCAGCGCCGGCTGGCCGAGATCGTGCGCGACAGCGGCGAGAACCTGCTGGCGCTCATCAACGACATCCTGGACTTCTCCAAGATCGAGGCCGGCAAGCTGGAGCTGGAGCGCCTGGAGTTCGATCTGCGTCTCCTGATCGAGGAGGTGCTGGAGATGATGGCCTTCAACGCCCATGAGAAGGATCTGGAACTGACCTATCGCATCGCCCCCGAGGCGCCGACCGCCGTGCTTGGCGATCCGCGCTATCTGCGCCAGGTCATCGTCAATCTCATGGGCAACGCGATCAAGTTCACGGAGCACGGCGAGGTCGGCATCCAGCTCTCGCTCGTGCGGGCCGAGGCGGGGCGGGCGCTGGTCCGTTTCGAGGTGCACGACAGCGGCATCGGCATCCCCGAGGATCAGTTGGGCAAGCTGTTCACGGCCTTCAATCAGGTCGACAGCTCGACGACGCGCCGCTTCGGCGGCACCGGGCTGGGGCTGGTCATCGCCAAGCAGCTCGCGCAGTTGATGAACGGCGACATCGGTCTGGAGAGTCGGCCTGGCCAGGGATCGCGCTTCTGGTTCACGGCCGAGTTCGAGTGTTCGCCGGAGAGCGCCATCGAGTATCGGGCGCGCGAGGAGGGCATCGACGACGTCCGGGTGCTGGTGGTGGACGACCACCAGGACAATCGCGCCCAGGCTGCGGCATTGCTGCGTTCCTGGGGCTGTCAGGTCGCCGTGGCGGGCCGTGCCGGCGATGCGCTGCGCGCCCTGCATCAGGCCGCGCGGGCCGGTGTGCCCTTCGATGTCGCCCTGATCGATCTGCGTATGCCCGACCCCAATGGTCTACAACTGGCGCGGCTCATCAAACAGGAACCCGAGATCCGCGACACCCGGCTCATCCTGCTGACCGCGCTGGCCAAACGCGAGGACAACGCGCACCTCGAATCGGGCGATTTCGCCGGCTATATCACCAAGCCCTTGCGCCGCCATCTGGTGCGCGAGTGTCTGCTGCGGGTCATGGGGCGCGAGAGGCCCGTGCTGGAGCTGGCGCCGCCCGTCGGGCCGGGTCTGCTGCATGGGATCGGGCGCCCGGCTCACCCCGAGGCACGCCTCCTGCTCGTCGACGACAACCCGACCAATCAGATCGTCGCGCGTGGCATCCTGGAAAAACTCGGTTATCCTAGGCCGGACATCGCGTGCAATGGTCTGGAAGCCCTGGAAGCCTTGTCACGCACCCGTTACGATCTGGTACTCATGGATGGCCAGATGCCCGAGATGGACGGCTTCGAGACGGCACGTCTCATCCGGCGCGGCGAGGTCGGGGTGCTCGATCCCCATGTTCCGATCGTGGCCATGACCGCGCTCGTCATGCCGGGCGACGTGCGACGCTGCTTGGACGCCGGCATGAATGCCTATATCTCCAAGCCGGTGCAACCACACGAATTGAGCCGGATCATTGCCGAGCACCTCATTCATAGAGACAGTCGTGTCGACCCGCTCGAGGCGGACGTGCCGCGCGAGACACTCGATCCGGGGAGTGGCTCCGGGTCCGACATCGTTTCCTTCGACGCCGACGACATGCTCGGGCGCGTCTTGGGAGATCGCGGCATCGCCTGTGAGGTCATCGAACAGTTCCTGCTGGATGCCCCGGCGCGGCTCCATGAGTTACGCGCCTCCCTGGAGTCGGGTGATCAGGTCGAGGTCCGGCGCAAGGCCCACAGTCTGGTGGGTCTGGCGGCCAATGTTTCGGCCCCTTGTTTGCATGGCTTGGCGTCTACACTAGAGGATCTGGCCGAGCAGGGCATCTCGCCGGCCGAGGTCGAGCGTCTGGTGTCGCTCATGGAGCATGAATTCGAAGGGTTACGCGCCCTTTTGGTCGACTGGACGCAGGCATCCTGAAGCCGTATCCGTTTCGATGCACGACCGGAATCAACATAGATCATCGGGAACAACAACATGGGCAATCTGAAGGTTTCGACGCGACTGGGGCTGGGGTTTGGCGCCGTCCTGCTGCTGCTGGGCGTGGTGGCCCTGATCGGCATCCTCAGGATCAACCAGATCAACAACGACATCCATGCCGTCGTCGACGATTATTTCCCCAAGACGGTTCAGTCCAACGCCATCGTCGACAACATCAACATCATTGCGCGTGCGATGCGCAACACGCTCATTCTCGATGAGGCTGGCGCCATTCGGGGTGAAGTCGAGAGAGTCGAGCAGGCGCGAGCCAAGATTCTGGAAAATCTCGAGCAGTTGAAGCGGACCATCACCTCGCCCGAGGGCGTCGAGCGCCTGTCGGCTGTCGAGTCGGCCCGTGAACAGTATGTCGGTTTGCAGACGAGCTTCCTGAATCTGGTGCGCGAGGGCCGTCAGGTCGAGGCGAAAAATCTGTTGCTCGGCTCCATTCGTGATCGTCAGAATACCTATATTGCGGCCATCAACGAGCTCATCGACTACCAGACCCAGCTGATGACTGATCGCGGGGCCGCGGCCGGGCAGGCGGCGGCATCGGCGACCTGGCAACTGATCGTCCTGGCCGTGGTGGCGCTGCTGGTCGGAGCCGGGATCGGTGTCTGGATCGCCCGTAGTCTGCTGCGTCAGCTCGGCGGCGAACCCGACTATGCCGCCACCATGGTGTTGGCCGTCTCCAACGGCGATCTCTCGCACAGCATCCAGACCCAGGCCGGCGACACCACCAGCCTGCTTGCCTCGCTCAAGGTCATGCAGGAGAACCTCAAGCAACTGGTCGGCGAGATCGACGGCATCGTGCGCGGCGCCGTCCAGGGCGATTTCAGCCGCCGTCTGGACATGGCTGGCAAGCAGGGCTTCGGCAAGGAGATCAGCGAGGGTCTCAACCAACTGGCCGAGACCACCGACGTCGGACTCAAGGACGTCACCCGCGTGGCCAACGCCCTGGCCGCCGGCGATCTGTCGCAGACCATCACCCGCGATTATCCCGGACTCTTCGGCGAGACCAAGAACGGCGTCAACGGCACCGTCAAGGCCCTGACCGCCGTGGTCGCCGAGATCCGCGGCATCGTCGACGCCGCCAATCAGGGCGACTTCAGCATCAAGCTCGATCTGGCCGGCAAGCAGGGCTTCGCGCGTGAAATCGCGCAGTTGCTCAACCAGCTCTCCGACACCACGGAAGTTGGCCTCAAAGACGTGATGCGCGTCGCCCAAGCGCTGGCCGACGGCGACCTGACCCAGACCATCACCAAGGACTATCCGGGACTCTTCGGCGAGACCAAGGCCGGCGTCAACACCACGGTCAGCAACCTCAAGGACGTGGTGTTCCGCATCCGCGAGGCGGTCGACACCATCAACACCGCCTCCGGCGAGATCGCCACCGGCAACCAGGATCTCAGCCAGCGCACCGAGGAGCAGGCCAGCTCGCTGGAAGAGACCGCCAGCTCCATGGAAGAGCTGACCAGCACCGTCAAGCAGAACGCCGACAACGCCCGTCAGGCCAATCAACTGGCTATCTCGGCGGCCGATGTCGCGGTCAAAGGCGGCATGGTGGTCGATGCCTCGGTGCAGACCATGGCCGCCATCTCCGAGTCGAGCAAGAAGATCGCCGACATCATCGGCGTCATCGACGGCATCGCCTTCCAGACCAACATCCTGGCGCTCAACGCCGCCGTGGAAGCGGCGCGCGCTGGCGAGCAGGGGCGCGGTTTCGCCGTGGTCGCCGCCGAGGTGCGCAGTCTCGCCCAGCGCTCGGCCAACGCCGCCAAGGAGATCAAGACCCTGATCACCGACAGCGTCTCCAAGGTCGACTCGGGCACCGAGCAGGTCAACGAGGCCGGCACGCGCATGACCGAGATCGTCGAGTCGATCAACCGCGTCACCAGCATCATGTCCGAGATCTCGGCCGCCTCGGTCGAGCAGTCCACCGGCATCGAGCAGGTCAACCAGGCCATCACCCAGATGGACGAGGTGACGCAGCAGAACGCCGCCCTGGTCGAGGAGGCGGCCGCCGCCGCCGAGGCGCTGGAGGATCAGGCCCGCACCCTGGCCGAGGTGGTCTCGGTGTTCAAGGTCGGCCAGGAGCATGGCCAGGCGCGGACGCCCGTCCGGCCTGTCGCGCACAGTAAGTCGACCGCCGTCGCCAAGCCCGGCAAGGCGGCGCCCAAGGCCGGCCACGCGCGCCCGCCGTCGAAGCCCGATGAAGACGAATGGGCGGAATTCTGAGTCCGGTGCAGCGGTTGCGCACGATCATGGTTAACGCGACATTGGCGGTGCATCCATGAGTCTGCCGCTTCCCGTGCCGGCGCGCGCCCCCGTGTCACCGGATCCGATCGGCGCCGACGCCGGTGAGCGCGGCCTCGCCCTGATCGTCGACGACGAGGCGTCCAATCGTCGTCTGCTCGGACTGATGCTCGTCAAGGAAGGCTTCCGCACGCTCGAAGCCTCCAACGGCCGCGAGGCCCTGGAGATCTTCGAGCGCGAGCGTCCCGACATCGTCTTCATGGACGTCCTGATGCCCGAGATGGACGGTCTGGAGAGCACCATCCGGATCAAGCGTCTGGCCGGAGACGACTTCGTGCCCGTGATCTTCCTGACGGCGGTCAAGGACGAGCAGTGTCTGCTGCGCTGCATCGAGGCCGGAGGCGACGACTTCCTCGCCAAGCCCTTCACCCTCACGCGGCTGCGGGCGCGCGTCCTGGCCATGGAGCGCGTGCGCGATCTGCAGCGCGCACTCGCCGTCAAGCAGCGCCAGCTCACGACCCTGCTGGAGCGCGATCAGGAGGAGAAACAGCTCGCCGAGCGTGTCTGGAGTCAGGCCGTCAAGCATTACAATGCGCACGTCCCCGCCATCGAACTCGTCGAGCGACCGGCCACCATCTTCAATGGCGATCTGGTGCTGATGCACTATCTTCCGGATGGCGGCCTGCGGATTCTCCTGGGGGATTTCACCGGCCATGGACTGGCGGCGACCGTCGGCGCCCTGCCCGTGGCCGACACCTTCCATGCCATGACGACCAAGGGCTTCGACGATGTGGCCTTGCTCACCGAGCTCAACCACAAGCTCTATCGTCTCCTGCCGACGGAGCGTTTCATGGCTGCCTATCTGATCTCGATTTCCGGACGCGGCGACACCCTGTCCTGGTGGAACGGCGGTATGCCGGCGGCCCATCTGCGCACCGCCACGGATCTGGTCGAGCTGCCCTCACATGGACTGCCGCTCGGCATCCTGCCCGATCTGCATGACCCCGTCATGCGGCGCGTGGAACTCTCAGCGGGCGATCGTCTGCTGCTCATGAGCGACGGCTTGTTCGAGGCGCTCGATCGGCATGACCGGATGTTCGTCGACACGGGTCTGCGCGGGCTGCTGGAAGGGTGGCAGCCCGGAACGCCCATCCTTCCGAGCCTGATGGAGGCCTTCGATGCACATTGCGCCGGCACCGAGCAGACCGATGACGTGGCCGTGATGGAGATTCCGCTCGATATCACTGTGCTGCACGCCCCGTCCGGAACCTGAGCATCCGGGCCGTGTCAACGATCCTGTCCTCCATCAGCGGGACCACAAAGTCTATGGCTAGAGTCGATACACTGTGCCGCAAGACCGCCAGGATCCTGGTCGTCGACGACGAGCGCGTCAGCCTCGTCCTGATGGAGCGTCTGCTCCAGGCGGCGGGCTATTCGAACATCGTGCTCGTTCAAGACCCCTATGAATTCATGGCGGTCTACCGGCAGGCGCCGACCGATCTCATCCTGCTCGACATCGAGATGCCGGGCCTGAGCGGATTCGATCTCATCGAGCAGCTGGCCGCGCTCG
Organism: Allochromatium humboldtianum; assembly: GCF_013385175.1. Classification (GTDB taxonomy): domain Bacteria; phylum Pseudomonadota; class Gammaproteobacteria; order Chromatiales; family Chromatiaceae; genus Thermochromatium; species Thermochromatium humboldtianum. The sequence goes on along the minus strand of NZ_JABZEO010000006.1, from coordinate 82,656 downwards.
CCGATCCGCTCACGCCGCCCATCCTGGTACTCACTTCGCTGCGCTCGCGCGACTACCGATTACGCGCGCTGGAAGCGGGCGCCAGCGATTTCATCGGCAAGCCCTTCGATCAGGCCGAGGTCGCCGCCCGGGTGCGCAACATGCTCGATGTGCAACTGGCCCATCGCATGGCCCACGATCAGAAGGACATGCTCGAACGCATCGTCTACGAGCGCACGCGCCAGATCCGCGAGACCCGGTTGCAGGTGGTCCAGCGTCTGGGGCGGGCCGCCGAGTATCGCGACAACGAGACCGGCCAGCACATCCTGCGCATGAGCCACACCTCGACCCTGCTGGCCCGTCATCTTGGGTGGGACGAAGATCGCTGTGAGATCATGCTGCATGCCAGTCCCATGCACGACGTGGGCAAGATCGGCATCCCCGACAGCATCCTGCTCAAGCCCGGCGCGCTCACGCCCGAGGAATGGCGGATCATGCAGACCCACAGCACCATCGGCGGCGATATCCTCGGCGGCGACGATTCCGAACTGCTGCAACTGGCACGCGAGATCGCCCTGAGTCATCACGAGAAATGGGATGGGGGCGGGTATCCGCTCGGGCTGGCGGGCGAAGACATTCCGGAGTCGGGACGCATCGTGGCGCTGGCCGACGTCTTCGACGCCCTGACCTCGGTGCGTCCCTACAAGCCGGCCTGGGAGGTGGAGGCGGCGCTGGAGTGGATGCGCGGGCAATCGGGCAAGCATTTCGACCCGCGCATCATGGAGGTCTTCCTCAGTCTCGTCCCCGAGATCCTGGAGATCCGCGAACGTTTCGCCGATCCTGTGCCCTGAGCAGCGCGTTCAGCGTTTGTTCCTGGGATCTTCGTCCCTGACCAGACTCATGGCGTCGATGCTCTGATCCGTCGCGCTGCTCGGTGTCATGCCGCTCTGGAGCTTGATCATCAGCCGCACCTCGTTGGCCGAGTCGGCGTATTTCAGAGCATCCTCGTAGCTGATCTCGCCTTCCTGATAGAGATTGAACAGCGCCTGATCGAAGGTGATCATGCCCTGTTCGCCCGAACGCTTCATCAGATCCTTGAGCTTGTGCACCTCGCCCATGCGGATGAGGTCAGCGGCCAGCGGCGTGTTGATCAGGATCTCGATCACCGCGCGTCGGCCCTGGCCGTTCTTGCGCGGCGCCAACTGCTGGGCGACGACGCCCTTGAGGTTGAGCGAGAGGTCCATGAGCATCTGGTTGCGCGATTCCTCGGGGAAGAAGTTGATGATGCGGTCCATCGCCTGATTGGCGTTGTTGGCGTGCAGGGTGGCTAGCACCAGATGGCCGGTCTCGGCGAAGGTGATGGCGTATTCCATGGTCTGGCGGGTGCGGATCTCGCCGATCAGGATGACGTCCGGGGCCTGGCGCAGTGTGTTGCGCAGTGCGACCTCGAAGGACTCGGTGTCGACCCCGACCTCGCGCTGGGTGATGATGCAGCCGTCGTGCTCGTGGACGTACTCGATCGGATCCTCGACCGTGATGATGTGACCCGAGCTGTGATGGTTGCGATAGCCGATCAGGGCCGCGAGCGAGGTCGACTTACCCGTGCCCGTGGCGCCGACGAAGATCACCAGACCGCGCTTGGTCATGGCCAGATCGCGCAGCACCGAGGGCAGCTTGAGTTCCTCCAGCGTCGGGATGCGGGTCTCGATGCGCCGCAGCACCATGCCGACCGCGTCGCGCTGGACGAAGGCGCTGACACGGAAGCGTCCGAGCGGGGCGCGGTCGAGCGCGAACTGACACTCCTTGGTGTCGTCGAACTCGGCGCGCTGGCGCTCGTTCATGATGTCGTAGACCATGCCGCGCGCCTGTTCGGCCGTGAGCGGTTGCTTGGTGGCGGGGTAGAGGGTGCCGTCGATCTTGACGGTGGGCGGCCAGCCGGCGGTGATGAAGAGGTCCGAACCCTTCTTCTCGACCAGGGCGTTCAAGAGTTGTTCCAGCGCGCGCTTCAGATCCATGTGTCAACCTCGCTCGATGCGATGAGGGGCGGTCGATGGCCGGGACTCGTCGCTCAGGTGAAATCCTCTTTGCTCTGCGCCTTGGCGCGGGCGTCCTGACGGGCGATGAGTCCCTTGCCCAGGAGTTCCTTGAGATTCTGATCCAGGGTCTGCATCCCATGCGCCTGTCCGGTCTGGATCGACGAGTACATCTGGGCGATCTTGGCCTCGCGGATGAGGTTGCGGATGGCCGGGGTGCCGATCATGATCTCGTGCGCGGCGATGCGTCCGCCGCCGGTTTTCTTCAGCAGGGTCTGCGAGATGACCGCGCGCAGCGACTCCGAGAGCATGGCGCGCACCATGTCCTTCTCGGCCGCCGGGAAGACGTCGATGATGCGGTCGATGGTCTTGGCCGCCGAGGTGGTGTGCAGGGTGCCGAACACCAGATGGCCGGTCTCGGCGGCGGTCAGGGCCAGACGGATGGTCTCCAGGTCGCGCATCTCGCCGACCAGGATGATGTCCGGGTCTTGGCGCAGGGCTGAGCGCAGGGCCTCGCTGAAACCGAGGGTATCCTTGTGCACCTCGCGCTGGTTGACCAGACATTTCTTGCTGACGTGCACGAACTCGATCGGATCCTCGATGGTGAGGATGTGTTCGTACTTGTTGTCGTTGATGTGGTCGACCATGGCCGCGAGCGTGGTCGACTTGCCCGAGCCGGTCGGCCCCGTGACCAGGATCAGCCCGCGCGGGACGTCGATGATGTCCTTGAAGCTCTTGGGCGCCTTGAGATCCTCGAGCGTCAGCACCTTGGAGGGGATGGTGCGGAAGACGGCGCCCGCGCCGCGCTTCTGGTTGAAGGCATTGACGCGGAAGCGTGCCACGCCGGGGATCTCGAACGAAAAGTCGGTCTCCAGGAACTCCTCGTAGTCCTTGCGCTGCTTGTCGTTCATGATGTCGTAGACGAGCGAATGGACCGCGCGATGTTCCAGGGGCGGAACATTGATGCGGCGCATGTCGCCGTCGACCCGGATCATGGGCGGCAGCCCGGACGACAGATGCAGGTCCGAGGCATTGTTCTTGACGCTGAAGGCGAGCAGTTCGGCGATGTCCACGAGTCCTCCTGTTACGCCACCGTTGGCGGGCCGCGTTCGCGTCGCGGACGCGGCTCAGAACCTGTTACGAATTCGCATCAAAGCGCGCCGCCTTCCAGGAGCGCGACCTTGTCCATCACCATCGACTCCAGATCGCGCTTGTACTGGGCGACCCGCTCCAGCAGCACGGTATCGGCGCTGCCCAGGATCTGCGCGGCCAGGATGCCGGCGTTCTTGGCGCCGTTGATGGCGACCGTGGCCACGGGCACACCGGCCGGCATCTGCACGATCGACAGCAGCGAATCCTGACCCGAGAGCGCCGAGGTCTTGATCGGCACGCCGATGACCGGCAGCGGCGTGATGGCCGCCGCCATGCCCGGCAGATGGGCCGCGCCGCCGGCGCCGGCGACGATGACCCGCAGACCGCGCTCGACGGCCGTTTGAGCATAGTCGTAGAGGCGCTGCGGCGTGCGATGGGCCGAGACGATGGTCATCTCATAGGCCACGCCCAACTCGTCGAGGATGGCCGCCGCCTCGCGCATGACCGGCAGATCCGAGTCGCTGCCCATGATGATGCCCACCAGCGGGCCGGCTGGCTGTTTGGATTGGCTCATGGGTGGTCCTCCCCAGAGATTTCGATGAGTTCGCGCACCTGGAGCGCCTTGTGTTCGGCCATGGCGATGTCCGGATCGAGCACGGTGACATGGCCCATCTTGCGGTAGGGTGCGGTCGCGGCCTTGCCGTAGAGGTGCAGGCAGACGCCGGAGATGGCCAGTGCCTCGGCCATGCCCTTGATGACCGGACGGCCGCGATGCTCGGGGGCGCCGAGCAGGTTGATCATGGCGGCGGGCGAGAGCTGATCTGTCGACCCGAGCGGCAGTCCGACCACGGCGCGCAGATGCTGCTCGAACTGGTCAGTGACATTGGCCTCGATGGTGTGATGGCCGGAATTGTGGGTGCGGGGGGCGACCTCGTTGACCAGGAGTTCGCCCGACTCGGTCAGGAACAGTTCGACGCCGAAGATGCCCACGCCGCCCAGGGTCTCGACCGTGCGCACGGCCAGGGCCACGGCGGCCTCGGCGGTCTCGGGGGCGATGCGCGCCGGGGCGAGCAGCAGGTCGAGCACGTTCTCGCCGGGGCGGAAGACCATTTCGACCACCGGATAGCAGCGACAGTCGCCGTCGTGTCCGCGCGCGACCACCACGGCCAGCTCCTTGGCGGCCGGCACGAAGCGTTCGAGCAGCGAGGGCACGGGCAGATGGCGCGGGTAGTCTTCGGCCGACTTGAGGATGGAGACGCCGCGCCCGTCGTAGCCGCCGCGTCGCGCCTTCTGCACCAGCGGATAGCCGAAGGCGGCGAAGGCTTCGGGCGTCGGTTCGGGCATGGGCACGAACTCGGCCGTCGGGATGCCGGCGGCGGCGAGCGCCTGCTTCTGGGTCAGCTTGTCCTGGATGAGCGCCAGCACGCGGGGCGAGGGATGGATGCGGTGCCCTTCGCGTTCGAGCTGGATGAGCGTCTCGGTGTCGATGTCCTCGATGTCGAAGGTGATGACATCGCAGGACTCGGCCAGCTCGCGCAGCCTAGCCGCGTCATGATAGTTGCCGACGATCTGATGACCGGCGACCTGACCGGCCGGCGAGCCGGGAGTCGGATCGAGCACCACGCAGGTGCAGCCGAGGCGCTTGGCGGCCTTGGCCATCATGCGGCCGAGCTGGCCGCCGCCAATGATACCGATCCGGGCAAGGGGTAGGGGGAATACGTCCATGGAGCAATGATCAGGGTTATTCGGAAAATTGGGAAGCCCCGCCGCTCGGATTGGAACGGCGAGGGCGAACTGTGCGGCATTGTGGACCGAGATGTGGCGTTGGACCAAGCCCTATCGGCCGAATCGTCCGCCAGCGTCGGGCGGATCGAGCCGCAGACGGCCGAGGGTTTGAGCCTCGTCCGGTCCGTTCCAGGGCCAGGGATGGGCGTGCACCGCCAGCCAGTCCTGGAGCTGATCGGCGCGATAGGGCGAGAACCGATGGCCCGACTGACCCAGCGTCAGGGTGCCGCGCGTCCGGCTCCAGTCGGCCGGGGTGGCGACGAAGCGCACCGAGGCGCCGAACAGACCCTTGCCCGGTTCCTGGGGCTGGGTCTTGATGACATCGACCGTGTCCGAACTGCCGCCGACGCCGATGGGACCGACGCTGAAAAGATCACCGAGCAACGGCACTTTGTCGAAGGCATGGGTGAAGCGGATCGAGCGGATGTCGTCGAGCCGGACGTCGTCGCCATCGGCCGCGAGCGCCGTCCGGGCCGCGTGCAGTGCGCGCGCCCAGATCGCGGCGGGCGTCTCGATCTCGGGCGTCGTCACGTCGTCCCAAAAGGCGGATTCGCCCGTGCGCAGCGTCTCCTGGAGCGGGCTGTAGGCGAGGAGCGTCATCGAGAGCAGAAAGGGCAGATCCTCGCCCAGTTCGTCGCCGTAGAGCGCCTGGAACAGCGCCGGTTCCAGCCGGGCGGCGAAGGCGGCCGGACGGCTCGCGGCGTCCATGGCGCCGTCCCAGTCGAGCAGATGGTCCTCGGCGATCGCCCAGGCGTCCGGATCGAGTGCGCGGATCTCGGACTCCAGCCGGCGCAGGGAGGACAGCATCATCCGACCCTGGAGACTGATGCGGTCGGCCTGGATCCCGGCCATCGACTCGGGTGTGAGCGGTCCCGACTCGTCGAGCCGCGCGGTGATGCGCTGGGCGCGGTGCGGCGACATCCAGGCGTTGCTGACACGGATCGGATAGTCCTCCGGGATGGTGCGCTGGTTGGCCGTGACGATGACGCCGTCGGGCGGATTGGCGAGGCTCGGATTCAGCGACTGCGGCGCCTCGCCCTGCCAGGCGTAGTCGTCGATCCAGCCTGGATTGGGGAAGGCGCCCGCACCGCGCCCACGCTGGGGCAGGACGCCCGTCATCTGCCAGGCGATGCCGCCGTCGCGATGGGCCAGCATCAGGTTGGTCGCGACATGCCGGAAGTCCAGCCCCGCCGCGCGCGCCTCGTCGAGCGTCCCGGACCGGCAGAGACCGCGCATGGCTTGAAAGCTCCGGTCCGGCCGATCGTGGTTCTGACGCAGGACGATCAGATCCGTGAGACCCGGATCGGTCAGATCCATGGGCGTGCCTGTGGTTTCACCGAGGATGTCGTTCAGCACCACGCCGCGACTGGTCGAACGGATCGCGATCTCGACCGGATCGGCGCCCCGGACCCGGATCGTCTCGTGACGGAGCCGGATCGGTTCGGGGGCGCGGCCGTCACGTTCGACGGCGAGTCCATCCGCGGTCGGGCGCTCGATGAAGATGTCCTGAGTGTCGGCGATGACGCTGGTGAAGCCCCAGGCCAGGTCGGCATTGTGCCCGATCAGCACCAGAGGCACGCCGGGCAGGCTGACGCCGGCCGCGTGCAGATCGGGGGCGATCAGCTCCAGCTCGTACCAGATGCCCGGCATCGAGAAGGCCAGATGCGGGTCATCGGCGAGTAGCGCCTCGCCGGTGGCTGTGCGCTTGCCCGTCGCCAGCCAGGCGTTGCTCGCGGCGGTCGGGGTCGGTAGGCCGAGTCGCGCGGGATAATCGAGGATCGGGGCCAGCGCGGCGATGTCGAATCCTGGATCAGGAGACGAGGCCGCCGTTGGTGTCGCCGCGAGATACTCGACCAGTTCGGGAGGAACCTCGGGCGGCGCGATGCCCTCATCGGTCGGGAACAGCAGACGGGTGCGCTCGGGGCCGATCCGCCGCGCCAGACGCAGAAAGGTCAGCTCACCGCGCGCATTGAACGACTGAGTCCAGGCCATGTAAGCGCCGATCACCAGACTGTCCTCAGGCTGCCAGGGGGCCGGTTCGAGTCCGGTGAGCCGATATTCCAGCGGTCGCCGGTCGCGAGCCGCCTCACGATAGGCATTGACCCCGGCGGCATAGGCATCGAGCAGGGCGCGCTCGGCGTCATCCAGGGTATCCAGCGCGCGCCTTGCCTCGACCGGCAGTCCGACGGTGCGAAAGAAGCGGTCGACCTTCACCACTTCCGGGCCGAAGAGTTCGGCCAGACGCCCGCCGCCGAGCCGGCGCAACAGATCCATCTGCCACATCCGCTCCGAGGCCGTCACATAGCCCTGAGCGAAGAGCAAATCCCGAAGGTTGCTCGCCTCGATGGTCGGCACGGCGTGAGGGCCGAAACGGACCTCGACCGGATGCGCGAGTCCGGACAGCGCGACCGCGCCCGAGTAGGACGGCTCGGCACGCTTGGCCAGCCAATAGAGCGTGCCGCCCACGACCAGCACGATGAGTCCCGGGATCAGCAGGATGGACACGAGCCAATACAAGCGACGTTTCGACATTGCTGTGCGGTCCTCATGATCGGTCATCGTTGATGCAGTCCTGTATCCGGTTGCTGCCGGTGCAGTGGCGCGAGGCACTTGCACTGTGACTGGCGGCGCCGTATCTCAGACCGGAAGCGCCGATCAAAGACGCAACTGCCCCTGGTTCTCCAGGAACCAGCGATAGGTTTGACGAATCCCATCGGCCAGTGCAATTCGCGCCGCCCAACCCAGTCCGCGCAGACGCCCAACGTCGAGTAACTTGTGCGGCGTGCCGTCGGGTTTGCCGGTATCGAAGACGATCTCGCCCTCGAAGCCCACCACCTCGGCCACCAGCTGCGCCAGTTCCGCGATGGTGACATCGACCCCGGTCCCGACGTTCAGATGCGAACAACGCGGATCCGTGTGCGCACGCCAGACCTCGGGCGTCAGTCCCATCACGTGCACACAGGCCGCCGCCATGTCGTCGACATGCATCAGCTCGCGCCGCGGCATGCCGCTACCCCAGACGGTCACACGCGATGCGCCCGCAACCCGCGCCTCATGGAAGCGACGGATCAGCGCCGGCAGCACATGGCTGTCGTTCAGATCGAAATTGTCGCCCGGACCATAGAGATTGGTCGGCATCACGCTGCGAAAATCCGTCCCATACTGACGGTTGTAGGATTCACACAGCTTGATCCCGGCGATCTTGGCGATGGCATAAGGCTCGTTGGTCGGCTCCAGCGGACCTGTGAGCAGGGTCGACTCGTGCATCGGCTGAGGCGCCAGACGTGGATAGATGCAGGAGCTGCCCAAGAACAACAGACGCTCGACCCCATGCCGCCAGGCGGCGTGAATGATGTTGGCCTCGATCAGCAGGTTCTGATACAGGAACTCGGCCGGATAGGTGTCGTTGGCATGGATCCCGCCGACCCTGGCCGCCGCCAGATAGACCTGAGTCGGGCGCTGTTCGGCAAAGAAGGCGTCGACGGCCGCTTGGTCGATCAGATCCAGATCGGCATGGGTGCGAGTGACGAGATTCGTATGGCCGGCGCGCTCGAGCGCACGCACCAGCGCCGAACCCACCATGCCGTGATGGCCGGCGATGTAGATGCGCGTAAAGGAACCGTCGTTAGACATTTTGATGACCCATGAAGCTCTTCAACGCTACGATCAGCAACGATAACAAGATAGACAGATGAAGCCCGCCCAACCGTCCCCGCCGCTCCGCCAGCAAAACCTCGATGGCATAGAACAGCACGATACAGGGCAGGATCACCAGGAGATAGCGACCGGACCACATCCCCGTCGACAGCGGCAGCAGACACATCAGGATCAGGATCAGTACGTCCAGGGTGCTGGTTCTGAACTCAGTGGCCGAACGGATCTGTGCCCAGGTGACGAAACCGAGCATGAGAAAGAACGCCAGCAGCGGTCCGGCCTCGACGAGCGACTGAAGCGGATCGGCCGACAGGAACAGCACCGTCGAGACGGTGACATAGGCCGCCAGACGCTCCAGCCAGTAACTCAGGGCCGAACGCGACAGCAGGGCGATGATCAGGCCCAGGAGCGAGATGGCGGCCAGCCAGCCGACATCCGTGCCGACGTCCGCTGCGAGGAGCGCGCCCGCCAGGAGCGTCACAGGGACGAGTATCCGTAGCATTGGGGCGGGGACTCGACCCAGGAAATCGGTCATGCAGTCGATCTTGTCGAGGATCCAGCGGCTACGGGTGCCGATGAGGAGGCGGCTCGCCTTCGTACCCCTCGATTCCGCCAGGGCGCAACGATCGACACGCAACAGCAGACCATGCACCAGCCAGAGCAGGGCGATGGATCCGGCCAGATACACGACGAGCACAGCCAGATCCGATGCAAAGCGCATCAGATAGGCAGCCAGCACCATGAGCGCCTGCATCACATAGATGAAGACCACGGCCTGATACTGGCTCCATCCGAGACTCAGGAGTCTGTGGTGCAGATGCGAGCGATCGGGCCGGAACGGCGAGAGACCCGCCCGGACGCGCCGGACCATGACCGTAGCCATGTCGAGGACCGGGATGCCCAGGATCAGGGCCGGGATCAGTTGGCCATAGACGGTGTCTGGGCGCTGCGTGACCAGGATGACGAGCACGGCGGTGCCGAAACCCAGGAACTGGCTGCCGGTGTCGCCCATGAAGATCTGGGCCGGATTGCTGTTGAAACGCAGAAAGCCGAAGGTCGCGCCGATCATGGACAACGCGATACCGAGTGCAGCCGGATCGCCGCCCTGATAGGCCAGCACCGACAGACAGACGAGCGCCAGCAGACTGATCCCGCCGGCGAGTCCGTCGAGTCCGTCCGACAGGTTCACCGCGTTGGTGATCCCGACGATCACGAAGATGGTCAGCGGGAGGCTGATGAAGCCGGGCAGCACATCGCCATCGATGAACGGCAATGACTCGATGAGGACTCCGCCGCCGATCGCTACGATGGCTGAGGCGCTGATCTGGCCGAGCAGCTTGACCCGATAGTCCAGGTCGAAACGATCGTCGAGGACGCCGAAGACGAACAGCACGAAGGCCGCGATCAGAAAGGCGAGGACATCCGGGCGCGGCGTGACCAGAAAGAAAACCGGCGTCAGGGCGCCGATCACGATGGCGATGCCGCCGGAGCGCGGGATGGGCTGCTGATGGATCTTGCGTGCGCCCGGTCTGTCGGTCAGTCCCAGTGGGCCGGCGAGTCGTGCCAGCGGCGGCACCAGGACCATGGAGATGAAGAGCGACAGCAGCAGGATATAGACGGCTTGTTGCATCGGGTGCGGAATCTCTCGATATATCGAGGCCGAATGTTCCGCATCCGGGCGGTGGGCCGTTGCGTGTCAGGATCGCTGGGCGTGAGAGCAGCGAGGATACCTCGGTCGCTCGTATGGTAACGATTTCCGCAGCGTGATGCCGATCAAATCTCCGGTGGCAGACAGCCGGGGGGCGCAAAGGCGAGGCGCGACGCTACAGATCAGGACGTCTTGGCCATCTCCTGCTCCAGCCGCCGCTTGACCGCCCCCGGCGATCCGGTGTGGCGCGCCAGCCGATCATAGGCCACGGGCACCACGAACAGGGTGAAGACCGTCGCCGCCAGCACCCCGGCCAGGATGACGATACCGATGACCGCGCGCGTCTCGGAGCCGGCGCCGCTGGAGAGCAGCAGCGGAATGGCCCCGGCGGCGGTCGTGACGCCGGTCATGAGGATGGGCCTCAGCCGGGTCTCGCTCGCCTCGACCAGGGCCGCGCGGAACTCCAGCCCCTGATCGCGCAACTGATTGGCGAACTCGACGATGAGGATGCCGTTCTTGGCCGCCAACCCCACCAGCATCACCAGCCCGATCTGACTGAAGATGTTGAGACTCTGATCGGTCAGCCACAGCCCGAGCAGCGCCCCCGCCATGGCCAGCGGCACGGTGAGCATGATGACCAGCGGATGGACCCAGCTCTCGAACTGCGCGGCCAGCACCAGATAGACCACCATCAGCCCCAGCACGAAGACGAACAGCACGCCGGAGGCACTGCTCTTGAAGTCGCGGCTCTGGCCCTTGTAGTCGATCTGGGCCTGTTCGGGCAGGTGCTCGCGGACCTTGGCCTCCAGATAGTCGAGCGCATCGCCGAGCGCCAGCCCCTCGGCGAGACTGGCCTCGATGGTGATGGCGCGGATGCGGTTGAAGCGGTTGAGGCTCGGCGACTCGGCGGTTTCGGTCACGCGCGCCAGGCTCGCCAGCGGAATCAGGGCGTCGCTGCGCGCCGAGCGCACATAGATGTTCTCCAGACTGGTCGGAGTGCGCTGTTCATTGCGCTCGCCTTCCAGGATGACGTCGTATTCCTCGCCCTGGTCGAGATAGGTCGTCACCCGGCGCGAACCGAGCATGGTCTCCAGGGTGCGTCCGAGCGTGCCGACCGTCACCCCGAGATCGGCGGCGCGGTCATAGTCGATCTCGACCCGAAGCTGGGGCTTGGTCTCCTTGTAGTCCCAGTCGAGTCCCACCAGTCCGGGATTGTCCTTCTCGATCTCGGCGATCAGGGTATCGCGCCAGGCCGCCAGTTCCTCGTAACTCCCGCCGCCGATGACGAACTGGATCGGCTTGCTGGTGCGCGTGCCGAATCCCTGGCGCATGACCGGGAAGGCGCTCACACCCGGCAGGTCGGCGAGTCTGGCGCGGATCTCGTCCATGATGACCCAGGCCGAGCGGCGCTTGGCATGGCTGTCGAGCACGATGATCACCATGCCGGTGTTGAAGGTCGCTGTGTTGGAGAAGGCGCGCGGACTGCGCACCAAGAGCCGGATCGCCTCGCCGCTCTCGGCATAGGGCATGAGCCGGCGCTCGATCTCTTCCATGTAGGTCTTCATGTAACTGTGCGACGCGCCCTCGGGGCCGTTGACCAGGATGAAGAAGGCGCCGCGATCCTCCTTGGGGGTGTATTCCTGCGGGATGCGCTCGAACAGCCAGACGGCTGCGCCGAGCGTGCCGATGAGCGCCAGCAGGATGATCCAGGGCTGATGCAGCAGGAAGTCGAGCACCCGTCGGTAGAGCCGACGGATCGCCAGGAAGACGCGGTCGATGCCCTCGCTGAGACCGGCGCGCCCGCCCTCGGGACGGTGCGCCGCCGGCAGTACCTTGGAGGCCAGCATCGACGACAGCGAGAGCGCGACGAAGGAGGAGAAGACCACGGCGGCGGCCATGGTCAGGGCGAACTCGGCGAACAGCCGCCCCAGATCCCCTTGCAGGAAGGCGATCGGGATGAAGACCGAGGCCAGCACGATGGTGGTCGCGACCACGGCGAAACCGACCTGGCGCGTGCCCCGATAGGCGGCGACCAGCCGCGTCTCGCCGTATTCCTCCATGCGTCGATGGATGTTCTCCAGCACCACGATGGCATCGTCCACCACCAGCCCGATGGCCAGCACCAGGGCGAGCAGCGTCAGAATATTGATCGAAAACCCGAGCGCAAGCAGCACAGTGAAGGTGGACACGATCGACACCGGCACCGTGACTGCCGGCACCAGGGTCGCGCGCCAGTTGCCGAGGAACAGAAAGATCACCAGCACCACCAGACCGATGGCGATGGCGAGCGTTTTATAAACCTCGTCGATGGCTTCCTCGACGAACACCGAGCTGTCGAAGCTCTGGCTCAGGATCATGCCCTCGGGCAGCGACTGGTTGACGCGCTCCACCTCGGCCTTGGCCGCCTGAGCGACGGCGATGGTATTGGCGGTCGACTGTTTGATGATGCCGATACCGACCATGGGCTTGGCGTTGCCGCGGAAGAAGGTACGTTCTTCCTCGGTGCCGCGCTCCACGCGCGCCACGTCGCCAAGACGGACCAGATAGCCGTCCTCGCCGCGCTTGAGCACCAGACGCGCGAAATCGTCGGCGGTGTTGAAGGCGCGATCGACACGCACGCTGAACTGGCGGTCGATCGATTCGACTTCGCCGGCGGGCAGCTCGATGTTCTCGGCCCGCAGCGCCTCCTCGACATCGGCGACCGTCAGCCCGCGCGCGGCCAGAGCGTTGCGGTCGAGCCAGATGCGCATGGCATAGGTCTGCTCGCCGCCGACCCGCACCCGCGCCACGCCGTCGAGCACCGAGAAGCGGTCGACCAGATAGCGCCGTGCATAATCCGAGAGTTCGGGCACCGTCATCCGTTCGCTGGAGAGGTTGAACCAGACGATGACGTCGTCGTTGCTGTCGACCTTCTGGATCTCGGGCGGATCGGCCTCACTCGGGAGCTGGTCGATGATGCCCGAGACGCGGTCGCGGATGTCGTTGGCGGCGCTGTCGACGTCGCGGTCGATGCTGAACTCGATGCTGATGCGCGAGCGACCGTCCTCGCTGGTCGACTCGACGGTGCGGATGCCCTCGACACCGGCGATGCGCTCCTCGATGACCTGGGTGATGCGGGTCTCGACCACGGCGGCGGCGGCGCCGCGATAGGTGGTGTCGATCGAGACCACGGGCGGGTCGATGTCCGGAAACTGGCGCAATGGCAGCCGGTCGAACGAGACCAGTCCGAAGGCGACCAGCAGCAACGAGAGGACGCTGGCCAGGACAGGGCGGGTGATGGAGACGTCGGAGAGGATCACGGCATCCGGCCCGCTGTGGTGTCGGTCGGGTTCTGGGATTGGCTCTTGGCCGAGGCGTCGGGGTCGGAACCTGGGCTTGGAATCAAACGTAGCGGCTGACCGGGTCTGACCTTCTCCTGACCCTCGGTGACGACACGCTCGCCCGGCGCCAGTCCGTCGCGCACCTCGACCCAGCCGGGAATGCGCGTGCCGATCCGGATCCGGGTCCGTTCAGCGGTGATTCCGGCCTCACCCTCGGACAGCCGCAGGACGAAGTGCTCCTGTCCGCGATGCAGGATCGCCGCCTCGGGTACGGTGAGCGCCTCGCGCGGATCGAGCATCAGCACCACGCGCATCAGCAGTCCGGGTTTGAGCGTGAAGTCGGGATTGGGCAGGATGGCGCGCACCCGCACCGAGCGCGTGACCGGATCGACCCGGCTGTCGACCCCGCGCACCACGCCCTTGAAGACGCGCGCGCCAAAGGCCGAGCTGGTCGCCTCGATGCCCAGTCCGGGCTGGAGTGAGGCCAGATGGACGCTGGGCACGCTGAAGTCGAGCTTCATCAGTCGGTCGTCGTCGAGCGTGGTGATCAGGTCGCCCGGTTCGACCAGCGCGCCCTGGCTGACGTTGCGCAGACCCAGCACGCCGTCGAAGGGGGCCTTGAGGAAGCGGTCGGCCACGCGCGACTCGATGGCGGTGAGCAGGGCGCGCGCGGTGTCGAGATCGCGCTTGCGTTCGTCGAGCAGGGATTCGGAGGCCGAACGCTGGGCCACCAGCGAGCGGACGCGGTTGTACTGACGCTCGGCCTCGCGCGCCCGCACACTGGCCTCTTCGAGCAGGGCATGTTCCTCGGCGCTGGTCATCTCGACCAGTGGATCACCGGCGCGCACCCGCTGATTGTCGTCGAAATGCACCACAGAGATGGTTTCCGTCACCTTGGAGGTGATGGCCACCGACTCATTGGCCTGGAGCGTACCCAGCGCCTCGACCCGTTCGCTGAGCGGCTGGACGCGCGCCTCGGCCGCTACAACGGGCGTGGCGGTCGGCGCTCCGCCGGGCTTGGCGGCCCAGACGTTCGGCACAACCAGCCAGATCAGCATCGCCGGCAGTATCGGTATCGAGAAAACGCGCATCGGTCGGGACTCGCTCTGTGAGGTCTCTCTGAACACTGGTCGCGATCGGCGCGGTTCGTTGCTCGCCGCACCCATATAGACTGCTCGGGAAAGCAGGTTAGGTGCTCGGCTCCATCGAGAGTTCCCAACGTCACCGAAACGCAAACGGCCCCATCACCGGAATGATGGGGCCGTTCGTTGTCTCAGAGTCTCGCCTTCGGGTCAATCCCTCGACCCGGCGAGTCGCTTCAACGGGTCTGAGTCGAAGACTCGGCTGGAGCCTGGGCCTGATGCTGAGGCATCATGGGGTAGGGGTGTTCGGGGAAGGCGCGGCTCAGCGGCTCGCCGATATGGCGGGTCGGATGCTGGGCGCGACGCTCTTCGCTCCACTGCTTCATGGCCGCGCGGCGCTCCTCGATCCGCTGCTTGGTCTGCTCGCGATAGGCGTCCATCTCCTTGCGACGGGCGTCCAGCGACTCGGGCATGGCCGGGAACTGGCCGAATTCGGGCATCTCGGGGAACTCGGGCGCCTCCGGATACTGACCGAACTCAGGCATGGCCGGCCGCTCCGGGAACGCGGGCCAGGCCGGGCGGTTCTGATCGGCCCAGGCCAGTTGCTGCTCGGCGAACCGGCGCTGCGCCTCGAACGCCTCGCGCATGGCCTTGTCGTGCTGCTCCAGCATCGCCTGCTGCTGTTCGATCAACGCCTTGTGCTGATCGGCCGTCGGGGCGACGGGTTGATAGGGCGCGGCATACCAGGCGAAGGCCGTGGTCGTGGCGGCGGCGAGCGCGATGGCGGAGGCGGCTTGGATCAGTTTCATGTGACACACCTTTGGGAAAGACGTTATTTTTCAGCGTTGTTCAGAACCGAATCCGGATCTGCATTCTGTTGTTTTCAGCAGCAAACGCGCTTTAGTATATAAGAAAGTTTTAAAATAGCAATATGCATGAATCGCTGCCTACGTGGTGCTGGTACGGGTTTATGTCTTGGTTCCGGCCTGCGAGCCGTTGCGGCTCAAGGCGTCTGTATCCACACTCGCCGAGTTCTCGGCCCTGGCGCTCTGCTCTCTGCGGCTGGGCTTCGTCGCGGTCCATGCCAGTCTACGCGATTCATTGGCGGATGCCTTTGCTGGGGCTATGATCTTTGCCGCCTGAGCGCGCTACTGGCTCACGTCGATGGCTTGCTTTGCGGCGTCGCTTCACCCTTTGGGTGAGCATGATTTCGCGAACAATATGTTGAAACCCTTTGCGCTCTTTGTGCCCTTTGCGGTTCAACGGCTCTTTTCAGATTCTTAGATTCTTTCTTCCGCAATGGAGCGGACTGGCTCATGGACAATCCATCCCACTCATCCCACTCGACCCCTCTGCTCGCGGCCATGCTCGTGGGCCTCACGTTCACGAGCGCCCATGCACTGGCGGGCTTGCAGCCTGCCGGCTCCGCCGCATGCGTGGCGATCACCAGCGACATGGAACGACTCGCCTGCTACGACCGCGTCAACGGGCGCGCTGCTGACCTGGTGCAGTCAGAGCCGACGACGTCGCCCATGGCGGCCCCCGCGGCTCCAGTGGCGCAGTCGAGCACGCCGCTCATCGCGCCCGATGAGGTCGAGTCAGCTGGCGAGACCTCCCTGATCGACGAGGCCTGGGGCTTCAACGCCGATTCCAAGCGCTACACCATCGACACCTATCGTCCCAACTACCTGCTTTTCGCGACCTATTCCAGTCGGCCCAACGAGGCGCCCTTCGAGACGCTGTTCGACGCGACGCAAGAGCCGGGCGTGGAGATGCAGTCCACCGAGGCCGAGTTTCAGATCAGCTTCAAGACGCGGCTCTGGGCCACTGACGATCGGCGCTTCGGCATCTGGGGCGCCTACACCCAGCAGAGTCAATGGCAGGTCTACAATGCCGACCTTTCTCGCCCCTTTCGCGAGACCAACTACATGCCTGAGCTGATGGCGAGCTTTCGCCCGGGTCTATCCTTCGGCGATTTCCATTGGCGGCTGCTCAACGTCGGCTATACGCACCAATCCAATGGCCGAGCGGATCCCATCTCTCGCAGTTGGGACCGTCTCTTCGCCGAGTTCGGTATCGAGCGGGGCGACTTCGCGGTCTTGATGCGGTCTTGGGTCGTTATCGACGACGGCGATGACGACAATCCGAACATCACGGACTACTACGGCTATGGCGATATCACCGCCTTCTACAAGTGGCGAGGCCATAGCTTCTCACTGATGGCGCGCGGCAATCCTTCGGCCGACAAGGGTGCGGCGCAGATCACCTGGATCACGCCGAAGCTCTTCGGCTCACTGCGTGGTTACGTCAAGGGCTTCACCGGCTACGGGGAAAGCCTCATCGATTACAACTGGAAGCAAAACGTGATCGGAATCGGTGTGACCCTCAACGATCAGCTCTAGTCGCGGAGACCTGACCTGAGTCTTGACCGGCTCCAGCAACTGATCTTGACGGCCAGGAATGGCCGGCTGAAAGAGGCCGTTTCCGCGTTGCAGCCTGAGGCTCAGATCAGCTCTTGCACCACCTTGACCGCCGAGCCGCGGGGGATGACGGGCCTGCCGCGTGCCGTGAGGTGCGCGCGGGTCAAGGCCGCGCCGAGCAGCAGGATAAGCGCCGAGAAGTAGACCCAGAACAGCACGATCAAGACCGAGGCGGCGGCTCCATAGGTCGAGGTGATCGCAGTCTTCGAGAGATAGGTCGCGATGCCGTAGCGTCCGCCGGAGAGCATCAGGGAGGTGGCCAAGGCGCCGGGGAGGACGTCCTGCCAGGTTACGACGACATCCGGGAGCACCTTGAACAGCGTCGCGATGAAGAGGGCTCCGATCACGATGGCCACGAGCCATCGCGCGCCGCCAAGCAGGTCGTCTTGCGATAGGTCGGGCGGGAGCATGGAGGGATCGAGCGACGCCGCCAGTGTCTGCAGCCCGATGGCCGATACGAAGTACAGCAGGAGTCCCAGGCCGATCAGCAGCACGACGAAAAGTCCCAGGACACGCCCCTTGGCGAGGCGCCAAAGGCCGCTGCGACCTGGGTTTGGTCGAACGCCCCAGAGGACATTGAGGGAGTAGCGCAGCTGCGCGAACACGGTGGTCGCTCCGATGAGGATCGCGGCGATGCCGAGCAAGGTCGGCATCAAGCCGGTTGCCTCGACACGGGACATCAGCACCGCCTGCTCGACCGCTGCGGCGGCCTCGATGCCCATGGTGTCCTGAAGCTGCGCCACGATCTCGCCTTGGGCCGCGCTTTGTCCCAGGACGACGCCGATGACCGTGACGGCGATGATGAGCGTCGGCGCGAGCGAGAACAGCGTGAAGAAGGCGAGGGAGCCTGCGTGGACGAAGGGATTGTGCTCGAGCCAGATCGCAACGCCACCGCGAACGATGCCGATCCATCCCTTCATCATGGCCAGGAGAGCGCGCATAGGCGAATAGGGTGCGAGCGATTGACGGTCCAAGTAGGTCTGCGGGTGCGCTAGTGAGGACGCCGGCCCATCCGTTGGGCTGCCATCGGCGCCGGATCGAGGATCGGGTCGTGATGGATGAGATCTTGTTTGTATTGCGCATCGGCTGTCAATGGAATGCGCTCAACGCCACCGGGATCTGTTCGAGATGACCAAGGCCCCGCTGGCGGACTATCGTTTCCGTCGCCTGTTGGTGCGCTGGTAGAAGCGCGATGACGCCGACTTGGCCATGGTCCATCCGGCGCTTGGGATCATCGCCACGCCCGGCTTGCGCTGGATGCGTCGGCGCGCTCAGTATTCGTGCTCGAAAGCCGCGCCCGCGCGCGTCCCTCCGCTCGTGCCGACATCCGCTTCCAGCGTGATGTTGCGGGTGGCGTCGATGCGCAGCACGCCTTGAGGCTCGCCTGCCCGCGTGCCCTGGCGCGCCCCGAGGTAGACGCGCTCGGATAGATTGCGCCCGCTCTCGATGCGGGACTCGCCCCGTTCGTCGGTGCCGATCGACAAGCGCTCCAGCCCGAGTCCGGTGCGCGCGCGGTCGAGCAGCCCGACACCCTTTCCGCCGCCGATGCCGCTGATCGACGCCGCCGCCAGTCCCAACCGCGTCGCCTGCAAAGGGGACAGGCGCCCTCCGGCGACGCCGAAGAGTAGCCTGGAGAGCACCTCATCCTGCGGCATCTCAGGCTCGCCCCGCAGCTCGATGCGCGGGGCGCTGGCGGTTCCCAGGACAGAGAGGATCGCCGTGCTGCCGGACACGCTGGCGCGTGCCTCCAGGTCCAGGCTCGGGTCCAGTACGGCGGCGCCGTCGAAATCGAGGCGTCCTCGGCTGAAGCGCAGGGCTTGCCCGGCCAGCTCGTAGTGGCCGCGTACCAGATTCACGCCGCCGGTGGCATCGAGGGCTGCGAGAGGCCCCCGCAGTTGCACCTCGCCGCCAAGCTCTGCATGGACCCCGCGCCCCTGCACATCGATGGCGCTGGGTGCGGAGACCCGCAGGTCGAGCTGGACATCCGGCTGCCAGCGTGGCCCTGCATTCCTTTGTCCGCGGCTCGGCTGCCGGCGTTCGCCGCGCTCGCGCACCTCCAGGGTCGCGAGGCTGGCGGGCAGGCGCTCCGGCAGTCGGATCTCGACGCGCTTGAGCCGGACCGCACCCTCGGCATCCAAACGCCCGGCCGCCTGGCCGTGCAGCCGCACGTCGGCGTCTCCCTCGATCGCGAGCCGGTCCGACTGAATCGGCCGGGCATCGCGCGCGACGAGTCGCAAGTCCATCGGCAGATCAGTGGACAGCAGGCCGACGCTGCCGTTGACCGTCACTTTCCCCTGTCCTGCTCGGGCGGTGAGCTGATCGATCCGCATCGTCTCGCCGAAGAGCGCCAAGGCGCCGCTGATCTCGGTCAGCGCCAGCCCGATGGTGCGATCCCGCCAGGTTGCCGCGTCGAGCCGCAGCCTGCCATCCAGGCGCGGCTCGGCCCAGGTGCCGCCGATGGCGGTCGCGAGCACGGTCTGTCCGCTGACCTGGCGCCCACCGCTCGTCAGCAATGGGTCGAGCAGGTCGAGGTCGATCCGCCCGTCGGCCCGCAGGTCGAGCCCAGCCCGCCCGATGGGCGACTGGCGCCCGATGCGTCCGTGCAGGCGCAGAGCCGCCTTTGGTCCGGTCTCGGCGCGCGCGTCGATCCGCGCCACATCCGACCCGAGGTCGACCGAGGCCGTGATCCGAGCCGGCGGGACGCTGCGGCCGGCGCCCTCGGTTAGCCGTAAGTCCTCTACCTGCAATCCAATGTTGCCAACCGCGCGGCTCGGCGCCCCGGCTAGCCGCGCCTGCACGGACAAGCTGCCGGCCAGCGGCAGGTCCGTCGCGAACCGCCTCAGCACGTCGAGGGAGAGATCGGCGACGGACGCCTCGCAATCGAGTGTCGGCGCCAAGCGGCCGGCGATCTCCACCGATCCTCGGCCGCCTCCCGCTCCCAGCGCGAGGCGCAGCCGATCCACCGCCACGCCATCCGCGAGGTCGAGGGTCGTCGGGGCCAGCAGTCGCAGAGGCTCGTCGTGCGCCCTTGCTTCCAGGTGCTGAATGGTCAACCGCCGCCTGGGGCCATCGAGCCGTGCTCTCGCGGTCATGCGGGCGGGTCCGGTCGGCGTCTCCAGCGCGGTGTCTGCCGTCAGATCGAGTGCCGCCGCGTTGCCCAGTGCGGTCAAGGAGAGATCTCCGGCGATCCCTCGCACCGCGAGCCCCTGAAGGCGGAGTGTCGCCTCGGTCTTCGCGATGTCCAAGGGCTCGGTCACCGTGGCACGCAACGCCAGCGTCTCGACCCGAATCGCCCCTGGCAGCGCCAGCCCGTCGCCCTCGGCCTCGATGTGAGCCACACCCGTCTCCGCCAGACGGACGTGCGCGCTCAAACGGCCCGCCAGAACCTTGTCGGAGGCCGTAAGCGACGTGAGTGCCAGCAAGGGAGTGAGATCGGCTAGACGCTCGGCGCGCAACCGTACCTCGCCCTGGGGCAGGGCTGCACCGGAGGGGAGGCGCAGGCTGCCGGAGGCGGCGACGCCGGCCCAGCGACTATCGCCGAGCGAGAGGTTGAGATCGCCGTTGGCCAAGCGCCCGCCTTCCATGTCGATCGCCACCGGCTGTCCCGCCCAAGCACCCTGCAAGTCCAGGGATCCGGCTGGGGCGCTGAGGTCTGCGCTCAGCCGTCCGGAGACGCGCCCCCG
Organism: Allochromatium humboldtianum; assembly: GCF_013385175.1. Taxonomy (GTDB): domain Bacteria; phylum Pseudomonadota; class Gammaproteobacteria; order Chromatiales; family Chromatiaceae; genus Thermochromatium; species Thermochromatium humboldtianum. The sequence continues at coordinate 61,900 of NZ_JABZEO010000006.1, read as the reverse complement.
GCCCGCCTCGGCAAGGTCGGCGTCCGCGCTGAGGTCGGCGACCAGCTCGGGCGCCTCGGGGCGGCCCGTGATCGCTCCTCGAGCCTGCACCCGCCCGCCCCAGCCGGGCGCCAGGGCGCTGAGGTCGCCGACATCCAATGACCAGTCCAGCGCGAGCGCGTCGCGCTCAGCCCGTCCTTGGGCGCTGAGCGCGATAGCGGCCCCCTGGATCCGGGCTGCCGCCAGTTGCCAGACGTTCCCAGCGCGTTGCGCCGACAGGCTGAGTCGAGCCTCGGGGCCGAGGAGATCGACGAGCGGACCCGGCGCCCGGGTCAGTGTCAGCTCGCCGGTTGCGTCCAGACGGGGCGGGCCGTCCAGCGCGCCAGTCAGGTCGATCTTAGCCGCGCCGGCCAAGCTCACCCCGGTCAGGGCGCCGACGGGTGCGAGATCCGGTAGGCTCAGACTGGCTTGTGCGGACCTGGTGGTCAGCTCGCCCGTCATCGCAAGGTCGAGCAGCGGGTGAGCGACATCGAGCTGAAAGGGACGAGCGGGGACGCTCGGGTCGAGCGCCCCCGTGATTCGCAGCGGAACGCTCGCCGTGGACTCGGGCAGTGCCGTCAGGGCTCGCATGCCTGTCAGCGTGGCGTCGAAGCGCAGGCCGCTCGCATCGCCATCTCCCTTTGCTGCCAAATGCTCGATGTCCAGCTCGCCGACTTCGAGATGATTCACCTCGATCCGGGCACTTCCATGAGGCCGTCGCAGAGGGCCATCCAGGTCCGCCGTCAAGCTGACGCGGCCCCAGGCGAGGCCGGGCGCGTCGCCGGGGTCGATCGCCATCGCGGGTAGGTCGGCGGCGAGCCGCAGGCCGGTGGTCGACCTGTTGGCTAGGTCGACCATGCCTTCCACGCTTGCCTGGAGCGGTCCCGCGTCGAGGACCGCGCTGAGTGCGAGCGCCGTGAGCGGGCCATCGGCGGTAGCGTCGAGACGCCAGGCGCCGAGCGGCGTTGGCACGCGCACCCCGGCGGCTGTGGCCAGCGCGGCGACCAGACCGCCTGGCGTCTCGCTCATCGCCAGGTCCAGTTGCTCCCGGCCGCGCGCTCGCGCGATCTCGAGACGGTAGTGGTCAGGGCGATCGCGCGTGCTGAGCAGCAGGATCGCCTCAAGATCCCCGACGCCGCTGGCTTGGCCGCTTCCCTCCAGGGTCAGCAGAGGGGCGCCCGGCAGCGCGCCATCGAGATGCAGGGTGTCGATCGCCAAGCGCTGCAGCAATAGGGGCAGTGGCAGCCCGACCGCGCCGGCATCGCCGTCTCCCGGGGCCGGCAAGCGGCTCAGCATCACCGCGCGTGCGCTCAGGATCTCGATTGCGAGGGTTGCGCGCAAGAGCGGCCTAGGGTCGATCTCCAGCGCGGCGTCCTCGACCTCGAGCCAGATGCCGTCCGCATCGTGCAGCTCCAAGCGCGCCACGCGCGGGGCAAGGGGCAGGATGCCGGTCAGACCGGACAACCGAACGCGCCCGTCGCTGGCCTGCACGATCATTCGGGCGACGAGTCCGTGCCCAGTCTCCGTGTTGACGAGCAGTAGGACGCCCGCCAACAGCAGCGCGAGCGACAGCAGGACAAGAGACAGATAACGTAGGAGGCGGGCCACGGTTAGAACGCCTGTCCGATTCCGATATAGATCTGCACTGGCGCATCTCCGTCGTATGGGTCGAGCGGTGTGGCGAGATCGACACGCACCGGCCCGACGGGTGTGAAGTAGCGTATCCCCAGACCGACGCCGATCGCGAGCGCGCCCGTGCCCGGGATGCCGTCATCGTAGACCGCACCGGCATCGACGAAAGCGGCGGCGCCCCAGTTCTCGGCAATGCGCTGACGCCATTCCAGGCTGCCCTCCAGCAGCCCGTCGCCTCCGGCGGGATTGTCCGAGGCTGTGCGCGGGCCGATGGATTGGAAGGGATAGCCGCGCACCGACCCGCCGCCACCGGCATAGAAGCGCCAGTCCGGCGGAACCGCGTCCGTGGCTGCGCCAAGGATGCGGCCGAGCGCCAGCCGCGCCGCGAGCACGGAGCGGCCCAGCTCGTCGCGGGCGCCGAGCAACCGTGTGACATCGAAATAGGCGGATCCCGCCAGACGCCCACGGAAGAAGCCGTCCGTATCGCCTTGCAGCACCCTGGCCGGGCTTAGCTGCACGGAGAGAAGGATGCCCCTGGACGGATCGAGCCGATCGTCCGTGCTGTCGTAGGTGAGCTTGAGCGGGAACGAGAACAACCGATAGTTGCGCGCCACCTCGTCTTGGGTGATCCGGGCGTGCTCGAAGGTCAGACCGGCACTGACCGACAGCCTGGCGGACAGTCGTCGCTCCAGCGCGGTTCCTGCGGTGATGGCGTCACGATCATAGGCGTCCAGGCTCTCGCGCACGGCGCCAAGATCCAACCTCAGTGCGAGATCGCGTATCCACACATCCGGGATCCGCAGCATCCCATTCGCGGAGTAGCTCAATTCGTCCGGCCGATTCCGGGCTAGCTGGCCAATGTCGCCGCGCAGCGTTAACTGCTCGGCGCGGCCAAAGAGATTGCGGTGCGTCCAGGAGCCGGAGACGGTCGCGCCCTCGTCGGTCGAGAAGGCGCCTGTCAGGCGCACCACCCGCAGCGGGCGCTCGGCGACCTCCAGGCTCAAGGGCAGGCGCCCCTGGGCATCTGGTTGCGCGGCGGGGGTGAGGCGTGCCCAGGCGAGCACGCCGCCCGCAAGGAGATCGCGTCGCGCGGCCTCCAGCCGGCTCGGGCTGAAGCGCATGCCCGGCGCCAGATCCAGACGGCGCAGCACATAGTCCTCACGCAGACGCTCGAGTCCGGACACAGTGACCGGGCCGATGCTCAGCCGGGGGCCAGGCTCAGCCAGGTAGAGGACATCCATGGTGCGAGTGTCGTGGTCGACCACCGCATCCGGCGGCGAGACTTGGGCGAGCGCAAACCCGTCCTCGAGCAAGGCGTCCAAGACCGCCTGGCCCGCCGCCAAGACCACCGCGGCGCGGGCAGGCTCGCCTTTGCTCAGATCGAACGCCGCGCGTGCACCCTCGGGTACATCACCTTCGAGGCGCACATCGCCCAGCCGATAGAGCGGCCCGGGATCGATCGCGACCACGACCTCCGTCTCATCTGTGTCCGGCAGATCCTCCAAGAGCGGCAGCAGCGCTGGATCGTCGGTCGCGCGCCCCGCGATCAGGATCTCAATGTAGCCGTCGTAGTAGCCGAAGCTGCGCAGAACCCGGTCGAAGCGTCCCGCGTCCGAGTCCGCGCGAGTGACCAGAGCGAAGGCGCCAACGGGCGCGGACTCCCGCAGGGTCGCGAGCAGCGAGGCATCCGCGATGGCCTGATCGAGCTCAGGGTTTGCGGTCGGCGCGATCGTCAGGGAGTAGGGCACGTCGGCTGCGGAGACAGCGGCCAAGTAGGCGAAGCCCAAAATGGCAGGTGCGAATTGCGTCCAGCGTCGAGCAGAGCCGAGGTGGAGGAAAGATTTGATGGTACCGACCATTGCTTCCGCTCGGCGCGTCGGGCAAATTTTCGACAACGTACGGCGAGCAGACGGGAATGGACTCAAAGCCGCTATACGGACTCTTGGCCCAGGCCGCCAGTACCATGCACCAGACCACATAGCTCAACAGAGGATCGAAAAAAGGCCAACTTCTGATGTTTTACCAGGATCCGTAACGACGACGCGCTTCAGAACAACCGATTGAGTCCATTGAGTGCGGCGACCCGATAGGCCTCGGCCATGGTGGGATAGTTGAAGGTGGTCTCGGTGAAATAGCGGATGGTGTTCGCAGCGCCGCGCTGGGACATGATGGCCTGGCCGATGTGCACGATCTCGGCAGCCTGCTCGCCGAAGCAGTGGATGCCGAGGATTTCGAGCGTCTCGCGATGGAACAGCAGCTTGAGCATGCCGACCGTGTGTCCGGTGATCTGGGCGCGGGCGATGCTCTTGAAATCGGCCTGGGCGACCTCGTAGGGGATCTGGGCCGCAGTCAGCTCGCGCTCGGTGCGTCCGACCGAACTGATCTCGGGCACGGTGTAGATGCCGGTGGGGAATTCCTCGATCAACGACCAGTCGCAGTGGCCATCGGCGATATGGGCGCCGACGAAGCGCCCCTGGTCGTAGCTGGCGCTGGCCAGCGCCGGGGGTCCGGCAACGTCGCCGACGGCATAGATGTGGGGCAGGGCGGTCTGGTAGCTGGCGTTGACGTCGAGCTGACCGCGCGCGTTGGGCGTCAGGCCGATCTCCTCCAGCCCCATGTCCTGGGTATTGCCGGTGCGCCCGTTGGCCCAGAGCAGGATGTCGGTCTTGAACTTCTTGCCCGATGTGCAGTGCAGGACCACCCCGCTGTCGCTGGTCTCGATCCGCGCGTGGGTCTCATCGTGGCGGATGATGACACCCTGCTGGCGCAGGTGATAGCTCAGGGCGTCGGTGATCTCGTCGTCGAGGTAGGACAGCAGCCGGTCGCGGGTGTTGACCAGATTCACCTTCACGTCGAGCGCGGCAAAGATGGACGCGTATTCACAGCCGATGACACCGGCGCCATAGATGGTGATCGAGCGCGGCGTGTGACTGAGCGCCAGGACCGTGTCGCTGTCGCGCACGCGCGGATGCTCGAAATCGACCTCGGGCGGGCGATAGGGGCGCGAACCTGTAGCGACGACGAAATGTTCCGCGCGCAGTTCGAGCCGGGTGCCGCCGGGGCGCTCCACCGAGAGGCGGTTGGGATCGATGAAACGGGCGCGGCCGAAGATCACCTCGACCCGGTTGCGTCTGTAGTAGCGATAGCGGGTGCGGACCTGGGCGTCGATGACGCCGTCGGCCGCGCGCAGCAGGTCCGGAAACTCGGCCTCGATCTGGTGCTGGGTGTGCTGGAACAGCGGGTTGCGCCTGTAGTCGGCGAGCATCTGGATCGAGTGGCGCAGCGCCTTGCTGGGGATGGTGCCCCAGTGGGTGCAGCCGCCGCCGACAGCCTGGTGCGCCTCGACGACGGCCACGCGCTGACCGGCCTTGGCCAGCTTCATGGCGGCACCCTCGCCGCCGGGTCCGGTGCCGATCACGATGGTGTCGAATTCGCGCTTGGCCATGCGTTCGTCTTCTCTCTGGATTCAATCGGGCGTGCCACACGGGCACCTCAGTTGCCCGCGTGGTTACGGGGCGGGTGATTTAGAGGAAATCCGGCAGATGCCTGCGGATCGCCTCGGGTGTCTGGGTGGTCAGGTTCTTGTCGAGTTCGCCCGCGACGAGCTGGCGCAGTGGCGCCGAGAGCTGCTTGCGCAGCAGTCCGAGCAGGGCGGGCGAGGCGATGATGTAGAGCTTGCCGAAGCGTCCCTGATTGCGCGCGGCCTCCAGATCGTCGCAGATCAGGCCGGCGAAGCGCTCGGCGTTCTCCTGTTTGTGCCCTTCCTCGCCATTGACGCCATGGGCGCCGGCGCCGGGCGCCTGGCCGCGTCCGGCCTTGTCGGTGGTCAGATCGCCTTCGTGGAGCCGGCCCTCCGGAAAGGCCAGGGTGCTGATCTCGTTGAGTGAGCCGGCGGCCTTTTCGGCAGCGAAGATGCGTGCGCGGCTGTTGTCCGCGACCAGGATCCAGGTGGGCATGGGTCATCTTCCTCGTGCGTTGGGCCCAGCCGTGGAACGGCTGGGACGTGGCTCGAACGGGGCGGCTCGGATCGAATCCGGCTCGACTCGGGCGTGAACCGGTCGACCGAACGTTTCCCCGCCCCTGAGTGTAACAGGGGAGGCGGGCTGTGTGGACGCCCCTCCAGGATGCGACGGATGCGGGCCTTCTAGCCCTTATGTTCCAGACGGGCGATGCAGTCGAGATAACCAGCTTCGTCAAAGGGCAGGCGATGATGCTGGACACGCCAGAGCGCCTCGGCCAGACACTCCATGATCGCGTGCTCGACCTGATGCGGATCACCGAGTCGGGCGAGCAGGCGTTGATAGCGATCGCGGATGCCGCGCGGCTGATCGAGGCTGAGCTGTTCGAGGATGGCCAGATGCAGCCCCAGATGCAGGAAGGGGTTGGTCCGGCCCAGCTCGGGCGGAAAGTCCTGGTCGAGCGCGCGCTCGCCGCCCTCCAGGAACGGCCGATATTCCGGGTGACGGCGCATGAGCTCGACGAGCTGGGATTCGAGCGGCTCCAGCGGCTCCTGGGCATTGGCCTTGCGCCAGGCTTCGAGAAAGATCCGGCGGTGTGTCTGTCGGTCGGTACTGAACATGGTCTCGGGCGCTGGATGGGACTCAGTTGGATGGGGTCTTGTCCGGGTAGTCGCACAGGTCGGCGATGAGGCATTCCGGGCAGCGCGGTTTGCGCGCGGTGCAGACATAGCGCCCATGCAGGATCAGCCAGTGATGGGCATCGTGCAGAAATTCAGCCGGAACCTGATCCAGAAGCCCCTGTTCGACGGCGAGCGGTGTCTTGCCCGGCGCCAGCCCGGTGCGGTTGGCGACCCGGAAGATATGGGTGTCGACCGCCATGGTCGGCTCACCGAAGGCGGTGTTGAGGATGACGTTGGCGGTCTTGCGGCCGACGCCGGGCAAGGCCTCCAGTGCCGCCCGATCGCGTGGAACCGTGCCGCCGTGACGCTCGATCAGGAGCGCGCAGGTCTGGAGGATGTTGCGCGCCTTGGTGTTGAACAGACCGATGGCGCGGATGTGCGCCTTGAGTCCGTCCTCGCCGAGCGCCAGGATCGCCTCGGGTGTGTCGGCGTGCGCGAAGAGTCCGGCCGTGGCCTGATTGACGCTCCTGTCGGTGGCCTGGGCCGAGAGCATCACGGCGATCAGCAGCTCGAAGGGCGTGCGATAGACCAGCTCGGTCCTGGGGTTCGGATTGGCTTCGCGCAGACGGGCGAAGATTTCATGGCATTTCTCGGCATTCATGGTTGCATTGTATTCTCGACTGTCGTTTGATGCGTCATCATCGGCTCGACCCGTTGTGTCGACTGCCATCTTCCACGCGCCCTGAGGGCCGGGTTTCTCGTGCAACTGATGAAGCAAAAACCGATTGCCCGCTGTTCGTTCGCACTGCTCGTGCTTCTGGTCCCGCTGTCCGTTTTCGCCGAGACTGAAGCCGCGACCGGGGCCGTCGCCGATTCGGCGGCTCCAGGCGCGGTCGAACCCGTGCGTCCGGCCCGGCCGACACCGCCGAACCGGCCGCGCCCGAGCCGTGCCGAGGTCCAGGCCATGATCCCGGAGGTGGCGCGTCGTCATGGCGTCGAAGAAGCGCTGGTGCGTGCCGTGGTGGCCGCCGAGTCGAACTACGATGCCCATGCCGTTTCGCCGGTCGGGGCCGTGGGCCTGATGCAGCTCATGCCGCCGACCGCCGCCGACTATGGCGTCACCTCGGTGGAGGCGCTGTTCGATCCCCGGATCAATCTCAATACCGGCACGCGCCATCTCAAGCGTCTGCTGCGCAAGTACAGCGACGACTACGGGCGCGTCATCATGGCCTACAATGCCGGCGAGGGCGTGGTCGATCGCACCAACAGCCGCGTCACCTATCTGGAGACGCTCAACTATACCGAGGCCGTCATCCGTCACTATCGGCGCAATGGCGGGACGGCGCCCACTCAGGCCGCGCTCGCCCAGGTGCAGACACTGCGCGGGGTGCGCAACACCGGACAGGCCCGGCGTCTGTTGAAAAAATATCTCGACCCATCACTCTTGTCGCTCAAGGTCAAGCCGACGCTGGATGTGCGCTACCTCAATCCGGCCCTCCACGACGTCGGCCCCGAGAGCAAGCCCATGTTCGAACTGGATACGACCGTCATTCGCTGAAGCTGCTGAAATCAAGGGTATGAATCAAACGCTCCAAAAACTGCGCCAGATCGCTCAGGACAGCACCCTGAGCGCCGAGGACAACTTCATCCGGCGGCGCGAGCTCCATGCCTCCTGCTCGGAGCTGGCCGCGCCCCTGGTGCGCGCCTTCCGCGACGTCGAGGGCGAATTCGTGCGCATCTCGGTGCTCAGCCGTATCTGGCCCGACGACTATGATCGTCGCGACGATCGGGTGGCCGGACTGCTGATCACCTGGATCGGCCCGGAGTCGGCCCCACAGGGGCTGAAGCTGGCCGTGCCCAATGGGTCGCTCACCTTCGAGGTGACGCTCAAGCGCGACGGTTCGGCGGTCTTCACCTGCGTGCGCGACACGCTCGGACAGCGTCCTGCGATCATGGACTTCGCCAACCGCGACGACTGGCTGGAATTCTTCTACAAATCCATCGCCGATCTGGTCGAACTCTAACGAAGAGGAGCAACTGCATGACTCGACTGAACGCCAGGACACTGGTTCTCTCCGGCGTGGCTGCCGCGCTCATCAGCGGCTGTGCCGCCGATGGTTCGGGCCTGACCGAGACCGGGCGCGGCGCCGCCATCGGCACCACGGCGGGCGCGGCGACCGGCGCCATCATCGGCTCGCTGAGCGGCGACGCGGGCAAGGGCGCGCTGATCGGCGCCGTGGGCGGCGCCCTGGTCGGGACCATGGTCGGCTCCTATATGGAGGAGCAGAAGCGCGACTTCGAGCGCCAGCTCGCGCCCGAGATCGCCGCCGGCGTCATCCGGGTGCAGAAGCTGCCCGATCATCAGCTGCTCGTCGGCATGACGGGCGCGACCGCCTTCGAGGTCGACTCCGATCGCATCCAGCCGGGTTTCTACAGCACGCTCGACAAGATCGCGGCCATCGTCAGCAAATACGGCAAGACCCAGCTCGCCATCTCGGGGCATACCGACAGCACGGGCGCGGCGGCCTACAACCAGACGCTCTCCGAGCGGCGCGCCGCTTCGGTCGAATACTACCTGGAGCGTAGCGGCGTGCTGCCGCAGCGTATCTATTCAGCCGGCTACGGCATGAACCGGCCCATCGCCAGTAACGCGACCGAGGAGGGGCGGCGCCTCAACCGCCGGGTCGACATCGTCATCATGCCGATCACCCAAGGCTGATTGCGCACGACAGTGGATCAGGAAAGATCCGAACCATAAAAAACGCGGCCCAGGCCGCGTTTTTCGTTCGGGCCGACCCAAGGGATCAGGTGGGGCAATCGTCGTCGGCCGTGCTGCGGCACTGATCGGACTCATACCAGAGCACATTGATGATGCCGAAGGCCAGCGCCAGCAGGACGCCGAGTATCCAGGAGAAGTACCACATGGCTCGTTCCTCGATGAATCAACGGATGACTTGAACCCTGTCGCCGGAATGCCGTTCGGATCCGGCGACAGGGAAGACCACTCAATAGGCCAGATGATCCTGCGAGCGGATCTCCTCGACCGTCACCCGCCGCCACATCTTGGCATAGGTCCAGGTGGTGTAGGCCAGGATCAGCGGCACGAAGATCACCGCCGCCCAGAACATCACCGTCAGCGTCAGATGGCTCGACACCGCGTCCCAGGCGATCAGGCTGCTGTTGGGATTGGTGCTCGACGGCATGATGAAGGGGAACATGGCCGCGCCGGCGGTCATGATGATCCCGGTCAGCCCCAGGCTGCTGGCGACCAGACCCCAGCCGGCCCGGTTCGACATCGAGGCCAGCACCGCCAGTCCCATGCCCGCGAAGCCGAGCAGCGGGAACAGCAGCGTCCAGGGATAGGCCGCATAGTTGGCCAGCCAGGCGCCGCCGTCACGCACCACTTCCTTGGTCAGCGGATTGGGCACGGCATCCAGCGCCGGCATCGAGACCACCTTGTAGCCGTCCACGCCGATCGTCAGCCACACGCCGGCCAGCGCGAAGGCGACGATGGTCGCCAGTCCCGCCTTCTTCGCGACCACCTTGGCCCGACCCGAGATCGGCTCGGCGGTGCGCAGTTGCAGCCAGATGGCCCCGTGCATGATCAGCATTCCGAGACTGATCAGCCCGGCCAGCAGCGCGAACGGATTGAGCAGCCCGAAGAAGCTGCCGCTGTAGTAGGGCCGCAGCAGATCGTCGAGATGGAAGGGCACGCCCTGGAGCAGGTTGCCGAAGGCGATGCCGAACACCAGCGCCGGCACCGCGCCGCCGACGAACAGCCCCCAGTCCCAGGCATTGCGCCAGCGCGGATCGGCGATCTTGCTCCGGTAGTCGAACCCGACCGGACGGAAGAAGAGCGCGAACAACGCCAGCAGCATCGCGAAGTAGAAGCCAGAGAAGGCCGTGGCATAGACCAGCGGCCAGGCGGCGAAGATGGCCCCGCCGGCCGTGATCAGCCACACCTGATTGCCGTCCCAGTGCGGGCCGACGGTGTTGATGATGACGCGCCGCTCCTCGTCGTTCTGACCGAGGAAGGGCAGCAGGGCGCCGACGCCCATGTCCAGCCCATCGGTGACGGCGAAGCCGATGAAGAGCACACCGACCAGCACCCACCAGACGAACTTCAGCGTTTCATAGTCGAGGATCATGATTGGTCGTGCCTCCTAGTCGAGCGATTTCTGCGGAGCCGTGGCCGGAGCCATGCCGCCCGCGTGACCGGCGTCGCACTCGTGATGATAGCGTCCGGTGTGCAGCGAACTCGGACCCAGACGCGCGAACTTGAACATCAGAAACATCTCGATGATGAACAGCAGGGTGTAGAAGAGGATGAAGCCCGAGAGACTGATGAGAACGTCGTTGGCCGTCAGGCTGGAGACGGCGATCGAGGTCGGCAGCACCTCGCCGATGGCCCAGGGCTGACGTCCGAACTCGGCGACGAACCAGCCGGTCTCGGCGGCGATCCAAGGCACCGGGATGCTGTAGAGAAAGAGCCGCAGCAGCCAGCGTTTCTCCTGGATGACGCGCTTGGCGTTGTAGTAGAAACCCAGCACCAGGAGCGCCAGCATCCAGACCCCGGCCGCGACCATGATTCTGAACGTCCAGAACAGCGGCGCGACCTCGGGGATGGAATCCTTGACCGCCAGCTGGATCTGTTCCTCGGTCGCCTCGGCCGGATTCTCGGTATAGCGCTTGAGCAGCAGACCATAGCCGAGATCGTTCTTGTGGTCCTCGAAGACGGCGCGGTTGCCGGGCGTGTCCTCACCGCCGCGCAGACGTTCCAGATACTGATAGGCGATCATGCCGCTACGGATGCGCACCTCGTGCTCGCGCATCAGATCCTTCAGGCCCTTGACCTCGGTGTCGAGCGAGCGGGTGGCGATGAGTCCGAGCAGCCAGGGCACCTTGACGGCGTCATGGGTCTCCTCGTCCTCGTTGCTCGGACGACCGTAGAGAGTGAAGGCGGCGGGCGCCGGCTCTGTGTGCCATTCGGCCTCGATCGCGGCGAGCTTCACCTTCTGCACGTCGCCGACCTCGTAGCCGGACTCGTCGCCGAGCAGGATGACCGAGAGGATGGAGGCCAGACCGAAGCCGACCGCGACCGAGAAGGATCGCTTGGCGAAGGCCAGATCGCGCCCCTTGAGCATGTACCAGGAACTGATGCCGAGCACGAACATCGAGGCTGTCACATAGCCGGCGGCGACCGTGTGCACGAACTTGACCTGAGCGACCGGATTGAGCAGCAACTCGCTGAAGCTGGTCATCTCCATGCGCATGGTCTCGTAGCTGAACTCCGAGCCGACCGGGTTCTGCATCCAGCCGTTGGCGACCAGGATCCACAGCGCCGAGAGATTGGAGCCGAGTGCGGTCAGGAAGGTGACGGCCAGATGCTGGCGCTTGGAGAGGCGCTCCCAACCGAGGAAGAACAGGCCGATGAAGGTCGACTCCAGGAAGAAGGCCATCAGACCCTCGATGGCCAGGGGCGCGCCGAAGACATCTCCCACATAGTGGCTGTAATAGGCCCAGTTGGTCCCGAACTGGAACTCCATCGTGAGTCCGGTGGTGACGCCCAGGGCGAAGTTGATGCCGAAGAGCTTGCCCCAGAACTTGGTCATGTCCCGGTAGATCTCGCGTCCGGTCATGACATAGACGCTTTCCATGATCACCAGGATCCAGGAGAGTCCGAGCGTCAGTGGAACGAAGAGGAAGTGATACATTGCGGTGGCGGCGAATTGCCATCGCGAGAGTTCGACCATGGTACTGTCGAGCATGAGCGAGTCTCCTGAAGTCCGGGACCAGGTGTCACGGAGGGTTGCTACCTCGGCACTTGGCTCGCCGGGTCGGGAGATCCTCGGCGAGCCGCGCCAGCGGCAAGAGACTAAACCGGATCGCGCTTATCGGAAATGATCTGAGTCAGGTTGTCGCTCGACGGGGCCGCTTTACGCGGGGAGGGGAGAGCGGTTTACTTCAGAGTCCCGACCTGGAGTCGAACCTGAGCGCGTTCCGTGCCGGAGGCGTGTCCATGGCCATGCCCATGATCGTCGTCGTGCGGAGCCGGTGTCGGAAGCGGTCGACCGGCGGCGAGATCGGCCGCCGCGCTCATGGGGTCCGTGGCGCTGGTGGCATGGACGGCGATGCCCTGACGGGCCAGACGGGCGCGAAACCCCTGCCCGGCGCTCTGGGTCAGGATGGCATCGAGTCCGAGTGTGAACAGCGGATGATCGTCGCCGTGATGATCGTGCAGTGACAGGCCGGCGGGCAGATCCAGGCGCTCGACCTCGACCGGCTCGCCCTGGCCGTCGGCCTCCAGGATGAGGAAGCGCCGGGTCTTGCCGGCGTGTCCGGTGATGGTGCGGAAATTCTGACTGGTGACGGCGATGCGCATGGAGTGGGTGTTCCGAAGTCGGTGGGTTGATGAGGGGAGGGTGTCCGGCCTCAGGCCGCCTGTGCAGCGGTCTCGGGGCGGTGTTTGCACAATCCCAGGGCCCAGTCTTCCATGACGGCGTTGGCCACCGGCATGGGGGTTTCCATGAAGGTGATCAGGAAACCCAGGTCGGTCTCGGCGATGCCGATCGAACGGGGACGACAGGCGAGCAGTTCGGGCTTGGGCAGCGAGATGCCGAAGCAGAACACCAGGTTCCGGGCCGCGCGGATGTCCTCGCCGATGTGCCCTTCGGGCAGGGACCGGGTATGGGCGTAGTGATCGAACTCAGCGATGAAGACCGCGCTACGATGCGACTCGATGCAGGCGCGGAAATAGCCGCAGATGGCTTCGACCGAATCGAAGGGTGTCTCCTCGCGCGCGATCTCCAGTGAGTAAATGGGATATTCGGCGAACGAGAGTGATGTTTTCATCGGGCGTGGAGATCCTGGCCATGGGCGACGGAATGGCGCAAGCGTAACCTTGAGATCAGGCGCAACGCATTGAAATTAGTCAAACTCAGCGGGCCGGCGAGCACGCCTCGCCTCAATCCTCCGCCAGCCGTCGCAGATTGGGGATGTCGAGCAGGAAGAGATTGGGCGCCGTCTCCACCAACAGCCCCTGACGCTTGAACTCGGCGATGGTGCGGCTGGCCGTCTCGGTGGTGACGCCGAGCATGGCGCCCATGTCCTCACGGCTGAAGAGCGGACATTCGCTGGTCTCGCGGTCGCGCACCAGACGCAGCAGCAGTCGGGCCACGCGCTGGCGCGCCGAGCCGGTCGAGAGTTCGGTCAGCCAGGCATCGGCCTCGGTCAGGGCGCGCTGCCAGCGGGCCATGAGTTCGTGGTGCAGGGTCGGGTTGACGCGCCCGAGTTCGCGCACCAGACGCGCCGGGAAACGACAGACCTCAGTGGGATGCAGCGCGATGGCGTCGTGCTGATAGCGATCGTCGAGCAGTGACTCCAGACCCAGCACATCGGTGGAGCGGGCGACGCGAACGATGCGCTGGCTGCCGTCCGGCAGATATTGAACCAGCTTCAGCATCCCGGAACGGATGGTGAACAGGTACTCGCCTGTGTCGCCCGCCAGATAGAGATGCGCGCCCGGCTTGAGCGTGAACTGATCGATCGGCTCATGGATGTGTTCGAAGTCCGCTTCCTGCAGGCCGGAGAAGAGCACCGAGGTCCGTAGCGCGCAATTGAGGCAATTGGCCTCGCCGGACCAGGCCTCACGGAGAGAGACTGTTTTCGTCATCGGTAGCGATGGACTCCTAATCGGTCCGCGTCCACGGGAGCGCGGCTCACTGCCTGGGGTCTGTCTCCATCCGCGCCGGATTCATCTCGAATCGACGCGGTTGGAGCGATCGAAGTTAGAATATTACTCGAAGTCGGTGATCCAGGCGGCCCTGGCGTGTCATTGACAAAGCGCAATCGAGTGCCTGTGTCGCCGTTGGCTCGCTACGCGGTCGCGATATGGGCGCCTGCTCCGACAACATTCATCCTCCGTGATTCCCTGGAAAACGCATGACCCTGCTCAGTCTCGATTCGATCGGTCTCTCCTACGGCCTGCCGCCCCTGCTCGATGAGGTCTCCTTCGCCATCGAGCGCGGCGAGCGGATCTGTCTGATCGGGCGCAATGGGGCGGGCAAGTCCACACTGCTACGGATCGTCGCCGGTGAGGTCCAGCCCGACAGCGGGCGGGTGCATGCCGGTCAGGGGTTGCGGATCGGGCGGCTGGCGCAGGAGGTGCCGGGGGATGTCGATGCCAGCGTCTTCGAGGTGGTGGCCTCCGGGCTCGGCGAGCTGGGGGCGCTGGTGCACGAATATTTCACCCGCTCGCACGCGCTCGGCGCGGACGCCAGCGAGCAGGATCTGGCGCGGCTGGCCGAACTCCAGCATCAGTTGGAGGATCAGGGCGGCTGGGAGATCGAGCAGCGCACCGAGCGCGTCATCTCGCGGCTCGGACTCGATGGCGAGGCGCAACTCAAGTCGCTCTCGGGCGGGATGCAGCGGCGGGTGATGCTGGCGCGCGCCCTGGTGGTGGAACCGGATCTGCTGCTGCTCGACGAGCCGACCAACCATCTCGACATCGACAGCATCGCCTGGCTGGAAGAGTTTCTGGTCGGTTTTCAGGGCGCGCTGCTGTTCATCACTCATGACCGGCGCTTCTTGCAGCGGGTCGCCACGCGCATCCTGGAACTCGATCGCGGTCGGCTGACCGACTGGCCGGGCGATTACGCCAACTATCTGCGTCGGCGCGAGGAACGACTGCATGCCGAGGCGCAGGCCAATGCGCACTTCGACCGCAAGCTCGCGGAGGAAGAGGTCTGGATCCGGCAGGGCATCAAGGCGCGGCGGACTCGTAACGAAGGTCGGGTGCGCGCGCTCGAATCCATGCGCGAGGAGCGTCGTGAGCGGCGCGAACTCCAGGGTTCGGCGCGCATCCGGCTGAGCGAGTCGGATCGCTCGGGCAAGCTGGTGGTCGAGGCCGAGGGCGTGACGCATCGTTGGGGTGAGAAGACCGTCATCCGCGATTTCTCGACGCTCATCCTGCGCGGCGACAAGATCGGCATCATCGGACCCAATGGCGCGGGCAAGAGCACGCTGCTCAAGCTCCTGCTCGGCGAGCTGGAACCGCAACAGGGGCGTATCCAGCGCGGCTCCAATCTCCAGATCGCCTATTTCGACCAGATGCGCGCCCAACTCGATCCCGAGAAGAGCGTGCGCGACAACGTCGCCGGCGGCAGTGATCAGGTCGAGATCGAAGGCGCCAGCCGTCATGTGCTGTCCTACCTCAAGGACTTCCTGTTCACCCCTGAGCGTGCGCGCCAGCCGGTCAAGGCGCTCTCGGGCGGCGAGCGCAACCGCCTGCTGCTGGCCAAGCTCTTCACCCGTCCGGCCAATCTGCTGGTGCTCGACGAGCCGACCAATGATCTCGACACCGAGACGCTGGAACTCCTGGAAGAACTGCTGCTGAACTACTCGGGGACGCTGCTGCTGGTCAGCCATGACCGTGCTCTGCTCGACAATGTCGTCACCGGCACGCTCGTGTTCGAGGGCGATGGGGTCGTGCGCGACTATGTCGGCGGCTACGAGGACTGGCTCAGGCAGCGTCCGCGTCCGGTCGAGCCGGCCCCGGCGCCCAAATCGAGCGCGCCCGCGACTCAGGCGGCCGAACCCAAGTCCAAACCCAAGCGCACCAGCGACAAGCTCAGCTTCAAGGAGACGCGCGAACTGGCCGAACTGCCGGGGCGTATCGAGTCGCTGGAGCAGGAGCAGAGCGCTCTGCACGCACGTCTGGCCGATCCCGCGCTCTATCAGGGCGACGGCGCCGAGGTCGTGACCGTCAAGGCGCGTCTGGAGACCGTCGACGCCGAGCTGGAAGCGGCCTATGCGCGTTGGGAGGCGCTGGCCGCGCGCGAGTGAGGCATCTGATCGAAGAACATCCACATCCATCCATTTCGGAGTAGATCCATTGAAATTCACGGTCGAGGAATTCCGCGCCTGGAAGCGTAAATGCGTGACCCTGCTCGGCATGTCCGGGGTCGGCAAGACCCATCTCTCGGGGCTGCTGCGCCGTCACGACTGGTTCCATTATTCGGGCGACTACCGCATCGGCACCCGTTATTTGGACGAGCCGATCCTGGATCTGATCAAGTCGCGTGCCATGCGCGATCCGTTCCTGCGCGATCTGCTGCGCCGCGACTGGATCACCATCCGCAACGTCATCAAGATCAATGATCTCGGCCCGGTGCTGAGCTTCATCGGCAAGCTCGGCAATCCGGAGCAGGGCGGGCTGCCGCTCGACGAGTTCAGCCGTCGTCAGGCGCTCTATCGCGAGGCCGAGATCGCGGCCATGTTCGATCTGCCCGAGTTCGTGCGCAAGGCCCAGGAGGTCTATGGCTACGCCCATCTGGTCAACGATGTCGGCGGCAGTCTGTGCGAGCTCGAAGAGCCGCGCGTCATCGACATGCTCGCCCGGCACAGTCTGATCCTCTACATCCGCGTGCCCGAGGCCGACGAGATCAAGCTCATCGAGCGTGCCCAGGCCGATCCCAAGCCGCTCTACTATCGACCCGAGTTCCTGCAAACGGCGGTGAAGGACTATCTGGAACTGCGCCAACTCGACTATGTGGCCCAGATCGAGCCGGACGACTTCACGCGCTGGGTCTTCCCGCGTCTGTTCCACTCGCGTGTGCCGCGCTATGAGGCCATCGCCCAGCCGCACGGCTATACCGTCTCCTCCGAAGACGTGGCCCAGGTGCGCGACGAGGCCGATTTCCTCGCCCTGGTCGAGTCGGCCATCGCGCGGAGTGCTTGAAAACGGACGGGCTCGACAGAATCGTTGCTGAACCTACAGGACCGGGTGCCGCACGATCCTGTCGAACCGAGCGCCATGACTGCCACTGACTGAACGCTGCTGTTATGCCCATCGTCGCCCACAATGACCTGCCCACCTTCGCCCGGTTGCGCGAGGAGGGGCAGCAGATCCTCGACCCGGATTTCGCGCTCCATCAGGACATCCGCGAACTGCACATCGGTCTGCTCAACATGATGCCGGATGCGGCCCTGGCGGCGACCGAGCGCCAGTTCTTCCGCCTGATCGGCGAGAGCAACCAGATCGCGCAGTTCTATGTGCATCCCTTCACGCTGAAGGAGCTGGAGCGCGGCCCCGAGGCGCGCGCCCATGTCGAGCGCTATTACCAGCCATTCGATCAGATCCGCGCCGACGGTCTGGATGCACTCATCATCACCGGCGCCAACGTCACCGGGCCGGATCTGGCGCTGGAGCCGTTCTGGGAGCCGCTCATCGAGGTGGTCGACTGGGCCTACGACAACGTCTGCTCGACGCTCTGCTCCTGTCTGGCGACCCATGCGGTGATGCAGTTCCGTTATGGTGAGCGGCGCCGCCGTCTGCCGGCCAAGCGCTGGGGGGTGTTTCCGCATCGGGTGCTGGCGCGCACCCATCCGCTGGTGGCCGACGTCAATACCTGCTTCGACGTGCCGCATTCGCGTTTCAACGACATCAGTCACGCGCAGTTCGTCGGTGCCGGTCTGCATGTGCTGGTCGAGAGCGAGGAGGCGGGGGTGCATCTGGCGGTCAGCCCGGACGGCTTTCGGCAGGTGTTCTTCCAGGGGCATCCCGAATACGACACCATTTCACTGCTCAAGGAATACAAGCGTGAGGTCGGGCGCTTCGCCGCCGGCACGCGGTCCGACTATCCGCCGTTTCCGGACAACTACTTCGGCTTACAGGCGCGAGCCATCCTCGATGAGCACCGCGAGCGCGTCATCCGGGCGCTCGATCGGGGTCAGAAGCCACCCGAGTTGCCCGAGCGGCTCATCGCGGCTGATCTGCACAACACCTGGCACGACACGGCCGAGGGCGTCATCGGCAACTGGATGGGGCTGATCTATCAGGTCACGCATCATGACCGCCGCCAGACCTTCATGGCCGGCATCGATCCGAACGATCCGCTCGGGTTGGGGGCCAGGTAGGGCGGGCGGTGCGAACTGGCAGGGTCGGCTGGCTTCCCGTGCCTACTGTAGGTGTTGCGTCCCACCTGATTGAATGGCGGCGGTGTTGCAAAAATAAAACGCACATCTCAATGTGCCGAGTGCTTTGGTAAATTCCATACAAAGCACGCTGACTTTCAAAATCGCCTAACAGATCACGTTTTTTGCACAAAATCCGGACGGGCGGCGGTTGTTGTTTGTTGCATCCATGTACTAGAATGAAGCCATGGATTGCTGTATGCAGCCGAAATGAGACAAGCGCTGTTGCGCGCATGACTCGATTTCAGCTCGACGAATCCCGGTGCGTGGTTTCCTCGTGTATATCAGCAGTCATCTTCATACATTTATTTTCGCGACGAAGGCCAGGACATGTTCGAATCCAATCAGAATACGATCCGCTACAAGTGGGATCCCGAGACCTCCACCGGCTATCAGCTACGCTTCGACGCCGAGGGAGCGGCCAAGGGCGGTCACTACTGCTTCCATGTCGAGGACTGGAATTGCCGCACCGTCACCAACGAGTGGCCCTGCCAGGATCTGACCGAGGCGCTGGAAGTCCTGAATCATTTCTTCACCGTCGACGTCCAGCAGGAGCGTGAGCGTTTGAGCGCCTGGCTGCCCGCCGAGTACCGCGCCGCCGCCTGATCTGCTCGCCATATCCCCTGCTCGAAACAGGCCGCCATGCGCGGCCTTTTTATTGCGCGCTCGAAATACTGAGTATTGAGCCGGTTTGAAACCACGGACGTTTGAATATTAGAATGCGGCGATTGTCTCGTCCGTCATCCCCCGCGAAAGGTACCCCCATGCAGGATCCAGCCAGTCATTCGGACAGCCTCGTCGGTCGCGTCGAGGTCAAGGAGACGACCTGTTACATGTGCGCCTGCCGGTGCGGTATCCGGGTGCATCTGCGCGATGGCGAGGTGCGCTACATCGACGGCAACCCCAATCACCCGCTGAACAAGGGCGTGATCTGCGCCAAGGGCAGCTCGGGGATCATGAAGCAGTACTCTCCGGGTCGACTCACCCAGCCGCTAAGGCGCAAGGCCAATGCCGAGCGCGGCGAGAGCGCCTTCGAGGTCATCTCCTGGGACGAAGCCTTCACGATGCTCGAAGAACGGCTCGCCAAGCTGCGTGCCGAAGATCCGAAAAAATTCGCGCTCTTCACCGGCCGCGATCAGATGCAGGCGCTCACGGGTCTGTTCGCCAAGCAGTACGGCACGCCCAACTATGCCGCGCATGGCGGCTTCTGCTCGGTCAACATGGCCGCCGGTCTCATCTACACCATCGGCGGTTCGTTCTGGGAGTTCGGCGGCCCGGATCTGGAGCGCGCCAAGCTGTTCGTGATGATCGGCACTGCCGAGGACCATCACTCCAACCCGCTCAAGATCGCCATCTCCGAGTTCAAGCGGCGCGGCGGACGCTTCATCTCGATCAATCCGGTGCGCACCGGCTATTCGGCCATCGCCGACGAATGGGTGCCGATCAAGCCCGGCACCGATGGCGCGCTGCTGCTGGCCATCACCCGCGAGATTCTGGACAAAGGGCTGTTCGACCGCGACTTCCTGGTGCGCTACACCAACGCCGCCGAGTTGGTGATCGACGACCCGAGCCGCGATGATCACGGCCTGTTCTATCGCGCCGAGATGCATGTCGAGCCGGACTGCTTCGATCCGCAGAACAAGCTGTGGTGGGACCGCGACATCGACGGCCCGATCAGCACCCATACGCCCGGCGTCGATCCGCGTCTGATGGGCCGCTATGTCCTGCCCGACGGCACCCCGGTCAAGCCCTCGTTCCAGTTGCTCAAGGAGCGCCTGGAGCAATACACCCCCGAATGGGCCGCGCCCATTACCGGCATCCCGGCCGACACCATCCGCCGTCTCGCCCACGAAATGGGTGTCATGGCGCGCGACCAGAAGATCGAGCTGCCGATCAAATGGACCGACTGCTGGGACGACGAGCACGAATCCGTCACCGGCAATCCGGTCGCCTTCCATGCCATGCGCGGACTGGCGGCGCACTCCAACGGCTTCCAGACCATCCGCGCGCTCGGCGTGCTGATGACCGTGCTCGGCACCATCGACCGTCCGGGCGGATTCCGGCACAAGGCGCCCTATCCGCGTCCGATCCCGCCCTGTCCCAAGCCGCCGCACGGCCCCGAGGCTGTCCAGCCGAACACCCCGCTCGACGGCATGCCGCTCGGCTGGCCGTCCAAGCCCGAGGATCTGTTCGTCGACGCCGAGGGCGAGGCGGTGCGGCTCGACAAGGCGTTCTCCTGGGAGTATCCGCTCTCGGTGCATGGCCTGATGCACAACGTCATCACCAACGCCTGGCGCGGCGATCCCTATCCGATCGACACCCTGTTCCTGTTCATGGCGAACATGGCCTGGAACTCGACCATGAACACGGTCGAGGTGCGCAAGATGCTGGTCGACAAGCATCCGAACGGTGAATACAAGATCCCGTTCCTGGTGGTGTGCGACACCTTCGCCTCCGAGACCGTGGCCTTCGCCGATCTGGTGCTGCCGGATACCAGCTATCTGGAACGCCATGACGTGCTCTCCATGCTCGACCGTCCGATCTCGGAATACGACGGTCCGGTCGACTCGGTGCGCATCCCGGTGCTGCCGCCCAAGGGCGAGTGCAAGCCGTTCCAGGAGGTGCTGGTCGAACTCGGTTCGCGACTCAAGCTGCCGGCCTTCACCAATGCCGACGGCAGTCGCAAATATCGCAACTATCCGGATTTCATCGTCAACTACGAGACCTCGCCGGGGTCGGGCATCGGCTTCCTGGCCGGCTGGCGCGGCAAGAGCGGCGATCAGTTCCTCAAGGGCGAACCCAATCCGCATCAGTGGGAGATGTATGCCCAGAACGGCTGCGTCTTCCATCACGAACTGCCGCGCAGCTATCAGTACATGCGCAACTGGAACAAGGGCTATCTGCACTGGGCGCGCGCGCACGGCATGATCCGCTATGCCGAGCCGATCACCCTGCATCTGTATTCCGAGGTGTTGCAGCGCTTCCGGCTCGCCGCTCAGGGCAAGCGTCCCGGTCGTCGTCCGCCCGAGCGGTTGCGCCAGCGGGTCGAGACCTATTTCGACCCCTTGCCGTTCTACTACGAGCCGCTGGAGTCGCGCTTCACCGACACCCAGCGCTATCCGCTCAACGCGCTCACCCAGCGCCCGATGGCCATGTACCACTCCTGGGACAGCCAGAACGCCTGGCTGCGCCAGATCCACAGCCACAACTATCTGTTCCTGAGTCCGAAGATCGGTCTGGCCCAGGGCTTCGCTGACGGCGACTGGGTCTGGGTCGAGTCGCAATATGGCCGGGTGCGCTGCATGTGCCGCTTCTCCGAGGCCGTGGAGCCGGGCACTGTCTGGACCTGGAACGCCATCGGCAAGGGCGCGGGCGCCTGGGGTCTGGCCCCCAATGCCGACGAGGCGCGCAAAGGCTTCCTGCTCAATCACGTCATCAGCGAAGAACTGCCCGCCCACGAGGCCGGCGAACACCTCTCCAACTCTGACCCAGTGACCGGACAGGCGGCCTGGTTCGACGTGCGGGTGCGGGTCTACAAGGCCGAGGCGGGTGAACCCGAGGTCACGTCGCCCCAGTTCAAGCCGATGCCGCGTCTCCCCGGTCAGGAGAAGAAGCGCGGCAAGTGGCAGGCCTATGTGGCCGGTATCTTCGGGAAGCAAGCGTCATGACTCAACTCGCCCTCGTCATCGATCTCAATGTCTGTGTCGGCTGTCATGCCTGCGTGACCTCCTGCAAGGAGTGGAACACCTCAGGCTGGGCCGGTCCGCTGGTGGATCAGAATCCTTATGAGGGTTCGCCGACCGGCACCTTCTTCAACCGGGTGCAGACCTTCGAGGTCGGAACCTTCCCCAATACCGAGACGGTGCACTTCCCCAAGAGCTGTCTGCACTGCGAGGAGCCGCCCTGCGTGCCCGTGTGTCCAACCGGCGCGTCGTACAAGCGCCCGGACAACGGCGTGGTGCTGGTCGATTACGACAAGTGCATCGGCTGCAAATACTGCTCCTGGGCCTGTCCCTATGGCGCACGCGAGCTGGATGAGCAGCAGAAAGTGATGAAGAAGTGCACGCTCTGCATCGACCGCATCACCGACGCCAAGCTCTCCGAACGGGATCGCAAGCCGTCCTGCGTGCTGGCCTGTCCGGCCAACGCGCGTCTGTTCGGCGACGTGCATGATCCGGACTCAGAGGTCTCGATCGCCATCCGCGAGCGCGGCGGCTATCAGCTCATGCCCGAGTGGGGCACCAAACCGGCCAACCACTATCTGCCGCGCCAGAAGACCCGGATGCACATCGATCCCGAGGAACTCACGCGCGTCGACAACCCCTTGCGCCGGGAAGATCTCACCGATTACACCGGCGAGGAAACCCTCGACGACGTGGCCTGGTAATCCGCCTTTCAGGATCGAATCCCATGCATCCAGCCTTCTCAGTCATCTTTCTGACCACGCTGCTCGGCGCCGGTCAGGGTCTCTATCTGGCGATGGTCACCGGCCAGCTCTATGCCATCGCCCGTTTCCTGCCCGCTCAGGCCGACCAGTTCTATGCCGTCGGCAGTCTGGTCGCGCTGCTGCTTCTGGTCGCGGGACTCGGCGCGTCCTTCTTCCATCTCGGGCGGCCGGAACGGGCTTGGCGCGCGGCGGCGATGTGGCGCACCTCCTGGCTGTCGCGCGAGGTCATCGTGCTGCCGATCGTCATGGCGCTGGTGTTCGCCTATGGCGTGGCGCACTGGTTCGAATGGACCCAGCCGCTGTTCCAGGTCGGCGCGGCGCTCCAGGTCGATCTGACCCTGCTGCTCGGGGTGTTGGGGACGGTGGCCAGTCTGGTGCTCTTCGTCTGCACGGCCATGATCTATGCGGCCGTGCGGTTCCTGCAGGAATGGCATACGCCGCTCACGGTCAGCAATTTCCTGTTCCTGGGCGCGGCCTCGGGCTTCATGCTGGCGGCGGCCTATTCGGCCTACATCGGTAATCCGCTGGTGACGTTTTACGGCACCTGGGCGGTGATCCTGACCTTGGTCGGTCTGGCCTCGCGTCTGGCGCATCTGCGGCGCAACGCCCGGCTCAAGCACAAGAGCACGGTCCAGACCGCCATCGGCGTGCGTCATGCGGCCGTGGTCCAGAAGGCACAGGGCGCGACGGGCGGCAGCTTCAATACCCGCGAATTCTTCCACGGACGGAGCCAGTCACTGGTCGAACGACTGCGCACTGTCTATCTGGCGCTGGTCTTCCCGATCCCGGTGCTGCTGATCGGGCTGTCCTATCTCATCGGCTCGTCGAATCTGCCGATCATGGCCTTCTTCGTCCAGTTCGCCGGATTGCTGATCGAGCGCTGGTCGTTCTTCGCCGAGGCGCGCCATCCGCAGAATCTCTATTATCAGTCGGTGGCCTGAGTCGTGATTTGTGTGCGGGCGCGATCTTCTCATCGCGTCCTTGCTCTGGATAGCAGGCGAGAGGTGAGCGCCGAATCGCCCGTCGGCCATTGTCCCTTGAGCGTGTTGGTTGACTCCGGGCCGCTGAAGCTCAGAACGCTGTATTTGCCGTAGTGCGGCAGCTTGCGCGCCAGCGCGGGCAGGGCATCCGGCAGGCGCGTGGCCATCCATGCGATGGGTTGATCCGCCATCCTACGGGTCAGCACCGGACTGTCGGTCATGGGATCGAGCGTCGCGTTCATGCCGTTCGGCTTGGAGGTCAGAGCCAGCCTGGGTGCCTGACCATCGTCCAGGGTCAGGGCGAAATCGGCGGCGTCACGCGCGAAGGCTTCAAGATGACGGTTCTCCCAACCAAGCAGCCAGACGGGCCGATCGTCCGGTAGGTGTTCGAACTCCCGATCCTCGGCGACGCGCCAGCCAGGATGTCCCACGCACCAGCGCTCGGCCAGGCGACGATAGCCTGACTGGAGCGCTTCCGGAGCGGCGGCGGGAATCAGGATCAGTCCCTGTTCGGCCCCGAAGAGAGTGCTCAGGGTCACGGGCAACTCGCCCGGCGCCAGGGCGCGAAAGACCTCGAAGTCCGGGTCGAGGCGCAGACGCACGGGCGCGGATCTGAGGGCGATGTCGAACCGGGTTTCGTGCTCATGACTGGCGATCGTCTCGATCACGGACTCACCCGAGTCGAGATCGATGACGACCGGCAGACTGAGCGGAAAGGGCGGCTCGGATTGAGTCTGTCGAATTCGGCCGCTGATCCGATAGCCCTCCGGCGTGCTCCGTGTTTCGACATCCTCCAGCGCCAGACTGGGCGCGCCGGCACGTTCTACCCAGGCCGCGAAGAACGTGTCCAGATCGCGCCCGCTCACGCGCTCGAAGGCCAGGCGCAGATCCGCATAGCCGGCCGCCCGGAAGCGGTTGTCGGCATAAAAGCGCCGTAGCCCCTGAATGAAGGTCTCATCACCGAGTTCGCGTCGCAGCATGTGGAAGACCATGGCCCCCTTGTTGTAGCCGATGGCCTGAGTGTCCGCCCCATGCCGCTGCACGAACTCGGTCAGCGGAAAGTCCCGCCCCTGGCGCACATAGTCGGCGAAGCTCTTGAGCATGTCGCGCCGTCCCTCGATCCCGCGTCCGGCACGCTCCATGAGCCAGTAGTCGGCCAGATAGTTGGTCAACCCCTCGCTCCAGTTGCCCGAGTCATAGTCCACATAGACCCCGTTGCCCCACCAGTTGTGCAGGATCTCGTGCGGATAGGAGGTCTGGAGGATGAAGGGCAGGCGGACGACCTGCGGACCGAGCAGGGTGAAGGAGGGCATGCCATAGCCGGACTCCCAGAAATTCTCGACCAGCGCGAACTTGGCGAAAGGGTAGGGGCCGATGAGGTCGGAATAGAAGGCGAGATACTCCAGCGTGGCGTCCAGATAGCGTTCGGCCAGTGCGGTGTCCGGCTCACGCAGATAGACCTGGGCTTCGGCCTGTACGTCGGCTGAACGCTTGTGATAAGCGTGGAAACGGCCCGCGATCAGATAGATGTCGTCCTGCGGTTGCGATTCGGACCAGTGTGACCGACCCCTGGCCGGATCGGTCGTGCCTGCGCCCTGGGAGATCGCCGACCAACCCTCGGGAAGCCGGACATCGAGCACGAAGCTCTGGCGGCTCTCGGGAATGCGTGGATACCAGCCGCTGCCAGCGTCGAGAAAGACACCATCCGGCGCGATGGTTCCGCGTGACCACTGACGCGCGCGCCCGAGGCTTTCGTCGATGTGCTCCAGATCATGACGGATGCGTCCGCCATAGGCGAGCGTCACAGTTCCGGGCGTCTCCAGACTCAAGCGATACTCGACCAGAGGCCCGAACGCTGAAACGCGCGTCAGAGTCGCCTCGCCGTCGATGATCTTCGGGTCGAGCCCGGTATGCAGGATCAGCGACCACTGGCTTTTCGGCTCGGGAAGCCGCATCTGATCCCTGACCTCGATCCGCCCCTGTTCGGGGTCGAGCCGAACCTCAAGCTGATGCCGGATCAGGGTCTCCGAGGCGAGTATCTGGTTAGACGACACGAGCTGAGCAGCGAGCAGTAGCAGCCCAAACAGGAAGGGTTTTGTCGCCTGTACGATCGACAAGTACAGATCACGCCAACGGCCTACAATGCCATCCGCCATGACCGGCGCCTGTTTCGCCTTGTTTTTATGTATCCGCTTCTGCATTGTCCGCTCGTACCCTGACTTCGGAGATCTGCACACTGAGAGAGCTATCCTAACCGGGATGCCGGCTTTCTGCTGGTATGATGTTTAAGTTTTTGATATATAAGTTTTTTATTGGCGCAAAAGAATTGGCCGACCGTCGATTTTGGACTATATTTCAAGTAGGAATCCGATGTGAGGAGACGGCCATGAAAACCAAACGCACAGAAATGACCGAGCCGGTCCCGCGTCGTGAACTGACACTGTTCGACGAAATGGACCGTGCATTCGACAACCTGCTCCATCGCGGCTGGATGCATCCGTTCCGCGAGGTGTGGCCTGAGTGGGCGCGTCTGGAGCAGACGCTGGAGATTCGGCCGCGTATCGACGTCGTCGACCGCGAGACCGAGATCCTGGTTCGCGCCGAGGTTCCGGGAGTCGACCGTGAGCACCTGGAGGTCGAACTCGCCGGTACGCTCCTGACCATCCGGGGTGAACGCAAGCTCGAAGAGACCAAGGAAGAGGGCGCCTTGTTCCACACCGAGATCGCGCGCGGCAGCTTCAGCCGCACCATCCGTCTGCCGGCCGAGGTCGTGCTCGACGAGACGGCGGCCGAGTTCAAGGACGGCGTGCTCGAAATCCATCTGCCCAAGATGGAGAAGACCGAGCGGCGTCGGATCGAGGTCAAATGAGCCTGTCGAACCTGCCGCCCAGCGCGGCGTGACTGCAACGAGGCCGGCCATCGCCGGCCTCTGAGATTTTGGAATCAACGATCGCGATGTCTTCCACCACACCTCTGAGCTTCACCATCTTGGGTACGGGCGCGCTTGGCGGCTTCTATGGTTCCCGGCTGCTCCAGGGCGGCGCGACCGTGCGTTTCATCGCGCACAGCGATGTCGACTGGATTCGCGCGCATGGCTTGCGCGTCGACTCGCCGCTCGGCGACCAGCTTCATCATCCGGTCGAGGTCTATGCCGACTCGGATCCGATCCCGCCGAGCGATGTGGTCTGCATCGCGCTCAAGACGACGCAGAATGCCCGGTTGCCCGAACTGCTCGCGCCCCTGGTGCGGGAGGGCACGGTCATTCTGAACTGGCAGAACGGCCTGACGCTGGAGGAGGAACTGGCGGCGCGCTTTCCGCAGGCCGTCGTGATCGCCGGCCTCTGCTTCCTGTGCTCGAACAAGGTCGGGCCGGGGCATATCGCGCATCTGGACTATGGCTACGTCAGTCTGGCGGCGCTGGATGAACGCGGGGTCGACTGGCTGCCACGGCTGCGAGCGGCCTTCGGCGCCGGCGGCATCGAGACCGACGTCCAGCCCTCGCTGCCGGCTGCACGCTGGCGCAAGCTGGCCTGGAACATCCCGTTCAATGGGTTGTCGGTGCTGCTCGACCGCAACACCGACGCCATCATGGCCGATCCCGAGGCGCGCACCCTGGCCGAACGGCTGATGCGCGAGGTCGCTCAGGGCGCGGCGGCTTGCGGCGTCCCCTTCGATCCTGACTTCATGCCCAAGCTGCTGGCGACCACCGAGCGCATGGCGCCCTATGCGCCGAGCATGCGGCTGGATTTCCTGGCCAAACGCGCGCTGGAGATCGAGTACATGTACCGCCGCCCGTTACGCGAGGCGGCTCGGCATGGCGTGTCGATGCCGGCAGTGGAGACCATCGCCGCTCAACTGAGCATCCTCGATCGGTCGAATCGGGGCGATTCGGCAAGCCGCACCAAGTAGCCCCTTTCCCCTCGCGGGAGAGGGGTTGGGGAGAGGGGAACGCGCTTCAAGCCGCCGACTTTGGCGCCACCGTCTCCAGATGCCAGATGTCGCGGTTGTACTCGGCGATGGTGCGATCCGATGAGAAGTGCCCGCTGTGCGCCGTGTTGAGGATGCTCATGCGCAGCCAGTGCTCGCGGTCGCGATAGGCCGCCGCTGCGCGCTCCTGGGCCTCCACATAGCTCCTGAAGTCGGCCGCCGTCATCCAGGGGTCGTGCGGATTGCGGATCGAGAGGATGACCGAATCGAAGACCCCGTTCTCGAACTGGTTGAAGTGCCCGGATTCGAGCAGATTCATCACATCCCGCAACGCCGGATCGCTGGCGATGATGGCATTGGGGTCATAGTGACCGCGCATCGACTCCACGCCCGCCGCCGTCAACCCGAACAGGAAGAAATGATCCTCCCCGACCTGTTCGCGGATCTCGATATTGGCCCCATCGAGCGTGCCGATGGTCACAGCGCCGTTCATCATGAACTTCATGTTGCCCGTGCCCGAGGCCTCCTTGCCCGCCGTCGAGATCTGTTCCGAGAGATCCGTCCCCGGCGCGATCACCTCCATCAGCGACACCCGGTAGTCGGGCACGAAGGCCACGCGCAGCAGGCCCGAGGTGGCGGGATCCATGTTGACGACGCGCGCCACGCTGTTGATCAGCTTGATGATCTGCTTGGCCATGAAATAGCCGGGCGCTGCCTTGCCGCCGATCAGCACGCAGCGCGGCGTCCAGTTGGCCGTGTCGCCGCGCTTGATGCGGTTGTAGAGATGGATGACGTGCAGGATGTTGAGCAGCTGGCGCTTGTATTCGTGGATACGCTTGACCTGGACGTCGAACATCGCTTCCAGAGGGAACTCGACCTTGCAGATCTCGGCGATCTGTTCGGCGAGCCGGGCCTTGTTGGCCTGCTTGATCTCATGCCAGCGCGCGCGGAAGGCGGCATCCTCGGCATGGGGCGCCAGACGCGACAACTGTTCCAGATCGCGTGTCCAGCCCGTGCCAATGGTCTCGTCGAGCAGGTCACGCAGGCCGGGATTGCACATGGCCAGCCAGCGGCGCGGTGTCACCCCATTGGTCTTGTTGTTGAATTTCTCGGGCCAGAGTTCTTGGAAGTCGCGGAACAGTCCCTCGACCAGCAGTTGTGAGTGCAGCGCCGCCACGCCATTGACCGAGAAGCTGCCGACGATCGCCAGATAGGCCATGCGCACCTGCGGATCGTGTCCTTCCTCGATCAGCGACATGCGCCGCTGACGGTCCACGTCGCCCGGCCAGCGCAGCGCCACCTCGGCGAGGAAGCGGGCGTTGATCTCGAAGATGATCTCCAGGATACGCGGCAGGAGCTGGCGGAACAGCCGTACCGGCCAGCGCTCCAGCGCCTCGGGCAGGAGGGTGTGGTTGGTGTAGGCCATGGTACGGCGGGTGATGTCCCAGGCGTCTTGCCATTCGAGATGATGCTCGTCCATGAGCTGACGCATGAGTTCGGCCACGGACACCGCCGGATGGGTGTCGTTGAGCTGAAAGCAGTTCAGATCGGCGAAGCGGCTGAAGTCGCGCCCGTGCAGCCGGATCCAGTCGCGCAGCACGTCCTTGATGCTGGCGCTGGCCAGGAAGTACTGCTGACGCAGACGCAGTTCCTTGCCGTTCTCGCTGGCATCGTTGGGATAGAGCACCATGGTGATGTGCTCGGCGGCGTTCTTCTGCGCCACGGATTCGGTGTAACTGCCGGCGTTGAACTCGTCGAGATCGAACTCGTCGGTCGCCGCCGCCTTCCACAGCCGCAGGGTGTTGACGGTGTCGTTGCGATAGCCGGGCACCGGGACATCATAGGGGACGGCCAACACGTCATGAGTGTCGACCCAGCGCACGATGATGCGCCCGCTCTGGTCGCGATGGGTTTCGGTGTGGCCGCCGAACTGGATGCGCTGGGCGAACTCGGGGCGCTCGATCTCCCAGGGATTGCCTTCACGCAGCCAGTGATCCGGTTCTTCGACCTGGGCGCCGTTCTCGATCGTCTGACGGAACATGCCGTATTCGTAGCGCAACCCGTAGCCGCGCACCGGCAGTTGCAGCGTGGCGCAGGAGTCGAGGAAACAGGCGGCGAGCCGGCCCAGACCGCCGTTGCCCAGACCCGGATCGGGTTCGGTCGAGGCGATCTCTTCCAATTCCAACCCCAACGTGTGCAGACCACGCGCCACGGCCTCATCGAGATCCAGGTTGAAGGTGGCGTTGGACAGCGCCCGGCCCATCAGGAATTCCAGCGACAGATAGTAGGTGCGCTTGCAGCCAGTCTCGTCATAGGCCTGACGGGTCGTCTTCCAACGCTCCATCAGCCGGTCGCGCAAGGTGGTCGCCAGCGCCCGATAGGGGTAGTAGGCCGACAGACAGTCACGGTCGCGCCCGAAGGTGTGGACGTAATAGTGCTTGAAGTCGTGCGCGATCCCCTCGGGGGCGAGCGACAGGGGCGGCAGATCGAAGGTCGAGTCGTTGGGACAGTTCTGGATGAGCTTGGTCGATGAGGACATAGGCCTGGGTTCCTGGTTTCGAAGTGATCGATGGGGTCGTTCAATCGGAAGGCGTCGGAGCATCGGGCTGGAGGCTCGGCAGCGGCGAGTACCCCTGCTTGAAGTCCTCACGCAAGCGTTTGAGCAGACGCCGACGCTCGTCGGCGCCGGCCACCATCAGGGCCGCGAAGGCCGCGCGCCATTGGACCATGTATTCGTAATCGGCCGGGCGGTCAGTGTAGAGCATGATCGCGGTGCAATAGTCGGTCGCCTTCAGATAATCCTTGAAGGGCGCCTCGGTCGGCACCAGCAGCGAGGCGACGATCCGGCGGGCCTGATTGGAGGCTTTGTGTTGAACGCTCATGGGTTTTCAGTCGTGGATCATGGTGACTCGCCAGACGAGTCCTTCGAGTTGGAGTCTCAAGTTGAGCGGCGGCGCCAGGGGCGCGCGCTCGATCCGGACCCGCAGGTCGTCCGGGGCGCTGAAGAAGATCTCCGAGATCGACGCCCAGAGTCCAGGCCCCTGGAGCGTTGGGATCAGCAGGAACTGTTCGCGCACCCAATCGAGCGTCACCAGCCGCTGGAGCACTTCGACGCCATGATGACGGAGTCCGGCCTCCAGCCAGTCGATGAAGGCTTCCGAGACCGTCGTGATGAGACTGTCCTGATCCTTGTCGAGCCGGCGGGCGATCTCGTCGCGCACCGTGTCCAGATCCACCAGGGCGGCGACCGTGGCCTGATCGCCGGCCAGGACCGCGTGCTCCAGACGCCAGAGCGTGCCATAGGGCCAGACGCCGTAGCACAGCGTCAAGACCAGGATCAGGATCGCCGCGTTCGTCAGTGCGTGGCGCACGCGCGGCCAGAGCCGCTCCAGCCAGGGCCAGCGGAGTCGATTCCAGTTCAGGGCGAAGGTCCGCCGGTATGCTCCGGTCTCAGGCATCGTCGGTCTGAAAGTTCTCGATGGCCTCGCATACCTCCAGCCAGGCCATTTCTGTGTCGTCCAGGTCGGCCTGGATCTGGCGTTGCTCGGCCAGCAGCTTGAGCAGCCGATCCTTGGCGGCCGGTTCGTAGAGTTCGGGGGCGGTCAGTTCCTGTTCCAGCGCGGCGCGGCGCTCGCCCAGCTCGCCGAGTCGTCGCTCCAGCGTCTTTTCGCGCGTGCGCAGAGGTTGCAGCGCCTTGCGCGCCTCGGCGGCCTGGCGGCGCTGCTGTTTGCGCTCGCCGCCGCGTTCGCTCGGGCCTGGAGCTGTCGACCCCTTCTGCTCGTCCTGGAACTGGCGCCCGGCGAGCCAGGCCGGGTAGTCGTCGAGATCACCGTCGAACGGACGCACCGCACCGCCGTCGACCAGCCACAGATCATCGCTGGTGACGCGCAACAGATGGCGATCGTGCGAGACCAGTACCAGTGCCCCATCGAATTCCTGGAGCGCCTCGGCCAGCGCCTGGCGCATCTCCAGATCCAGATGGTTGGTCGGCTCGTCGAGCAGCAGCAGATTGGGCCGCTGGCGGATGATGAGGGCGAGCACCAAACGGGCCTTCTCGCCGCCCGAGAGCGGCGCGACCGGCTCCAGGGCGCGATCGCCGGCGAAGCCGAAGCCGCCGAGATAGTCGCGCAGTGCCTGCTCGGTCGCCTGCGGGTCGAGACGGCGCAGATGGGTGAGCGGGCTGTCGTCGGGGCGCAGTTGATCGAGCTGATGCTGGGCGAAATAGCCGATCCGCAGATCCTGGGCGCGCTCGCAGCGTCCGGACTGAAGCGGCAGGGTGCCGGCCAGCAGCTTGATGAGCGTCGACTTGCCGGCCCCGTTGCGTCCGAGCAGGCCGATGCGGTCGCCGGGGTCGAGGCTGAATCCAACCCCATCGAGAATGGGCCGCTCGCCATAGCCGGCCACGGCCTCGTCGAGCCGCAGCAGCGGTCGCGGCAGGTTCTCGGCCGGCTCGAAACCGAAGCGGAAGGGTGAGTCGATATGGGCCGGGGCGATCAGCTCCAGGCGTTCGAGCGCCTTGAGACGGCTCTGGGCCTGACGCGCCTTGCTCGCCTTGGCGCGGAAGCGCTCGACGAAGCTGTGCATGTGGGCGATCTCGCGCTGCTGGCGCGCATAGGCCGCCTGCTGCTGGGCCAGACGCTCGGCGCGCTGGCGCTCGAAGGCCGAATAGTTGCCCGTGTAGAGCGTCAGGCGCTGGTGTTCCAGATGCAGGGTGTGACCGACCACCGCATCGAGGAAATCGCGGTCGTGCGAGATCAGGAGCAGGGTGCCCGGATAGGCTTTGAGCCAGCCTTCGAGCCAGATGACGGCGTCGAGATCCAGATGGTTGGTCGGCTCGTCGAGGAGCAGCAGGTCGGAGCGGCACATGAGGGTGCGGGCCAAAGCCAGCCGCATCCGCCAGCCGCCCGAGTAGCTGTTGACCGGACGCCGTTCGTCGCCGGGCGCAAAGCCCAGGCCGTGCAGCAGCCGCGCGGCCCGGCTCTCGGCCTCATAGGCGCCGATCGACTCCAGCCGTCCGTGCAGCTCGGCCTGACGCAGACCCTCGCCGGCCGCTTCAGCCTCGGCCAGCTCGGACTGGAGCCGGCGCAGTTCACGATCGCCGTCGAGCGCGAACTCGATGGCCGGGCGGTCGGTGTCCGGGGTGTGCTGGGCGACATGGGCGATCTCCCAGCCGGCCGGGATCGTGACCTCGCCCGTGTCGGCATGCAGCTCATCGCGCAGCAGGGCGAACAGGCTCGACTTGCCGCAGCCGTTGGCCCCGACCAGACCGACCCTCCAGCCCGGATAGATGGTGAGTGTGGATGCTTCGAGCAGCCGATCGGGGCCGCGACGGAAACTCAGGTCTTTCAGTTGCAGCATGAACCGCGTTATCTCCGCGCTGGAATGTTGCTTGCCTGAGCGGATTAGACACGATCGAAAGAATCGAGAACAATCCTTTGTCGAGAAAGCCGGGCGGAGGCGGGAAGGCATTGCGCGGTTCCGATCGGTCGACGACCTCCGAATCGTTCGGCCGGCCGGTCATCCGCGCTGCCGGCGCCGGACTCGGATTCAGTAGCGGTACTGGCGTTGATAGGGTTGCTGATACTGTCGTTGTTGATAGTAGTAGTTCTGTTCCTCCTGCTTTTTCTGCTGATCATAGAGGTAGCCGCCCAGCGCGCCGGCGCCGGCGCCGATCAGCGCGCCCTTGCCGGCGTCTCCACTCAGCGAGCCGATCGCGGCTCCACCCACCGCGCCCATGGCGGCTCCAGTGCCGGTTCGGTTTGCTGTCGTCGTTTGGCAGCCCATCAAAAACAGACTCAGGGTGATCGGTATGGTCAAGGTGGTGATTTTCATCGAAGACTCCAATAGAAAACCCGCGACCTCGGTCGCGGAAGGAATGATGGACTACAGCAAGCCGCTACCAGTGCAGATGCGAAATTTCCGAATATTGTAGTCGGGCTTGTTAGAGCCTTCGAGGCGAAGGACAGTTCAATCAAGGGCGGGAGCACTCGGACGCGCCACCGCTTCGATGCGTCCGCCGGCCACCCGGATCTGAAGCCGATCGCCCGGCGCGACCTGAGCCGGATCGCGGACGATCTCGCCCTCGGGCAAGCGGGTCAGGATGGCATAGCCGCGACTCAGCGTGCCCAGCGGACTGCGCGCCTCCAGTCCGGCGACGGCGCGCCACAGCCGTTCGCGCCGATGTGTCAGCAACTCGTACTGCGCACGGTGCAGACGGCGTTCCAGTGCCTCCAGTTGCCAGCGCGCGCGTTCGATCCGATTCGCGGGCGCCTGACGTTCCAGCCGCTCGACGAGCGGTTGCAGACGTCGGCGGGCTGCGCCGATCCGATTGGCGGTGAGCGTGCGCAGCCGCCAATCGGCGCGATCCAGCCGCTGGGCCTGTTGCTGGAGCCGTGCGGACGGGTGCAGCAGACTCAGATGGCGCCGGCTCGCGTTCAGACGCTGGCGAGCCGCGTCGAGTCGCCGCCGCTGGGCGGCGATCAGCCGATTGGAGAGTGTCGCGACGCGCTCGCGCAGATGCGCGCCCGAGGGCGCCACCAGCTCGGCCGCTGCCGAAGGCGTGGCCGCACGCTGGTCGGCGACCAGATCGGCGATGGTGAAGTCGATCTCGTGCCCGACACCGCTGACGACCGGAATCCCGGACGCCCGGATGGCACGCGCCAGCCGCTCGTCGTTGAAGGCGTTGAGATCCTCCAACGAGCCGCCGCCGCGCGCCAGGATCAGCACATCGCATTCGGCGCGTGCGTTGGCCAGTTCGAGCGCGCCGATCAGCGACTCGGGCGCCGACTCGCCCTGGACCTGCGCCGGATAGATCAGCACCGGCAACGCCGGGAAGCGCCGTCCGAGTACCGTGATCAGATCGCGCACCGCCGCCCCGCTCGGCGAGGTGATGAGTCCGACCTGACGCGGAAAGGGCGGCAGCGGACGCTTGAGCGCCGCCTCGAACAACCCCTCGGCGGCGAGCCGCTGCTTGAGCTGCTCGAACGCCAGTCGCAGCGCACCCTCGCCATCCGGCTCCAGATGCTCGATGAGGAGCTGGAACTCGCCTCTGGGTTCGTACAGTGAAACCTGCGCGCGCGCCAGCACCTGCTGCCCGTTGGCCAGACCGAAGGCGAGCCGCTGGCGCTTGGAACGCCACAGCGCGCACCGCACCTGCGCTCCGGCATCCTTGAGGCTGAAATAGACATGCCCCGAGCCGGGCTGAGCCAGATTCGAGACCTCGCCGCGCACCCAGAGCAACGGAAAGCCGGTCTCGAGTACGGCGCGCGCTTCGCTGACGAGGCGCGAAACGCTGTGGATGTCGCGTGAGAATTCCATCTTTACTCTTTGCGTCGGTTATTTTACACTGCCCCGTTTATCTAGAGCACCGCCGGTTGGGGCGGGGGAGCCGGCTCCGACCGGGCGGCGCCAGGCCGCCGGGGCTTTCTGCGCGTTTGCTCCGGTCCCCCCCAGTCTCTCGACGCGATCCGCGGAGCCTCCAGCCATGCGCCTGATCCAGGAAGCACTCACCTTCGACGACGTTCTGCTCGTTCCAGCCCACTCCACCGTGCTGCCGAACGAGGTCGACTTCAGCACCAAACTCACCCGCGCGATCGATCTGCGCATCCCGTTGGTCTCGGCGGCCATGGACACCGTCACTGAATCGCGTCTGGCGATCACCATGGCCCTGGAAGGCGGCATCGGCATCATACACAAGAATATGAGTGCTGAGCGTCAGGCACGCGAAGTGCTGGCGGTCAAGAAGTACGAGAGCGGCATCATCCGCAATCCGATCACCGTCTCGCCGCACATGAGTATCGGCGAGGTGCTGCAACTCACCCATGCCAACAACATCTCCGGCGTCCCCGTCACCGACAAGGGCGAGCTGGTCGGCATCGTCACCGGGCGCGATCTGCGCTTCGAGACCCGCATGGGCGAACCCGTCTCGGCCATCATGACCCCCAAGGAACGCCTGGTCACGGTCCAGGAGGGCGCCAGCCGCGAAGAGGTGCTCGGCCTGCTGCACAAGCATCGCATCGAAAAGGTGCTGGTGGTCAACGATCGCTTCGAGCTGCGCGGACTGATCACGGTCAAGGACATCCAGAAGGCCAAGGACTTCCCGAAAGCCTCGCGTGACGATCACGAACGTCTGCGCTGCGGCGCGGCGGTGAGCGTCGGCAAGGGCACCGAGGAGCGGATCGCGGCGCTGGTCGAGGCGGGCGTCGACGTGGTGGTGGTCGACACCGCGCACGGTCATTCGCAGGGCGTGCTCGATCGGGTGCGCTGGGTCAAGACGCACTATCCGGATCTCCAGGTCATCGGCGGCAACATCGCCACGGCGGATGCGGCGCGTGCACTGGCCGAGGCCGGCGCGGATGCGGTGAAGGTCGGCATCGGGCCGGGCTCGATCTGCACCACCCGCATCGTCGCCGGTGTCGGCGTGCCGCAGATCACGGCGGTGGCCAATGTCACCGAGGCGCTCAAGGGCACCGGCATTCCGCTCATCGCCGATGGCGGGCTGCGTTTCTCGGGCGACATCGCCAAGGCCATCGCCGCCGGCGCGAACAGCGTCATGATCGGCGGACTCTTCGCCGGTACGGATGAAGCGCCGGGTGAGGTCGAGATCTATCAGGGCCGTTCCTACAAGTCCTATCGCGGCATGGGTTCGCTCGGCGCCATGGGTTCCTCCGAAGGCTCCAGCGATCGTTACTTCCAGGAAAACACCGAGAAGGAGAAGCTGGTCCCCGAGGGCATCGAGGGCCGCGTCCCCTACAAGGGCAGCCTGCTCAACGTCATCCATCAGCTCGTCGGCGGACTGGGGTCCAGCATGGGCTACACCGGATGCGCCACCATCGACGCGATGCGCACCAAGCCGCAGTTCGTGCGTGTGAGTGCGGCCGGCATGCGCGAATCCCATGTACATGACGTGCAGATCACCAAGGAAGCGCCCAACTACCGGATCGACAACTAAACATGGCCAATATCCACGCCGATCGTATCCTGATCCTCGACTTCGGGTCGCAGTACACCCAACTCATCGCCCGGCGCGTGCGCGAGGCGGGGGTCTACTGCGAACTCCACGCCTGGGACATGGACGCCCAGTCCATCCGCGAATTCGCGCCCAAGGGCGTCATCCTCTCCGGCGGTCCGCAGTCGGTCCACGAGGCCGAGACGCCGCGCGCCGATCCCATCGTCTTCGAGCTGGGCGTGCCCGTGCTCGGGATCTGCTACGGGCTGCAAACCATGGCCGCCCAGCTCGGCGGCGCCGTGGTGCCCTCGACCCATCGCGAATACGGCTATGCCCAGGTGCGCGCGCGCGGTCACTCACGGCTGCTGCGCCATATCGAGGATCACACCAGCCCCGAGGGACACGGTCTGCTCGACGTCTGGATGAGCCACGGCGATCGGGTCGATGTGCTGCCGCCGGGGTTCAGCGTCATCGCCGAGACCGACAGCGCGCCGCTGGCCGGCATCGCCGACGAGTCGCGCCAGTTCTATGGCGTGCAGTTCCATCCCGAAGTCACCCACACCCGTCAGGGGCAGCGCATCCTGGAGCGCTTCGTCCACGACATCTGCGGCTGTGGCCGGCTGTGGACGCCGGACAACATCATCGAGGACAGTCTGGCGCGCATCCGTGCCCAGGTCGGCACCGACAAGGTGTTGCTCGGACTCTCGGGCGGGGTCGATTCCAGCGTGGTCGCCGCGTTGCTGCATCGGGCCATCGGCGATCAGCTCACCTGCGTCTTCGTCGACAATGGTCTGTTGCGGCTCGGCGAGGGCGATCAGGTGATGAGCACCTTCGCCCGGCACATGGGCGTGCGCGTGATCCGGGTCGACGCCGAGGAGCGTTTTCTCGGTCGGCTCAAGGGTGTCAGCGATCCGGAGCAGAAGCGCAAGATCATCGGCAACACCTTCATCGAAGTCTTCGACGACGAGGCGAGCAAGCTCCAGGACGTCAAGTGGCTGGCGCAGGGCACCATCTATCCCGATGTCATCGAGTCGGCGGGGTCCAAGACCGGCAAGGCCAAGGTCATCAAGTCGCATCACAACGTCGGCGGGCTGCCCGAGGAGATGAACCTCAAGCTGGTCGAGCCGCTGCGCGAACTGTTCAAGGACGAGGTGCGCAAGATCGGTGTCGAGCTGGGTCTGCCCTATGAGATGGTCTATCGCCATCCCTTCCCCGGTCCCGGACTCGGGGTGCGTATCCTCGGCGAGGTGCACAAGGATTACGCCGACACGCTGCGTCAGGCCGATCACATCTTCATCGAGGAACTGCGCCGGGCCGATCTCTACGATCAGGTTTCGCAGGCGTTCGCCGTGTTCCTGCCGGTGCGCTCGGTCGGCGTGGTCGGCGACAACCGGCTCTATGCGCCCGTGATCGCCCTGCGCGCGGTCGAGACCATCGACTTCATGACGGCACGCTGGGCGCATCTGCCCTATGAC
Source organism: Allochromatium humboldtianum (assembly GCF_013385175.1). Lineage (GTDB taxonomy): Bacteria > Pseudomonadota > Gammaproteobacteria > Chromatiales > Chromatiaceae > Thermochromatium > Thermochromatium humboldtianum. Next base: position 23,922 of record NZ_JABZEO010000006.1, on the reverse strand, counting down.
TTCCTGGATCTGGTCTGCCGGCGCATCGCCAACGAAGTGCCGAACGTCTCGCGCGTGGTCTATGACATCACCGGCAAGCCGCCGGGGACCATCGAGTGGGAATGAGCCGAGGCTGAATCGGCGTGAGCGACACATTCGCTGACGCAGACGCGCACTGGATGCGCCACGCCCTGGAGCTGGCGCGGTGCGCGGCCGAGGAGGGGGAGGTTCCGGTCGGGGCGGTGCTGGTTCGGGAGGGCGAGATCCTGGGCGAGGGCTGGAACCGTCCGATCATCCGGCACGACCCGAGCGCCCATGCCGAGATTCAGGCTCTGCGCGATGCCGGGCGGCACGTCGGTAACTATCGCCTGCCCGGCTCGATCCTCTATGTCACGCTCGAACCCTGCGTCATGTGCGCCGGGGCCATCGTTCATGCGCGTGTCGCTCAGGTGGTCTACGGCGCGCCCGACCCCAAGGCCGGCGCCTGCGGCAGCGTCTTCAATCTGCTGCCATCCGATGGACGCTTCAATCATCGCACCGAGGTGCGCGGCGGTCTGCTCGCCGAGGACTGCGGCGAGATGCTCAGAGCCTTCTTTCGCGCGCGTCGTACCCGTCCAGTGTCGACCAAAACCACGACGGCTTGAGCTGGAAAGCGCACCCGCCGCTCAACGCCGGCTCGCCCGGTAGCTCGACTGATAGAGGCGCATGGCGTCCAGGCGTTCAGGCACGTCGCCACCGAAAAGATTGAAATAGGTCTCGGCGAAATGGCGGTCGGCGCCCAGGATGTGGGCCAGCAGCCAATCGCGGATGATGCCCTGAGTGGTCTCGTCGAAGACCGTCAGACCCTCCTCGCGCCACTCGCGCAGCAGGGCGGTGAATTCGGCCATGAGCACGGCGTGCTCGCATTGATGCTCGCCGATGCCCTCATAGTCGAACGAGCGCATGAACGCCTCTTCACGCTGGAAATGCGCGCGCATCGACTCGCCAAGGCGAGCGAGGGCGTCGAGTAGCGCGTTGGCGTCTCCCGAACGTCCGTGAGAGGCCTCGGGGCAGAAACGCAGACAGATATCGGCGAGCTGCTCGATCAGCGCGCGGTGATCCTGATCGAGCAGCTCGATATCGAGCGACCATTCATCGTGCCAAGTCAGTAGCTTAGTCATGAAATCCTCCAATGTGCAGACTCTTTTGGTCCGCTTTATATCTTTTCTAGGTTGGCGCCAGGACGCCGGTTGATGCCAAAAACCGCGCGGAAATCACTCGCGACGCGGTTTGAAGGGAAGAATGCGAACGATCCCACCCTGAGACTGTTGCCCGCCCGACTGCTTGAGTGTCAACTGATCGATAGCTGGGCCGATCTCAGACAACAGCCGCCGCTGTACGGCCTTCAAATCACTGAAATAGTAGACCATCTCACAGGAAACAGGGTCGCACAGCGAAGCCCGTCCGACGAACGGTCGCCAGGCCAGTCGGATCAGTCGTCCGCCCTCGCCGTCGTGATAGGCGTAGCCGCCCAGGGCATCGACGAAGATGACCTCCTCGGCGTCGATCACGGCCAGATATTGCATCGAGCGGATCGGGACGAACACGCTCGATCCGCGCGCCTGTTTCAGCAGTCGGCGCAGGGCGTTGTGGATGGGAGCCGGGATGGTGGTCAGCTCGCGCGCATATTCGGTATCGGGACGGAAGAAGACTTCCCGGACGAAGTAGCTGGACATGGCCGGCGCGTTCTCATCGAGGTGGAATCGGCTTCGGCTCCGGCGGGCCTCAAGCGATGCCCAGGCCGGAGCGGTCGGGATCGAGGTGCGATGTCAGTCGGTCTCGTCGAGTTCCGGATCCCAGCCGGTGGCGCGCGCCCGCTCGATGGCTTCGGCATAGATGCGCGCATGGCGTTCGCGCAGTTCGGGCGGCAGGTTGGAGACTAGATGGCCATAGGGCTGCCAAGCGGCTGTCACCTTGTCGTAGAGGGCATCGATGCCCTGGATCGTCCAGCCTTCGCAGGTCTCGTCCTCGGGGATGATCCCGAACACCCAGGCATCGCGGATGATGTTGGCCGTCGGGGTCATGGCCTGTTCCTGGTTGTGGATGCCCTCGTAGATCTTTGGCTTCATTGAGGCGTGCTCGGCTTCTCGACGTTGAAAAATGGATGCTGGATAAGAATCTTCGTGTGCATCGCTGCGATCCGCACCAGCGACCGGATATGGGTGCCGGGGCGCGAAAATCCAGATGGGCGATGGAGATCGATAACATTGCCCGCGCTGGTGTTGATGGGGCGATGTGCACGGGGGAGCATTGTGAACGAGACGGACGAAACCGTGGTCGATTTTATGCGGCATGGCGAGCCTGTGGGCGGGCGGCGCTATCGCGGGCACGGCATCGACGATCCGCTGTCACCGCTCGGTTGGGAGCAGATGCGCGGCGCAGTCGGCGAGCACTGTCAGTGGGATCAGATCATCAGCTCGCCGTTGCGCCGGTGCCGGCTCTTCGCCGCTGAGTTGGCGGCGCGGCACGCCTTGCCACTGGCCGTCGACTCGGAGTTTCGCGAGATCGGCATGGGAGGCTGGGAGGGGCGTTCACACCAGGAGATCCGCACGTTCGAGTCCGAGCGATTCGCCGCTTTCAAGCGCGATCCCGTGGCGGTCAGGCCGCCGGGCGGTGAGTCGCTGGAGCCGTTTCAGCGTCGGATCGTTGCGGCCTATGAGCGCCAAGTTGCTGCCTATCCGGGGCGGCGTCTGCTGATCGTCTGTCATGCCGGGGTGATCCGCGCTGTTCTGGGGCATGCACTGGGCGCGCGACCGGAGCGCTGGTATCGGTTGCAGATCGGTCACGCCACGATCAGCCGTATTCGTGTGGATCGCTTTGGCATTTCCTCCATTGCGATCCAGGCGAGTATCGTAGATTGACCGGCAGTGTGGTTTCGGCTCAAGCACCGTCGATCGTTCAGCGAGCTGAACGACAGGGTGCTTGCTTGTCTCAATCCGCGCCCGACCTTGCGGCCGGGCGATGTCTGGCATGACGCATGATTTCAATTCGCTCCCCCGGACAGATACAGCCGCTGAAACTCCAGTGCATCGACCGGATGCCCGAGATGGAAGCCCTGACCGATGTCGCACCCCTGACTGCGCAGGAGCGCACACTGCACGGCGTTTTCGATCCCCTCGGCCACGACCGGATAGCCTAGATTCCGCGCCAGATCGAGGATCGAGGCGGCGACCACGCGCGCGGCCTGATCCTCGCTCAGATCCTTCACGAACTCGCGATCCAGCTTGAGCCCGCTCGCCGGGTAGTTCTTGATCGACTTCAGCGACGAGTAGCCGGTGCCGAAGTCGTCGATCCAGATCTCGAATCCCGCCGCGCGCAGTGCCTTGAGGTTGGCGATGGCCAGGGCCTCGTTGCGGGCGATGGCCGTCTCGGTGATCTCCAGATGCAGGCGCTCCATTCCGACGCCCTCCTGTTCCAGGATAAATTGGAGTCGCGTGCTCAGGTCGGCCTGACTCAACTCGATCGCCGAGACATTGACGGCGAATGGGATTCGCGCCAATCCCAGCGCATCCCAGACCCGCAGTTGTCGGCAGGCACGGCGCAGCACCCATTCACCGATCTCGATGATCTGCCCCGTGCTCTCGGCGACCGGGATGAAGCTCGCCGGCGAGAGTGGCGTGCCGTCCCCGAGCGTGAGTCGCAGCAGCACCTCGGCGCCGGTCAGATGCCCGGTCGCCAGTGCGAACTGGGGCTGGAAATGCAGGGTGAAGCTGTCCTGGCGCAACGCTTCCTGGAGCAGCGACTCGGTGCGCAGATGGGGCGTGCCCGGCGCCTCCCAACTGGACTCGTAGAGCGCGTATCTGTTGCGTCCGGCCTGCTCGGCGCGCTTGAGTGCGGTGTCGGCGTTGCGCATCAGATCCTGGGCGCTGGTGCTCTCGGCGAGTCCGCTCGCGGCGGCGATGCCGATGCTCACCGACAGATGGAGTCGCGAGCCCTGCTGGAGAAATCCCTCGGCGATGTGACTGTGCAGATGGGCGGCGAGTTCGCCGAGCCGCTGGGGGTGGTGTACCCGTGCCAGCGCGACGCCGAACTCGTCGGCGCCGGTGCGGGCGAAGCAGATGTCGTGCTCGACGACCCCGACGCGGTCGCACGTCGATTCGGAGCGCAGCGCGCCATCGAGCCGCAGGGCGAGTTCACACAGGATTTGATCGCCGCTCTCGTAGCTCAGTTCACGGTTGACGCGATGGAAACCGTCGATGTCGAGCAGCAGGGCGGCCGCCGACAGATGCGGGACACTGTCGAGGATCGCCTGCTGGAGAAAGCGCATGAAATGGGCGCGATGCGCCAGTCCGGTGAGTCGGTCGGCTGGGATGGCGACATCGAGAGCCGGGCGCGATCTGGCGCCGGACGGCGGCAACGGAACCATGACGGCCTCGGCATCCTCGTTCAGACGCTCCAGACCCAGACCGACCAGATCCGTCAGCGCGCCCAGGGTCTGGTGCCAGGGGGGCGCGAGTGCCGGATCGACCCAGAGCACCAGGCCATGGATGCGGCTGGTGGTCGAGATCCGCGACAGCAGGCAGGTCCGATCGGGGCCGGCGCTCGCCCAGGCGAACCCCTGCTTGAGCGCCTGACCGAAGCGGTCTCGCTCGATGAGCTCGTCGACGAGGGCACGCAACCTGTCCTGTGCGGCGGACGGCACGCAATGGACGATCTCGAGACAGGCGTCCGGCTGGCGAAGCAGAAAGGCCATCTGGGCCGTCGGCAGGAGCAGGCGCGTGCCGCGTTCGATGACGGCGAGCAGCTCGGCGAACGAGCGGCAAGCCGGCAGGCGGGCCATGGCCTCCCGCAACACATCGAGCGCGAGTGGGTGGATGCCCGACGCCGAACCCGACGAGAGGTCGTTGACCGACTCGGCGGGGCAGAGGAATCTGGGGTGTGGAATCTGTTTCATCACGCCTCCATGAAGGCCGAGATAACGTCCCGCGTGGCGGTGATGGTCGCTTCGAGTATGGTCGGGAGTCGTTCGATATCGAGTCCCGTCAGATGCCAGGCTCCGTCGTCGAGCACCGGAACCCAGCGCGTGCCGCTGGTGCCGAGTCTGAGACTGTTGACGATCAGATCCGCGACATGCACGACAGCGGTCTCGGGACTGGAGCGCGACGCGCGCCAGGGAGCATGATGATCGGAGACGGCCGAGCGGAAGACCTCGGGCAGTTGCCAGTGCGCGAGCAGGATGGCGCCGAGTTCGGTGTGGTCGATACCCAGGTATTGCTGCTCCAGATCGTGCAGATGGCCCTGGCGTTCTCGGTGGGCCTGCAGGGCGGAACTCATGTCGAGCGGTTCGAGGATATAGAGCGGCAGGCGCCCGATGTCGTGCAGCAGTCCGGCCAGATAGGCGTGTTCCGGATTGGCCTGGCCGCCCTGGCGCGCGATGAGACGGGCCGCGACTCCGCAGGCGAGGCCATGCTCCCAGAACGAGCGCATGGACACCGCGCCGAGCGGCAGATCGCGGAACACCGTCAGCAGGGTCGTTGACAGCACCAGATGGTGGGTGGCGGTCGTGCCGATGAGTGTCAGGGCGCGCCTGATGTCGTCGACCTCGGTCGCCAGTCCATAGAGCGGACTGTTGGCGACACGCAGTACGCGCGTACTCATGGACGGGTCGGATTCGATGAGGCCGGCCACCGTTTCCAGCGAGCCGTCCGGGGTCTCGATGGCCTCGCGCACGCGATGGTAGACAGCCGGGAGTGAGGGTAGCTCGCCGAGTCGCTCGATGAGGCGGTCAGCGTCCATGCCCTGACTCCTAGGAACGGTCGAGCGCCCGGTTCAGGCACAGCGCGTGCAATGCCTGGATCATGGGATGCTCGCGATTGCTCAGGCTGAATTGGATGTCGATCGACCGTCGGATCTCGTCGATGGCCTTGGGATCGCGGACCGCTGGATCGGCCGTGTCCTCGTCCTGCACGATGCCGACCTCGACCACGCCCCATGACCTCAGCGCCCGAATCTGGCGCTCGCCCAGGACGACGCCGGCACGGATCAGGATCTGACCATGAGGATCATGGACGTCTTTGGCAAGCCGCATTCCTGGTTGGATCTCCGCGAGGCGCATGAGAGGCTTTCCGCTGTCGTCGTCGATTGGCGCATTCTACATCATGCAATCAGTGCAGGCGCTGCCCCGCGCACCAGGTCTCGAAATAGCGCTGCATGACCTCGCGCGCCTGGGGTGGGTAGTCGAGCGTCTCCATCTGGCCCATACCCTCGCGGAAGAAGTCGGGGGCCTCCTCGGACAGGTGTTCGGCGATGGTCTGGAAGGCGGCTTCCATGAGCGCCGGCTGGCGGGTGCGGGTGGCGACGATGGCGCGGTTGATCAGGAGCACGCGCCAGGGATGGGCCGGATTGTCGGTCTCCAGTTCCAGGGCGCGCTCGATGCCGATGGCATCCATGATCTCGTTCATGAGTCCATAGAGTTCGGTCAGCGACTCTGGCCGGCGCAGGCCATTGGCGAGCCGGGCGAGTGCGTTGACCACGGGCTCGGGATGAGGCAGCTCGCAGCCGCGACGCAGCATCCAGACGCTGAGCGGCAGGGCGAGCCGTTCCAGTGCCTGGGCTTGAGTCGGCAGGTTGAGGCGCTGGGCCAGCTCGGTGAGCTGGACGATCAGACGCAGTCCGTGCTCCAGGATGAGTTCGGGGTCGGAGCCGGTCGCCTGCCGGATCTGGCGCGCGAAGTCGGCCTCTGATCCGCTGTCGGCGGCGTGCAGGACATCGAGCAGGCGTTCGAGTCCCGCGAGCAGCGTCCGTGGCGTCGGCTCGATGGGTTCGGCCGACTCGTCGCTGACGCGCTGGAGTTCCTCGCCGAGTTCGTCGAGACGCTGCGCGATGTGGCTGATGTCGATCGGTGGCAGCATGGATGTCTGACCTCTTCGTCGACCGGTCCCTGAGTGGGATGGGTCCATGAATCCCGAAAGCATAGCAATCGCACGGATATTCGTCGCGCGCCCGATCGCACGTCACAGTCGCCATTCGGTTAAACTAGGATGATGTCTCCCATCCCAGATCTGCATACCCACTCGACCGCCTCCGACGGCACCCTCACGCCGACGGAGCTGGTCGCGCGCGCCGGCGCGGCTGGGGTGCGGGTGCTGGCGCTCACCGATCACGACAACACCGACGGTTTGGCCGAGGCCGAGTACGCCGCCGCCCAGCATAGCTTGATCCTGATTCCAGGCGTCGAGATCTCAGTGACCTGGAACACGCTCACGGTGCATGTGGTGGGTCTGCGGCTCGATCCGGCCAACACGGAGCTTCAGACCGGGCTGGCGCGACTGATGGAGTTTCGCGCCTGGCGTGCCGAGGAGATCGGGCGGCGGCTGGCCAAGCATGGTATCGACGACGCCTACGCGGGCGCGCGGGCGCTGGCCAAGGGCCGTCTGGTCGGTCGGACGCATTTCGCGCGTTTGCTGGTCAATCAACGGCGCGCGGCCGATACCAACGCGGTTTTTCGCCACTTCCTCACGCGCGGTAAGCCGGGCCATGTGCCGGGCGACTGGGCGAGTCTGGAGGAAGCGCTCGGCTGGATTCGCGGCGCCGGCGGCGAGGCGGTGATCGCGCATCCGGCCCGCTATGGTCTGACGCGCACCCGGATGCAGCGGCTGCTCGGCGAGTTCCGCGAGCTGGGCGGCGTCGGCGTCGAGGTCGTCACCGGCAGTCACAGTCGTGACGAAGCCTTCACCTTCGCCCGTCATGCGCGCGAGCAGCGTCTGCGCGCCTCGGCGGGTTCCGATTATCATGGACCCGAGAATCCCTGGCTCGAACTCGGTCGGCTGCCACCGTTGCCCGAGGGCTGTGCGCCCGTCTGGCGCGACTGGCCCGAATCCGAGCCACGGATGGCCTGCGGTTAGCGAACCGAGAACCCTTCATGGCGCAGTTCTTTCAGATCCATCCCGACAATCCGCAACCGCGACTCATCCGTCGTGCGGTCGAAATCCTGCTCGAAGGCGGGGTCATCGTCTATCCGACCGATTCGTCCTATGCGCTCGGCTGTCAGATCGGCGAGAAATCGGCGATGGAGCGCATCCGGCGCATCCGTCGGCTCGACGACAAGCACAATTTCACCCTGGTCTGTCGCGATCTCTCCGAGATCGCCAGCTATGCCAAGATCGACGATCAGGCCTATCGGATGCTCAAGTCGCTCACGCCCGGCGCCTATACCTTCATCCATGAGGCGACCAAGCAGGTGCCGCGCCGACTGCTGCATCCGCGCCGCAAGGCGATCGGTCTGCGGGTGCCGGACAATGAAATCTGTCGCGCGCTGCTCGGCGAACTCGATCAGCCGATCCTGAGCACCACGCTGATCCTGCCCGATCACGACGAGCCGCTGACCGATCCCTACGACATGCGTGAGGCGCTCGACAAGCACGTGGATCTGATCATCGACGGCGGCTTCTGCGGACTGGAGCCGACGACCGTGGTCGACATGACGGCCGATCCGCCGGCCCTGGTGCGTCGCGGCAAGGGCGACGCCACACTGTTCGAGGAATGATGCAAGCGCTCAATCACATGCAACTGCTGGCGGTCCTGGCCGTGCCGGTTCTGCTGGCCATCACCGTGCACGAGGCCGCCCACGGCTGGGTCGCCAACAAGCTCGGCGATCACACCGCGCTCAAGCTCGGGCGCGTGACCTTCAATCCGCTGCGGCATGTCGACCTGGTCGGCACGCTGCTGGTACCGGCGCTGGCCTTCTTCTTCACCGGCTTTCTGTTCGGCTGGGCCAAGCCGGTGCCGGTGAACTGGCGCAATCTGCATCATCCGAGGCGCGACATGGCGCTGGTGGCGGTCGCGGGTCCGGGGGCCAATCTGATCATGGCGCTCGCCTGGGGGCTGATCATCCAGGCCGGGCTGCTGCTGTATCCGGTCAGCCAGTGGATTGCGCTGCCGTTGGTCTACACGGGCGCGGCGGGCGTGCTCATCAATGTCTTCCTGATGGTGCTGAACCTGGTGCCGCTGCTGCCGCTCGACGGCGGGCGGGTGCTCAATTCGCTGCTGCCGCCGCGTCTGGCCTATCTGTTCTCACGGCTCGAACCCTTTGGATTGATCATCCTGCTGATCCTGCTCGTCACCGGACTACTCGGAACCGTCCTGATCCCGGTCGTCGTCTGGACCGTCGGGTTGCTGCCGGGCAGTGGGATCGTCAAGGAACTCTTTTTCGTCTGACACGCGAGGTCATCGACTCTTGGCTTCTGTCTCAAATCAACATGCGCGCGTGCTCTCGGGCATGCGTCCGACCGGACGGCTGCATCTCGGCCATTATCACGGCGTGCTCAAGAACTGGCTGGAGTTGCAGCACGAGTACGAGTGCTTCTTCTTCGTCGCCGACTGGCACGCACTCACCACCCATTACGAGGATCCGACCAAGATCCCCGAGAGCACGCGGGACATGGTGATCGACTGGCTGGCTGCCGGTATCAATCCCGGCTCGGCCACGCTGTTCGTCCAGTCGCGGGTGCCCGAACATGCCGAGCTGCATCTGCTGCTGTCCATGATCACGCCGCTCGGCTGGCTCGAACGGGTGCCGAGCTACAAGGATCAGCAGGAGAAGCTCAAGGAACGCGATCTGGCGACCTATGGTTTCCTCGGCTATCCGCTGCTTCAGAGCGCCGACATCCTCATCTACAAAGCCGGCCAGGTGCCGGTCGGCGAGGATCAGGTCGCCCATGTCGAGCTGACGCGCGAGGTGGCGCGCCGCTTCAATCACATCTTCGGGCGCGAGCCGGACTTCGAGGTCAAGGCCGAAGAGGCCAAGAAGAAGATGGGCAAGAAGAACGCCAAGCTGTTCGACGAGTTGCGGCGGCGCTATCAGGAACAGGGCGATCAGGAGGCGCTGGAAGTGGCGCGCGCGCTGCTCGAAGGTCAGGGCAACATAACCCTGTCCGACCGCGAGCGGCTGTTCGGCTATCTGGAAGGCGGCGGGCGCATCATCCTGCCCGAGCCGCAGGCGCTCTTGACCAAGGCGTCGAAGATGCCGGGGCTGGACGGTCAGAAGATGTCCAAGTCCTACGACAACACGATCTCACTGCGCGACTCGCCAGCCGAGGTCGAGAAGGCGCTACGCACCATGCCGACCGATCCGGCGCGGGTGCGACGCACCGACCCCGGCGAGCCAGAGAAGTGCCCGGTGTGGCAGTTCCATCAGGTCTATTCCGACAGCTCGGTGCACGAGTGGGTGCAGCAGGGCTGCCGTTCGGCGGGAATCGGCTGTCTGGAGTGCAAGCAGCCGATCATCGATGCCGTGCTCGCGGAGCTGGCGCCGATCCAGGAGCGCGCGCGCGAGTACGAGGCCCAGCCCGATCTGGTGCGCAGTATCCTCAACGAAGGCTGCGAGAAAGCCCGCGATGTGGCACGCGAGACCATGGAAGAGGTCCGTCACGCCATGTCGCTGGTGATGTCCTGAAGTCCGTCGAACCTTGAACGCACCGAGCGAAGCGGAGGGGATCGCTGCCGCCGTCGAGCCTGATCGCTCGACGGCGGATGTGCGACAGGAGCCGCCTCTGGCCATGGTCCGGGGCGCGCCGTTCCTGACGCTGCCCCAGGATCTCTACATCCCGCCCGACGCGCTGGAGGTCTTCCTCGAAACCTTCGAGGGGCCGCTCGATCTGCTGCTCTATCTGATCCGGCGTCAGAATCTGGATATCCTCGACATCCCGATCGCCGAGATCACCGAGCAGTACATGGAATACGTCGAGCTGATGCATGAGCTGCGTCTGGAACTGGCGGCCGAGTATCTGCTGATGGCCGCGATGCTGGCCGAGATCAAGTCGCGGATGCTGCTGCCCCGACCGCAGGAGGCGGAAGAGGAGGGCGCCGATCCGCGCGCCGATCTGGTCCGAAGGCTCCAGGAGTACGAGCGCTTCAAGCAGGCCGCCGCCGATCTCGACGTGCTGCCCCGACTGGAGCGCGATTACTTCGTCGTCGAGGCCGCTGTGCCGCCCGGATTCATCCGACGCCTGCCGCCGGACGTGGAGCTGCACGAACTGCTGTCGGCACTGCGCGAGGTGCTGGCGCGCGCCGAACTCTTCACCAGCCACAAAGTCGAGAAGGAACAGTTGTCGCTGCGCGAGCGCATGTCGCAGGTGCTGGAACGGCTGAACGGCGGCGGATTCGCGCGTCTGACCGATCTCTTCGACCCGAGTGAAGGGCGTCCGGGCGTGGTCGTGACCTTTCTGGCGCTGCTGGAACTGATCAAGTCGAGCGTGCTCGAACTGGTGCAGTCCGAGTCCTTCGCCCCCATCCATGTCAAACTGCGCGAGTCCTCGCCCGCGACCACTGCATGACCGACCAGCCGCTCAAAGCCATCGTCGAGGGGGCGCTGATCGCCGCCGGCGGTCCGCTGACGCTCGACCGGCTCCTGGAACTCTTCGGCGAGGACGAGCGCCCCGAGCGCGCCGCCATCCTCGACTGTATCCGCGCACTGAGCGCCGACTACGAGGGACGCGGCATCGAGATCGCCGAGGTCGCGGGCGGCTATCGGGTACAGGTGCGTGCATCCGTCGCGCCCTGGGTGGCACGGCTGTGGGACGAGAAGGCGCCGCGCTATTCGCGCGCCCTGCTGGAGACCCTGGCCCTGATCGCCTATCGTCAGCCGATCACGCGCGGCGAGATCGAGGACATCCGCGGCGTGGCCGTGAGCACCAACATCATCAAGACCCTCACCGAGCGCGAATGGGTGCGGGTCGTGGGTCATCGCGACGTGCCGGGCCGCCCGGCGCTCTATGCGACCACGCGCCGCTTCCTGGATTACTTCGGACTGCGTTCGCTCAACGAACTGCCGCCCCTGTCCGAGATCCGCGACCCCGAGTCCTATTTCCTATCCACGAACGTCGCGCCGACGTCCGAACCGACCGAGAACACCCCATGAAGAACGATCGACAGCCGCCCCGTCGCCCCGGTTCCGGCGACGAACCCGTCCGGCTCCAGAAGCTGCTCGCCGAGGCCGGACTCGGCTCGCGTCGCCAGATCGAGGGCTGGATCAGTGAAGGCCGGGTGCGCGTCAACGGTCAGCTCGCCAAGCTCGGCGATCAGGCCACCCGCGCCGACCGTATCCGCGTCGATGGGCGCGATGTCACGCTCAAGCCCAAGCGCGATTCCGAGACCCAGATCATCGTCTACCATAAGCCCGAGGGCGAGCTGGTGACGCGCCGCGATCCCGAGGAACGCCCGACCGTCTTCCGCCGTCTGCCGCGACCCAAGCAGGGGCGCTGGATCGCGGTCGGCCGGCTCGACATCAATACCTCAGGCCTGATCCTCTTCACCACCGATGGCGAGCTGGCCAACCGGCTCATGCATCCATCGCGCGAGATCGAGCGCGAATACTCGGTGCGCATCCTGGGCGAGGTCGCGCCCGAGACCCTGGAGCGCCTGATGGCCGGCATCGAACTGGACGACGGCCCGGCGAAGTTCGAGCGCATCACCGAGCAGGGCGGAACCGGCGCCAATCACTGGTACAACGTGGTGCTGCGCGAGGGACGCAATCGCGAGGTGCGTCGGCTGTGGGAAGCCGCCGGTTGCACCGTCAGCCGGCTGATCCGCATCCGTTACGGCAATGTCGAGCTGGGCCGGCGGCTCTTCCCCGGCAACTGGCGTCCGCTGACCGACGAGGAACGCGCCGAGCTCATGGCCCTGGCCGGGCTGCGGGTGCTGGAGCGTCCGCGTCCGCGCCGTTCCGCCCCTGGAGCCGTGAAGCCCTGGCGATCCAAGCCCGACGGTGGCTCCACATCGGGCGAAGGGTCGAAGTGGGGGCGGCGTCCGCGCTGAGAGATCAACGCGCGGCCGTCGTGCGTGTGTTGCTGGCCAGGATCCATTCGCGCACCCGGTTGGAGTCGCCCATGGGACCGAGTTTGCCGTCGGAACCCAGGAAGACCATGTAGAAGTGCCGATTGTCGATGCGTGCCTGCATGGCCAGACAGCGTCCGGCCTCGTTGATGAAGCCGGTCTTGCTGACCTCCACCGTCCATTCCGGACTGCGCACCAGCGGATTGGTATTGCGATATTGCAGGGCGGTGCCATCCCGGAAGGGACGCAGCGTCATCTCGCCGCGCGAGGTGGTCTCGCGGATCAGCGGGTAGTTCGAGGCGGCGCGCACCATCTTGACCAGATCCTCGGCCGTGGAGCGGTTGCGCGGATCGAGGCCGGAAGAGTCGACGAAATGGGTGTTGTGCATCCCGAGTGCGCGTGCCTTGCGGTTCATGGCCTGAATGAAAGCCTCGGTACCACCGCGGAAGGTGGTGCGCCCTAGGGCATGGGCGGCACGATTGTCCGAGGACATGATGGCGACCATGATCATCTCGCGGCGCGGCAGGATGGCGTCGTCGATGCGCAGACGCGAGCGGCTGTTCTTGAGCCGGTCCCGGTCGTCCTCGACGATGCGGATGGGTGTCTGGAGCGAGACGCCGGTGTCCAGCACCACCATGGCCGTCATCAATTTGGTGACGGAAGCGATGGGTCTGACCGCACGCGCATTCTTAGAGTAGAGGACATTGCCGCGTTCGTCGACGATCATCGCACTGGCCGAGTGCAGATTCAGGGCCGCGCGGTTGAGTCCGCTCCACTCGCGCGAACGCTCGTTCAGTCGCCAGCCGTCCTGGGTGCCTTCGATGTTGCGCCAGTCATAGCCCGATGGATTCACTGGCGCCGAGGCATTGACATAGGGCTTGGGCGGTGTGGGGGCGAGGGTCGCGCGATCCGGGTTCGACGGCGATTGGTTGCTGGCGCAGGCTCCACCGGTCAGCACGATGGGACCGGTGAACAGTAGCACGAACAGCAGGCGTGTCAGGCGGGCGGCGCCCGATCGCCGTCGTTGGTCGGATCGGGAGTGTGAGGCGGGAAACCTTGGCATGGCGGTGAAGTCCCTCAGGCTGGTTTGAATCAAAGGCAATTATTGCATATGGGATTGGCGGCCGGCGCGGCGCGTGCCTTGTGACGCCGATACGCTTGGCGGAAAATGACCGCTCGAAGTCGACAACACCATCATTGAGGGCGCGCACCCCATGCCGGATACACGCGGTTCCATCCACGGCCAATGGTCGTCGCGGTTCGTCTTCATCCTGGCGGCCGTCGGCTCGGCGGTCGGTCTGGGCAATATCTGGAAGTTCCCCTACATCACGGGCGAGAACGGCGGCGGCGCCTTCGTCGTGGTCTATCTGGTCTGTATCGCCCTGATCGGCGTGCCCATCATGATGGCCGAGATCCTCATAGGCCGGCGCGGGCGCCGGAGTCCGATCAATACCATGCGCGCACTGGTGGCCGAGGAGAAGGCCCATCCGGCCTGGCGCTGGCTCGGCTGGCTCGGGGTGGTGACGGGCTTCCTGATCCTGTCCTATTACAGCGTGGTTGCCGGCTGGGCGCTGGCCTATGTCTTCCGTGCCGGCGCCGGACTCTTCACCGGTGCTGATGCCGGGGCGGTCTCGACACTGTTCGGCGCCTTGCTCGACTCGCCCGAGTCCATGCTCGCCTGGCACACCATCTTCATGGTGATGACCATGGCGGTGGTGGCGCGCGGTGTGCGCGGCGGCCTGGAACGTGCCGTTACCCTGTTGATGCCGGCACTCTTCGTGCTGCTCGTGATCCTGGTGTTCTATGCCCTGTACGAGGGCGACTTCGCGCGTGGCGCCGCGTTTCTGTTCAGTCCCGACTTCGACAAGGTGTTCCAGCATTGCGAGGTGGAGGCCGGCGTGAAATCGTGCCGCTTCTCCGGTGAGCCGCTGTTGATCGCCCTGGGGCACGCCTTCTTCACCCTGAGTCTCGGCATGGGCGCGATCATGGTCTATGGCTCCTATATGCCGGGCAATGCCTCGATCGCACGCGCGACCCTGACCATCGTGGTCGCTGACACGGTGGCGGCGCTGCTGGCGGGACTGGCGATCTTTCCGATCGTCTTCGCCAACGGCTTGGAGCCGGCATCGGGGCCGGGGCTGATCTTCCAGACGCTGCCGATCGCCTTCGGGGCCATGACGGGCGGGCACCTGTTCGGCACCCTCTTCTTCGTGCTGCTGGTGTTCGCCGCCTGGACTTCGGCGATCTCGCTCATCGAACCGGCGGTGGCCTGGCTGGTCGAGAATCGGGGGATGGCGCGTGTTCCGGCGGCGCTTGCGGTCGGTGCGACGGCCTGGGTGCTGGGCATCGGCTCGGTGCTGTCCTTCAATCTCTGGTCGGGCGAGTCCTTCCAGCTCTTCGGCAAGACCTGGTTCGACCTCATAGACTATCTGACGGCCAACATCCTGCTGCCGCTCGGGGGGCTGCTGATCGCGCTCTTCGCCGGTTGGGTGATGTCGCGCGCCTCGTCATGCAGCGAGCTGCGGATGGGCGATGGCGTCGGCTATCGCACTTGGCGGTTCCTGGTGCGCTATGTCTCGCCCTGGCTGGTCGTGATCGTTTTTCTCAACGCCATTGGACTGATTTGAACCGCGTGCGAGGTATGAGCGGATGCTGCATGACATGATCGACTGGCTGGTGACTACGGTCGACGGCTGGGGCTATACGGGGGTGATGGCGCTGATGGCCATCGAATCGAGCTTCATCCCCTTTCCGAGCGAGGTGGTGCTGATTCCGGCGGGCTATCTGGCGCATCAGGGCAAGATGGATCCGACGCTGGTGCTGCTGGCCTCGATCGTCGGCTGTCTGATCGGCGCCTTCGTCAATTACGGGCTGGCGCTGGCGGTGGGACGGCCCTTTCTGGAGCGCTACGGACGCTATTTCTTCATCGCCCCGCACGTTCTGCACAAGACGGATGACTTCTTCGAGCGTCATGGGGCCATTTCAACCTTCACCGGGCGTCTGATCCCGGGCATTCGGCAGTTGATCTCGATCCCGGCGGGACTGGCGCGGATGCGGATCGCGACCTTTGCTTTCTATACCGCGTTCGGGGCCGGACTCTGGTCGTTGGTGCTGATCGCTTTAGGCTATTTCATCGGCGGCAACGAGGCCCTCATCCGTGAGAACCTGCCGTTGGTGACGGTCGCAGCCCTGGTCTTCGTGGCCCTAACGTTGCTGGGATATGTGCTCTGGAATCGTCGGCGCCAACCGGCCCAGGCCGATTAACTCTGGGTGGGGCGATAGAACAGATGACGTCCGATGCGGGTCGTGCGCTCGAAGTGTCGCGACCACGTGGGACTGACATAGTCGGTGTGGTAGTAGAGTGCGCCGTCGGTCGGGTCCGGGACTTCGTCGGCCAGGACGCGGCGACTGATTTCCAATGAGCGTTTCCAGGCCCTTTGCTCCTTGGGGTCGTCGGGCTTGCCGTCACACCACCAGGAGAACTGGCAGCGATGACGCTTCTGGCCGCCCTGCTTGACCACCCCGCAGATCGATTCGGGAAACGCCTCCGACTCGACCCGGTTCAGGGTCACGCGGGCGACGGCGATCTGGCCGGATTCCGGCTCGGAGCGGGCTTCGTGGTAGATGTTCAGGGCCAGACAGCGCAGATCCGGATCGATCTCCGGCTCGTCTCTGACGCAGGACTGGCTGCTGTGATTCGCACAGCGCGCCTCGTTGAGGCGTGGCGCGATGTGCGATGAGGTCAGGAGGGTCGGGGCGATAGCGGCGAGCAAGGCCGTGGTCAGCGTTCGCATGGTTCCTTTATCGTGTATGAAATACTCGGGAAGATTGTCGATATTGTATTTCAAAACTCGATATCAGGGAAATCCCTAGTGGGGCAAGGCGTCGCTTGATATGAACCTCTGCCAGACAGTCTGGTATCAATCGTAAAAAGACGGCGCACGATACAGGTCGTGCGCTGAAATTGTTGTCGATTCACCTTTGGCTTGCTTTATTGACAGATTTTTCCGTTTCCCCAGGGTGAGCCGAGCATAAAGGAAACGGCGTCCCATGCAGCCCATTTGGTCTGATCATCAAATTCAAGTTCTAAAGGCGGAGTCGTGGAATTAAGATCGATAATTGGTCCGACGACGCCGATCAACGACCACAATCCCTGCGTTAGATCATCGAACTTCATGTAGGAACGCAGTGTAGAGTCAGAGATTTTGCCTGTTCCGAGATTTTCATCTTTCGATAAATAAATATGATCGATATCGCCAAAGCGAATATCCGCAGTTTCGGCAAGTGGCCGCATGGCGAGTGGGGCCGTACCTACAGCGGGTCGGGTGATTACCCATATCTTAGGGTCGCATGCCTGGTATTCGATTGCATTATTAATTTCGCACATTTCAGTATAGTCGGCATCTGTATCAGATGTATCATTAGGATCGGTCGTAGGAGTGGCTGTGGTTTTTAAGCCGAGGGCTTGAGGATTGTAAAAAAAGAAATACACATCGGTGACACTCGATGTTACGGTGCCGTCTTTTTTATTGACCGTGCGTTTACCTGCGTCGTAGGTCAGTTGAAACGAGAGTACATCGCGCTTCCATACATCAGTACAGGGTGTGAAAGCTGTCGTCGATGGTTTTGTCTTGTCTTTCAGTGATGCCTCAGCATCGCTACCCTTTGGCCGGCTAACGGTGATCTTCATCGAATAGGCATAGGGCTTAACGGTTTTGGTGGTCGTTTGAGCATAACCAATCGACCAGGAAAGCGCTAAGCAGCAGGCGAGTGATGAAACAGTAAAAAACTTGGTCATGATGGGACTCCAAATGTAGGATCCTTGTCGTAGAACTCGACATTGGATCGGCGCAGCGGCAGATGCGGAAGAGGGCGATCCTGTATGCAGGGCGGCTTGTTCGCTTGTCGCATCGTTGACCTTTAACGGCCAGACGCTTCCAAGTTTGAGGGAAAAATTGCGGCAAGTCTGTGACCCAGTTCGAGTAACCCGAGTCGCATGTGGAGTTCGTCGGTCCCGATCAGCAGTTTTGGGGCAGGGATACTCCCAAAAGCGCGCCTGAACACCGCCTATCATGCCAGGTGCGGTTTAGGCTATGCTTCGCGCCGCCTCTATTTGCGGAGAATCAGTATGGATCAACACCCATCATCCGACCGCGCCCAAGGTTGGCGCCCTAGCACCTGGATCACCGCCATCGAGCGCCGCATTCCGCCGGTGCTCATCGAGAACCTGCGTCGCCTCGGTCTGAGACGCGGCATTCCGGTCTTCGTCCTGGCCTGGCTGCTCCTGCTGCTGGCCGTCGACGCGATCTATCCGATCGATGTTCGCGGATGGTTCATCTCCGCGCTCCTGATCCTGTTCTATCTGCTGCCGACCTGGCTGGCGTTCGACCAGGGGCACAGACGGCGTGTGACCATCAGTGTGCTCAACGTCCTGCTGGGCTGGACGATCATCGGCTGGTTCGGGCTGCTGCTCTGGTCGATGACCCGGAGTCGTCGCGACTCTCAGGAGCCTCTGGGAGCGGAGACCGGCGCGCTCGGCACGGACGCCTAGCGCGCGGAACATGTGGCTGGAGGTCCATGGCGCCGGAAGGCCGGCGCCATGGATCGACGTCTCCGGTCCCCGGAGACGGCTTGAGGCGGCGCTCAATCCTCGCTGCGCTGATAGGCATCCATCATCTGCTTCTGGATGTTGCCCGGCACCGGGTCATAGTGGCTCAGCTCGATGCCGTAGGTACCCTCGCCGCCGGTGAGCGACTTGAGCCGCGCGTCATAGCCCTCCAGTTCGGCCAGCGGCACCTCGCCCTCGATGACCACGCGCCCGCGGCTCTTGGACTCGCTGCCGTTGATGCGTCCGCGACGGCTCGACAGATCCCCGGCCAGATCGCCCATGGCGCTGTCCTGGGCCGTGATACGGATCTTGACGATCGGCTCCAGGATCACCGGCTGGGCCTTGAGCACGGCGTCGATGAACGCCTTGCGTCCGGCGGTGGCGAAGGCGATGTCCTTGGAATCCACCGCGTGGTACTTGCCGTCATAGACCGTGACCCGGATGTCCTGGAGCGGATAACCCGCGACGGCCCCTTCCTCCAGCACCTGACGCACGCCCTTTTCGATCGAGGGGATGAAGTTGCCCGGAATGGCCCCGCCGACCACGGCATCGACGAACTCGAACCCGGCTCCACGCGCGTTGGGTTCGACCCGCAGATAGACCTCGCCGAACTGGCCGGCGCCGCCGGTCTGCTTCTTGTGCCGATGATGGCCCTCGGCCTGACCCATGATGGTCTCGCGATAGGGGATGCTCGGCGGACGGGTCTCGACGTCGACATGGAACTGCTCGGTCAGTCGGCGCAGCACCACCTTGAGATGGGCCTCGCCGAGTCCGCGCACCACGGTTTCGTTGGCACTGGCATTGTGCTCGATGTGGAAGCAGGGGTCTTCCGAGCGCAGCTTGTTGAGTGCATCGGTGAGCTTCTGCTCGTCGCCGCGCTTGCTGGTGTTGATCGCCAGTCCGAACAGCGGGATCGGGCATTCCATCGTGGTCAGATGGAAATGGTCCTCGTCGTGCGAGTCGTGCAGCACGGCGTCGAAATGGATGTCGTCGACCCGGGTGACGGCCAGGATGTCGCCCGGTACGCCCTCGTCGACCTCGATCAGATCATTGCCATGCACGCGATAGAGATGATTGACCTTGAACGGCTTGCGCGCGTCGCCGACGAAGAGCTGGCTGGCCGGGGTGATGCGCCCCTGATGGACGCGGAAGATGCCGATCTTGCCGCGATAGGGGTCGTTGAGGATCTTGAACACATGGGCCACGGCATGCAGCGCCGGATCCGGACTGACGCGCACCGGCTCCATGGCCGCACCCTCGCCCTTGAGGAAGGGCGGCGGATTGCCCTCGGCCGGATTGGGCATCAGACGCGCCATGATCTCCAGCAGCTCAGGGATGCCGGCGCCGGTCTGGGCCGAGACATAGCAGATCGGCATCAGATGCGCCTCGCGCAGCGCCGCCTCGAAGGGGTCGTGGAGCTGCTCGGGCTGGAGTTCCTGGCCCTGCTCCAGATAGAGCGCCATCAGATCCTCGTCGACCTCGACCACCTGGTCGACGATCTGACTGTGCGCCTCTTCAACCGAAGAGAAATCGGTGGGGCCGCCGCTGGGCTGGAAGAAGCAGTCGACCACGCGCTTGCCGCCATCGGCCGGCAGGTTGATCGGCAGACACTCGGGGCCGAAGGTCTCGCGGATCTGTTCGGTCAACTGACCCAGGTCGACATGCTCGGCGTCGATCTGGTTGACGATGATCAGCCGGCACAGATGACGGTTGTCGGCGGCCTTCATCAGGCGCGTGGTCATGGACTCGATCCCGGCCTGGGCGTTGATGACCAGGGCGGCGGTCTCGACCGCCGTCAGCACCGAGAGACTGCGCCCGAGGAAATCGGGATAGCCGGGGGTGTCGATCAGGTTGATGTGCTTGCCGCTGGTGGTGAAGCTGGTGATGGCGGCGTCCAGCGAGTGCTGCAACTCCTTTTCCATGGGGTCGAAGTCGCAGACCGTGGTGCCCTTGGTCACATTGCCGGGCACATTGATGACGCCGGTGGCCGCGAGCAGCGCCTCCACCAGGGTGGTCTTTCCGGAGCCGGCATGACCGACCAGGGCGATGTTGCGGACGTCCTCGGCATTGTAGTCAGACATCTTGGATCCCGTCGTGGCGCTTGAGTGGAAATCGGGGCGCTTGAGCGAACAGGCGCCCAGGGACGTTCATCCGAACGAATCGAAAGTATACTGCAACCGGAGTGTGACTCAGGCCGTCTGGGGGGATGAAATCGCGCTGGAGTTGCCCTAGATCAAGGGGACGGTCGAAAGTGCGGCTTCGTCGAGGACCAAGGGGACGGTTCCGGCGGCGAAAGCGGGGCTTGGCGTCGGCGATCGGCAAGGGATAAAAAGTGGCGGCCGACATGGAGGGCCGCCGAAGGACGCACAGCTAGGGATCGTGATGAGCGCTGAGTGATCGAACCGCACGCCCGTGACGGCCTGTCATGACCCGAAACGGGGATCGTTCACTGTGGAACCGTGCCGAAATCACCTTGGGGCGCGGTTCGATTCTGTCTTGATGCAAACGTTAGCACAACGCTGGAGGCCAAAAATGGCACTGGTTCTCAAATCCGACACCTTTGTCGATGGTGAAGCCATTCCATCGCGTCATACCTGCGAGGGCGAGGACTGCTCGCCGCCGTTGAGCTGGGAGAATCTGCCGGAGGGAACCCGGAGTCTGGTGCTGATCGTCGACGACCCGGATGCGCCCGATCCGGCCGCGCCGCGCATGGTCTGGGATCACTGGATCCTCTACAACCTCCCGCCGGAGTGTGGGGGACTGCCCGAGGATGCGGCGCGTCATGGATTGCCCGAGGGCACGGGGCAGGGGATCAATAGCTGGGGTCGGACGGGGTACGGCGGACCCTGCCCGCCGATCGGACGTCACCGCTATTTCCATCGGCTCTATGCGCTGGATGTTCGGTTACCCGAGGCGCTGGGTACGCCCGGCAAGGACGATCTGCTGGTGGCGATGGACGATCACATCCTGGCCCATGCCGAGTTGGTCGGAACCTATGAGAAATCCGCCGTGGACTGAGCTGGACTCGATGATTGAAAACCGTGCGCGTGCGCCGGGCGTCAGAACTCAGCGTTCTGTACGCCCGTTTTGGTGCTCAGGGCCGCACTTGGTCGATGCGGATCCGGACATCGGTCTCGGTATCGCGCTGAACTGGTTCCGACTCGCCGAACAGGTCGCCCGGCTGGGGCGTGGCCTGACCGCTCTTTGAGACCCGTGCTCCGACCCGGACCTGCTCGAAGGCCGACAGCCGCAGGGCCGGATTCATGGCCTGACTGTCGTCGAGCGTCACGGTGGCGGGCAGATCCTTGACCTGGAGACGTTGCACGGCCAGCGGCATCGGCGGTCCCTGAACGGCTCGCGCGAAGACAAAGACCGTATCCTCGGGCGAGACTCGATCCGAGAAATGCGGGTCGAGGCTGACGGCCACGGTCAGGCTCGATTGGGGCGCGGCGGCTACAGTCTCTGTGATGTCGGCGGACGTCTCGGTCGTCGTAGTGTCGCTTGGTGTTTCGGCCTCGATATTCACAGCGGCGGCTGGAAGCGTAGCGGGTGCGGCAGTCTCGGTATCTGAGGTTGTCGTTTCGCCCGCTTCGCTTGGTGTGACCGATGCGGTCTCAGCCGGAACTCCAGCACGACGCTGGGCCTCATCCATCATCTGACGCAGATTGCCGGCTTCCTCGCTCTCCGGATCCAGTGTATCTAAGATGCTCTGCCAGGTCGTTCGGGCGGCCTGATACTGGCCCCGCTGGAAGGCGACCAAACCCGAGAACCAGCGGGCATTGGTGTTGGTCGGATCCAGCTCCAGCGCCTCGGCGATCAGTTCGGCCGGGCGTCCCAGCAGGCTCTTGTTGGGATCAGCCAGTCCCAGCACCTCGGCATAGGCGATCTTGAGTTCGACCTCGTTGGGCGCGAGCGTATAGGCGCGTTCCATGGCCTTGGCGCCGGCGTTGAGTCGACCCATGGCCAGATAGGTACGGCTGAGCATCATCCAGCCATCGATGTTCGCCGGTTCCTGTTCGAGCCGTTTTTCCAACTGCTGGACCAGTTCTTCCAGCGAGGCGGCCTCGGCGTTGGGGCTGTCCGTCATGGCGGCCGTCTGGCGCTGGTCGATCAGGTCGGTCCGGCCGATCTCCAGGTAGGCAAGTACGGTCGCGGCCGGAACGACGATGGTCAGGACCAACGCCATCGCCCAGCGGCTGAGGGCGGAACTCGAATGCTCGGTGGTCGCCGCCGTCTCGGCGCCGTCCAGATCGTAGAGCAACTCGCGCTCCAGATCGCGCCGTGCAGCGTCGTACTGTGCCTGATCGAGAAAACCGGCCTCCAGGTCGGCGTCGAGTTCCTTCAGGCGCTGCTGGAAGACTTCCAGGTTGAGTCGATCCTGACCGGGCGCGGTATCCGGCGGTAAGGGGCGCACCAGCGGCGCGAGCACGAAGACGAGCGACAGGGCCAGCAGAATACCGGCGAGAATCCAGAAAATGATCATGGGGTTCGAGTCAGTCGTGTTGATCGCCGGTCTTGGCGAATAGCTGTTGCAGTCGGGCGCGTTCGGCCTCGCTCAGATCCTGCTCGGGTTCGGCCTTCTTGCGCTGGAGCGTGCGCGCGAGCAGATAGGCGCCGAAACCGACGAACAGGAAGGGGCCGAACCAGAGCACCAGGGTCGAGGGTTTGAGCGGCGGCTCATAGAGCACGAAGTCGCCATAGCGTTCGACCAGGAAGTCGATGACCTCCTGACGGCTCTTGCCTTCCTGCATCAGGCGATAGACCTCTTTGCGCAGATCCTGGGCGACACCAGCCTGCGAACCGGCGAGCGACTCGTTCTGACAGACCAGACAGCGCAGCTCGCTGGTGAGATCGCGGAATTCCTGGGTGCGCGCCGGATCCTCGAAGGTGAACTCTTCCAGGGTGAAGGCGTGAGCCGGAGCGGCCGTCAGCAGGGCGCCGGCCAGCGTCAGCGCAGCCACGAGCGACTGGGTCTGAGTCCGGATCATGGTTTGCCCCCTTGGTAGCGCGCGACGATGGGCTGGATCTCCTCGGCCCAGACCTGGGCGTCGATCGGCCCGACCCGTTTGTGACGGATGATGCCCTCGGCGTCGACGATGAAGGTCTCGGGCGCGCCATAGACGCCCCAGTCGATCCCGGCCTGATTGTCCGGGTCGTAGAGGGAGACCGTATAGGGATCGCCATAGCGCTGGAGCATGGCCAGAGCCTCGGGCCGGGTGTCCTTCCAGTTGAAGCCGATCACCCGCACGCCGTGCTCGCGCGCGATACGCATGAGTTCGGCGTGTTCCTGACGGCAGGACGGGCACCAGGAGGCCCAGACGTTCACCAGCGACACCTGACCGATGAGGATGTCACGGGTCAGGGTCTGGTTGGGATCCTTGAGATCGGGCAGACTGAACTCAGGCGCCGGCTTGTCGACCAGCGGCGAGGGGATCTTGCGCGGGTCCAGTTGCAGCCCGTAGAAGAGCAGGGCAGCCAGGGCCAGAAAGATCCCGAGCGGGATGAGAGCGCGTTTGGCGGATGTG
>NZ_JABZEO010000059.1 GCF_013385175.1 Allochromatium humboldtianum | reverse complement strand
CTCGCGATAGGCTACTTCGGCGATGAAGTTGCAGGCGTCGTTGAACACCTGCATGGTCTTGAGCAAGGCGGCGTGCTGCTCGGGGGCGGGAAGCAGTTTGAGTTGCAGCGTCACTTTCATAGTGACGATAATAGTCACAAAGAAAGCGCGCGTCAACCCCCGCCGCCGTCCGCCCTGACGGGCGGGCGCTTCCCTTTCCCTCCCCACGGCTAAAGCAGGGGGCTTCTCGCGCCAATTTGGTGATGCGCTCGATTGGGTCGATCGTCGGCATCCGGACCTGCTCGACAATTTTGGCGGACATGCCATGGCGGCCGGTCTGACCCTGCGTGCAGAGGTGTTGGATCGGTTCAGGGAGGCGTTTGCAGAGGCGGTGCGGACGCAGATCGGGGATCGTCCACCGATCCGCGAAATTCGCTCGGATGGAGCGTTGCCGATCGAACTCCTGACACAGGAGACGGCTGAAGCCCTACGTTTCGCCGGTCCCTGGGGCAAGGACTTTCCTGAACCGCGCTTCGATGGAGAGTTTGAAGTGCTCGAAGCACGACTTGTCGGCGCCGATCAGCGGCACCTGAAACTCAAGGTTGCGCCGCCGCGCGGCCCCACGGTTGAGGCGATTGGCTTCGGTCTCGGTGAGCGGCTGGCCGAGGCGCAGGGAACTGTGCGGCTGGCCTACCGGCTCGATATCAACAGCTTTCGTGGGCGGCAATCGCTGCAACTGATGGTTGATCATCTCGAGCCAGAAACAGCGATCGAGTTTGGGACTGGTTGACCCAGTCCCGCCCTCAAGGGCGGGGAGAGCGCGGGCGCTCCTGTTCGACTCCCTGAGTCTTCGCGCCGTGTCGCGAAAGCTCGACTCA
>NZ_JABZEO010000058.1 GCF_013385175.1 Allochromatium humboldtianum | reverse complement strand
TGCAGCCTCTTCGTCGCTCAACCCCACCAGCGAGTGCCAACCCACAAAGTGCGCCTTGAGCCGTTGCGTCAAGGCGTCTTCGTGCGGAAAGGTCGGGTAAGCCACCAATTCGATCCCTGTGTGGCCCAAGTCAGCCAATACGCTTTCCAGAAAGTATCCTACCGGGTGCGTTCGCAAATCGGGTGAAGCCAGGCCCACGCGCAGACGCTTCGGCACCGCATCGCAGCGCCAGTCTTTATAAGGACGCTCTGCCATGCGGGTGAGCAAGTCACCATACTGCCGGGCGTGGGACAAGCGGGTCCGTGCATCCTGGTGCTGACCGTAGTTCAGGCAAAACAGTAGCATCGTGTAGGCCGAAGGCCAGTTAGGGCGCAGGGCAAGCGCCTGCAGCAAACTTTGTTCCGCTTCCTCTAGTCGCCCCTGCTGTTTGAGTGTGTTGCCTAGGTTGTACCAGGCTTCCGGATAGGAAGGACGTAAAGCGATGGCTTGGTGCAAACAGGCTTCGGCCTCGCTGTAGCGGTCCAGTTCGTGCAGCGTGGCAGCCAGATTGTTGTACGCCTCGACGTAGTCGGGCTTAAGGGCGATTGCCCGGCGCAGATATGGCTCGGCCGCTTGGCTGCGGTGCAGGTTTTGCAGCGTGGCACCGTAATTGTTGAGTACCTCGGCATCCTCCGGCAGGAGTACTGCTGCCTGTTCCATAGCTACCAAGGCTTCCTCGATGCGCCCGAGCTGCTTGTAGAGCACACCTAGTACATTCCAGCCAAAACCATAGTTCGGCGCTCGCTGCGTCAATTGTCGCGCTAGGGCTTCACACTCTGCGTATTGCCCTTGATTAAACAAATTGACCAATTCTGCACTGTGAGCCTCTGGTGAGAAATCTGCTGCTTGTCGACATGAATCATTCAAGACGTCACTTGCAAGGCTCTGGGCCTGTTGCCACATCGAGAGAAAAGCTTGATACAGATTCTTGGCGAAGCGCTGCGCATCGAAGAGTGGAGAGCGAGCGACTCGTTCACGCAACCCGGCCCGCAGCGCGGCCAGCGTCGCTGGGTTTTGGGCGAAGGTGAT
>NZ_JABZEO010000057.1 GCF_013385175.1 Allochromatium humboldtianum | reverse complement strand
CATATGAATGGGATGTCTGAAGTTGCGAGAGGTCTTGTAGGCTTGGCAACCAAATATGGAAACGCAACGATTCGATACATCAAGGATCAAACCAGCATTTTATATCAGATGAAAGATCATCCTGTGATGATTGATATCAATAGAAGCGGAGATCAATCGGAACTCGACTTCTATAACGAAATTTATCGCAGCATCAAGGAAGCGGATGCCCGAGCAAAACGCAAGTCAAGCCGCCAAGTTAATTCAGGGTAATGCTTTGGTCAGCCTATATAAACTGCTAATCAGGACTCCACTTCTTGGTTCGTTCATAAAAATAGCAAATGCATATGCATTTCATGGCGACGCGCGATACGTAAAAGAATTTGCGCCATTTCAAGCTTGGTATAATAGAATTTTTACGAAGATTCTTATCGCGCTAGCCATAGCATTTCTTGCAGCATATTGCATGGTTGCTTCTAATCTAAAGCCGGAAGAAGTAAGAGTGACGAGTTTGATTGTGGGTATTTTTCCAAGTTTATTGGGATTTGGGATTGGCGTATTTGCATTGATCTTTGTTTTGCCATCGTCATTTCTCTTGACAATCCTTAGGGCGCAAAACGACTCCAAACTCAAACCTTACGTTCTTGCATCGGACATGGGATATCCGCTGATTGTTATGGCAGCGGTGCTTTTCGTTGGCGTTTTCTTGCATTTTTTGCCAACTGATCAGCCTGTATTCTTTGCTAGTACATTTTTGCTATTTTACGGCCTAACGATGGTTGTCGAGTTGGTCAGTATGGTATTCACGACTGCCGTGATGGTGTTGCGGAACAAATCTCAGAGCGCATCACAAAATAGACAGAATTGATTTCTGGAAGTTGAAGAGTGAAATAAGCAGAAAGCGTCGGATAGAAACCTTGATATAGATTAAAATTGATTTTTTGCACCTATTTTATAGAGACATCTTGAAACCAAATATTACCCCTTATCTGGCTATTCTGCGTGACTATGTGAAGGCTTACATAACTACTCATTAAGATCCGGTCTATTTCATTTTTCAAATGAAAACTCATGATTTAGATACCTCTTCTTGCCATCCAAACCGAGTGACCATAACGACCTTGCGACCATGA
>NZ_JABZEO010000056.1 GCF_013385175.1 Allochromatium humboldtianum | reverse complement strand
CGCCTTTCGCACCCTCAGCGCCGAGCGCCAGGCCGAGCTGGCCCAACGCCAACTCGACAGCGACGACCGCGGCCTGGTGCGCGAGCTGGGCGCCCAGGTCGCCCTGCTGCACACCCTGGTGCTGGACGAGCGCCTGCACCTGCTGCTGACCCTGCCCGAGGTGCTGCTCGCGCGCGTCGCCCCGGTCGGCGCCGCCGACCTCAACCGCCAGGTCGAGACCCTGCGCCAGGCGCTGCAGGATCCCCGGCGCGACCCGCGCCCGGCGGCCCAGGCGCTCTACGGCGCCCTCATCGCCCCGATCGCCCCCGACCTCGAGGCCGCCGGCATCACCACCCTCATGGTCAGCCTCGACGGCACCCTGCGCTATGTCCCGCTGGCTGCCCTGCACGACGGCGAACGCTATCTGACCGAACGCTATGCCCTGAGCGTCTTCACCGCCGCCGCGCGCGACAAGGTGCGCCTGCCGCCCAAACCGACCTGGACGGTGGCCGGCTTCGGTGTCAGCCAGGCGCATGAGGGCTTCGCCCCCCTGCCCAGCGTCCCCGACGAACTGGCCGCCATCGTCCGCGCCACCCCCGAGGAATCCGGCGCCCTGCCCGGACAGCGCCAACTCGATGCCGCGTTCACCGAGGCACGCCTGCGCGCCGGACTGCGCCGCCCGGTGGTGCACATCGCCAGCCACTTCAGCCTCAACCCCGGCAACGAATCCCTGTCGTTCCTGCTGCTCGGGACCGAGCGCCTGACGCTCGATCGTATCCGCGCCCTCTACGACTTCGGCCAGCTCGACCTGCTGACCCTCTCGGCCTGCAACACCGCCGTCGGCGGCCAGAGCGCCCGCGGCCAGGAAGTCGAAGGACTCGGCACCCTGGCCCAGAAGCAGGGCGCCAAGAGCGTCATCGCCACCCTCTGGCCGGTGGCCGATGCCAGCACCGGAGCGTTCATGGCCCACTTCTACCGCCTGCGCCAGCAACAGCACCTGAGCAAGGCCGAGGCGCTGCGCCAGGCGCAACTGGCCTTCCTCGGCGCGCCACCGCTCCCCGCCTCCACCGACCAGGCCGCCGTGCGCGGACGACCGGTGCGCCTCGGCGGCAGCGTCGACACCTCCACGGCACCCGCCTTCACCCCCGACCCCGATCACCCCTACGCCCATCCCTATTACTGGGCACCCTTCATCCTCATGGGCAATTGGCTGT
>NZ_JABZEO010000055.1 GCF_013385175.1 Allochromatium humboldtianum | reverse complement strand
CTTATACAAACTATACGTAGGCGCAGAATCCTGAATGGTCTGCCGGGCGCGATGGTTCTGTGGCAGAACGGCCATTGGATTGGCGGATGCGTTGGCTGGTTCTTCCGGGGCGTCGGTATCCGCAGGTTGAGGCTGCCCGGTCGCCGTCGATGCCGGTGGCGGCGGATCGTTATGATCGTCGTCAGCGACAGGGCCGGGCTTTTCATCCGTCATCGTGGCCTGGATGTGGCTGGCTACCCGTGATACCTGATTGTTTTCGTGGCGTTCTGATTCGTGTAGCAAATCCGGCAGGCTGGCATCAAGTTCGCAGGCCTGGGCAAACCTGAGAGGGTGGTCGTGTACCTGGTACAGCTCACTCAATACATGGCCGGTCAGTGGGTCGCGGTGTTGGCCGATCAGGCTGATCCAGCCGGTCAAGCGCAGCACCACCAGTACGCGCCAGGCGGTCTCGTAGCCAGCACGCTGGCCCAGCGGGATCGAGGTGAGGTAGCGGCGCAGTTGTCCAAGATTCGCCAGCGGACTGAGGCCGTCAGCGGCACGCAGCATCCGAAGCACCTGCCAGCCATTGCGTTCAAGGGGCGTCAGGCGGGTGTCGAGCATCAGGGCGGTAGGAGTGCCAAGTAAGGTCTCGCCTGCAGAGGCGTTGCTGTGAGGGTGCGTCATGTCAGTTCTCCAGAATGGCAGGCGGGTTCGCCCGATGCCCTGCATCTCACTGGAGTTCTGTTTTCATGTCAGGCAACAATAGGTTCTGCGGCACAACCCTATTTCATACCGCCGTCAGACTGTGGCCGCTGACGTTCGGTGCGCGACGGCGGGGCCTTTCCGATGCACTCGGGCATGAACAGGCAAAGCAGCATTCACGCGGTTACAACCGCTTGACTCACACATTCAGGCCAATAACAAAAGTCAGGGGTACAGTCGGATAATGGGAGGGTGAGGCCGTTGCCTGGCTTGCCACAACGACCAGGCTTGTTGCTCGGCAAGATACTGGCGAGCGCTGCCCAGTCCAGCCAGTTCCAGTCGGTGCGCGAGTTCGGCACGGACAGGCAAGCGGCCATTCAGTACGGCACGCAGATGGCGGGGGCTGAATCCCAGGTGGGTAGCCAGGGCATCGGCGTTGATGCCCAGCGCTGGAAGTACGTCAAGGCGTAGTGCTTCGCCTGGGTGAGGTGGATTGTGCATGGGGATAACGTTCTCCGGCTTCCAAGCAGAGGGACAAGCGTTATGGATGCGCACGTTGCTCGGTTGGACGATAAAAGCCTGTTTTGCTTATCCGGTTATCATTGTGCCTTAGAAAGT
>NZ_JABZEO010000054.1 GCF_013385175.1 Allochromatium humboldtianum | reverse complement strand
TTCAACGGAATTCGCGCAGGATTCCCCCTGCTCGGCGCAGCCAGGAGGGGGAGGAATGCGCGTTTTGATGTTCACAAGGATTCTAGATGCGTCTATACTTGTGAACATGGAGACGCAGATCATCACCGCCAAACTAAAGCTCCTGATCGACGCTGAGCAAGCTGGCGTGCTGATGGAAACAGCCTGTGCCTATCGCGATGCACTAAACCAGACCGCTGAAGTGGCCTTTGTCCACAACAAGCTCTCCCAGGCCATGAAGCTGCAAACGCTGGTCTATGGTGAGCTGCGTGAGCGCTTCGGGTTGCCGGCACAAATGGCCTGCAACGTCCCCCGGCAGGTGGCCGCGAGCTACAAGATGCTCTGGAGTCGGACCAAAACCAATGCCGAGCATCGCGCCAAGGGCTGGACAAAAAAGCGCTATCGCGGTCTCGATAGACCACCGCGCTACTCTGCGCTGACAGTGTTCTATAACTACCGCCGCGATTTCTCGTTGGGCAAGGACCGCACGGTGAGCCTTGGCACGTTGCAGGGGCGATTGCGCTGCGGTTACGTTGGCTATCAGAAACATCTTGATCTGCTTGAGGATGAGCGGGTCCGCGTCCAAGGCGCGAAGCTCTGGCGCGATCCGACCAGCAAAGTCTGGTATCTGCTGGTGAGTTTGGGGGTTGCGGTGCAGCCGGTAGCCCCGGAGACGATTCGCGCCGTGGCCGGGGTTGATCTCGGTCAGCGCTATTTGGCCGTGGAGTCCAACGGTCGGCGGGCACGCTTCTGGTCAGGAAGCGCGGTCCTGCATCGCGCGGAGCACTTTCGACGTGTCCGCGCCGGACTTCAGCGCAAAGGCACCCGCTCGGCCACACGCACGCTGCGTCGCCTGGCCCTGCGGGAGACACGGTTCCGCGCTGATGTGAACCACCAAGTGAGCAAGCACCTGGCCCAACCCGGCACGCTGATCGGGATGGAATGGCTGCACGACATTGATGAGCGCACCGAGCGCCGTCACCGCCCCGAGGCCTCCAGCAAACAGCGCCGCGCCAATCGCCGCCGCGCCGGCTGGAGCTTCGCCGACTTGCAGGGCAAGACGCACTACAAAGCGCACCTGCAAGGCCTGCCGGTGATCTATGTCGATGCCGACTACACCAGCCAGGGCTGCCCGGTCTGCGGTCACACGGGCAAGGAGAACCGGCCTGGGAAAGGGTTGCGCTTTGAGTGCGCAAGCTGCGGATTTGAGCTGCATGCCGACTTGGTGGGTGCGCGCAATGTCGCGCTGCGAACGCTCCTGATCCGGCAAGACTGGATCAGGACGGGGTGCCTATCAGCCACCCCCAAAGGCTCGGACGCTGAAGCCAAAGCCGGACGCCTGCAACGGTATCTGGAACTGCGGTGGAGTTCAGAGCCAAACCCCCTCCTCGACCATTAGGTCAGGAGGCGGGTAGTTGAT
>NZ_JABZEO010000053.1 GCF_013385175.1 Allochromatium humboldtianum | reverse complement strand
TTGACATCCTCCCCGCCCTGAAGGGTGGGGATTCCCAGGGTACGGCTCCCTGGCCGGACAGTCCTCGCGAACCGTCTTTCCTGATTCAATGCGGGATGACTCGTAGACCGGCAACCCTCACCGTTCCGCCGCCAGTGCCCGCTCCACAGGCTTTAACTCCCGGACGTCCTCCGGTAGTCCCAACTCACTCGTGGATCCGCAGGGCGTCGGCGCCCTGAAGGATCGCCTGGCCCGCCGCCAGGATGTTGCGCGCGGCATTGAGATCGCGGTCATGGCGCGTGCCGCACGACGAACAGGTCCAGTGGCGGTCACTCAGGCGCAGGGCGCGATGAATATGCCCGCAGCTTGAACAACGCCGGCTGGACGGATACCAGCGGTCGATCTGGACCGTGGTGCGCCCATACCACTGGGCCTTATAGTCGATCTGACGGCGGATCTCGCCAAAGCCCACGTCCAGAATCGCCCGGTTGAGGCCGGCTTTCTGGCGGACGTTTTTCCCCGGCTGCTCGGCTGTTCCCTTGGCGCTGGCGGTCATCCCCTGGACGTAGAGGTCTTCCATCGCGATCACTTGGTTCTCGCGCACGATGGTGGTGGTGGTCTTGTGCTGCCAATCGCGGCGCACGTTGGCCTGGCGCTCCATGACGCGCCCAATCTGGCGGTGCGCCTGGCGCAGGTTGTTGGAGATCGGCAGGCGCGTGCCCTTGGGCAGCGGGGCATTGGGATCCAGGCCCAGGGCTTTCTTGGCCGCCGCGACCTTACGCCGGCAGGCGCGTTGATAGCGCCGCTTGCGCTGTTCGAGGCGCTTGAGCGATTTGGGAGGCTGAAAGCGCTGGCCGGTGCTCAGGACCAGTTCCTTGACGTTGAGGTCAATGCCCGTTTCCTGGGTCGTCGCCGGCAATGGCTGGACGTCCGCCTCGACCAAGAGCGAGACGTAGTATTTCCCGCCCGTGGTGCGCGTGACCGTGACCGATGAGGGCACGGCCCCCTCGGGCAGCGGTCGCGACCAGCGGATATCCAGCGGTTCGCGCTGCTTGGCCAGGGTGAGGCGTCCGTCACGGAAGGTAAAGGCATTACTCATGTAGGAGCAGGACTGATCGCCCCGGCGCGACTTGAAGGTGGGATACCCGGCCTCCTTCTTGAAAAAGCGCGCAAAGGCCGCGTCCAGATGCCGCAGCGCCTGTTGCAGAACCACATTGGACACCTCGGCGAGCCAGGCGGTGTCCGGGGCTTGCTTCAGGACTTTCAGTTGCCCGGCGAGGTCTTTGTAGTAGAGCCGCTGACCGTGCTTATAGAAGGCCTCGGTGCGCTGCTGAAGCCCCCAGTTGTAGATCCAGCGCGCACAGCCAAACGAGCGGGCCAGCTGCTCAGCTTGCTCTTCGGTCGGGTAGAAACGATAGCGGTAGGCGCGTTTGACGATCATGGCTAAAATTTAGCACACTAAATTCAATATGCCAAGCCTATCGAAGCGCTATCCTTCCCCGCCCTGAAGGACGGGGTTTGACGCGCAGTTTGATCA
>NZ_JABZEO010000052.1 GCF_013385175.1 Allochromatium humboldtianum | reverse complement strand
AGTTTAGTTGTCGCCTGCATCGGTGTTAAGTCACTTAAAAGAAAAGCAGGGTTAAGGTTGCAATGGGGGTGGGCAACATGACCATGACCGGGGCTCTTCTGCGGCCCGTAGGCTACTCCAACACAGAGGATGTTGCCGTGCTTTAGTGCGGAAAGCGGCCTTGTCCTCGTCTACGTGATGGGTTGAGAGGAGGTTCCGTTCTTTTGTCATTTTCGTGAGTTGCTTGCTTTCGATCAACAATGACACTTTATAAAAATTAAAATTGATCCATAAATTTATCTATAACTTGATCTGTTTTAATTAATAAGCTTTTGTTCTCGGAAAAAAAGTTTAATACCAAATCAAGTCCTGATGTTAAATTTATACAAGACTTCCATTCAGGTATAACTTTTTTTAATTTCGACGTATCATAAACACCATCCCATTGTTTCTCAAAAACAACGCTAGGAGCATAATAAGGCAAATTTTTCATTAAATCTGATGCGGATATATATTTTATTTTTGGTTTTGAAGGTGCTTCGATTTTTTCAGCGATTAAGTTATAAATATCATTCCAAGTGTACACAAAATCGCTTACAATATTAAAATCTTCACCAATACCAGCTTTTTTTTCAATAAGCATGTATAGTGCTTCTGCAAAATCATTAGAATGAGTCAATGTCCATAAGGATGTTCCATTTCCAGAAAGCAAAACTGCTTTTTTATTTAAAATTCTATTTGGTATTGTCCAGTCACCGTTTCCGATATTTACAGGAAAAATAGATGAATAAGTATGGGAAGGTCTAACTATCGTTACTGGAAATTCAAATTTTTCCCAAACAGATTGAAAGTATTCTTCAGCTAGTTGTTTGCCGCGAGCGTAACTCCATTTGCTTTCATTCTTTTTTGACAACTCAGATATTGGACTTAAAGATGGCTTTGAATAAACTGTCACAGAACTGACAAAAAAATAATGAGAAACTTTTTCTTTTAAAGATTCAAAATTTTCCATAGCTTGTTTTTCGTTATAGCAGATAAAATCTACTACGCAGTCAAAAAAATCAAGTTTTTTATTCGCTTCTTCGTAAAAAGAATTTCCTGAAAAAAACAATAATTCTACATTTTTTGGTAAAAGATAGTTTTTGTCTTTATTTTTTGCGCTAATAACAACACTGTGCCCTTTTTTTGCGAGCAGCTGCGTTAGGCTCCAACTAATATTTCCGCGTCCGCCATTAATCAATATTTTCATCATAAAAACCAAGTCAATTGAAGATTATGTATGAGCAAATCGATGTTAAGTCATTCAAGAGACAAGCAAGGGTTCAAGCTGACACTTGGGTTGGTCAAAATGACCATGATCGGGTCTCTATGGCCTGTAGGCCGCTCCAGCACTGAGGATGTTGCCCGTTTCGCTGTGGTACCGAGAGTGTCCTTGAACCAGAATCTGAGCCTCCTCGCCTAGTCGATGTATTAAGAAAGATCGCAAGAGCAAGCGACATGTATTCTGACACTGAGGGAAGGGCGCTCGGCCTGTGGTACAAACCACCGGCTTTAAGCC
>NZ_JABZEO010000051.1 GCF_013385175.1 Allochromatium humboldtianum | reverse complement strand
GCGGCCCACGCCGAGGTGGACATCCTGCTGGATACCTTCCCGTATCCGGGGGGGACGACCACCTGCGAAGCGCTGTGGATGGGGGTGCCGACGATCACGTTGGCTGGCGATACCCTACTGGCGCGCCAGGGTGCTAGTTTGCTGACGGCAGCGGGACTGCCGGATTGGGTGGCGCACAGTGAAGACGAGTACGTCGGCAAGGCCATCACCTTCGCCCAAAACCCAGCATCGCTGGCCGTACTGCGTGCCGGGTTGCGTGAACGAGTCGCTCGCTCTCCACTCTTCGATGCCCCGCGTTTTGCCAGTCATTTGAGCCAAGCGTTATGGGTAATGTGGCGTGAACTGAGTATTACTCGGTTGGCGCAGAATGAAAACGCCGCACCGGTAATGTCCGATGCTGCGCCCCAAGCACAGCAAGCGATGGACGCTATCGTGGCGCTCTATCAGCAGGGCCGCTTTGCAGAGGTTGAAGCGGCGGCTCGCAAGTTTTGTAATGACTATCCAGAACACTTCTTCGGCTGGAAAATTCTCGGAACGCTTTGTGTGCAGTTTGGCCACACCGATCTGGCGATCGCGCATCTAGAAAAAGCGATTTCACTTGCGCCTGAAGATGTCGGCACTTACAGCAACCTAGGCGTTGCACTCAAAAACCTGGGACGCCGGGATGAAGCCATCACTTGTTACCGACGAGCGCTCGCTGTCAAGCCAGACTACGCAGAAGCACACTGCAACTTGGGGAACGCGCTTCGTGAAGCAGGCCAGCTTGCTGAGGCCATTGAGCATTGCCGCCAGGCTGTTGGCCTTCGTCCGGACTACGCTGAGGCCCATGCCAATTTAGGCGCTGCATTTCTGGACAGCGGTAATTTTTCCGATGCGAAGACCTGTTGTGAGAATGCGTTGAAACTCAAGCCCGATCAACCCAGGGTGCTCTCCAATTTAGGTGCTGCACTTAAGGATTTGGGGCAGATTGATGCGGCATTGATGGCTTTGCGGCGTGCTGTCGAGTTACAGCCTGACTACGCCGAGGCTCACAATAATTTGGGTGTGGTATTTCACGAATGTGGGTTGCTGGACCACGCTAAGCAAAGCTATCACCAAGCCGTGCAGTTGAAGCCGGACTATGCGGAGGCCTTCAATAATCTAGGCAACACACTGAAGGCAGATGGGGAACTGGAAGCGTCGGCAGCGGCGCGGCGCCGGGCACTGGAAATCAATCCCTCTTACGCCGAGGCGTATAACAACTTGGGCGTGGTCTTACAGGATGAAGGTCGCCTGCCTGAAGCGGTGGATTGCTATCGGCGCACGCTTGAAATTAAACCTTCTTTTATTGAAGCGCACAGCAACCTGATTTTTTGCCTGAATTTTGACGAGCGTTTTTCGGCTGAAGATCGCTTGCTTGAGGCTCGTGCCTTTGGTGAAAAGGTACAGGAAAAAGCAACTGAATTCAGAGCATGGAAGAGCTCAGCAACGGTTCTTCCGGACAGACTCCGTATTGGTTTTGTCTCCGGGGATCTAAAAATTCATCCCGTTGGCTTCTTTCTCGAAAATGCTCTGAGCTGTCTAAGCACGAACCTC
>NZ_JABZEO010000050.1 GCF_013385175.1 Allochromatium humboldtianum | reverse complement strand
GGCGGTTGCAGAAGCTGAGTGCAACACGGTTACTGGATTGAAGCAGGTGCATCATGCTGCAACGCCACTACCTCTGTCATGACCTCAATCGGGCATTTCCAATTGAAGCGCTTGCGCGGTCGGATGTTCAGTTCGTAGGCAATGGCATCCAACTGCTCCTGGCTGTACACCGACAAGTCCGTGCCCTTGGGCAGGTACTGGCGGATCAGGCCGTTGATGTTCTCGTTGCTGCCGCGCTGCCAGGGGCTGTGTGGGTCGCAGAAGTAGATCGCCACACCGGTCTTCTGGGTGATTTCCGCGTGCCGCGCCATCTCTCGCCCCTGGTCGTAGGTCATGCTCTTGCGTACAGCCAGCGGCATGCGGTTCAGCGCCGCGCTGAAGCCCTCCACCGCCGAGGTCGCCGTCGCATCGTTCATCTTCGCCAGGATCAGGTAGCCGCTGGTACGCTCGACCAGGGTGGCTACCGCCGAGGCGTTGGCCTTGCCCTTGATCAGATCGCCCTCCCAGTGACCGGGCATCAGGCGGTCTTCGATCTCCGGTGGGCGTACGTGGATGCTGACCATGTCGGGGATCTGGCCACGTCGATCCACCCCGCCGGAGCGCGGCCGGCGGGTAGTCTTGCCCTGCCGCAGACAGATGATCAGCTCCTTGCGCAGCTCGCCGACCGGCAGGGCATAGATCGCGTTGTAGATTGTCTCGCGGCAGACGTAGGCGTCTTCGAAGCTTGGGGATTTCATGGTTCGCAGCTTGCCGGCAATCTGCTCGGGAGAAAAGCGCTGTCGCAGCAGGTGGGCGACCAGCTCGAACAACTCGTTGCCGGGCACCAGCCGTTTTGCGGGTCGACAGACCACGCGGCGTGTATGCATCAAGCGCTGGGCATCGTCTGCAACGTACTCGCCTTGAGCATTCCGGTTGCGCCGGATCTCACGGCTGACCGTCGAGGGGCTGCGGTTCATCAGCCGGGCAAGCCTGCGCTGGCTGAAGCCATTGCACAGGCCGATCTGGATCGTGACGCGCTCTGTGGCGCTGAGTTCGTGATAGGACATGGGGCAACACCTTACCGAAATGGTCGGGTGTTGCACTCAGTTTTTGCGGCCGCCCATGATCAGCGCTCTACAAGAGCGAGCGCAATCCGCTGTTACAGTCATGGAGCAAAGTAGTCGGCAAGCGCACACGAGTGTAGCTCACGCAGAGGAAGCAGCTACAGCTCTTGATGGAATTGGCCAACGCGTTAACGAAATTACCGACATGAACGCGCAAATAGCGACTGCGGTCGAGCAGCAGGGAGCAGTAAGTGAAGACATAAACCGCAGTATTATCAATATACGCGATGCTGCTGATACCAATGTACAGACCGGGCAGAATAATTTGCAAAGTGCGAAATCTGTCGCTCAGTTAACTAGCGCTCTGAGCGAACTGGCAAAACAGTTTTGGGAAAAACGAGGATAACGCTTTTCAGTATCTCGACAGGGATAACTTACTTTACCATCGGTTATCCTTTTTAGCCGCACAAATTTTAGCCATGGCTTTTCAGGAAGTCAGGGCTATCAGAATGGCCTTAGAAAGCCTAGTCAAAGAGCTGTCACGAGAACACCGTTAGCTTAGCGTACGATTTTTTCCGAATTCTGCGGTTCCCCCTT